>NZ_JBITIO010000003.1:0-707611 GCF_044459065.1 Nonomuraea sp. NPDC050394 | reverse complement strand
GGTGGGCGGGGGGGGGGGGGGGGGGCGCCCCCGGGGGGGGGGGGGGGGGGGGGTTGGGGGGGCGGGGGGGGGGGGGGGGGGGGGGGGGGGGCCCCCCCCCCCCCCACCACCCTCCCTCTTCTCCTCTTCAGGGCTTCCATCCGTTACGGCGCCCCGCAGACACGTGCCTCGCCGCCTTTCGGGACCCGGCACGATGCGCCTCGTCTTGTGTCCGCAACGCTGCGGCTCGTGTCTTTGGCGCCCTGGCGCGTGCCAAGAGGGCGCCGTGACGGTGGTCGGCCCGTCCGGCGTGAGAAGCGATCCCCCCCGATCCGCGCCCGCGCACGTCGGCGGGTGGCGGGTGGGGCGGCTTGCCGTAACGGATGGAAAGCCCTTAAGCGCCGGAGAGGCGCTTCAGAGCGGCGCGGGGGACGGCCGGATCCGTGGTGCGCCAGAACGGGGGCAGCGAGCCGAGGAGGAAGCCGCTGTAGCGGGCGGTGGCGAGGCGTGGGTCGAGGACCGCCACCACGCCCTTGTCGTCCATGGAGCGCAGCAGCCGCCCCGTGCCCTGCGCGAGCAGCAGGGCCGCGTGCGTGGCCGCCACCGTCATGAAGCCGTTGCCGCCGCGCGCCTGCACGTGACGCTGGCGGGCCGAGGTCAGCGGGTCGTCCGGCCGCGGGAACGGCACGCGGTCGATGATGACCAGCCGCAGTGACGGGCCGGGCACGTCGACGCCCTGCCACAGTGACAGGGTCCCGAACAGGCAGGTCGGCTCGGATTCCGCGAACTGCTTCACCAGCAGCATCGTCGAGTCGTCGCCCTGGCACAGCAGCGGCACGTCCAGCCGCTCCCTCAGCGCCTCGGTGGCGGCCTTGGCGGCGCGCATCGAGGAGAACAGGCCCAGCGTGCGCCCGCCGGCCGCCTCGATCAGCTCGGTGATCTCGTCGAGGTACTGCTGCGGCAGGCCGTCGCGGCCGGGCTGCGGCAGGTGCTTGGCGACGTAGAGGATCCCGGCGCGGGGGTGGTCGAAGGGAGAGCCGACGTCCAGGCCGTTCCAGCCCTTGTCGTCGGTCAGGCCCCACTGCCGTGCCATGCCGTCGAACGTGCCGCCGAGCGCGAGCGTGGCGGAGGTGAGCACGACCGTGCGCTCGCCGAAGAGCTTGTCCCGCAGCATGCCGCCGACGTTGAGCGGCGCGACGCGCAGGACGGGCGGGCGGCGGTCGTTGCCGTCCTCCAGCCAGACGACCTCGGCGCGGTCCTCCTCGCCGGCGTGGCCGTAGGCCTCCAGCATGCGTACGGCGGTGTCGTGGACCTCGTCGAGCGCGTTGAACGCGGCCTTGCGCTGCCCGGCGCGCTCCGGGTCGTCCTTGTCGGCGCCGCGCGGGCCCATCGCGGTCACGCATCGCGCGGCCGAGTCGCGGACGAGCGCGAGCGTCAGGCCGAGCACCTCGGGCAGTTCGTCGATACGGCCGGCGGGCGCCGCGGCCAGCAGCGCCTTGAGATCCTCGCCCGCCTCCATGAGCTGGTCGGAGACCGGCTGGTCGATCAGGCGGGCCACGCGGCGCACCGCCAGCGAGACCGACGCCTCCGACAGCTCGGCGGTGACCACGGAGGTGACCCGGTCGACCAGTTCGTGGGCCTCGTCCACGACGACGACCTCGTGCTCGGGCAGCACCGGGATCTCGCCCATGGCGTCGATGGCCAGCAGCGCGTGGTTGGTGACCACGACGTCGACCTCGCCGGCGCGGGCCCTGGCCATCTCGGCGAAGCACTCGGCGCCGCTCGGGCAGCGCTGGGCGCCCAGGCACTCCTGGGCGCTCACCGAGAACTGCCGCCAGGCCTGCTCGCTGACGCCGGGCACGAGCTCGTCGCGGTCGCCGGTCTCGGTCTCCTCCGCCCATTCCTGGATGCGCTGGACCATCCGGCCGGTGGCGCTGACCTCGCGCGGGTCGAAGAGCTGGTCCTGCTCGTCCTCTTCCGGCCAGCCGGCGGTGGCCTTGTAGCGGCACAGGTAGTTGCGCCGGCCCTTGAGTATCGCGAACGACGGCTCGTGGGGCAGTTCCTTGGCCAGTGTCTCGGCCAGCCGGGGCAGGTCGCGGTCGACGAGCTGGCGCTGCAGCGCGATGGTGGCGGTGGAGACGACGACGGGGGAGTCGGTGCCCATGGCGTGGCGGATCGAGGGCACGAGGTAGGCCAGCGACTTGCCGGTGCCGGTGCCCGCCTGGACGGCCACGTGCTCCTCGGTGTCGATGGCCCGCTGGACCGCCCGCACCATCTCGATCTGACCGGCCCGCTCGCTCCCTCCGAGAGCGGTGACGGCGGCGCTGAGAAGCTCTTCGACTGGGGGCAGATGGGAGTCCGGCACCCCACAAAGCTACCGGCATTTCCGAGGTAGTCGGGGAGTGATCGAATGGACGCATCCCGGCGTTACCGAACCGGTCGGGCATCTCGCATGGCACACTTGCGGTCGGAATCCCAACCGGTCAAGAAAGATCTTCCTATCGTGATCAGAGGGGGTTGCGGTGGGTTTGGGTCGGCCGGTTCAGTAGGGTTTTCCGGGGTTGAGTGGACGAATAAAGGCTGGTTAAAGCAGTATGTCTGCCATGTCGGAAGTTGTCCCGTTGCCGTCGTTCGGCGAGGTGTTCTTCGATGCGCGAGGTCAGGAGCGGTGTCTCCGGGTCACCTGGCACGAGGGAACGCTCGTTCTCAGCCTATGGCGTGGGGAGATGTGCACGGCCTCCTTCCGCATGCCCATGGACGACGTCGGGCGCCTGCTCGACACCCTCGACGAGGGCTTCGCGGAGGCGACGGGCGAGCAGCCCGCCGTGCCCGCGCACGACCCCGAGGTGATCCCCGGCACCGGGCAGTACCACCGCCCGCCGGAGAGCGGGCTCCCGCAGCCACCGCACTACTCCCAGGCCCAGGCCGACGAGCGCCCGACCGCGGCGCTGTCGCCCAACGACGTCCTGGTGGCCAGGGGAGCTCCCGCGCCGCCGGACAAGCTGGTGGCCTCCTACGACACCACCCCGCCGCGCGAGATGCCCATCCCGGGGTACGGCGAGCAGCGCCCCGCCTACGGCGACCAGCCCACCTACGGCGACCAGCCGTCGTATGCCGATCAGCGCCCCTACGGCGACCAGCAGCAGTACGGCGACCAGCAGCCCTACGGTGAGCAGCCCTATGGTGAGCAGCAGCCCGCCTACAACGACACGCCGCTGTACAACGACACGCCCGCCTACGGCGACCAGCAGCACTACGGCGACCGGTCCGGCTATCACCCCGACCAGACCCAGCCGGTCAAGCAGCCCTTCACCGGCCCGCAGTACGCCGAGCCCGCCGCCCAGGCCGACCCGTTCTACCAGCTGCCCGCCACCGAGTCCCGCCACCGGCAGGCCCCGCTGTCCACCGACCCGCTGGGCTTCCCCTCGCAGCCGGCCGAGCCGTACCACCAGCGGCAGGGCGGCCACTACCAGACGAGCCAGCAGTACACCCCGCAGCCGGACCCGTACACGACCGGCCAGCACGCGGCGCCCGCCGCCTACCAGCAGCAGCCGCAGCAGCAGCGTGAACGCAGCCAGGGCACGGCCGGGCTCGGCACGCCCATGCACGGCATCCCCGGCGCCGGCCGGCGCCCCCAGCAGGACTACCACTCGGGCGACCACCAGCCCTACCAGGCCCCGGCCGCCAACCCCGTGGATCCGCTGCTGGCCCTGAGCAACCCGGTGCCGCCGCACCACCCCGACCCCGAGATCACCCGGCCCTACGTCGGCGACCCGATGTTCTCCACGGGCGAGCGGCTGCGCCCCGAGCAGCAGTACGACGACCGGGGCGACCGGCGCGAGTGGTGAGCCGCGGCGCGTCGCCGGGGAGATCCACGACAGCCTCCTGATCGGGCATCATGCCATGTGACACAGCGTGTCACCCGCCCGTTCCGAGGAGGCTGCCGTGAACCCGGAGATGGCCCTGCGCCTGCTGCTCGTCGCCGCGGGCGCGCTCCTGGTGGCCGCCGTCGCCAGGCGCAGAGGCTGGCCGGCGCCGCTGCTGCTGGTGCTGGCCGGGCTGATCGCCTCGCCGCTGGTGCCGCCGGTCCCGCTCGACTCCGAGGTCGTACTGCTGGTCTTCCTGCCGCCGCTGCTCTACTCGGCCGCCCTCGACAGCTCCTACCTGCGCCTGCGCGAGGTGACCAGGCCGGTCGCGCTGCTGTCGGTCGGGCTGGTGCTGTTCACCATGGTCGTGGTCGGGTACGTCGTCCACCTGCTGGTCCCGGCGCTGCCGATGGCCGCGGCCTTCGCCCTGGGCGCCATCATCGCCCCGCCGGACGCGGTCGCCGCCGTCGCCGTGGCACGCCGGCTGGGGCTGCCGCGCCGTACGCTGACGATCCTCATCGGCGAGAGCCTGTTCAACGACGCCACCGCCCTGACCGCCTACCGGGTGGCGATCGGCGCGGCCACCGGCACCGTCTTCCAGCTGACCGGCGCCGTCGGGCAGTTCCTGTACGCGTCGGTGGTGGGCGTGGTCATCGGCGTGGCGCTGGCGCTGGTGTTCGGATGGCTGCTGCCCCGGCTGAAGGACGCGCTGGTCGAGAACACGATCATGTTGATGATCCCGTTCGGCGCCTACCTGGCGGCCGAGCTGGTGCACGCCTCCGGGGTGATCTCGGTGGTGATCGTCGGCCTCTATCTGGGGGCGCGGATGCACCGGCAGGGGTTCGGCACCCGGCTGGTCGCCTCCGGCGTGTGGAAGATGGTGGACTTCTTCCTGGAGACCATCGTCTTCGCGCTGATCGGGCTGCAGCTCACGTACGTGATCCCGAAGGAGTACACCGGCTGGCAACTGGCCGGGTACGCGCTGGCGGTGTTCGCGGCGGCCGTGGTGGCCCGCTTCGTGTGGGTCGTCCCCACCTCCTACCTGCAGAAGTCCCGGCCGCCCTGGCCGAACGTGGTGATCGTGGGCTGGGCGGGCATGCGGGGTGTGGTCTCGCTGGCCGCCGCCTTCGCCATCCCGGAGGGGTTCGAGGGCGCGGACCTGATGATCTTCCTGACGTTCACCACGGTCATCGGGACGCTGCTGGTGCAGGGCCTGACCTTCCCCACGCTGATCCGCCGCCTCAGGGTGACCAGCGAGAACGAGGTCTACGAGGACAACCTCGGCGAGGCCGCCGCCAAGCAGGCCGCCATCCAGGCCGGTCTGGACGCCCTGAACAGGCAGCTCCCGCCGGACGACGAGATGGACGAGATCACCCAGGACGTGGTCGGCCAGCTACGCCAGAAGACGGAGCGGCGGGCGATGTCGGCGTGGGAACGGCTCGGCGGCGGCACCGCCCAGGGCGGCTCGGAGACGCCGAGCGCCCTGTACCGGCGGCTGCGCGGCGACATGCTGGTGGCGGAGCGCGAGGTTTTCGTCAGGCTGCGCAACGAGCGGCGCATCGACGACGAGGTGATGCGCCGGATGATGGCGGAACTGGACTTCGAGGAGGCGATCCTGGAGCGCTAGGCGCAGGGGTCCCTGAAGGGGAGGTCGTCGCCGGCGTACGCGCGCCAGTCCGCGCGCGACAGGGGCCGCTCCATCCGCGCGCACACCTGGGGCAGTGCCCGCTCCGCGCTGACCGGCAGGTCGCGCAGCGTCCCGTCGTAGCCGAGCACCCGCAGGTCGCCGCCGGGCAGGAAGGCCAGGCGCGGCGCCGCCTCCAGGTCGTCCATCTCGGGCCGGGTGGCGGCCACGGTGCGGGCGGCGCCGAGCTGGTGGCCGGTGTCCAGGTCGAAGACGGTCACCTGCTCGTCGTGCGCGAGCACCAGCGTCCTGCCGTCGGGGGAGAAGGCGGCCCCGCGCACCGTTCCCGCCACCTGGAAGACCTGTCCCGCCGGCTTCCACGTGGCCGCGTCCCACAGGGCCACCCCGCTCCCGCCGTACGGCGAGGCCCCGCGTTTCCCGGAACGGTCGAGCGCCATCCACAGCCGGGCGACGGTGCCGGGCCCCGACGTCCTGGGCAGGACCGTCATCGCGGCCAGGTCGATCACGTCGACCCGCACCGAGTCCCCGGCCAGCAGGTGGCGCCCGTCGGCGCTGAACGACAGATCCTGGGAGGAGACCGGCCCGAAGACCTTGGCGATCCGGCGGCCGGGCACGTCCACGAGCGCCACGTGCCCGGTCCCCGGGTAGTCGCTGGACCAGACGAACCCGATCGCCACCCACCGCCCGTCGGGGCTGAACACCATCCGTCCCATGTTGTCGGCCACGCCCTCCTGCGGCCGCTTGATGACCCCGGTGCGGCGGCCGGTCGCGGTGTCCCACACCTGGATCGGCGTGGTCTGGTCGTTGGGGACGACGGTGAGCAGGGTACGGCCGTCGGGGCTGACGGCGAGGTCGGGTTCGAGCCCGGACTCGAGCCTGCCGAAGGCCTTGACCGCAGGGCGGGCCGGCGTGAACGACGGCAGCGCCCACGAACGCGCCTCGGAGCCGACCAGCCCGTAGGCGGTGCTCCCGTCGGCGGTCATGCGCAGCCGCGTGGTCCCGGCGGGCAACGCGTGCCCGCCGCCGGTGTACTGGGCCAGGTCGTAGACGGTGGCCTGGCCGCCGTCGTCGAGCAGGGTGAGCCGCCGGTTGTCGGCGCTGAGCGCGGGCCGCTGGGTGAGCGGCGCGGTCGTGGTGAACCGCATCAGCCTGGCCCGGTCGCGTACCCGCCAGAGTGTGACGACCGAGGGCGCGGTCACCACGACGCCGTAGTCGCTGAGGTGGCTGAGCGTCACCATGTACGCCCCGTCGGCGGAGAAGTCGGCGGTCTGCGCCTCGCCGGGGAAGTCCCGCACGCGCTTGCCGTCGGCCAGCCTGACCAGCGCCAGGTTGTCCTCCTCTGAGACGGCGGCGCGGGCGCCGTCCGGAGTGATGCCGGCCACCGTGCCGGGGAGCCGGCGGGGCAGGTTCCTGGACGGGCCCGAGGGCAGCCCGAGCACCGCGCTGCCCCTTTCCTCCTCGCCGGTGTCCATGACGGTGAACCGGTCGCCGGGCCCCACCTCCTGGTCGCCGGTGCCGTGCCGGGTGAACGTGCCGGCCGCCCTGCTCCACAGCCCGATGAACGGCCCGCCCTGGTTGGCGGTGACCTCCAGGTAGCCGCCCGCCGGGCTGAAGCGCAGCGATCCGGGCATGTTGGCGCCGGTGCCGAGCACGTCCTTCGACCGGTCCTCCGCCACGAGCTTGCCGGTGCGCAGGCTCCACAGCCGGATCTTGCCGGAGGCGCCGAGCGCGAGCGTGTCCCCGTCCGGCGACAGCGCCGCGCGGAACGGCCCGGACCCGACGCCGCCGAACTCCCGCCGCACCGCCCCGCTGCGCACGTCGTAGACGCGCACCCGGTCGTCCCCGGCGCTCACCAGCAGCGAGCCGTCGCGGCTGAGCGCCCGCCCGGTGTTGGTGAGCAAAGGATCCTTGAAGGTGTGCGTCTCGGGCTGGGCGAGCGAGCTCAGCACCGCCGCCTTCGCCTCGGGCACGGGCGCGATCCGGTACGCGGCCGCGCTCAAGGCCATCGCCTTGGCCGGATCGGTCGTGCGCAGCCCGTCGGCCTGGAGCGCCACCAGCCTGGCCCGCTCCTCGGCCCGCTGGTCGGCGAGCTGCTTCCCGCTGGCCTGGCTGAGCCGCGTCTGCTGCCAGGCCAGGACTCCGGCCACGAGCGCGGTGATCGTCAGGACGGCCACGCCTCCGGTGACCAGGCGCCGCCGTCTGGCCCTGCGCCGGTCGTGGCTCCGGCTGGCCTCGACGAAGGCCCGCTCGGTGGCGTTCAGCGTGAGGTGGCCGGGCACGGGGCGCTCGACGGCCTCGCGCAGGGCCGTACCCCGCAGCAGGTCTTCGTCGCGGCGGCCGTGCGCGGACCAGCGGCGGGCGGCCTCGCCGAGCCTGCGGTGGCGGGCCAGGGCCGCGCGGTCGCCGGCCACCCACTCGTGCAGGCGTGGCCAGGCGCGCAGCAGCGCCGGACGGCCGAGGGAGACGGTGTCGGAGCCGCGCTCGATCAGCCGGGCGCGTTCGAGCTCGGCCAGCACGGGTTCGGCGGCGGGACGGCCGTCGAGCAGTTCGCCGAGCGTGGCGGAGCGTGGGCTCTCCTCGCCCTCGCGCACGTCGACCAGGCGCAGCAGCACCTGCCGGGCCAGCTCGCGCTCGGCGGGCGGCAGCGCGGCGTAGACCCGCTCGGCGACCAGGCCGAGCGCGGGCTCGCCGGCCAGGTCCTCCGGCGGGCGTACCTTGGCGGCCTCCCGCGCGCCGGAGGCCATGAGCGGCTCCCCGGCCATGGAGGCGCCGAGCAGCGCGGTGAGCAGGTCGTGCGCACCCGGCCGCAGCTCCGGGTCCTTGGCCAGCGCGGCGGCCACGTGCGGGCGCAGCGGCGCGGGCACGGGCGCCAGGTCGGGTTCGTCGTTGAGCAGCCGGTTGATGACGGCGACCGTCGTCGGCGCGGTGAAGGCGTCGCGGCCGGTGGCGGCGAAGTAGACCAGCGCGCCCCAGGCGAAGACGTCGGCGGCGGGCTCGGCCCGGCCGCCGGAGAAGACCTCGGGCGCCATGTACATGGGCGTGCCGGTCAGCTCGCCGGTCGAGGTCATCGACAGGCCGGCCGCACGGGCGATGCCGAAGTCGATGACGCGCGGGCCGTCCGGTCCGAGCAGCACGTTCTCCGGTTTGAGGTCGCGGTGGACGACCCCGGCGTGGTGAATGGCGGCCAGGGCCGTGGCCACGCCGAGCGCCAGCCGGTGCAGCGCGTCGCCGGTGAACGGCGCGGCCCCGCGCAGGCTGGGACCGGCCACGAACTCGGTGACGAGGTAGGGCCGTTCCCCGGTCAGGTCGTGGTCGATGATGCGGGCGGTGCAGAAGGAGGCGACGCGCTGGGCGGCGCGCACCTCGCGCAGGAACCTCCTGCGCAGCGCGGAGTCCCCCGACAGATAGGCGTGCAGGACCTTGACCGCCACCCTGTTGGCCGCCCCGTCATAGGCCTCGTAGACGACGCCCTGGCCGCCGGCTCCCAGCCGGCCGGCCAGCCAGTAGTCCCCCAGCCGCAGCGGTTCCCCGTTCACGAGCGGTTAGATGCGCGCTCAGCCCATCTGGTTGTCGACGTAGCACCACCGCCAGCTCTCGCCGGGCTCGAAGGACTGGATGACCGGGTGGCCGTCGCCCCCCGCGTGCTTGCTGGCGTGCCGGGACGGTGAGGAGTCGCAGCAGCCGATGTGCCCGCACGACAGGCAGCGCCTCAGGTGCACCCAGCGACCGCCGGTCGCCAGGCACTCCTCGCAGCCCTCGGGCGTACGCGCGGGCGGGTCGCCGGCGTTGGAAAGATGTTCGCAGATTGCCATAAGCGAAATCGTAGGACTAGAAGCACATTCCAATTTGGCCGCACCTATTGATCGAGCGCTTGGTCCAGTGGACTCTTTGCTAATCGGGGGCGGCGAAGGGAGCCCTCGTGCTTGAGGTCCGCAACCTCGAGGTGGTCTACGACGACGTGATGCTCGTGCTGCGCGGCGTCAGCCTGAGCGTCCCGCCCGGCTCGATCGTGGCGCTCCTGGGCGCCAACGGCGCGGGCAAGACGACCCTGCTGCGCGCGCTGTCCGGCCTGCTCGACGTGCACGACGGAGAGATCACCAAAGGGACGGTCACCCTTGAAGGCCAGCCGATCCACCACCTCAAACCCGCCCAGATCGTACGGCGCGGCGTCAGCCAGGTCATGGAGGGCCGCCGCATCCTGGCCGAGCTGACCGTGGAGGAGAACCTCAAGGTCGGCGGCCACACCGCGGCGCGATCCCACCTCGACCGGGTCTACGGCCTGTTCCCCGTGCTGGCCGAACGCCGCAAGAGCGTCTCCGGCTACCTGTCCGGCGGCGAGCAGCAGATGCTGGCCGTCGGCCGCGCGCTCATGGCGGGACCCGCGTACCTGCTCCTGGACGAGCCCAGCCTCGGCCTGGCCCCGTCGCTCGTGGCCCAGATCCGCGACCTCATCGTCGAGATCAACAAGCAGGGCACCACCGTCCTGCTGGTCGAGCAGAACGCCACCATGGCGCTGTCGATCGCCGCCCACGGCTACGTGATGGAGACCGGAAAGATCGTGATGGACAAGCCGGCCGCCGAACTGCTGGCCGACGAGGACATCAGGGAGTTCTACCTCGGGCTCGGCGCCGAGGGCGCGGCCAGGTCCTTCCGCGAGGTCAAGCACTACAAACGGAGGAAGAGATGGCTGTCCTGACCGTCGAGGACGTCGGCCTGTCCTTCGCCGGCGTCCGCGCCATCGACGGCGTCTCCTTCGAGGTCGGCCCCACCGAGCTGTTCGCGGTGATCGGCCCCAACGGCGCCGGCAAGACCTCGATCTTCAATGTCCTGTCCGGCGTCTACCGGCCCCAGCGCGGCAAGGTCGTCTTCCTGGAGACCGAACTGCTCGGCCGGCGCCCCGACGAGATCGCCGCGATGGGCCTGGCCCGCACCTTCCAGAACGTCGAGCTCTTCCACAACCTCACCGTCCTGGACAACCTCATGCTCGGCCGCCACTGCCACTTCCGGTACGGCACGCTGTCGGCCATCGCCTGGTTCGGCCGGGCCAGAAGGCAGGAGCTGGAGGCCAGGGCCAGGATCGAGGACATCATCGACTTCCTGGAGCTGGCCGCCTGGCGGCGGCATCCGGTGCGGCTGCTGCCGTACGGGATCCAGAAGCGGGTCGAGCTCGGCCGCGCGCTGGCGATGGAGCCCAGGCTGCTGCTGCTCGACGAGCCCGTCGCCGGCATGAACCTGGAGGAGACCGAGGACATGGCCAGGTTCGTCCTGGACATCCGCGACGAGCTCGGCATCCCGATCGTGCTGGTCGACCACGACATGGGCCTGGTCATGGACCTGGCCGACCGGGTGCTCGTGCTCGACTTCGGCCGCCAGGTGGCCCTCGGCACGCCCGCCGAGGTGCAGCGCGACCCCAAGGTCATCGAGGCGTATCTGGGAGGGACCGCGTGAGGCCGACCATCGTCACCCGGGTCCGGGACCGCGCCGGGCGCACACCCGGCGACGTCGCCCTGAGACACAAGGAGTTCGGCGTCTGGCAGGAGATCACCTGGTCCGGCTACTGGAGCCAGGTCGAACTCGTCGCGCACGCCCTGCTGGCCCTCGGGGTCGAGCCGGGCGACCGGGTCGCCGTCCACTCCGAGAACCGCCCGGAATGGCTCTACGCCGACCTGGCCACGGTCGCCGTGCGCGGCATCACCGTCGGCCTCTACCCGACCAACCCGCCCGCCGAGGTCGCCTATCTGCTGGCCGACTCCGGCGCCCGCATCCTGCTGGCCGAGGACCAGGAGCAGCTCGACAAGGCCCTGGACATCGAGGACCTGGAGCACATCGTCTACCTGGAGCCCCGCGGCATCCGCGGCAGGTACGACGACCCGCGCCTGCTCCACTGGCCCGACCTGCTGGCCATCGGCGCCGCGCACCGGGCCGAGCACCCGGACGCGGTGGCCCGCCGGATGGACGAGGCGACGGCCGGCGACGTGGCCACCCTCATCTACACCTCCGGTACCACCGGCCCGCCCAAAGGCGTCATGCTCACCGTCGGCAACGTCGAGTTCGCGATCAAGACGCTCGTCGACGACGGCGGCTTCACCTCGCCGCCGCCGTCGGAGCGCGACCTCATCCTGTCCTACCTGCCGCTCTGCCACGTCGCCGAGCGCGCGTTCACCGTCTGGTTCAACGCCGGCGCCGGCGTCCAGGTGAACTTCGCCGAGTCGATCGAGACCGTCCAGGCCAACCTGCGCGAGGTGCAGCCGACGATCCTGTTCGGCGTCCCGCGCATCTGGGAGAAGGTGCTGGCCCAGGTCAACATCAAGCTCGACGCCGCCTCGCCGCTCAAACGGGCCGTGACCAGGCTCTGGCTGCGGGCCGCCGACCGGGTCGGCGACACGCTGGTGCGCACCGGCGGCACCCACACCCCCGCCACCCGCCTGCTCTACGCGCTGGGCTGGGTGTTCTGCTACCGCTCGCTGCGCGAGCGGCTCGGCATGCGCCGCGTCCGCTACGCCGCCTCCGGCGCCGCCCCGATCGCCCCCGACGTGCTCAAGTTCTACATGGGCATCGGCGTGGCCATGCACGAGGTGTACGGCATGAGCGAGAACACCGCCATCGCCACCGCCAACCGTCCCGGCCGGGTCAGGCTCGGCACCGTCGGCGAGCCGCAGGCCGGCATCGAGCTGAAGATCGACGAGGCCACCGGCGAGATCATGACCAGGCACCCGGGGACCTTCGCCGGCTACTGGCGCAACCCGCGCGCCACCGCCGACGTGCTCGACGCCGACGGCTGGCTGCACACCGGTGACGTGGGGGAGTGGGACGGCGGCACCCACGTGCGCATCACCGACCGGATGAAGGACATCATCATCACCGGCGGCGGCAAGAACGTCGCGCCCTCCGAGATCGAGAACGCGCTGAAGGCCTCGCCGTACGTCAAGGAGGCGGTCGTCATCGGCGACCAGCGGCCCTACCTCGTGGCGCTCATCGGCATCGAACTCGACACCGTGGGGGAGTGGGCGCGCCGGCGCGGCATCGCCTACACCACCTACCGCGACCTGTCCGAGCGGCCGCAGACGCGGGCGCTGGTCCAGGACGTCGTCCTGCGGGTCAACGAGCGCTTCGCCCGGGTCGAGCAGGTCAAGAAGTTCGCCTTCCTGCCCAAGGAGCTCGACCACGAGGACGGCGAGCTGACCGCCACGCAGAAGGTCAAGCGCAGCGCCATCGCCAAGCTGTTCGAGGAGCTGGTCGAAGGGATGTACCGCGCGTGATAGGAGTGCTCGAATCGGTCATCAGGGGCCTGGGCAACGGCTCGGTCTACGCGTTGCTGGCCCTGGGATTCGTGATCATCTACAAGGCGACCAGGGTCATCAGCTTCGCCCAGCCCGCGCTCATGCTGGCCGGGGCCGTGGCGGTCAGCTACCTGACCGAGGTGACCGGCTTCTACCTCGCGGTCCTGCTGGCCGCGCTGCTCATCGCCGGGGTCGCGCTCGGCATCGAGCGGGTGGCGATCCGGCCCATGGTCGGCCGCCCGGTGTTCGTCGTCGCGATCATCACGCTGGGCGTGGACGTGGTCGTCCGCGTGGTCGTCAACGGCTTCATCGGCCGTGACGTACGGCAGATGGGCGACCCGTGGGGCCTGAACCAGGTCGCGCTCGGCCCGCTGGTCGTGCAGCAGCGGTGGCTGGCCATGCTCGCCGTGACGGCCGTGCTGGTCACGCTGCTGTTCCTGTTCTTCCGCCACACCAGGTACGGCCTGGCCATGCGGGCCGCCGCCTTCGACCAGGAGACCGCGCTCGCGCAGGGTGTCTCGGTCGGGGCGGTGTTCGCGCTGTCGTGGGCCCTGGCCGGGTTCCTGGCGGCGATCGCCGGCATGTTCGTCGGCACCGGCCAGGGCGTCGAGCAGCTGACCTGGATCGTCGCGCTCAAGGCGCTGCCGGCCATCATCGTCGGCGGCCTCGACTCGCTCGGCGGCGCGGTCGCGGGCGGGCTGACGATCGGGGTGGTCGAGTCGCTGTTCCAGAGCTACCAGGGCGAGTTCGCGCCGTGGCTGGGACAGAACTTCGCGGTGGTCACGCCGTACGTGGTGATGCTGGTCGTGCTGCTGGTGCGGCCGTACGGGCTGTTCGGCACCCGGGAGGTCGAGCGCGTATGACCGGCACCAGGTCCACCGCCAAGGCGGCGGTGCCCGACGCCCCGGCCGGGCGATCGCGCCGTCCCCGCGGGCGCCCGCTGCTCTACACCTCCTACGCCCAGGACATGGCGCTGCTCGACACCCGGGCCAAGAAGATCTGGACCGGCCTCCTGGTGCTGCTCGCGCTGTCGCTGTCCGTGGTGCTGGCCGACCGGTCGCTGGAGGTTCTGGCGGGGGCGTACGTGCTGGCCATCGGGGCGATCGGGCTCAACATCGTCACCGGGTACGCCGGGCAGGTGTCGCTGGGGCACGCGTTCTTCGTGGCCATCGGCGCGTACACGGCGGCGGCGGTCTCCGGGCCGCGCGGGGGCGAGCACCTGGGGTTCGGGCTGGCCGAGATCTGGATCTGGCTGCCGGCCGCCGGGCTGGTCGCCGCGCTGTTCGGGGTGCTGGTGGCCCCGCTGGCCACCCGGCTGCGCGGGCTCTACCTGGCCGTCGTCACGCTCGGGCTGGTCTTTCTCGGCGAGCACGTCTTCAAGGAGTGGGACCACCTGACCGGCGGCCCCGGCGTCGGGCGGGAGGCGGCGGTGCCCCAGCTCTTCGGCCTGCCCCTCGCCCAGGACGGCGCCGCCACCAAGGAGCAGCAGCTCTACGTGCTCATGCTCGTGCTGCTGATCGTCTTCGCGGTGGCCGCCCGCAACCTCGCCCGCTCGCGGATCGGGCGCGCCTTCTCGGCCATCCGCGACCGCGACATCGCCGCCGCGGTCATCGGCGTGCCGCTGACCCGCTACAAGGTGCTGGCCTTCGGGATCTCCTCCTTCTACGCCGGCTGCGCCGGGGCGCTGTTCTACAGCATCTCCGGATACGTGGAGCCCGGCTCGTTCAGCCTGCTGCTGTCGGTGCAGTTCATCGCGATGGTGCTCATCGGCGGGGTGGCGACGGTGTCCGGGGCCATCGCGGGGGCGCTGTTCATCTCGCTGCTGCAGCCGATCACCCGGTCGCTGCCGGAGCTGCTGCCGATCGTCAGCGCCGACACCACCGTCACGCCCAACGTCTTCCAGGTCGAGACCGTGCTCTACGGCCTGCTGATCATCTTGTTCCTCGTCTTCGAGCCGCGCGGCCTGTTCGGCATCTGGATCCGCGTGCGTGCCTACTGGAAGTCCTGGCCGTTCTCCTACTAGCGAGAGGAAAACTGATGAAGGTGCGCTATGGCGTGACGTTCGTCGCGGTAGTGGCCCTTCTGTCCGCGTGCGGCGTCATCCGGGGGGACGACGAGGGCAGCAAGGGCGCCGTGACGACCGGCGTCACCCGGGAACCGTGTCCGCTGGCCGTCGACAAGAACAAGGGCTGCATCTACCTGGGCACGATCTCCGACCTGACCCAGGGGCCGTTCGCGGCGCTGGCCGTACCGATCACCGACGCGCAGAAGGCGTTCTGGAAGCGCGTCAACACCGCCGGCGGCATCGGCGGCAAGTACGAGGTGGACGTGCAGGCCTACGTGCGTGACAACAAGTACAACCCCGAGGTGCACCGGCAGGTCTACAACGAGATCAAGGACAAGGTCCTGGGCCTGGCACAGACGCTCGGCTCACCCACCACCGCGGCGATCATCGGTGACCTGAAGGCCAACAACGTCGTCTCCGCCCCCGCCTCCTGGACCTCGGCGTGGGAGTTCGAGGACGTGATCGTCGAGAGCGGCGCCAACTACTGCGTCGAGGCCATGAACTCCGTCGACTACGCGATGGAGACCTACAAGCCCAAGACCGTGATGGCCGTCCATCTGGCCGGAGACTACGGCGCCGACGCCGCCGCGGGCGCGAAGGTCGCGGCGGAGAAGAACGGGCTGAAGTTCACCGCCGTCGAGACGCCGCCCGGCGCCACCGAGCAGGGCCGGGCCATCACCGAGATCACCAAGAACAAGCCCGACCTGGTCATCCTCACCACCGGCCCCGCCGACGCCGCCGCCATCGTCGGCCAGTCTGCCGCCGCCGGGTTCAAGGGCCGCTTCATCGGCACCGGCCCGACCTGGAACCCCGCGCTGCTCAAGTCGCCCGCCGCGCCCGCGCTCAAGGCCCTGTACGAGCAGTCGTCGCCCGGCAAGCCCTTCAACGCTGACACGCCCGGCCACAAGGCCATGCGCGAGGCGCTCACCGGCGTCACCCCCAACGACGGCTACACCTCCGGCTGGGTCTGGTCCTACCCGCTGAAGGCGGCGCTGGAGAAGATGGTGGCTTCGGGCGACATCAGCCGCAAGGGCCTGCTGGCCGCGGTCAAGACGCTCGCGACCGTGGACTACGAGGGCATGCTGCCCCCGGAGGCGGGCAACTTCTCCGGCGACCCGAACACCGCCACCTTCCGCCAGACGCTCGTCAACAAGCTCGATGAGACCGCTCCCACCGGTGTCACCACGGTCAAGGACTTCTTCATCGGCCCGACCGCCCAGGCCCACGCCATGGACGGTCCCTGCTACGCCAAGCTGTAGCCGCCGCCGGGGGCGCGAGCCGTTGGGTAGGGTCGCAGGTATGCGACTCCGGTTTGTGCCCCTAGCCCTTTTCGCCTCTGCCGTCTTCCTCGCCGGGTGCGGCGAGGTCAACAGCACCATCGACAAGGCCCAGGCGTGCCTGGAGGCGCCGAAGATCGTCGCCGACCTGGTGGCCGAGGTCGGCAAGTTCACCAACGATCCGAAGGCGATGGACAAGGCCATCGACGACGCCGCGACCAAGCTGAACGGCGTGGCCGACAAGGCCTCCAACACCACACTCAAGGAAGCCACCGACAGCCTGGCCACGTCGCTGGGCAACATCAACGTCAAGACCGCCAACGACGCCGTCGACTCCGCGCAGAAGGTGACCGCCGACACCGCGACCTACCTGGAGAAGATCGCCAAGGCCTGTTCCTAGCCGCTGCGCCCGCGCGGGCCCTCCGGTGGCGCGAGCCTGACGGCCCGCGCCGCGGCCCGCGCGGTTGCCGCCGTCACCGGTCGTGTTCCGCGGCCAGGTGCGCGGGAAGCAGCGCGGCGCCGAAGTCGGCGCCGGGACGGCGCAGCACCGAGTGGGCGTGGTTGGCGCCGTCCTGGGTGTTGTCGTACTCGATGAGCAGGCCGGGGCCCTGGATGCGGTAGTAGTGGCCCAGGCCGCGCCCGGCCGGTCCGGCCCAGGCGAAGGTCAGCTTGCCCGGCTCCACCGGTACGCGTAGCGCGGGCGCCAGGCGGTCGACGTAGACCGAGGCCAGCTTGCCCAGCAGCGCCGCCGCCGGGCCCGCCAGCTCAGCGCCGCGTACGCCCGGCGGGTCCAGGGGGTCGGTGGCGATGGCGGTGCCGGTGAGGATGTCCGGCGGGGCCGTGGTGGCGATGAGGGCCGCCGCGCGGTGGGCGGCGGGCAGGTCGGCGAGCAGCGCCCGCGCGAGTTCCTCCTCCAGCGGCAGCGGGCGGGTGACCGCGACGCCCTCGTAGGTGACCATGGCCGGGTTGGCGCCCAGGAACAGCGGCGCCACCTCCACCTCGTCCCCGCTGACCGTGGCGGTCACCGAGACGTGGTGGCCCTCGAAGCGCCAGCTCCAGCGGGGCGCGCCGGGCGAGCCGAAGAGCGCGAGGTGGTAGTCGTCGCTGTGGCGCCTGCCCCGGCCGTCCTCGCGCAGGTCGAGCACCTCTTCCAGCGCCATCACCGTCACGGCCTGCGCGAAGGCGTGCGGGGCCAGCGCGGTGGCCAGCAGGCGGTGGGCGGCGTTGCGTGCGCTCCTGCCCAGCCCGAGCAGCGGGACGCCCGGCCGCCACGCGGGCACGTACGTCCACTGCACGCGCAGCGGGTCGGCGAACTCGTGCCCCGCGAGCCCCCGTTGTTCCTCGTCCAGGGCGTCGAGGAACTCCCCGGCGACGGCCGCCATGGCCTGTGCGGTCATGGTGATTCCCGCCTTCTCTAGGGGTTGTATGTACGAATTATGGTGATTCTATGGAGCCCGACCCCAGATTCACCCTCGCAAATGAACGTACCTTTTTGACGTGGTTGAGCACCGCTTTGGCGTTGAGCGCGGGTGGCGTGGCGATGGCCGCCGTGCCGGAAGACGTCTTCGTCCCGTGGATCCGCACCAGCCTGGCCATCATGCTCGTCGCCCTGGCCGCGCTCGCCGCCGGCATGGCCTACCCGCGCTGGCGCAACATCCAGCGCGCGCTGCGCGACCAGTCTCCCCTGCCGCCGCCCGCCCTCGCCGCCGTCTTCGGGTACGGCGTGGCCGCCGTGGCCGTCATCGCCCTGGTGCTCATCGTTCTCGCGATCTGACCATGTCGCAGGAGATCTGGGACCCCGGGCTGCAGAGCGAACGCACGCGCCTGGCCTGGGTACGGACCGCCGTCGCCCTCGCCACCGGCGGCCTCGCGGCGGCCGGGCTCACCCTGCGGGCCGGACTGCCCCCGGCCGCCGTGGCCGGCTTCGCCCTGGCCGCCCTGAGCGGCGGCGTCCTGCTGGCCAGGACCGGCGCCCGCTTCCGCGGCCACCAGCGCGCCCTGCACGAAGGCATGCCCCTGGACGCCGGCCTCGACGTGCTGTTCGCCTGGCTGGGCACCCTCTGCGTGGTGGGCGGGGCGATCTTCTTCGTCCTCAGCTGAGGCTCCGCGTACGCCAGCCGTCGGGGAACTCCCTGCGCCCCAGATCGTCCAGCAGCGACAGCAGCCGGTAGCGCCCAGGGACCGGCGGATCGTCCAGCAGATCCCAGAAGCAGCGGAAGTAGCCATCCGCCCGATCCCGCCCGCGCAGCGGCTCCAGCTCACGCACCGCCTCGTCGGTGCGGCCCAGGCAGGCCAGCGCCAGCGCCCGTACGTGGCGGTCCTTCTCGCTGCCGGTGTGCGCCGGGTTCGGCTCGGCTGCCTGGGTCAGCAGCCGTTCCGCCCGCTCCGGGTCGGACCTGCGCAACATCACGCCCAGCCGGACGCTGTAGCCCCGGTAGCCGTCCCGCTCCGCCGCGTGCGCCAGTTCCAGGTGGGCGCGGGCCGCGTCCGGGGCGCCGCGCATCAGCTCCACCATGGCGCAGTCCAGGTGGTCGGCGTTCGCCGCGTCCGCCTCGCTGACCACCGCGGCCTCGCCCGACATGGCGTGGACCACCGCCAGCCCCGCCTTGATCCCGGAGTGGTCGGGACCGGCGCGCAGCCCCTGCCGGTAGACCTGAGCCGCCTCCTCCAGCCGGCACAACGCCGTCAGGTGCCCGCCGAGCAGGTAGTGGGCCCTGGCGTAGTCGGGGGAGATCCTGATCGCCGCCCGGTAGGCGCTCTCGGCGGCCCCGTTGTCACCGAGCGCGAAGTAGGCGTTGCCCAGCTCCAGGTACGCCGCGGCGTGCTCCGGATCCAGGCGCACCGCCTCCTCCAGCGACCTGGCCGAGGCGGCGACGTCGCGCAGGCACGCGTGCAGGATGCCCGCCAGGTAGTGCAGCCCCGACGCGTCGGGCCGCCGCTCCAGCCGCCGCTCGGTCAGCTCGACGGCCGTGCTCCAGGCGACGACCGCCTCCGCGTGCCGGTCGAGGTCGCGCAGCACGTACCCCAGACCCTCGTAGGCATAGGGATTGCCGGCGTCCATCTCGATCGCCATCCGGTACGCCGCCTCCGCCTCCTGCGGCCGGTCGAGAGCGTGCAGGGTGTCGGCCAGTTGCTTGCCGATGAACATCGTGCGCCCGATCTCGATCACCCGCTGGTAGGCGCGGGCCGCCGCCTCATGCTCTTCGAGGTTGGAGTGCAGCGCCCCCAGCCACTCGTACATCGGGCCCGACCCCGGATTGCGCTCCACCTCCGCCTGAAGGATGCGCAGCCCGAGCCGCCACTGCCGCCGCGCCTCCTGCGGCCGGTCGAGCTGCGCGAGCACCGAGCCGAGCCGCCCGTAGGCGCTGAAGTCCTCGGGATCGAGCTCCACCACCATCCGGTACGCCGCCTCCGCCTCCTCCATGCGGCCGAGGGCCAGCAGGGCGTTGCCCCGGTAGGTGTGGGTGTCGGGGTTGTCGGGGCGTACCCGGGTCAGCCGGTCGGCCAGGGCCAGCGCCTGCTCGTGCTCCTCCGACGCCTCGGCCATCAGGCACGACCAGTCGAGGAAGCTCGGGTCCTCCGGCGCGTGTTCGAGCTGCTCGGCCAGGATGCTCCTGGCCCGCCCCCGGTGCTCCAGCTCCAGGACCCTGGGGCCGGACAGGTGGTAGGAGTTCCAGATGTGCAGCGCGGGCCAGAAGCGTTCCTCGTCGTCGTTCCCGGCCGCCTCGAAGGCCCGGATGGCCTCGGCGTACCTGCCGTACTGGCGCAGGGCCAGGCCGAGCTGGGTCCAGGCGCCCTCGTCGCCGGGCTTGAGCTCGGCCGCCTCCCGGTAGAAGCCGAGCGCCAGCCCCTGGTATCCGAGGGCGGTGATGTCGTGGCCGAGTCCCATCGCCAGCGACGCCGGGTCGGCGGCGAGCCTGACCGCGGTGGCGAAGGCCTCCTCCGCGCGTGACTGCTCGCCCAGGGCCAGCGCGGTCAGCCCGAGATGGCGCCAGGCGTCGGCCGCCTCCGGCGCGTACCTGGTGGCCAGCTCGGCGGCGCGCAGCGCGTCGTTCGACGGCGAGCGGCGCAGATTGGCCGGGTCGACCAGGTCGCGGGCGATCTCCATCGCCGCCTGCGCGACCTGCTCCAGCGCGGCGGGCGAGGACCCGGCCAGGAGCGCGGCGGCCCGCTCGGTCAGCACGATCCGCGCGCCGGTGTCGAGCGACAGCCAGCGGGCGTGCCGCAGCCGCAGCAGGTCGAGCAGGCCCGCCCGGATCTCGCCCTCGACCGGACTGTAGTCGGAGCGGGCGCTGTCCATCAGCGCGAACGTCCGCTCCAGCGTCTTCTGGTAGGGGGTGAAGCCCGGCCTGAGCATGTCCTGCATGGTGTCCAGGTGCTCGCGCTGGTCGGGCGTCAGCACGGGCTCGAAGAAGCGCGCGGTGAGCAGGAGGTCGCCGGCGAAGCCGCGGTCCAGGACGCAGATCGGGAAGAGCCTGGCCATCAGCCGCAGGCCGTCCACGTTGTCGGTCCAGAACGCGTGCCACAGCAGCGTCTCGACGTTCTCCCGCCAGGCCCGGTCGTCCAGGCGCTCGGTACCGTCCAGGCCGTCCTGGCCGGCCAGCCGTTCGCGCAGTACCTCGATGGCGCGCCGGTTGGCCTCCAGCACGGTGTAGCGGTCCTGCGGCCCGAGCAGGAACGAGCGGAACGTGGAGCGGACCGCCTGGTGCAGGCGGCGGGTCCTGGTCAGGATGAAGTCGTGCCGGCGCACCAGCTCGTTCATGATGCGGGCGAAGGCCAGCGGCTCGCCGACGTCCCACAGCGCCGACAGCAGCGAGGCGTCCAAACGCTCCGAGCGGTGCAGGGCCATGCCGAACAGCAGCATGCGCTCAAGCGGGTCGTGGGTGTGCTTGAGATAGCGCTCGGCCAGCGTCCTGATGACGAAGGAGACCTCGCCGTTCTCGCCGATCTCGGCCAGCGCGTCCTCCACGTCACCGGTGCTCTCGATCTCGTGGCACAACATCGACACCGCCAGCGGAATGCCCCTGCTGGCCCGCCAGATCCTCTCCACCGGCAGGTCGTCGGCGGCCGGGCCGAGGCGGCGGTCCAGGTACTCGGCGAGCGTCCCCATGTCGAAGACCTCCATGAGGATGCGGCGGAAGCGGGTGCCGGGCAGCTCGCGCTGGTAGAGGGAGGCCTCGTTGCCCTCGGTCGGGCTCAGCTCCTCCTCCAGCCGCATGGCGATCACCCAGACGACGCCGGGGCCGGACAGGCGTATCGCCTCGCGCAGCCGCCGGTGGTCGGCCGGGCGCAGCAGTTCCGCCGTGTCCAGGAAGATCGCGATGGGCGAGCCCTTGCGGCCGCCGGTCAGGCCGCGCAGCCCCGCCGCGAACGCGGACACCACCTGGTCGCGCATCCGCGCCACCCGGGCCTGCTCCCTGGCCAGCCGCTCGGCCTTCTGCTGCTTGCGGCGGTGCAGCGCGTCGGCGCCGCGGTCGACCATCCGGTCCAGCGGGCTGGTCGGCAGCGGCACGCCGAACAGCGCGTCGCCGACCAGTTCCCCGCCGAGTTCCAGCGCCCCCTTGGTCCAGGCGCGGGCGCCGGAGTCGGCCTCCTCGCCCTCCGGCGCGTCCTGGTCGCTCTCCCCGAGCGCGTCCACGGCGGCGGCGAAGTCCTCGAACTCCTTGCCCGCCGCGCGGCCCTGCCGCCGCTCGCCCGGCGGGCACAGCTCGAACGCGATCCGCTCCAGCGTGCTCACCAGGCTGGCCCGCCACAGGCCCACCGCCTGGTCGAGGTCCTGCACCTGCTCGGCGTCGAGGTCCACCAGCACCCCGCGCAGCCCGGCCGCCGCGGCCATGTCCACGTAGCGGTTGACCAGCGTGCTCTTGCCCATGCCGCCGTGGCCGTGCACGAGAACGGCGAAGCCCTCGTCGGGCCCGTCCGCCGGATCCCGCAGCGCGCTCAGCAGCGAGGCGAAGCGCTCCTGCTCTTCCGTACGGCCTACGAAGATCTGACGCGCCACTGCCGCTCCAGGTGGGGGGTTACCGGGTCCGTGCCGATGTTCCTACCCCGCTTGCGGGCATGCGCAAGCCGGGCGGACACTCGGAGAGAGGGGGTGACCTCATGGAAGAACAGCGCAGGAGCGTGCCGTTCGAGTGCCGGGGATGCTGGCATGTCTGGGAAGAGGACTACCTCGTGCGATCGGTCGACGACCGCCATGGTAACGAAAGAGAGGTGTGGGTCCGTTCGGGCGTGCTCGTCCCGCCGCCGTCGAGCGCAGCGCTCTGCCCCCAGTGCGGCGGGCAGCAGACCACGATCTTCCCCGAGGGCTATCTCGCCCGCCACCCGGAGGCGCGGCTGGCCGCGCGGCCGGTGGCGCCCGACGAGACGGCCCTGCTGAGCCCGGTACGACCACGACTGCTCTGAAGCCTGACGAAGACCCTGGACCCCGCCGCGAAGGGGAATCCCGGAGGGGCCTCGTGCCCCTCCGGGAAACGGTCAGCTGAGGCTCTCCAGCCAGGCTCTGTGCAGCCCGGCGAAGCGGCCGGAGGCGGCGATGAGCTCGTCGGGATGTCCGTCCTCGACGATCTCGCCGCGCTCCATCACCAGCACCCGGTCGGCGATCTCGACGGTCGACAGCCGGTGCGCGATGATCAGCGCCGTGCGGTCGGCCAGGATCGTGCGCAACGCCCGCTGGACCAGCCGCTCGCTCGGCACGTCCAGTGACGAGGTCGCCTCGTCCAGGATGAGCACCGCCGGGTCGGCCAGGAACGCCCGCGCGAACGCCACCAGTTGCCGCTGACCGGCGGACATGCGCCCGCCGCGCTTGCCCACCTCGGTGTCGTAGCCGTCGGGCAGCCCGCTGATGAACTCGTGCGCGCCGATCGCCTTGGCCGCCTCGCGCACCTCGCGGTCGGAGGCGCCCGGCCGGCCGAAGCGGATGTTGTCGGCGACCGTGCCGGAGAACAGGAAGTTCTCCTGGGTCACCATGACCACCGCGCGGCGCAGCGTCGGCTCGTCCAGCATCGTGAGGTCGACGCCGTCGAGCAGGACGCGCCCCTCGGCCGGGTCGTAGAAGCGGGAGATCAGCTTGGCCAGCGTCGTCTTGCCGGCGCCCGTGGCCCCGACCAGCGCCACGCTCTGCCCGGCCGGGATCGTCAGGTCCAGCCTCGGCAGGATCGGCATCTCCTCGGTGTAGGCGAAGCGCACGTCCTCGAAGCGCACCTTGCCCCTGGCGCTCTCCAGCGGGGCCGGCTTGCGCGGCTCGGGCACCGCCGGCTGCTCCTCCAGCACGCCGGACAGCTTCTCCAGGGCCGCGCCCGCCGACTGCAGCGTGTTGTAGAACTGGCTGATCTCCTGCATCGGCTCGTAGAACTGGCGCAGGTAGAGCAGGAACGCCGCCAGCACGCCGACCGTGACCTCCTGGTGCAGGGCCAGCCAGCCGCCGTACATGAGCACGCCGGCGACGGTCACGTTGCCGATGAGCTTGATGCCCGGCATGAAGATCGCGAGCAGTTGCATGCTGCGCGCGTTGGCGTCGCGGTAGTCGGCGTTGAGCTGCCTGAAGATCTCCTGGTTGCGGTGCTCGCGGCGGAAGGCCTGGACCGCGCGGATGCCGGTCATCGACTCGACGAAGTGCACGATGACCAGCGCGACCGTCTCGCGGGTGCGCCGGTAGACGATCGCCGACTGCCTGCGGAACCACCGGGTGAACAGCAGCAGCAGCGGCAGCGGGATCAGCGCGAGCAGGCCGAGGTGCAGGTCCAGGACGATCAGCAGCGCCGCCGTGCCGAACATCGTCAGCACGGCCGTGACCAGGCCGTCGAACCCCGACTGCAGCAGTTCGGCGATCGCCTCGATGTCGGAGGTCAGCCGTGAGATGACCCGGCCTGAGGTGTACTTCTCGTGGAAGGACAGCGACAGCCGCTGGAAGTGGTCGAACACGCGCCGGCGCAGCTCCAGCAGGATGTCCTGGCCGATGCGTCCCGACAGCTTCAGGAACGCCTGCCGGGTGAGCGCCTGGGTCGCCGCGGCGGCCAGGATCACGCCGACCACGGTCAGCAGCGTGCCGGTTCCGGTGCCCTTGAGCATCGGCGGGATGCCCTCGTCGATGCCCACCTTCACCAGGTACGGGATCGCCAGGCCCGCCAGGTTGGAGACGATGATGATCGCGGTCAGCGCCGCGATCTGCTTCTTGTGCGGTTTCAGCAGGTCACCGAGAAGCTTTCGGGAGCGCTCCCGCAGCAATACCGAGACCTTCTCGTCGAGCTCGTCCTGCTCCTCGGAGGCCACGCCACGCCAGGCCTTGGTCGGGGTGGTCATCGCAGCGCTCCTTCCGAGGGGTCGAGGTCGGCGTCCTGGGCCAGCAGCTCCCGGTACTCGGGCACACCCTCCAGCAGTTCGTGGTGGGTGCCGACGTGCGTGATCGTGCCGCCGCGCAGCAGCGCCACCTTGTCGGCCAGCAGCACCGTCGAGGCGCGGTGCGCCACGACGATGCCGGTCGCGTCGCGCAGCACCCGCCGCAGTGCCTCCTCCACGAGCGCCTCCGTCTCGACGTCCAGCGCCGAGAGCGTGTCGTCCAGGACGAGAATCCTCGGCTTGCTCAGTACGGCCCGCGCCAGCGCCAGCCGCTGCCGCTGCCCGCCCGACAGCGACATGCCCTGCTCGCCGATCCGGGTGTCGAGCCCCCAGGGCAGGTCGTAGACGAACTGCGCCTGAGCCGTGCGGATCGCCGCGTCCAGTTCCTCCTCGGAGGAGTCGAGGTGGCCGAGGGTGAGGTTCTCCCTGACGCTCATCGAGAACAGCGTCGGCTCCTCGAACGCGGTCGCCACGATCTGCCGCAGCGAGCCCAGCTCCAGCTCGCGCACGTCGTGGCCGTCGATCGTGACCCGGCCGCGGGTCGGGTCGAGCAGGCGCGGGACCAGCGCGGTCAGGGTCGTCTTGCCGGAGCCGGTCGCGCCGACGACGGCCACGGTCTCGCCGGGCCGTACCTCCAGCCAGAGATCGTCGAGCACGGGGCTCTCGGCGCCGGGGAAGCGGTACTCCACGCCCTCGAAGCGCAGGTGGCCGCGTGGTTCCGGGGCCGTGTCCGCGCCGTCCTGGATCGCCGGGACGGTGTCCATGACTTCCATGACGCGGTCGGCGGCGGTCATGGCCTCCTGGGACATGGCCAGGATGTAGCCGAGGCTGGCGATCGGCCAGACGAGCTGCAGCATCAGCGTGGTGAAGGCGACCAGCGTGCCCAGCGACAGGTCGCCGCCGCCCACCGCGAGCGCGCCGAGCAGCAGGACGAGCGCGAGCGTGAAGTTGGGGATGACCTCGAGGAAGGTGAAGAAGCGCGCGGAGTGGCGCACCTTCTCCATGGAGGTCCCGTGCACCTTCAGCGCGGAGTCGTCGAAGGAGTCGAAGACGTGGTGCCGGCGCCCGAACGCCTTGATCGTCCGGATGCCGATGGCCGACTCCTCGACCAGTGTGGCGAGGTCGCCCTGCTCGTCCTGGACCCGGCGGGAGATGAGGATGTAGCGCTTCTCGAACCGCAGCGACACCACCACGATCGGGACCGCCGACCCGGCGACCAGCAGCCCGAGCGGCCAGTACATGTTGAGCAGCACGATGGTGACGGTCGTCAGCTGCAGGATGTTCATGACGAGGAAGAGCATCCCGAAGCCGAGGAAGCGCCGGATCGCCGACAGGTCCGTCGTGGCACGCGACAACAGCTGGCCGGACTGCCATTCGTTGTGGAAGGCCATCGGCAGCCGCTGGAGGTGCCGGTAGAGGTTGTCCCGGATGCGGGTCTCCAGCCCGAGGACCGGCCCGACCTGGGCCCAGCGGCGGAGGAAGGTGAGGAGTGCTTCGACGACGCCGACGCCGAGCGCCAGAAGCCCGAGCGGAAGGAGCGCCCCCTGGTCACCGTGGGCCACGGGCCCGTCGATGACCTCTTTGCCGATGAGCGGGAGCGTGATGCTGGCCCCGATGCCAAGGAGGGCGACCAGCCAGATGAAGACGAGTTTGCCGATGTAAGGGCGGAGGTAGCCCTTCATCCGCCAGAGGGAGTTGGTAGACAGCACAGGACGGCGGGAGGTTGTGGTATCGGGAGGCACTCAATCAATGCTAACCCGGCCGTTCAACCCATTTTTGGCCGGGGTTGGTTTCGGTCGGGCCCTAAATCGTCGTGGCGGACGGGCGCGTGGTCCAATGTGGCGCGTGACCGTCATCGTGAACGCTGAAGCGTCCCCCGTCCTTTTCCTCCGTCCTTGGCGAGACGACGACCTGGCCCCGCTGGTGAGCGCGTACCGGGATCCCGAGCTGCGCAAGTGGACGCTTCAACCCATCGTGACCGACGACGACGGGCGGCGCTGGCTGGACCTTCAGCACCGAGGCTGGGAGAGCGGGGAGCGGTTGAGCTTCGCCGTACGGGAGGAGGGGAAGGACGCGCTCCTGGGCAACGTGGTCATGAAGCGCGCCGACCCGCAGGGTGACACCGCCGAGGTCGGCTACTGGACGGCGGCGCCCGCGCGCGGCAGGGGAGTGGCGCCGCGGGCCGTGGAGTCGCTGACCGCGTGGGCGTTCGCCACCTATCCCGACCTGGCGTTGCTGGAGCTGCTCCACCAGGTCGACAACCTCGCCTCCTGCAGGGTGGCGGAGAAGACGGGCTTCCTGTTCGAGGAGATCCTCCCGGCCGAGGCGCCGTATCCGTACGACGGCCACCGGCACTGTCGCCGCCGCCCCGATTAGGCAGGGAATCGGTCAAGGCGGCGCGTCGCGCGGCGGGCGTGCGTGATCATGCGGGGCACAGTGGGACGCGACCGGCCCACGATCCCGCCGGACCGCCGTAGCCCGTGAGGAGCGCATGGAGCCGCTGCTGATCCTGCACGCCGTGGCGGCGATGTGCGCGCCGGTGCTCGTGCGGGTGATGGGCAGGGGTGCCTTCACGGTGCTGGCGGCGGTCCCGGCGATCGCCCTGGTGTTCGTCGCGGGATGGGTGCCGTACGAGCACACGCGCGCGTGGGCGCCGCAGCTCGGGCTGGAACTGGCCTTCCGGGTCGACGAGCTGTCGGCGCTCATGGTGACGCTGGTGACCGGGATCGGGGCGCTGGTCCTGTGGTACTGCTCGCGCTACTTCGGTCGTGACGCCCAGGGGCTCGGGCGCTTCGCCGGATTCCTGGTGGCGTTCGCGGGAGCCATGCTCGGGCTGGTGGTCGCCGACGACCTGCTCCTGCTGTACGTCTTCTGGGAACTGACCACCGTCTTCTCCTACCTGCTGATCGGCTACGACCCCGAGAGCCGGGCCGGCCGGGTCGCCGCCATGCAGGCGCTCACCGTCACCACGCTCGGCGGGCTGGCGATGCTGGCCGGGCTGGTCATCATCGGCCAGGCGGCCGGCACCTACCGGATCTCGCGGATCGTGGCCGATCCGCCCCAGGGCGGCATGGTCGTGGCGGCGCTGGTCCTGGTGCTGGCCGGCGCGCTGGCCAAGTCGGCGATCTTCCCGTTCAGCCTGTGGCTGCCCGGCGCGATGGCCGCCCCCACGCCGGTCTCGGCGTACCTGCACGCGGCCGCGATGGTGAAGGCGGGCATCTACCTGCTGGCCCGGCTCGGGCCGGCGTTCGGGGACGTGGCGGTGTGGCGGCTGGTCGCGGTGCCGCTGGGCCTGGCGACCATGCTGATGGCCGGCTGGCGGGCGCTGCGCGAGACCGACCTGAAACGCCTGCTCGCCTACGGCACCGTCAGCCAGCTCGGCTTCCTCACCGTGCTGTTCGGGGCGGGCACGGGCGCGGCGGCGCTCGCGGGCGTGGCCATGCTGCTGGCGCACGCCCTGTTCAAGGCGGCGCTGTTCCTGGTCGTCGGGATCGTCGACCATGCCACCGGTACCCGCGACCTGACCGTGCTGAGCGGGCTGCGCACCACGATGCCGTGGGTGTGCGCCGCCTCCGTCCTGGCGGCGGCGTCGATGGCGGGGCTGCCGCCGCTGCTGGGCTTCGCCGGCAAGGAGGCGGCCTTCGAGTCCCTGCTGCACGACCCGCTCGTCCTGGCCGGCGTCGTGCTCGGCTCGGTGCTGACCGTCGCCTACACCGCCCGCTTCCTCTGGGGCGCCTTCGCCGCCAAGCCCGGCCTGCCGTCCACGCCGGTGCGGCCCACGCCGGCGCCGATGTTCACCCCGCCCGCGCTGCTGTCGGTCCTCGGCCTCGCCACCGCCTTCGCCGCCGCCCGGTACGGCGCCGCCATGACCCCCTACACCGCCACCTACCCCGACCACGGCCCCGAGGTCCACCTGGCCCTGTGGTCCGGCGCCATGACCCCGCTCGCCCTGTCGGCCGTCGCCCTCGCCCTCGGCATCGCCCTCTTCCTGATCAGGGAACCCGTGGCCAGGCTCGGCGCCTCCCTCCACGTGCTCGACGCCGCCCGGCTCTACTGGGCGTTCATGCGCGGCGTGGACCGCAACGCCACCATCCTCACCGGTCTCCTCCAGCGCGGCTCGCTGCCCGGCTACCTCACGCTCGCCCTGGCCGTCATGGCCGCCACCGGCTGCTTCTCCTTCCTGTACGGCGGCGCCCCCGTCCTCGACCTGGACGTCACCGCCTGGGACCGGCCAGAGCAGCCGGTCATCGGCGCGGTCCTGGTGGCCGGAGCCGCCGCCCTGCTGTTCGTGCGCGGCCACATCCTGCTCGCGCTGATGGCCGGCGTCACCGGCTACGGCGCCGCCCTGCTGTTCCTGGTCCACGGCTCGCCCGACCTGGCGCTCACCCAGTTCCTCGCCGAGACGCTCAGCCTGGTGATGTTCGCGCTGGTGCTCCGGCGGCTGCCGGTCAGCCCGGAGCGCGATTCGGCCCGGGTGCCGTTCGGGCTGCGGCTGGGCCTGGGCCTGGTCACCGGGGTCGTGGCCGCGGGGGCCGGGATGGTGGCGCTGCACGAGCGCACCGCCGTTCCGGTCGGGACGCAGCTGGCCGCGGCGGCCGAGCGGGCGGGGGCGGCGAACATCGTCAGCGCGCTCCTGGTGGACATCCGCGCCTGGGACACGCTGGGCGAGAGCTCGGTGATCATCGTGCTCACGCTCGGCGTGACGAGCCTGGTCTTCCTGCGCCGCCGTACCTTCAGCCTCGAACGCGAGGACGCGGCGCCGCTCCCGGACGGCCGCACGCACTGGTTGTCGGCCACGCTGCCGGCCGGCCAGCGCTCGGTCATCTTCGAGATCGTGGCCAGGCTGACCTTCCACACGATGCTGCTGTTGTCGGTGTTCCTGCTGCTCACCGGGCACGGCCGGGTCGGCGGCGGGTTCGCGGGCGGCATCGTGGCCGGGCTCGCGGTGGCGGTGCGCTACCTGGCGGGCGGGCGCTACGAGCTGGCCAGGGCTCTGCCGGTCAACGCGGGCGTGCTGATCGGGGTGGGGCTGACGCTCTCGGTGTGCTGCGCGCTGATCGGGTGGGGCGCGGGCGGCGACGCGCTGCGGATGCTCGCGGCCGACGTGACGCTCCCGCTGGTCGGGACCCTGCACCTGTCGACGGTGCTGCTGTTCGACTTCGGCATCTACCTGTCGGTGGTCGGCATGGTCGGTGACGTCCTGCGCAGCCTGGGGGCCGAGCTGGACCGGCAGATGGAGGGCTCGTGAGCCTGCCGCTGGTGCCGTTCGCGCTGTCCGCGGTGCTCATCGCCGCGGGTGTCACGCTGCTGCTGGAACGGAGCCTGGTCAGGATCCTGGTCGGCGTCATCGTCCTGTCGAACGGCGTCAACCTGCTGATCGTCACCGCGGGCGGGCCGGCGGGGCGCCCGCCGTTCGCCGGCACCGAGGGGATGGCCGACCCGCTGCCGCAGGCGATGGTCCTGACCTCGATCGTGATCACGCTGGGCGTGACCGCCTTCCTCCTGGCCATGGCGCACCGTTCCTGGCAGCTGACCGGCGACGACGCGGTGCAGGACGACACCGAGGACCGCCGGGTCCGCATCAGGGCCACCGCGGGCGAGCTGAGCCGGGGACTGCGCGACAGGGAGAAGTCCTACGAACGGCTCGTCGCCGACCAGCGCGCCGAACTGGCCCGCCTGGACACCGAGCGGATCGAGCGCGAGCGCCGCGCGGCCGCCGAGCTGGAGTCGCGGATCCTGGAGATCAACGTGGACCTCGGCCGCTGGATGGAGGCGCACAAGAACGACGGGCTGTCCTCGGAGGAACTGCTGCGCCGCTTCGAGGAGGCGAGGCTGCAGGAGGAGGCCCAGGCCCGCGGCAAGGACGACCGGGTACGCGAGCTGCGCGCGGACTTCGCCCGCCGGCAGCGTGAGCAGGACGCCGCCGAGCAGGCACTGCGGCGCAAGCTGCGTACCCGGCAGCGCGAGGCGCGCAGGAAGCTGCGGGCGGCGATCCGCGAGGACCTGCGCAGGCAGGCGCTCGCCCAGGATCCCGAGCTGGAAGGGGAGGACTGACATGCAGGCGCTGATCCCGGCGCCGGTCCTGCTGCCCCTGCTGGCCGCGGCGCTGAAGCTGGCCATCGGCGGGCGGCTGCGCCGGCTGCACGCGCTGATCAGCCTGGCGACGCTGGGCGCGATGGTCGTGATCTCGCTGATCCTGCTCGTGGCGGCCGACCGCGGCGGCCCGCTGGTCGCGTGCGTCGGAGGCTGGCCCGCGCCGACCGGCATCTGCCTGGTCGCCGACCGCCTGTCCACGCTCATGCTGGTGGTGTCGTCGGCGGTGACGTTCTGCGTCATGCTGTACTCGCTGGCCAACGCCTACGCCGACCAGGAGCACCTGGCGCCGATGGCGATCTTCCACCCGGCGTACCTGATCATGGTCGCGGGGGTGGCGGACGCGTTTCTGTCCGGTGACCTGTTCAACCTGTTCGTCGCCTTCGAGATGCTGCTGGGCGGCTCGTACGTGCTGCTCACCTTCGGCGGGACCCTGCCGCGCATCCGGGCCGGCGCCACGTACACGGTCATGGGGCTGGCCTCCTCCATGCTCTTCCTGATCGCGCTCGCGATCACCTACGCCAGCACGGGCACCCTGTCGATGGCCCAGCTCGCCGAGCGCTTCGCCGGCCTGCCCCAGCACCTCAAGCTCCTGGTCGAGCTCACGCTGCTGCTGGTCTTCGCGATCAAGGCGGCGGTCTTCCCCATGTCCGCCTGGCTGCCCGACTCCTACCCCACCGCCCCGGCCCCCGCCACCGCCGTCTTCGCCGGTCTGCTCACCAAGGTCGGCATCTACTCGATCATCCGGCTGGAAGCCCTGCTGTTCCCCGGCGGGCCCGTGTCCACGATCCTCATGTGGGCCGCCCTGCTGACCATGCTGATCGGCGTCGCGGGCGCCGTAGCCCAGACCGACATCAAACGCATGCTCTCCTTCACCCTGGTCAGTCACATCGGCTACATGGTGTACGGCGTCGCGTTGTCGTCGATCGCCGGCATGGCCGGCGCCGTCATGTACGTCGTGCACCACATCACCGTCCAGACCAGCCTGTTCCTGGTGACCGGACTGATCGAGCGGCGTACCGGCACCACGTCCGTGGACCGGCTCGGCGGGCTGATGCGGCTGGCCCCGCTGATCGCCGTGCTCTTCTTCATCCCGGCCATGAACCTGTCCGGGATACCCCCCATGTCCGGATTTTTGGGGAAACTTCTGCTGGTCCAGGCGGGGCTGGCCGACGGCGGGCCGCTGGCGCTCACCCTGGTCGCCGGCAGCCTCGTGACCAGCCTGCTGACCCTGTACGCGGTGGCCAAGACCTGGGGCAAGGCGTTCTGGCGCAGCCCGCCGGCCGCGTACGGAGCGGAGGAGACCGTGCTGGACAGCGAGGAGTCGTCGGAGGAGGACGCGATCCGCACCACCGTGCTGCCGCCCTGGCCCATGGTGGCGGCCACGGCGGCGCTGGTCGTGCTGGCCCTGTCATACACGGTTCTGGCCGGGCCGCTGTCGGCGCTGGCCGGGCGGGCCGCCGGTGAGCTGATGGCGCGGCAGCCGTACCTGGAGGCCGTGTCGGGGAGCGGCCGATGAGGACGCGACTGTTCGCGCCGCGGGTGTTCGGGCGGCACGTGCCGCTGCCGCTGGTGATCTGGCTGACGCTCGTCTGGGTGCTGCTGTGGGGCGAGCTCAGCGTCGGCAACGTCCTGGGCGGACTGCTGGCCGGGGCGGTCATCTCCTGGATGCTGCCGCTGCCGTTGCTCGACCCCGGCATCCGGCTCAGGCCCGTGGCGCTGCTGGCCTTCTTGCCCCGCTACGCGCTGGACATGGTCGTCTCCAGCGTGCGCGTCGCCTGGTGGGCGCTGCGGCCGGGGGCCTGCGACCCGCCGGTCCACCTGGCCACCGCGACGCTGCGCACCTCGTCGGAGCCGATGACCACGCTGATCATCGTGGCGCTGTCGTCGCTGCCCGGCAGCCTCGTCGTCGAGGCCTACACCGGAAGGAAGGAACTGGTCGTGCACGTGCTCGGCGTCACGGACACCGGCTCGGTCCAGGAGGAGGTCACCCGGCTCGAAAGCCGGGTGATCGCCGTCTTCGGCACCAGGGCCGACAGGGAGGAACTCCGATGAGCATGGTCTACGCCGCGGTGGTGATCCTGCTCGGCTGCGCGGCGGCGATGACCGTCTACCGGCTGGCCCGCGGCCCCTCGATGCTGGACCGCGCGGTCGCCTTCGACGTGCTGACGGCCGTGGCCATGTGCGCCGTCGGCACCGGCGCCGCCATCTACCGCGAATACTCGGCGATGCCGATCCTGCTCGTCCTGTCGCTGCTGGGCTTCGTCGGGTCGGTCTGCCTGGCCAGGTTCTTCGCCAGGAGCGGCCGATGACCGACATCCTCGCCGGAACCTGCCTGCTGCTCGGCGCGGCGCTGACCTTCGTGGCCGGGATCGGACTGGTCCGCTTCCCCGGCACGCTGGCCCGCATGCACGCCGGCAGCAAGCCCCAGGTGCCCGGCATCCTGCTCATCCTGGCCGGCATGTGGCTGCGCGAGCCCACGGCGGCCACGGGCGGACCGCTGCTCATCGTGGGCTGCGCGCAGATCATCACCGTGGCCGTGGCCACCTACGTGGTCGGCCGCGCCGCGTACCTGTCCGGCTGACCACGCACCCGCGTCAGGAGGCCTGGCGGCGCCCGCGTCAGGAGGCCTGGCGGGCCTCCCGCGCGGTGAGGTGGTCGTCCAGGACGCGGGCCGCGCGGACCAGGGCGTTGGAGCGGGGCCGGTCGGCGAGGTGCGCCACGACCGGCACCGTGCCCGCGGCCCCGGCCCAGCGGGCGACGTCCAGGGCGAAGACGAGCATCCGGGTGTGGGTGGCGGTGCTCCGCTCGTCGGCCGCGGGCAGGTAGGACGTGAGCAGGCCGGTCATGATCTCCCAGACCTCGCGGTGCGCGCCCTGCCTGGCGCAGGACTCCAGGGACGAACGGATGTCGGCCGCCCTGATCGCGCCCGCCCGCAGCGCCAGGCCGAGCTGGTGACCGCAGCGCTCACCCGGCAGGCCGCCGGTGGCCGCGGCCTCCAGCAGCAGCCGCTCGGCCAGCTCCGCCGGCATGTACCAGCCGCGCTCGCCGAGCAGCGCCGCCAGTAGCGCCCCGACGGCCTCACCGCCCGGGCCCTCCTGATGGAGCAGGGCGGACACGTGGTCGGAGAAGTGCGCCGGCCGCTCCCAGCTCGCGCTCGCGAACGGCAGCAGGTGCACGGCCAGCGCCTCCCGGTCCGAGGGCAGCACCCGGTGCCAGTCCTCCATCGACTCGCCGAGGCGGGCGGAGAACGCGCCGCCGAGCAGCGCGTCGACCAGATCGAGCCCGGTCGGCTCCAGATGCGCGACGACCCTCGGACGCTGCTCGCGCCACAGCACCCGCGGGCGCGGCTCGGGCCGGTCGGCCAGCCAGCGCGCCAGCGTGCGGCCCGCCTCGGACGTCAGCCGCCCGGCACGCTCGGCCACCTCAGCCGGGACCGCGCGCGGCAGCCTCAGCAACGCCTGCTGCAGGTCGGCGGGCAGCGCCACCGCGCCGGCCCGCTCGTAACCCTCCAGCCGGGTGACCAGCTCGGCGGCCCCGACCTGCCCCGCCGCCGTCGTGGGCGGCGCCAGCAGGTACGGCGGCAGCGTCCCGGCCCGCAGCCCCGCCAGGACCTCGGCGCAACGCTCCAGCGTCATCCGGTACGGCGCGGCGACCGAGCGCCGCTTCGGCAGGCGCTCCCTCGGCTGCCCCGTGCTCTCACCCGGATGGGCGGCCTCGCGCATCAGCGCCTCGACCCACAGCTCCACGCTGCCCCAGGTGCGCTCGGCGTCGAGACGGCTCCGGGACAGGGGCCGGTTCAGCACGGCCATCAGCGCCCCGCGCACGGCGGCCGGCGGAGGGCGCCGCCCGGCCGCCGCCGGCGCGTCGCGGACGAACCCGTCGAGCCACTGCTCGAACGGATCCGGCTCATGGACCGGCCGCTCGACCTCCGGCAGCGCGACCGCCTGGAACCCGTCGTCCAGGCCGGCCTCCGGCTCGACGTGGCCATACGCCTCGGACAGCCGGCCGAGCAGGTCCGCCGGCAGCACCGTCGCCGCCTCGCGCACCGCCTCGGCGCCGACGGGAGTGAAACGCCCCGCGTGCCGTACGGCCAGTCGTACCGTCCGTTCCTGGACCGGGTAGGACTCGCACAGGAACGCCGACGCCAGCGCGGGCGCCAGGTGGTCGAGGTCGCCGTCGCTCTCGCGGGCCAGACGGTCCAGCCAGGTCAGCCCGGCCCGCACCAGCTTGCTCTCGGGCCGGAACAGCAGCGCGGACACCGCCTCACCGGCGTCGTCGCCGTCGAGTGAGCCGCGCAACTGCTTGAGCGCCGCTTCGGCGATCGGCCCCGGCGCGGCGGGCAGCAGCCGCAGGTAGTCGCGGGCGCGGCCGGGGTTCGGGGCGGGGTCGAGCAGCTCGTGCAGGCGGACGAAGAAGCGCAGGTCGGCGGCGTTGCCACCGCGCAGGAACCGGCGCACGCAGCCGTCGGCGAGCATCTCGCGGTCGAGGACGCCGGAGGCGGCCAGGTCGCGCAGCGTGCGCAGCCAGGAGTGCTGTGGCTCCCACTCCCACCGTGGTGGTTCGATCCGGTCCTCGCGCAGGGCCCGGCCCACCCCCTCCGCCTCGAACATCCGCGGCAGCAGGTGCGCCGCCAGCGGATCGTCAGGCAGCCTGGGCGGCAGGGCGACCCAGGCGGCCACGAGCGGTTCGTGGTCGGGCGGCACGGTCCCGGTCCTGCGCAGCAGCTCCAGCGCCAGGGCCGCGCTGTCGTCGTCGGCCTGGGCGCGCGAGCCGCGCAGCCGCAGCGCCAGCCGTACGGCCAGGTCGGCCTGCCACGCGGCCGGGCGGGCCGCGATGACCTTCAGCAGCGGCTCCATGTCGGAGGCCGGTGACCATCGCGCGAACTCGCGCCGGTAGAGCCAGCTCGCGACCGCCGCGGCCCCGCCGATCGTGCCCGCTCCCGCCACCCGCATGGGCTCGATCCACTCCTGGGTCAGCTGCCAGTCCCAGGTGCGCCGCCGTTCGGCCAGCCGCCGCTGCGCCGTCCTGGCCGGGGCGATGTGGCCGGGCAGTTCGCGGGCGACCTCACGCCGCCCGGCCTCGTCCAGCTCCAGGACCCGCTCGGCGACCTCACCGGCGTCCGCCCGGGTGATCCCCTTGCGCACGGCCTCCCACGCCCGGCCGTTCACGCGACCACCTTGACGCCCGCGCGGCTCTCCCACGCCCGCCCGCTCACGCGTTCACCCCGACGGCTCTCCCGCGCCCGCCCGCTCACGCGTTCACCCCGACGGCCACGCGGGCGGCGATCCTGGCGGCGAGCACGTGTTTGCACGGCCCGCGTGAACCCCGGTGGTCGAACCACCACTCGCACGTGCACGAGCCTTCGGCCAGCCCGACGACCCTGACGCCGCCCGGCGTGGTCACCTCGGCCCGCTCGCCCGACACCCGCACCGCGCCGGAGGACACCAGCGCGCGGGCGGCGGTCAGCCGCGGGTTGAGCTCGGCGACCTGGTCGCGGTCGTAGGGGAGCTCCCGGTGGAAGTGGGCGCTCTCGTGGAGGTCGTAGCCGACCCGGCCCGCCGTGCCGAGCTGGGTCAGCGCCGCCCGTACCCGGGCCGGCGCCAGACCGGAGGCGTCGGCCAGCGCGCCGACCTCGATGGCCGGCTCGAAGGCGAGCAGCGGGGCCAGCACGTCGGCGTCACCCGCCGCCTCGTCGGTGGACAGGTGGTCGAGTACCGCGCCCTCGCCGGAGAAACCGCGCGAAGGAGCGGGGGAGATGGCCAGCGTGTAGCGCATTCCGGGCAGCTCCAGCTCCCATACGCTCGCGGTGGAGCCGGATCCGGCGGGCGGGCCGTACACGCGCAGGGCCTTGGCGAAGCGCAGCAGGGGCAGGAGCGTCGCGACGCGGCCCGCGCCCGCCAGGCAGACGGCGCCGGGCCGGGCCCCGGTGTGGACGCGCAGGTCGCGTCCGGCGGGGGAGACCCAGACGGTGGCGCCGGCGGCGCGCGGCAGCGAGCGCAGGAAGCGCACCGCGTGCGGGCCGGTCAGCTCCGCGCGCAGGTCGAATCCGGCGGCGATGACCTGGACCTCGGCGAAGCCGCGCAGCCAGCGCGGCGGCAGCGGGACCTTCTTCTCCACGACCGCGCCGTCGAGGGTGGTGACGGCCATCTCGTCGGCGCCCACGCCCAGGTGGAGCGGGTCCTTGCCGCCGACGCGGGCCAGCGCCTCGCGCAGCGGGCCGTTGACGTCGACGTTGGTGGTGCCGCGGTCGAGGATGTCGCCGTCGAGCGCGGCCAGGTCGAGCCGGGCGTAGACGCCGCCGCACGCGGAGAACGACTCCATCCGCAGCCGCTGTCCGTCGCAGGTCACCACCGGGTCGCGGGTCCAGCCGGGACGCGGCTGGTGGTAGCGGGTCATCGCCACGTCCGACAGGGCCAGCAGCCCGGCGGCGGCGGGAGCGGCTTCGGTGACCAGCCCGCTGAAGAAGCGCGGGCGGGGCAGCGGGCCGGACAGCGCCCGTCCGCCGGAGGTGGACAGGCCCAGCCGGGAGCCGTCGAGGAAGGAGGGAGCGGCGTAGGAGTACGCCTGAACGGCAGTCATGGCGGTGAAGTTAGAGATCGGCTCCGACAAAAACGCCGACGCCAATTCCGGCTCCGTCCGCGCGGCGCCTTCGCTGTGCCCGCGCGACTGCCGCGCGCCTGCGGGTGCGGGGTTCCGGAGGTGTCCGCGCGACCGTCAGGGGTCAGGCGGTGACGCCGCCGTCGATCACCAGATCGTGGCCGACGGCGAAGCCGGCTTCGTCCGAGGCCAGCCAGAGCACCGCCGCGCTCACCTCGTCGAGTGTGCCGATGCGGCCGAGCGGGATCAGCGAGGCGTAGCGGGCGGCGCGCTCCTCGTGGCTCTCGCCCGGCAGTGACGACATCGGGCCCTCGTTGGCCCCGGGGCTGACGGCGTTGACGCGGATGCCGTCGGCGATGTGGTCGCGGGCCGCGGACCTGGTCAGCAGGCTCACCGCGCCCTTGGAGGTGGCGTAGGCGGCGAAGCCGGGGCGGCGGCCGTGCGCGCCGATGTTGGAGGAGGTGTTGACGATCGCGCCGCCGCCGTGCAGGCGCATGTGGGCGATCTCGTGCTTCATCGACAGGAAGACGCCGGTCAGGTTGACGTCCAGGACGTGGCGCCAGGTCCCGGCGTCGAGGTCGGCGACGGGGCCGAGTGCGCTGAGGACGCCGGCGTTGTTGTGGGCGATGTGCAGCCCGCCGTACCTGCGCACGGTCTCGGCCACCATCGCGGCGACGTCGTCCTCGCGCGTCACGTCGGCGGCCACGGCCGCGGCCTCGCCGCCGTCGGCGGCGATGAGTTCGACGGTCTCCTTCAGCGCGCCGGCGTTGCGCCCCGCCACCATCACGGACGCGCCCTCCCGCGCGAACGCCCGCGCGGTGGCCCGCCCGACCCCGCTGCCGCCACCCGTGACCAGAACGACCTTGTCGCTGAAACGCATGACACAACTCCTCGATATTTAAGAACGATCAGTCTTGAAAAAGGGCATCAGTCGAGCAGCGACAGTGCCTGCTCGGCGGCGTCGCGCACCCGCGCGGCGTCGTCGGAGGCCTTGCCGATCACCCGCAGGCCCTGGAGCACGACGAGAAGCAGGCGCGCGATCGCCCGCGGATCCTTGCCCTCGGCCAGTTCGCCCCGCTCGCGCGCCACGGAGAGCGCGGCGGCCAGGTTGTCCTCCACGAAGTCCCAGTTCACGCGGACGCGCCGGGCGATCTCGGTGTCGTGCGGCGCGAGCTCGACCGCGGTGTTGACGACCAGGCAGCCGCGCCGCTGCGCGTCGTGCGCGGCCTCCTCGGCGTACTGCCGCACCAGCTCCCGTACGGCCGGCAGCACCGGACCGGCCCCGCCCAGCCGCCCGGCGAAGTCGACCCCGTTCTCCAGGTAGCGCTCGTAGGCCTGGAGGTAGAGCTCGCGCTTGCCGCCGAACGTCGCGTAGATGCTGGCCCGCGCCACGCCCAGATGCTCGACCAGATCGGCCATGGAGGTGGCCTCGTAGCCCTTGCGCCAGAAGAGCTCCATGGCCCTGTGCAGCGCGAGATCCGGGTCGAACTCCTTCGTCCTTGCCATGCCCGGAATCTAGCTCATTCAAGAACGACCGGTCAAATATGGCACTAGGGCTGCTCGCCGCCCAGGGCGACGGTCTCGGCGACCTCGGCGTGGCGTTCCGCCTCCTCCTCGGCGAAGCGGGCCTCGTCGAGCTTGTCGGCGATCTCCTCGTCCTGCCGCATCAGCGTGTCCAGTGACTGCCCGGCCATGTCCAGGACGCCCATGTCGGCGTAGGCCTGCCGCAGGCGCGGGCTCCACAGGCCGATGTCCTTGACGCACGGCACGATCCGGCTGAACAGCAGCGACCGGAACAGCCGCAGGTACTCGGACTGGTCGACGGCCAGCATGGCCTCCTCGACGTCCGCCTTCGACAGGCCGATCGTCTCCCAGGTCTCCCTGCCGCGCAGCCGGTCGCGCATGAGGTAGCAGCCCTCGATGACGAAGTCCTCGCGCTCGTTGCGCTCGGCCTCGGTCAGGTTCTGGTAGTAGTCGCGCAGCGCCATCCGGCCGAAGGCGACGTGGCGGGCCTCGTCCTGCATGACGTACGCGAGGATCTGCTTGGGCAGCGGCTTGGTGGTGATGTCCCGCATGACGCCGAACGCGGCCAGGGCCAGGCCCTCGATGAGCACCTGCATGCCGAGGTAGGGCATGTCCCAGCGGGAGTCGCTGAGCGTGCTGTCGAGCAGCGCCTTGAGGTGCTCGTTGATCGGGTAGGCCAGGCCGACCTTCTCCTGGAGGAAACGGGCGTAGGTCTCGGCGTGGCGGGCCTCGTCCATGGTCTGGGTGGCGGCGTAGAACTTCGAGTCGAGGTCGGGCACCGACTCCACGATCTTCGCCGAGCAGATCATGGCGCCCTGCTCACCGTGCAGAAACTGGGAGAACTGCCAGGCGGCGCTGTGCAGCCGGACGTCCTGACGCGTCTTGTCGTCCATCCGGTCCCAGAGCGGCGTGCCGTAGATGGCGATGGTCTGGTCGGGGATGCCGAGCACGTTGTACGGGTCGACTTCAAGGTCCCAGTCGATGCGCTTGGCGGAGTCCCACTGCTTGTCCTTGCCCTTCTGGTACAGGGCGAGCATGCGGTCGCGGCCGTCGTCGTACTCCCAGGTGAATCTGCTCGAACCGGCCATCTCCACGTTCCAGGTGGAGAGCTCCGCGGGGATCGTGTAGAGATCGTGCGTCGACATGCCGCCTCCAGGGGGACGTACACCGTACGTATGTCTGCAGGCTCGCATGGAGTCTCGGGGTGCGTCAATGAAACTAGAATGAGCCATGCCCTCCGAGCCGCTGTCCAAGAAGCGCATCGTCACCGCGGCGATCGGCCTCATCGAGCGCGAGGGCGCCGACGCGATATCCATGCGCAGGATCGCCGCCGACCTGGGTGTGGGCGTGATGTCGCTCTACAACCACGTGCCCAACAAGGACGCCCTGCTGTCCGAGGTGGCCGAGGCGGTGCTCAGCGAGATCGAGTTCACCGACGACCCCGGCGCCGAGTGGACCGAGCGGGTCCGCATCCAGGCGCGCGCCTTCCGCCAGATCGCCCATCACTACCCGCGCTCGACCATGCTGGTCGTCAGCCGGCAACTCCACTCCAACGCGGGGCTGCTGCCGGTGGAGCGGGCGCTGGCCACGCTGCGCAGCGCCGGGTTCGACGGGCCGGAGGCGGTGAAGGTGCTGCGCATGTTCATCGCCTACATCGTGGGCTCGCTGCTGCGCGAGGTCGGGGTGACGCCGTCGTTCGCGCCGCTGCCCGCCAGGATGCGGGCCGAGCGGGTCGACGCCGAGTTGTTCCCCACGGTCGCCTCGCTGGCGCCGCTGCTCGACTCGTGCGATCCGGACGAGGAGTTCGACTTCGGTGTGGAACTGCTCATCCAGGCGATCGCCGTCCACAGGAAAAGGGCACCCGGCGCGCCGGATGCCCTTTCCGGGGCAGCCGCCCCTTCCCCTGAGCGGCTGTCCTAGTACCAGTTGTGCGACCTGAAGTGGCCCCAAGCGCCGCACGGCCTGCCGTACCTGCCCTTGATGTACTTCAGGCCCCAGCGGATCTGAGTGGCCGGGTTGTAGCGCCAGTCGTGCCCGGCTCCCCGCATCTTGCCGCCGGGCAGTGCCTGCGGGATTCCGTAGGCGCCCGACGAGCGGTTGTACGCCCGGTGGTTCCAGTTGCTCTCCCGGGTCCACAGGCTGTCGAGGCACCGGAACTCGCGTAGTGACCAGGCCCGCTGAACCACCAGGCCGAGCGCGATCCGCTTGTTCCGTCCCTCCGGCCGCCTGGGCGTGGTCTTGGGCCTGGCCTTGGTGCTCCAGGTCCCTCGCCTGACGTCCGGTGTCTCCACACTGGTACGCCAGATACCCCGGTGCTCCACCTCGGTGTCGGCCGAGGCGGCGGCAGTACTCCCGCCGGTCGCTCCCGCGAACGAGAGCAGGGTGACGAGGGTGCTGCGCAGAGCGCGTTTGCTGTCCAAATCGATCCTTGCTGTCAGGCCGTGTGCGAACGATTACTCAGCGTCACCGCCTTGTACCTGCCGATCCCCGATCCGTGGCTTGGATGAGGAGGGTCCGCGTGGCTTCCCGGGATCTGGTTCCGCCCGTTGAGGGTGGCCCGGAAGCTCCACGACATGTCCTAGGCGTTTTCTAATGCGCGGGGTCGGCGCGGGTCAGGGACCTCGGGCCCGCAGAGGACAGGACTTTGCGTTCTGGCGGGGTCGGGTTGCCCCGGTCCGGCCGCTTCCTGGACCGGGGGATTCGAACATCCGGTTCCCGCTTGGGGAAAGGGGCCCGCGGTGTCGGGATGGCCAGATGGGGCCCGGCGCGCCGCCGTACCGCCGGGGGCGGGGTTTTGCCTGGTCTGAGCGGATTTGGGGAGGAGTACTGTGGGGATCATGAGCCTTCGTGACATCCCCGTCCGCACCCTCGCGGACGTCCCCACCACACTCGCCGAACTCGCCGGCGACAAGGCGCTACTCATAGTGAACGTGGCCTCCCGCTGCGGGCTGACCCCGCAGTACTCCGGGCTGGTCAAACTCCAGCAGGAGTACGGCCCGCGCGGCTTCACCGTCGTCGGCGTGCCGTGCAACCAGTTCATGGGCCAGGAGCCCGGTTCGGCGGAGGAGATCCAGGAGTTCTGCTCGACGACCTACGGGGTCGACTTCCCGCTCCTGGAGAAGGCCGACGTCAACGGCGACACCCGCCACCCCCTCTACGCCGAGCTGACCAAGACCGCCGACGCCGAGGGCGCGGGCGGCGACATCCAGTGGAACTTCGAGAAGTTCCTCGTCGCCCGGGACGGCGCGGTCGCCGGCCGCTTCCGCCCCGGCACCGAGCCCGGTTCGCCCGAGCTCGTGCGCGCGATCGAAGGCGTGCTCTGAGGACGCCTACAGACGGGGGCCGCAGCTGCCGCGGATGACCAGTTCGGTCGGCAGCAGCACGCTGCGCGGGCGGCGGGAGCCGGCGCGCAGCACCAGCTCGGCCGCCCGGTAGCCCATGTCGCGGGCCGGCTGGGCGATCACCGTCAGCGGCGGGGAGCACAACTCGGCCCACGGCACGTCGTCGTACATGACCACCGACAGGTCGCGGGGCACGCGCAGGTCGAGCTCGCGCGCGGCCAGCACCGCCGCCTCGCCCAGCATGTTGCCGCCCGCCACCAGCGCGGTCAGGTCGGGGCGCGTCTGGAAGAGGCCGGAGGCCGCCGCGTAGGCCGAGTCGCGGCTGCCGTCGGAGAAGACGATCAGCTCCTCGTCCGGCACGCCGCCCACGGCCTGGCGGAACGCCTCCACCCTGCGTTCGCGGCCGGGGCCGCCCAGGTAGGCGATGCGGCGGTGGCCCAGGCCCCTGAGGTACTGCACCGCCGTACGGATGCCCGATCGGTCGTCGGTGAGGATGGCGGGCACGTCCAGCGGCCGCGCGGCGGGACGCGGCGCGGCCGGGCGGGCGCCGGGCAGCGCGCCGACCCCGTCGAGCATCATCAGCTCCGACAGCGCCGCCGAGCTGAGGCCGCTCAGCGCGCCCTCCAGCTCACTTTCCGGTACGGCCCCGCCCGGCTCCGCCCCTCCCACCGCCGCCGCCGGATCGGGTGCCGTCGTGCCCGCGTCGGGCTCGGGCGGCAGCCGGTCGGCGAAGACCACGGTCATGCCCGCCTTGAGCGCCGGACGCCAGGTGTCGGCGTCGCCGCAGGGCACCGCGATCAGCCGGTCGACGCTCTGCTCCAGCAGCATGCCGATCAGCTCGGCCTCCTGCTCGGGATCGTCGGCGGTGGAACCGATCACCACCGGCTCCCCGGCCGAGCGGGCGCAGGCGAGCACGCCCTCGGCCAGCTGGCCGTAGAAGCTGTCGGTCAGGTCGGGCAGCAGCAGGCCCATGCCGCCGGTACGCCGCTGGCGCAGGTTGCGGCCGAGGGCGCTGGGCCGGTAGTCGAGCTGCGCGGCCACGGCCAGCACGCGCTCGCGGGTCTGCGGACTGGCCGAACCGCCGGACAGAACCCGGGATACGGTCGCGACGCCGACGCCCGCCGCCTCGGCCACATCCTTGATGGTCGCCCTCTTCATGGAAACGATTCCATCATGGTTTCGACGCGCTTTCCAGTGTTGCCCCAGGCTCTTGACATGGATGTCCGTTTCGGGTGAGATGCATGAAAACGTATCCACGCAGGAGTGCGCATGGCTTCCATCGTCCTAAACAACGTCGACAAGATCTACGCCGGTGGCGTCAAGGCTGTGAACGGGCTCAACCTTGAGATCAAGGATGGCGAGTTCATGGTGCTGGTCGGCCCATCCGGTTGCGGCAAGTCGACCGCGCTCCGGATGATCGCCGGCCTCGAGGACATCAGCGGCGGCGAGATCTCCATCGGCGACAAGGTGGTCAACCACCTCCCGCCGAAGGATCGCGACATCGCGATGGTCTTCCAGAACTACGCGCTCTACCCGCACATGACGGTCGAGGAGAACCTCGCCTTCGGCCTGAAGCTCCGCAAGATGCCCAAGGCGGAGATTCAGAAGCGTGTCGGCGAGGCCGCCAAGATGCTGGGCCTCGACACCTACCTCAAGCGCAAGCCCGCCGCGCTCTCCGGTGGTCAGCGCCAGCGTGTCGCCATGGGCCGCGCCATCGTGCGTGAGCCGCAGGCCTTCCTCATGGACGAGCCGCTGTCCAACCTGGACGCCAAGCTCCGTGTCTCCATGCGCGCCTCGCTGAACACCCTGCACGAGCGCCTCGGCGTCACCACCGTGTACGTCACCCACGACCAGGTCGAGGCCATGACGCTCGGCGACCGGGTCTGCGTCCTGCGCGACGGCCTCCTGCAGCAGGTCGACACCCCGCAGAACCTGTTCGACAAGCCGGTCAACCTGTTCGTCGCCGGCTTCATGGGCTCGCCGTCCATGAACTTCGTGACCGCGGAGCTCGTCCGCGACGGCGGCGGCGCTGCCGTCTCCTTCGCCGACATCAAGCTCTCCATCCCCGAGTCGACCTTCTCCGACAAGCCCGGCCTCGACCAGTACATCGGCAAGAAGATCATCCTCGGCATCCGTCCCTCCGACTTCGAGGACGCCGCCTCCGCCGGCAACCACGCCAACGGCTGGGCCACCCTGCACGTCAAGGCGGAGGTCACCGAGGAGCTCGGCTCCGAGATCAACGTCCTGTTCCTGATCGACGCCCCGCCGGTCGAGCACAAGGACACCGTCGCCGCCCAGGACACCGGCGACGACGACGAGGCAGCGCTGCCGCTCGTGGGCGACAAGTCCCTGTGGACCGCCCGCGTGAACGCCCGCAGCCACGCGCGTCCCGGCCAGAGCATCGACCTGGTCATCGACACGCACAACCTGCACTTCTTCGACTCCACTTCCGGCCTGTCGATCGGGCACGAGGCGAACATCGGCAAGTAACGCACTCCGAGCTCCGATCCCCACCACAACCCCCTCCTGTGGTGGGGATCGGTTGTTTCCTGGACCCCTTCGGGGGTCCTTTTTGTTTGGGCGGAGGGGCGAGCCGCCTTCGGGCCTGTTACCAGGCGAAACGCTGTCCTGAAGGTGCGAAGATCCTGACCGGGCGCCCCAACCTCTTGAGCCGATCGTTACTGATCCACTACTGTCGGTAATCGTTCGCAGCCTGAAACAGGAGGTTTCATGCCCCGCACGACTCGTCTCCTCGCCCTCTCCGCCCTCGCCGCAGGTGGCCTGCTTCTGGCCACCGCACCGGCCCACGCCGTGGTCGACCCCGCCGCCGTGCTCGGCTGCCTCACCGAAACGGCCGTCGACGTGACGGCGCTGGTCGACCCCACCGCGCCGGGCGTACCCGCCGAAGTGCCGGCGGTCCACTGCCTTCAGCCCTGACCAGACAGGCGGCGCGGCGAGCCACGCCGCGCCGTCCCTCCGGCATCCCCCCTTCGCGAAGGAGTTCCGTTGGACATCCGAGCCCTCGTAGCCAGAACGGCCGCGGCACTCGCGGTCGCCGCCGCCCTCATGGGCAGCAGCGACCCGGCCACCCTCAATGTGCAGGCCATCGTCGACAGGCTGAATCTGTACGTCCTGACCTCCTGAGATGCAACCACTGCTATCCATAGCCCGAGTGCCTCAGCCGCGCGGCGCGCTGAGGCGCCTCGGCTACGTCATGTTCCTGAGCCGCTGGATCCAGGCCCCGCTCTACCTCGGGCTCATCGCCGCCCAGGTGGTCTACGTCTGGCGCTTCATGGCCGAGCTTCTCCACCTCATCGAACTCGGCTTCGGCGGCAGGCCCGCCGAGACCACGGTGATGCTGATCGTGCTCGGCCTGGTCGACGTCGTGATGATCTCGAACCTGCTGATCATGGTGATCGTGGGTGGCTACGAGACCTTCGTCTCGCGGCTGCGGATCGAAGGACACCCCGACCAGCCCCAGTGGCTCTCCCACGTGAACGCCAACGTGCTCAAGGTCAAGCTGGCCATGGCGATCATCGGCATCTCCTCCATCCACCTCCTTCAGATCTTCATCAACGCGGCCAAGCCCGCCATAACCGACAGAGAACTCCTATGGAAAACACTCATTCATCTGACCTTCATCCTCTCGGCGGTCGCGCTCGCCGTGATCGATCGCATCATGGACGGACCCCGTCCCGCCCACCGGTCCGATCCCCAGACCCCGGCCGCCGACGAGATGCCCCGCAAACAGATCGCCGCCTGAGAACCGGGCTCGCCCTGGCCGCCGGACTGCTCGGCGGCGCACTGCTGGCCGCACCGGCCCAGGCCGCACCGGCCCCGGCCGCACCCGCCCCGGCGGAATCCACCCAGGCCGAGCCCACCCAGGCCGAGCCCGCCGAGGCGGAACCCGCCGAGGCGGAACCCGCTCAGGCCCCCACGGCCCTCGTGGGCGACGTCATCATCTTCAACGACGAGATCGTCGAACCGGTCTCCCTTCCGGTGAGCACCTGTGGCGGCCCCGGCGTCCTGTTCAGCACCTCGGTCACCGACTGCGGCGGCGCCTCGCGGGTGTCCGACGACGACGCCTGACCCTCCGGACCGGGTGCCCGCTTGCCGCGGCGGGCACCCACCCGGCTCCCCTGGCCGTGATCTTCCGGCCATGCCCCGGGCGGCGAGCGCGTCGGCGGGGAGGAGGTTTCCAGGCTTGCATAGTTAGTTCTCTTGTATCGTTCGTGTTTATGCGGGTAACTTTGGCGCCATGACCGCACCCGTGACTCCGACCACCGCCGAGGAACTGCGTGGGGCCGGCCTCCGGGTGACGGCCGCCCGTGTCGCGCTGCTCGAGACCGTCCGCAACGGCGACCACCTCGGTGTCGAGGAGATCGCCTCCAGGGTGCGTGAGCGCGTCGGCCACATCTCGCTGCAAGCCGTGTACGAGGCACTCCACGCGCTCACCGCCGCGCGCCTCGTCCGGCGGATCGAGCCGGCCGGCAGCCCCGCCCTGTATGAGGGGCGCGTCGGGGACAACCACCACCATGTCGTGTGCCGCTCGTGCGGTGCCGTGGCCGACGTCGACTGCGCCGTCGGCCACGCGCCCTGCCTGAGAGCCGCCGACGACCACGGCTTCACGATCGACGAGGCCGAGGTCGTCTATTGGGGCCTGTGCCCCGCCTGCACCACCGCACGCAGTGCCTGAACATGATCCGATAGTCCGGAAGGATTCCCATGTCTGAGAACCACGACGCGATCGTCACAGACGCGAAGACAGAGGAAGCGGGCGGTTGCCCGGTCGCGCACGGGCGTGCCGCGCATCCGACCCAGGGCGGCGGCAACCGCCAGTGGTGGCCGGAGCGGCTCAACGTGAGAATCCTCGCCAAGAACCCCGCCGTGGCCAACCCGCTCGGCGAGGAGTTCGACTATGCCGAGGCCTTCCAGAGCCTCGACCTCCCGGCCGTGAAGCAGGACATCCTGGAGGTGCTCACCACCTCGCAGGACTGGTGGCCGGCCGACTTCGGCCACTATGGCCCGTTCATGATCCGGATGGCCTGGCACAGCGCGGGCACGTACCGGATCAGCGACGGCCGCGGCGGGGCGGGGGCCGGCCAGCAGCGCTTCGCCCCCCTCAACAGCTGGCCGGACAACGGCAACCTCGACAAGGCCCGCCGCCTGCTGTGGCCGGTCAAGAAGAAGTACGGCAAGAACCTGTCGTGGGCCGACCTCCTGATCCTCACCGGCAACGTCGCCCTGGAGTCGATGGGCTTCAAGACCTTCGGGTACGCCGGCGGCCGCGAGGACGTGTGGGAGCCCGACGAGGACGTCTACTGGGGCCCCGAGTCCACCTGGCTCGGTGACGAGCGCTACACCGGCGACCGTGAGCTGGAGAACCCGCTCGCCGCGGTCCAGATGGGCCTCATCTACGTCAACCCGGAGGGCCCGAACGGCAACCCGGACCCGCTCGCCGCGGCGCGCGACATCCGCGAGACGTTCCGCCGCATGGCGATGAACGACGAGGAGACCGCGGCCCTGATCGTGGGCGGTCACACCTTCGGCAAGACCCACGGCGCCGGCCCGGCCGACCACGTCGGCGACGACCCCGAGGCCGCCTCGATCGAGGAGCAGGGCCTCGGCTGGAAGAGCACGTTCGGCACCGGCAAGGGCGCCGACACGATCACCAGCGGCCTTGAGGGCATCTGGACGAACACGCCGATCACCTGGGACAACAGCTTCCTGGAGATCCTCTACGGCTACGAGTGGGAGCAGTTCAAGAGCCCGGCCGGCGCGCACCAGTGGCGTCCCAAGGCTGGCGCGGGCGCGGACACCGTACCCGACGCCCACGACCCGTCGAAGCGCCACGCCCCGACGATGCTGACGACCGACCTGTCGCTGCGCGTCGACCCGATCTACGAGCAGATCACCCGGCGCTGGCTGGACAACCCCGACGAGCTCGCGGACGCCTTCGCCCGCGCCTGGTACAAGCTGACCCACCGCGACATGGGCCCGATCGTGCGCTACCTCGGCCCGGAGGTCCCGGCCGAGACGCTGCTCTGGCAGGACCCCCTGCCCGAGCGGACGCACGACCTGCTCGACGCCGCGGACGCCGCCGCGCTCAAGGCCCAGGTCCTCGACTCGGGTCTGTCGGTGTCGCAGCTCGTGTCCACCGCGTGGGCTTCCGCGGCGTCCTTCCGCGGCAGCGACAAGCGCGGCGGCGCCAACGGCGCGCGGGTACGCCTGCAGCCGCAGAGCGGGTGGGAGGTCAACGACCCCGACCAGCTCGCGACCGTGCTGCGCACGCTGGAGGGCATCCAGCAGGCGTTCAACGCGGGCGGCAAGCACGTCTCGCTGGCCGACCTGATCGTGCTCGCCGGCAACGCGGGCGTCGAGAAGGCCGCCGGGGACGCCGGTTTCGACGTCGAGGTGCCCTTCGCGCCGGGCCGCGTGGACGCCGCGCAGGAGCAGACGGACGTGGAGTCGTTCGCCGCGCTCGAGCCCACCGCGGACGGCTTCCGCAACTACCTCGGCAAGGGCAACCGCCTGCCCGCCGAGTTCCTGCTGCTCGACCGGGCGAACCTGCTCACGCTGAGCGCCCCCGAGCTGACGGTTCTCGTCGGCGGCCTGCGCGTCCTGGGCGCGAACCACCAGCAGTCGTCGCTGGGCGTGCTCACCACGACGCCCGGGAGGCTGACCAACGACTTCTTCGTCAACCTGCTCGACCTGGGCACGACGTGGAAGGCCACCGCCGGGGACGCCAACACCTTCGAGGGCCGCGACGCCTCGGGCCAGGTCAGGTGGACCGGCACCCGGGCCGACCTGGTGTTCGGCTCGAACTCCGAGCTGCGCGCGCTCGCCGAGGTCTACGCGAGCGACGACGCGAAGGAGAAGTTCGTGAACGACTTCGTCGCGGCGTGGAACAAGGTCATGAACCTGGACCGGTTCGACCTGCGCTGAGCACCCTCTGCGCTGAGCACCCTCTGCGCTGATCACCCTCGCCTGACCGGAAGCCCCCGCCCTCCCGCAGGAGGACGGGGGCTTCCGCCTGTCCTGCCGGCGTCAGCGGCCGACCTTGGTGGAGATCTGGGCGGCCAGGTTGCGGGGGACGAGCCTGCCCACCGCGACGATCGCCTTGTAGCGCAGGTCCGGGATGCTGATCACGCGGCCCAGGGCCAGGTCGCGCATGGCTTCGGCGACCACGTTGTCGGCCTTCAGCCAGAGGAAGCCGGGCAGGCCGGAGGTGTCCATGCCGGCGCGCTCGTGGAACTCGGTCCGGACGAGCCCCGGGCACAGGGCCATGATCTTCACCCGGGGATGGCCCACTTCGACCGCGGCGGCCGTGCTGAAGTTGACCACCCAGGCCTTCGAGGCGCTGTAGGTGCCGCGGGTGAAGAAGGCGGCCACCGAGGCGACGTTGATGACGGCGCCGCGGCCCCGGGACTTCATGCCGGGCAACGCGGCCAGCGTCAGGCGCAGGACGGCCTCGCAGTGCACCTTCAGCATGCGCTGCTCGTCCTCGACCGGGGTCCGCAGGAACGTGTCCGGGTGGGCGAAGCCGGCGTTGTTCACCAGGAGGTCCACGCCGTCGCGGACGCGGGACTCGACCGCGGTGAGACCGTCCTCGGTGGACAGGTCGGCGGGCAGGGTCTCGACGGCGCCGCCGTACCGGAGCTTGAGCTGCTCGGCGCTCTCGGCCAGGCGCTGTTCGTCGCGGGCGACGAGGACCAGCGTGAAACCGTCGGCGGCCAGGCGGCGGGCGAAGGCGGCGCCGAGGCCGGCGGTCGCGCCCGTGATCAGTGCGGTAGGCATGTTCGCAGATTAGCCCGCCGTCGAGTGCGCGGGTGGCGTGAGAGGATCGGGGGGTGCGATCGGCTCTTCTCGCGCCGCTGGCCGTCGTGGTGCTCACCGTGACGGCGCTCGCCTGCGCACCTTCCGCTCCCGTGGCCGGTACGCCCTCGGCCCCGGCCGCCGCGCCATCGGCCACCACGCCATCGGCCACGACGCCTTCCGAGGCGCCGGATAAGCCGGATAAGCCGGGCAAGCTGGTGTTCACCGAGGTGGCCTCGATGGACAAGCCCGTGGCCTTCGCCGTACGCAAGGACGACGAGCGCGTCTACGTCGCCGAGCAGGGCGGCAAGCTGCGCACGCTGGACGGCGCGACCGTGCTCGACCTGTCCGGCGAGGTCAGCACCGGCAACGAGCAAGGGCTGCTCGGGGTGGCCTTCCATCCGAGTGGCCGATGGCTGTACCTGAACTGGACCGACAGCAACGGCCACACCCACGTGACCGAGTGGGCCTTCGACGGGAACGAGGCCACGGGGCGCCGGGACGTTCTGCGGCAGGACCAGCCGTTCGCCAACCACAACGGCGGGCAGCTGGCGTTCGGTCCTGACGGGTATCTGTACATCGCGCTGGGCGACGGGGGCAGCGGCGGCGACCCGGAGGGGAACGGTCAGGATCTCGGCACGTGGCTGGGCAAGATCCTGCGCATCGACCCGCGCGGCACGCCGTACAAGGTGCCGGAGGACAACCCCTTCACCGGGAAGGAAGGCGCGAAGCCGGAGATCTGGGCCTACGGGCTGCGCAATCCCTGGCGGTTCACCTTCGACCGGGAGAGCGGCGACCTCTGGATCGGGGACGTCGGCCAGAACGCCTGGGAGGAGGTCGACTTCCAGCCGGCCGGTTCCGAGGGCGGCGAGAACTACGGGTGGAACCTGCGCGAAGGCGACCGGCCGTTCAACGGCGGCAAGGGGAAGGAGCTCACCGATCCGGTGATCACCTATCCACTGGGCGAGGGCGGCAACTGCTCGGTCATCGCCGGGTTCGTCTACCGGGGAGAAAAGATCCCGTGGCTGCGGGGACGGTTCCTGTACGGGGACTTCTGCGCGGGATGGGTGAAGGCGGCGCAGGCCGACGAGCTGGAAGACGTCGTGGACGTGGGCACGGTCGAGCAGTTGTCGTCGTTCGGGCAGGCGGCCGACGGGGAGCTGTACGCGCTCAGCCTCCAGGGACCCGTCTACAAGATCGAGGCGGCGTCGTGAGCCGCCTGCTGATCGTGCACCACACGGTCTCACCGGTCACGCACGAGCTGTTCGAGCAGGTGCTCAAGGGCGCGACCACGGACGAGGTCGAGGGCGTCGAGGTGGTGACGGAACCGGCCCTGGGCGCCACGGCGGCCGACCTGCTGGCCGCCGACGGGCTGCTCATGGGGACGAGCGCCAACATCGGCTACATGTCGGGCGCGCTCAAGCACTTCCTGGACACCGTCTACTACCCGTGCCTGGCCGAGACGCGGCGGCTGCCGTACGGGCTGTGGGTACACGGCGACAACGACACCACCGGAGCGGTGCGCGCGGTGGAGTCGATCGCGGGCGGGCTGGGCTGGGAGCGCGCCGCCGCGCCGGTCACCGTCACGGGCCGCCCCGCCAAGGCCGACCTGGAAGCCTGCTGGGAGCTGGGCGCGACCCTGGCCGCCGTCATCAGCCCGGCCGCCTGACCTCCGGCGACCTGACGAACCAGGCGATCATCAGGGCCGCCGTCACCGCGTGCGTGATGCTGGAGGCCACGCCCGCGCCCGTCGCGCCCCAGGCGGGGATCAGCGCGGTGTCCAGGCCGAGGTTGAGCGCCAGGGCAGACAGCGTGATCATGGTCATCGGGCGGGGCGTGGCCAGCCGGGCCAGGTGCTGCTCGACGGGTTTGATGAGCGCCGCCATGACGGCCGCGGGCGCGAGGGCGAGGAGCGGGGCCACGCTCGCGGCGTACGGCGGGCCGTACACGAAAGGCAGCGCGCACGCGGCACCGGCGGCGATCAGCGCGACGCACCCCAGCGAGATGACCAGGTTGAGCGTGAGCATGTGGGTGGTGACGGCGCGCGAGCCGGAGTCGGTGCCACCCGCCTGGCCCGGCAGGCACACGTGGGCCACCGCCTCGGTCGGGATCTTCACCAGCATCAGGACCCCGGCCGCGACGGTGTAGAAGCCCGCCTCGCGGGGCGAGTGCAGGAACCCGAGCAGCAGCGTGTCGGCCGCGGGCAGCAGGTGGAAGGCGACGAGGCCGAGGTGGTAGCGGCCGGACAGGGCGAGCTGGCGGACGGCCAGGGCCCTGGCGGGGCGCAGTGCCCGCGCCCCGAGCGCGCCGGTGAAGCGCAGCACGGCCGGTACGCTGGCCGCCGCCCAGCACGCGACGACGGCGGTGAGCGTGAGCAGGTCGAAGGCGGCCAGCGCCAGGATCGGGAGGTACTGCGCGAACCCGGAGGCCAGTTGCGCCTGGTTGACCAGCCGGGTGCGGCCGCGCAGGAGCAGGACGCCGCGCAGGTTGAGCCAGCAGACGGTGAACGGGACCGAGGCCAGCGCGATCGCCAGCGCGGGCGTGGCGGTGCGCGGATCGCAGGCGGCGGCCGCGGCGAAGGCGAGCAGGGCGGTGATCGTGCCCATGCCGAAGCCGATGACGACGGCGTTGCCCGCCAGCCGTGCCCGCAGCACCCGGTGCGGCCAGAAGGCGATCTGCGAGGTGTTCAGCGACCAGTGCCCGATGAGGACGGCGGTCGTGGCGATGCTGACGATCGCCGCGTAGAGGCCCCGGCCCTCCGGCTGGAGGGCGCGGGCCAGGGCGGCGCCCGCGACGATGCCGAGCGCCGTCTTCACGGCCTCGGCGGCCATCATCGGAAAGGCCGCGCGGATGGTCGTTCTCAGCGCGCGGCCCATGGGGCAGATCCTATGGACCACTACCGTCGCGGATTATGTGGCGTGGTTTTCCGTGAAGTCGGGAGATCGTCTGCATTTGCCAAGGAGGGGAATTCAGCCGGAAATTTGATCGATGAGATCCTCCACCTGGGCGTTGAGACGGGCGCCGCGTGTCCAGCCGGCGTAGTGGGTGAGGAAGGCGACGACCTCCCGCAACTCCTCCACGCTCAGCTCTCTGGCCCGCACCGCCGCGTCCAGCTGGATCAGCAGTTCCTCGTCCAGGCCGCCCTGGCCGACGAGCAGGCCGAGCAGCAGGAGCCGGCGTTCTCGGAAAGAGAGCGCGTCTCGTGACCACAGATCGGCGAACGTCATCTCTGCCATACAAACCGCACTCCCTATCCCGGGTGATCCTTATATCTTTCGCTACTTCCGGAGATGGACCAATGGGGGTTGCGGGAACGTTGCGGCGGAGTGACCGTGAAGGCATGCGTGCCTTAGGTCTACTCGCCGCCGTGTTGCTCTTCGTCACGGCCTGCGGGGCCGATCAGGGAGAGGCGCCGGGCGCGGCGCTGCCCCGCAACGACGGCGGGAACGCCAGCCAGCGCGGCGTGCACGTGCGCAACGCCTACCTGCTGAAAGGCGGTTCGCTGCACGCCGTGCTGATCAACTCCGGCGCGCGGGCCGACCGGCTCGTCCAGCTCACGATCACCTCCGGGAAGCTCGCCCTGCCGGCCCCGATCGAGTTGCCGCCCGCCGAGCCGGTCGGCGGGGACAGGGCGATCGCCACCGCCACCGGGCTGGAGGCGCGGGTGGGCTCGTGGGTTCCTGCGACCTTCCAGTTCCAGGAGGCGGGTACGGTCACCGTGCAGATCCCGGTCAAGGAATACCCGTAGGCTTCCGTAACAAGTAAAACCAAGGTACGGCCAAGATTTGGTCAAGATTTGTCACCGGGCATGGCGCTCATTCCGCATGAAAAAGGGCACAACTACACCGTTGGTCCGTTAAGCGGAGGTAAGCCCCGGTGATAACGGTACGGACCTGGGCCGCGGTCATGATCGCGGCTCTCCTGGCATCGGCCTGCGGCCAGCCGGCCTTCCACTACGTACGCGACAAGGGCGGCACGACCTATTTCAAGGTCCCCTCCTCCTTCGCCCAGCTCGACGCCTACCCCATCGAGCTCTACCTGAGCAGGCTCCACCCCGACTCCGAGGCCGCCAGGCTGCGCAAGGAGCGGGTGTGGTCCACCGCCTTCGACCGGGCGGGCGCGCCGACCCTCCAGCACCTGCTCAGCTCCGGCGACCCGTTCGTGTACTCCGCCGTCCACCAGCTCACCGTTCGCGAGCGCGACCGGGTCTCGCTCGACGGGCTGCGCGACTTCGTCTTCCCGGTGACGGAGCCGGCCAGGACCGCGTACGTCACCGACCGGCTCGGCAACGGGCAGATGCCGCTCTACGTCAGGTTCGAGCCGCTGCTCGACCGGGTCCTGACCCTGGACGGCGGCGCCAGGGGCGTGCGGCTCCGCTTCAACTACCAGATCGGGCCCGACGTCCAGACCTTCGACCAGACCGCGATCCTCGACGAGAGGGGCTCCACGGTCTCGGTGCTGATCGTCAGCTGCCGCTCGCTCTGCTTCAGGGAGCGCGGCGGCGAGATCGACCAGATCGCGCGATCCTTCAAGCTGCTCCGGCTGCCCGGATGAGTGAGCTCCAGTGACCACGACCACGCCCCACGGGGGCCTGCGCGCCACCCGGAAGACGATGCGGCTCCGGGATCGCGGCACGTTCCTGATCGGGCTGCTCGCCGCCTTCCTCATCCTGACCTGGAAGACGATGGCGGACTTCGAGGGGATCATCTCGTTCGGGGAGGCCATGCGGTACGTCGGCCGGGCCCATCCGTGGATCCTCTGGCTCCTGGCCGCCGAGACGGTACGGCAGGCGCACCTCCTGGCCGGCGAGCGTTCCTCCGGCTACCACCGATTCTGGAGCCAGAAGGTCTTCGGCGCCTCGGAACGCTGGTCGCACCGCCACTTCGGCGACTGGACCCGCTTCCGCGCCGCCAGGGCCGTCAAGATCGCCTTCTGGGTGTCGCTGGTCGCGCTGGTGCTCGGGGCGGTGCTGGACGTCAGCCCGTTCGTCGCCCCGTTCAGGGCTCCGGCGCTGGTCGGGCAGGCGCCGCAGGTCGTCTTCCCGATCTTCGTGCTCGCCGTCCTGGTCGCCGGGTCGTTCTGGTTCCTGTCGCGCGGCGGCGTGGAGACGTACCTGCCCGGCGAGGTCAAGACCCGCTTCTCCGACGTGTGGGGGCAAGACCACGTGGTCGAGCGGGTCAGGGAGGACCTGGTCTTGCTGGACAAGCCCGGCGCCATCGAGGAACGCGGCGGCTACGTGCCCGGCGGGCTGCTGCTCTGGGGGCCGCCGGGCACCGGCAAGACGCTGATGGCCGAGGCGGTGGCCGGGGAGAGCGGCAAGCCGTACGTGCTGGTGGATCCCGGCGCCTTCACCGGCACGTTCGTGGGCAGCCTCAAGGTGAAGGCGCTCTTCGGGAAGCTGCGCAAGCTCGCCCTGCGCCACGGCGGCGTGATCGTCTTCTTCGACGGGGCCGACTCCCTCGGCAGGCGCGAGCGCCCGGCCCGGCAGTGCCACAGCGGCTGCCACGGCCTGAACTACCTGTCGGAGGAGACCCGCTCCGTCCTCGCCTTCCGGGCGCGCCGCCCCGAACCGGACCCCGCCCACGGCTCCGGCACCCTGCGGGCGCTGCTCACCGAGCTGTCCGGCCTGAAGAAGCCGCGCGGCCTCTTCAACCGGCAGGTACGCCGCGTGCTGGGCATGCGGCCCAAGCCACCACCCAGGTACCGCATCCTCGTCATGATGGCCACCAGCCGCCCCGACGCGCTCGACGAGGCGCTGTTACGGCCCGGCCGCATCGACCGCGTCTACAAGGTCGGCCACCCGTCCAAGGCCGGGCGGGTGCGCACCTACCAGGGCTACTTCGACAAGGTCCGGCACGAGCTGACCCCCGGGCAGGTCGGCAAGCTGGCCACGATCACGCCCCACGCCACCGGCGCCACGATCAAGGACCTGGTCAACGAGTCGCTCATCACCGCCATCCGCGACGGCCGCGAGGTCATCACCTGGGCCGACGTGCTGCGGGCCCGGCGGCTCAAGCGGCTCGGGGCGCCGGAGGACGTCGCGTACATCGAGCGCGAACGGCACGCCGTCGCCGTCCACGAGGCCTGCCACGCCGTGGTGGCCCACCACACCCGCTCCCACCTGGAGATCGACATCGCCACGATCGAGAAGGGCGCCGGCCACCTCGGCATGGTCGCCTCGATCGGGCCGGAGGACCGGTTCACCCGGTGGAAGTCGGAGTACGAGGCGGACATCATGGTCTGCCTCGCCTCGCTGGCGGGGGAGCGGATGTTCTTCGCCGAGGACAGCTCCTCGGGGGTCTCCGGCGACCTGCGCACGGCCACGTTCCTGACCGCGCTCATGGAATCCTGCTGGGGGATGGGCTCCGGGGTCACCTCGCTGCCCGCGCTGCGGGAACTGGAGATCATGGGCGGCGCGTCGACGCCACACCCCGGGCAGAACGGGCAGATGCCGGACGTGCCGGGGGAGCGGATCGAGTCCGCCCTCGTGCGGCTGCTGGAGAAGACCGGGCGGCTGCTGCGGGAGCACCGGCGGCAGGTGCTGAGCGTCGCCCACGCGCTGGAGACACACCGCACGCTCAACGGGGACGACGTGGTGGCGATCATCGAGGGGCGGGCCGGGCCGTTGGTCGACGGGACCGTGTACGCCTCGGACGAGCTCCACGCCGAGCTGGAGGACTACCACCGGGAGGCGGCCAGGGCGCACCGCGAGCACGGCCGGGTCGGGCGGGCACTGCCCCGCTTGGTGGCGGAAGAGGTCATGGATCACCAGCCCGTCACCGGGCCGGCCGTGCCACTCCGGAACCCGACCCCGCCCGTCCATCCTGGGGTCGTGCCCTCATGGGGCAGGCCTGGTTCCGGCGGGCCTGCCGTACCGGCTGCCGGGGGTACGGCGCAGCCGGAGTTCGTGGCCTGGATACCCCCGCAGCAGGTCCGGCCGCAACACCCGCACCCCCATCAGGTCCGCCCACCGCAACCACACCCGCGGCGGCCCGTCGCGCCCGTCAACGAGCGCGTCCGGCCGGGGCTCGGCCGGGCGGTGCTGATCGCGGTCGGCAGCCTGGCCGGGCTGGTCACGGTGGCGGTGCTGGGCGCTCTGGTGGTCACCCGGTCGGGACCCACCACCGAGCTGGCCTCACCGGGACTGCTGGTGATCCTGTTCGTGGTCGTGGTGGCGCTGATCGTGGGCGCCTGCCTGGCGGTCATGGCCGTCAGGGGGCTGCGCGCCGCCCGCGCCAGGGCGGAGGGCGAGCGCGACCGGGCCCATGCCCGCGCCCAGCTCCTGGCCGCCGCCATGGACCCCGACACGGCGATGCGCCTGCTCGGCTACGACGGCGGACGAGCTGCCGGAGAAGGGTGACGCCAATCACGTAATGTGGTCGCTTCATTGCTTAGGGTGAAACTGGCCTGAGCAAGGAGTGATATGGGTCCTGGAATCATCCGCAGCCTGGTGCCCGCGCGCATGGACCGCCTGCCCTGGTCGCCGTTCCACACCCGGCTGGTGATCGCGCTCGGCGTCGCATGGACGCTGGACGGGCTGGAGATCACGATCGTCAGCAACGTCGCCGCGTTTCTGCAGCGCTCCGACACGCTGGGCCTGACCTCGGCACAGGTGGGCCTGTCGGCGACCGTGTACCTCATCGGCCAGGTCGTCGGCGCGCTGTTCTTCGGATGGTTGTCCGACCGGATGGGCAGGCGCAGGCTGTTCATCCTCACGCTGGCCGTCTACTTGATCGCCAGCGGCCTGACCGCCTTCTCCTGGGACCTCGGCAGCTTCCTCGTGCTGCGCTTCGTCGCCGGCACCGGCATCGGCGGCGAGTACGCCGCGGTCAACTCGGCGATCGACGAGATGATCCCCTCCAAGTACCGGGGCCACGTGGACCTGGCCATCAACGGCACCTACTGGCTCGGCGCGCTGCTGGCCACCTCGGCGACCTTCTTCCTGCTCAACCCGTCGGGCCCGCTCGACCCCGACTGGGCGTGGCGGCTCGGCTTCCTCATCGGCCCGGTGCTGGGCATCCTCATCTGGGGCCTGCGCAGGCACCTGCCGGAGAGCCCGCGCTGGCTGATGACCCACGGCCGCGAGGACGAGGCGGAGCGGGTGGTCGCCGCGATCGAGAAGGAGGTGGAGAGGGAGGACAAGCTCGTCCTGGAGCCGGTGCCGGAGAGCGCGGCCATCGAGGTGGTGCCGCGCAAGCGGTTGCCGCTGGTCGAAGTGGCCAGGACGCTCTTTCGCACCTACCCGGGACGCTCGTTCCTGAGCGCCACGCTGATGATCTGCCAGTCGTTCCTCTACAACGCGATCTTCTTCACGTACGCGCTGGTGCTCACCCACTTCTACGACGTCGAGGCGGGCGAGGTGCCCAAGTACATGTTCGCCTTCGCCCTCGGCAACCTGCTCGGCCCGATCGTGCTCGGCCGGTTGTTCGACACCGTGGGGCGCCGGCAGATGATCGCCGGCACCTACATCGTCTCGGGGTCGCTGCTGGCCTTCACCGGGTGGTTGTTCGAGCGCGGCGTGCTGACCGCGACCACGCAGACGCTCATGTGGTCGGTCATCTTCTTCATCGCCTCGGCGGCGGCCAGTTCGGCGTACCTGACGGTCAGCGAGATCTTCCCGATCGAGATGCGGGCGCAGGCGATCTCGCTGTTCTTCGCGATGGGCCAGATCGTGGGCTCCTTCGGCCCGGCCATCTTCGGCGCGCTCATCGGCGACCAGGCCCACCCGGAGCCGACCCGGCTGTTCTACGGCTACCTGTTCGCCGCCGGGATGATGATCTTCGCGGGCCTGGTGGAACTGCGCTTCGGGGTGAAGGCCGAGCGCGCCGCGCTGGAGACCATCGCCGAGCCGCTGAGCGCGATCGAGGCCAGGGCGCGGCGGCTCAAGAGCGAGGAGCCGTGAACCGGTCGTGGGAGCGGGCCGTCGTCAGGATATGAACCGCCTTCTCCCGCTGAAGGGCGTGTGCGTGCTTCTCGCCGCCCTCCCGCTCGCCGCCTGCCAGAGCGACCGGATCTGCACGCTCATCGGTACGCCCGTGGGCATCCAGGTGGACGTGGCGCCGCCGATCTCCGACCGGGTGGCGGCGGCCGAGATGGAGGTGTGCCAGGCGGGGACGTGCCGGCCGGCCAGGCTGGAGCTCTTCCGGGCCGACCGGGGCGGCCGGTTCGGCTTCGGCGACGTGGAAGGGCTGCGCAAGGAGCCGGCCGAGGTCTCGCTGAAGCTGACCGACGCCTCGGGAAAGCCGGTGGTGGAGCGGGATGTCCGGGTGATGCCGCGTGGCCGCTTCCCCAACGGGCCCGAGTGCGGCGAGGGCGGGCCGAACGCGAAGGTGCAGGTGGACGGCCGGGGCCTGCTGCGCGAAGTGCCCTGACGTCTTGACCGGACCACCCGGCACCCCACTAATTGGACTTATCAGCTAATAGTGGGGTGTGGGATGCCGGAGGTCGTGCGGATCAGCCTGCGGAACCGGTTGCGGGCGCTTTACACCTTCCAGGATGTGCTCGATCGCTTCGACATGATCGCCGATCGGTCGGCGGGAGCCGTACAGGTGCGCACGAGCCGGCGCGGCGGCTACGTCGTCGTGTGGGCGCCCGAGCACGTCGAGCGCGTCTTCGTCACCCACCAGCACCTCTACGCCAAGTCCGCGCAGTACCGGCTGCTCGCCGTCGTCACCGGCGACGGCCTGCTGACCAGCGAGGGCGAGCGGTGGGCCGCCCAGCGGCGGCTCATCCAGCCGATGTTCGCCAAGCGCCACCTGGGCCGCTTCGCCGAGCACATGACCGAGGCCGTCGCGGACTTCGCCAAGGAATGGGAGCAACTGCCGGACGGCGCCCGTGTGGACGCCGCCACCGCCATGAACCGGCTCACGCTCGACGTGGTCGGCCGGGCGCTGTTCGGCTCCGGCCTGTCGGAGCAGGCCGCGCGGCTGGGGCCCGTCCTCACCTCCGGGCTGCGCGCGGGCGTGCGCGCGACCCGCCTGCAGTTGCTCTTCCGCACGCCGCCGTGGCTGGTGGACGCCGCCCACGCCGTCGTACGGCGGGCGCCCAAGTGGATCCCCGGCATCCGGGGCCTGCACGACGTCCTGACCACCACCGACGAGGTGGTGGAGGCGGTCGTCGCGGCGCACCCCGGCGGCACCGACGACCTGCTCGGCCTGCTGCTCGCGGCGCCCATGGACCGCAGACAGGTCCGCGACGAGGTGATGACCTTCCTGCTGGCCGGGCACGAGACCACCGCCAACGGCCTGGCCTGGTTCTGGCACCTGCTCGCCCTGCACCCCGAGGCGCGCGCCCGCGTCGAGGCCGAGGTGGCCGAGGTGCTCGACGGCCGGGTGCCGACCGCCGAGGACGCCGACCGGCTCGTCTACACCGCCGCCGCCTTCCAGGAGGCCTTACGCCTCTATCCGCCGGCCTGGTCGATCGTGCGTACGGCGGTGGCCGACGACCACCTCGGCGATCTGCCGGTGCCCGCGGGCACGAACGTGGTCATCCCGGTCTACCTGGCCCACCGGGACCCGGGCGCCTGGCCGGATCCGGACCGGTTCGACCCGGAGCGGTTCCTGCCGGGGGCGGCGCCGCGCCGCTTCAGCTACCTGCCCTTCGGCGCCGGGCGGCGGATCTGCGTGGGGGCGGGGTTCGCGGTGATGGAGGCGACCCTGATCATCGCCATGCTGGTGCGGGACTTCCGGCTGGAGATGGAGGCGGGCACGGAGGTGCGGGCGGAGGCGACGGTGACACTCCGGCCGCGCGATGGGATTCCGATGAGACTGTACAAAGTGGTCTAATTCAATCGGATCCCGCGAAGATCGGAAGGACGCCCTTGACCCGGCTCCTCAGCGCGCAGGGGCTCATCCAGGCCGTCCTGCGCCGTACGAATCTGCTCATGGCCGGCAAACGCGTGGCGATCGTCGGCGACGCGCCGCCGGGCCTGGCCACGCGGCTGCGCGCGATGGGCGCCCACCCCGGCAGCCCCGTCGAAGAGGCCGACCTCATCTTCGGCGAGGGCGTGCAGGCCGTCGCGCTGAAGCCCGGCGCCGTGGTCGTGGGCAGCGTACGCTGCGGCGTCCTCGGCATGACACCGGCCAGGCAGGACGTGGACCGCGTCAACCTGGGCGGCGGCGACGCCGATGTCTATGTCGTGAGCGTCCCGTGCTGACCGAGATCGCCGATCCGGGGCTCTGGCCCGGCGGAGCCGACCGGATCGCGTGGGCGCGGCGCTTCATGCCCGTGCTCGGCGCGCTGTCGGGCGAGCTCGACCTGGACGGCTGGCGGGTCGGCCTGGTGCTCGTCCTGGAGCCCAAGACCGCGAATCTGGCCCTCGCGCTGCGTGAGGCCGGGGCCGAGGTGATCGTGCACTGCCCCGGCAGGGAGACCTCCGACGACGTGGCCGCCGCGCTGGTGCGCGCGGGCGTCCCGGTGCTGGCCAGGTCCGGCACGACGCGCGCCCAGGACGACGACCTGGCCCGCCGGATGCTCGACGCCGGGCTCGACGCTCTGGTCGACGACGGCTCCCGGGTGATCAGGCTGGCCCACGCCGAGGACCGGCTCGGCCCGCTCAGGGGCGCCGCGGAGGAGACCACGAGCGGCCTGCGGCCGTTGCGCGTCATGGCCGCAGACGGCAGCTTGCGGGTGCCGGTCCTCGCGGTCAACGACGCCCGCAGCAAGGTCCTGTTCGACAACGTGCACGGCACCGGGCAGTCGTGCGTCATGGCCGCGCTGGACCTCAGCGGGCTGGAGCTCGACGGGCTGACCTGCGTGATCGCCGGATACGGGCACGTCGGCCAGGGCGTGGCCCGCTACGCCGCGGCCTTGGGCGCGCAGGTCGTGGTCAGCGAGGTGGGCCCGTTCGCCGCGCTGCGCGCCCACCACGACGGCCTGCGCGTGCTGCCCCTGATCGACGCCTGCCCGGAGGCGGACCTGCTGTTCAGCGCCACCGGCGTCGCCGGCACGGTCACGTCCGGGCACCTCGCCGCGCTGAAGCCGGGCGCCTTCGTGGCGGTGGCCGGGGGAGTGGAGGACGAGGTGGAACGGCCGCCGGGCGGCCGCCCGGTACGCCCCGGCGTCACCGACCATGGCGGCTGGTACCTGCTGGCCGAGGGCGAGTGCGTCAACTGCGCCGCCGCCGAGGGCAACCCGATCGAGATCATGGACCTGTCCCTGTCGCTGCAGGCGCTGGCCGTCGGTCACTTGCTCGGGCGGCGCCTGCCCCCGGGCGTGCACCCGCTGCCCGACGAACTGGACGAGCGGGTGGCCAGGCTGAAACTGGACGCGCTGGGCGTACGGCTTGACCGGGCGACCGATCGGCAGCGCGCGTTCCTGGACCGTGGACTGTGATCGTCGACGTCCGCGACGCCACCGTCCGGTACCGCTCGACCGGGCAGCGCGTCCTGCACGGCGTGGACCTGGCCGTGGAGCGCGGCGACTTCGTGCTGGTCGCCGGGCCGTCAGGGTGTGGCAAGAGCACGCTGCTGCGGCTGCTCAACGGGCTGGTGCCGCACGCCTACCGCGCCGAGGTCACCGGGCGGGTGGAGATCGGCGGCCGGTCCGCGCTGGAGCAGTCGATCCGGCAGCTCTCCACCGTGGTCGGCACGCTGCTGCAGGACCCCGCCAAGCAGATCGTCGGCACCACGGTCGCCACCGAACTGGCCTTCGGCCCGGAGAACCTCGGCCTGCCCCGCGCCGAGATCCGCGCCAGGATCGACGAGGTGGCCGACCGCGTCGGCATCGCCCGCCTGCTGGCCCGGCCCACCCACGAGCTGAGCGGCGGCGAGCTGCAGATGGTGGCGTTCGCGGGCGTGCTGGTGATGCGCCCGGACGTCGTGGTCGTGGACGAGCCGCTGGCCAACCTGGACCCCGACGCCGGCCGCCGCCTGCTGGGCGCGTTACGCCGCTTCGTCGACGACGGCGGCGCGGCCGTGGTGGTGGAGCACCGGGTGGAGGAACTGCTGGAGTTCGGCCCGGCCAAGGCGCTCTACATGGAGGAGGGCCGTACCCGCTACTCGGGCGACATTTCGGGATTCCTGCGTCAGGCACCGGTGGCGCACGTCAAACTCCCCTTCGAGACCCTCGTGGCCCGCGCCGCCGAACTGCCCAGCCTTCCCGAGCCGGCCCGCCCGGCCCGCACCGGCCCCTCCCGCCTCGCCTACAAGAACGTCTCGCTCGGGTACGGCTCCCGCACCGTCCTGCACGACACCGACCTCGACCTGAAGGCCGACGAACGGGTCGCCATCCTCGGCCGCAACGGCGCCGGCAAGTCGACCCTGCTGCGCGCCGCCGTACGCCTGCTCGAACCCACCGGCGGCGAGATCCTCGTGGACGGCGAGCCCGTCGGCGAACGCGACACGCTCAGCCTCGCCACGACCTTCGGCTACGTCTTCCAGAACCCCGGCCAGGCGCTCTTCTCCGCCACCGTGGAGGAGGAACTGGCCTTCGGCCCCCGCAACCTCGGGCAGAACCCCGAGCAGATCGCCGAGGTCTCCCGCGAGGCACTGGCCACCATGCTGCTCGACCGCGAGCCCGGCATCATGTCCCGCCCGCCGCACACGCTCTCGCACGGCCAGCAGCGCCGCCTGACCGTGGCGCTCGCGCTGGCCATGCGCCCCAGGACGCTCGTGCTCGACGAGCCGACCGCCGGGCAGGACCTGCGCACCACGACCACGTTCATGGACCGCGTGCTCGCCGGCATGCAGAGCGTCTACTTCATCACCCACGACGTGGACCTGGCGATCACCCGCGCCGACCGCATCGTCATCGTGGACGGCGGCCGCGTCGTCGCCGACGCCTCACCGGCCGAGCTGGCCCACGACGAGCGGTTGTGGACCGGCAGCGGCCTGCGCGAGACCAGCCTGGTCCGCGCCATCCGCGACCTGCTACCCGGGAAAGGAGCGATACCGCACCCGTTCGAGCTGGCCAGATCTGGAAGGACTCACCTGCCATGACATCCCCCGACGCCTTACCCGTCCGCACCTCGCTGTGGGAGATCAACTCCCGCGTGGTCGTCTTCGCCGCCGTCGGCGCCGCCCTGTACGCGGTGCTGGGCCTGATCAGCTTCACCATTCCCGGCACCCAGAACGTCGACATCCGCCCCGCCTTCGCGCTCGTGCCGTTCATCGGCATGCGGTTCGGCCCGATCGCCGGATTCTTCACCGGCCTGGTCGGCAACATGGTCATCGACCAGATCAAGGGCTACGGCGCGCTGTTCTACTGGAACTGGAGCCTGGCCAACGCGCTGACCGGACTGCTGGCCGGCATCCTGTTCGCCCTGCTCGTGGCGCGCGCCGGCGCCTCCAAGGAGATGCTGCGCCTGGTCCTGGTGGGCGCCATCGCGTGGATCTCGATGCTCATCGGGTTCGCCACGACCTTCACCGACATGTGGCTGCAGGACCTCACCTTCGGCGGCTGGGCCTCCTTCGCGTTCGGCCCGCTGCTGCTCAGCAACACGCTGGTCGCCCTCATTCTGGTGCCCGCGCTCGACGCGATCTGGGAACCGATCTCCAAGCGCATGGGCAGGTAACCGCGTGGACGTCACGCCACGGTATCTGGGAGGCGAGTCCTTCCTGGGCCGGCGGGACCCGCGCGTGCTCCTGCTGGTCCCGGTCTGCTTCCTCGTGGCGGTGGCGCGCGTGAGCGACCTGCGTCTCATGCTGCTCTGCGCCCTCGTGGCCCTGGCCTACTACCGTGCGGCGGGCATCCCGTGGCACGCGGTCAGGGCCAACTGGGCTCTCGTCCTGACGCTGATGACGCTGACCGTGCTGGTCAACAGCGTCTTCACCGACGCCCTGCAGATCGAGGCGACCAAGCAGGCGCCGCCGTTGTTCGACATGCCGGTCACCGGGAATCCGGTCAGCCTGGCGACGCTGTCGTACTCGCTGACGCTTCTGATCAGGTTCGTGGCGATGGCGATGGTGGGCTTTCCCGTGGCGTTCTGCATCGCGCCGGGCGACCTCGGGGTCAGCTTCGCCCGGTTGCGGGTCTCGCAGCGACTGGCGTTCGGGGTGGACCTGACGTTCCGGTTCCTGCCGTCCACGGCGGCGACCATGCAGCAGATCATCGACGCGCAGCGGGTACGCGGCTACACCCACCCGCGCACGAATAATCCGATAAAGCGGCTAATATCCCTCAAACCGGTCGTGATCCCCCTGACCGTGAACTCGCTCATCGACGCGGAGGACACCTCGAACGCCATGGACCTGCGCGGCTTCGGCGCCAAGCACCGCACATGGATGCGCGAGCTGGCCTTCGACCGGGCCGACTACCTGCTCCTCGGCGCGTTCGCCGCCTTCGCGCTGGCACTGCTGGCGTACAAGATCATCGGCACGGACGTCGTATGGGTCCCGTAGTCCACGGCGCGCCGCTCGTCCTCACCATGGCCGGCCCGCCCATCGTGGACGGCACGGTCACGGTCGAGCACGGCCGCGTCGTCGAGGTCGGGCGGGGCAGGGCCGAGGTGCGCTGGCCGGGCGTCCTGGTCGCCGGGCTGGTCAACGCCCACACGCACCTGCAGTACACCTGCATGGCCGAGGTCGGGCGGCGCGTCTACGACTCCTTCGAGCACTGGTCCGAAGTCTTCAACCAGGCCTACTTCAAGGGCGGCGAGGGCAGCTGGGACCCCGCGCTCAGGACCGGCGCCTGGGACTGGGCCGCCGCCGCGGCCGAGGGCGCCTGGCAGTGCCTGCGCTCGGGAACCACCGCCGCGGCCGACATCGTGACCGATCCGGAGGCGTTCGTGGACACGCCGCTGGGCGGCCTGGCGTACCTGGAGATCATCGGCGACACCGACGCGAGCTGGCACGAGGACGGGCGCGAGCGCTTCCTCAAGACGCTCGGCGGGCGCCGCGCGGGCATCTCGCCGCACTCGCCCTACACGCTCGACACCGGCGTGCTCGCCGACGCCGCCCTGCTCGCCCGCGAGCGCGGCACCCGCATCCACATCCACCTGGCCGAGTCCGCGCACGAACGCGAGTACACGATGGCAGGCACCGGGCCGCTGGCCGAGCTGGTGCGCCAGTGGTCCGCGCCGTTCGCGCTGCTGGAGGGCGGCTCGGGCCTGGCGCCGGCCGCCTACCTCGACAGCCTCGGGGTACTCGGCCCGGACTGCCACCTCGCCCACGGCGTCCACCTCGGCCCCGACGACCGCGCGCTGCTGCGCGAGCGCGGCACCGCGATCGCGCTGTGCCCCCGCTCCAACCGCACCCTCGGGCTCGACGGCCCCGACGTGGCCGCGCTGCTGCGCGAGGGCAACCCCATCGCCGTCGGCACCGACTCCCTGTCGTCCTCGCCGTCACTCGACCTGCTCGCCGACGTCGCCGCGCTCAAGCACCTCGCCGTACGGCAGGGCTACCACCACCCCGACCTCGACCGGCGGCTCATCGAGGCCGCGACACTCGGCGGCGCCCACGCCCTCGGCATGCGGGACGAGATCGGCGTCCTGCGGCCGGGCGCGCGCGCCGACTTCGCCGTCTTCGACATCGAGCTCCGCGACCTCCGCGACCCCTACGCCGGCCTGGTGGAGCACGGTTCTGGACGGTGCGTGGCCACAGTTGTGGGCGGCACGAAACTTTGGGCCCTTTAGGGGCGTCCGAGCAGGTGCTAGCGTCCCGGGACGATGGCATCGCAGAGCCTGCGCTTCAAGCTGTACTCCCTCCTCAGCCTGCCGATCGTGGCGCTCGTCGCACTGTGGACCTTCGTCGCCGGTCACGTGGTCGGAGACTTCTTCGAGCTGCGCCGGGCCACCACCGCGTTCGAGAAGATCAGCGCCCCCGCGGCGGCGCTGGTCACCGAGCTGCAGCATGAGCGCAAGTCGGCGGCGATGTTCCTGTCCTCGCCGCCGCCCGACGGCAGCCTGCTCGTCTCCGCGCGCAAGCGCACCAACGCGGCGGCGGCCGCGTTCCGCACGCTGTCGGCCTCCGAGGAGGCGCAGACCATCACCACGCCCGAGCTGCGCAACGCCATCGACGCCGTGCTGCGCAAGATCGGCGGCCTCGACGCGGTGCGCAGGGAGGTCGACGACCGCACCACCAGCCGCCTGTCGGTCGTCCAGGCCTACGGCGAGGCCACCGACGAGGTCTACCGCCTCTACGACCAGGCCGTCACCGTGCCCGACATCAAGCTCTACCAGCAGGCCGCCGGGCTTCAGCGCATCGCCCACGCCCGCGACCTCATGTCGCGCGAGGACGCGCTGATCTCCGGGGCGACGCTGGCCGGGCGGATCACCAGGGAGGAGTACGAGGCGGTCGAGGTGCTCTCACCCAACAGGAGACTTCTGCTCGAAGATGGCGTGGCCGCCCTGGAAGCCGAGTTACGCGCGCCGTACGACCTGTTGATGGCCTCTCCCGAGCACCAGAGGATCTCCGAGATCGAGCGCGAGATCATCGAGACCGCGCGGCTGCCGCGCGTGCGCAACTCCTGGCAGGCCGCCGCCGACAGCTTCGGCGCCACCCTCGACCGGCTGCTGGTCAGCCGCTCGGAACTGCTGAACGCGCGCGCCGAGGCCGCCGCCGGCGAGATCGTCGTGCGGATCGTCGTGGTGGGCTTCCTCGGCCTGGTCTCCATCATCGCGGCCGTCATGTGGTCGGCCCGCCTCGGCCGCCGCCTGGCCACCGAGCTCGACACCCTGCGCGACGCCGCCGCGGAACTGGCCGACGAACGGCTGCCGCGCGTGGTGGAGAGGCTGCGCGGCGGCGAGGACGTGGACGTCGACGTCGAGGCACCGCCCATCCCCACCGACGGCGCCACCCAGGAGATCCGCGACGTCGCCCACGCCTTCGCCGGAGTGCGCCGCACCGCGGTCGAGGCGGCCGTCGGCCAGGCCGCGCTGCGCAAGGGCCTGGGCCGCGTCTTCCGCAACATGGCCCGGCGCAACCAGGCGCTGGTGCACCGCCAGCTCGTCCAGCTCGACGTGATCAGGCGGCAGATCACCGAGCCGGAGACGCTCCAGGACCTGTTCACGCTCGACCGGCTCACCACCCGCATGCGCCGCCAGTCCGAGGGCCTGCTCATCCTGTCGGGCGGCTCGCCGGGACCCGCCAACGGCGACCCGGTCCCGCTGGCCGACGTGGTGCGCGACGCCATCTCCGAGGTCGAGGCCTACACCAGGGTGAACGCCCCGCCCATCCCCGACGCCTTCCTCGACGGCGCCGCCGCCACCGACGTCACGCACCTGCTGACCGAACTGGTCGCCAACGCCACCGCCTTCTCCCCGCCGACCACCACCGTCCAGGTGTACGGGCAGGTCGTCGGCAGGGGCTTCGCCATCGAGGTGGAGGACCGCGGGCTCGGCCTGCCCGACACCATCCGCGAGGAGGTCAACTCCCGGCTGGCCGACCCGCCGGAGTTCGACCTGGCCGACAGCGAACGGCTCGGCCTGCTCGTGGTCGGGCTCCTCGCCCGCCGCCACGCCATCAAGGTCACCCTCAGCAAGTCGGCTTACGGAGGTATCACCGCAGTCGTCCTGCTTCCACAGTCGCTCATCGTCTCCGGATTAACACGGCGTTCACATTCGGGCAAAAACCGGGAAACGGCAGCCTGGCAGCCTCGGCGTGGCTGAGTAAAACCCCGAAAGGACCTCCGTGAGCTACAAGGCTGAGTACATCTGGATCGACGGCACCGAGCCCACGGCTCTGCTCCGCGCCAAGACCAAGATCCTTGCCGACGGCGCAGAGCCGCCGGTGTGGGGTTTCGACGGCTCCAGCACCAACCAGGCCGAGGGCCACGCTTCCGACCGGGTGCTCCGCCCCGTGTTCACCTGCCCGGACCCGATCCGCGGCGGTGACAACGTACTGGTCCTGTGTGAGGTCGAGGAGATCGACGGCGAGGCCCACCGGAGCAACACCCGCGCCCTCCTGCGTCCGATCGCCGAGCAGTTCGCCGACCAGGAGTCGTGGTTCGGCATCGAGCAGGAGTACACCTTCTTCAAGGGCTCGCGCCCGCTCGGCTTCCCCGAGGGCGGCTTTCCCGCGCCCCAGGGCCACTACTACTGCGGCGTGGGCGCCGAGGCCGTCTTCGGCCGCGAGATCGTCGAGCTCCACCTCGACCGCTGCCTCGTCGCCGGCCTGAAGATCTCCGGCATCAACGCCGAGGTCATGCCGGGACAGTGGGAGTTCCAGGTTGGCCCGGCGAGCCCGCTCGAGGTCGCCGACCACCTGTGGGTCGCCCGCTACCTGCTCTACCGCACCGCCGAGGAGTTCGGCGTGGAGGCCACCCTCGACGCCAAGCCCGCCCGCGGCGACTGGAACGGCGCCGGCGCGCACACCAACTTCTCCACCAAGGCCATGCGCGAGGGCTACGACGCCATCATCACCGCCTGCGAGGCGCTCGGCGAGGGCGACAAGCCGGTCGAGCACGTCCGCCAGTACGGCGCCGACATCGAGTCCCGCCTGACCGGCGCGCACGAGACCGCCCCGTGGAACAAGTACTCCTACGGCGTCTCCAACCGCGGTGCCTCTGTGCGCATCCCGTGGCAGGTCGAGAAGGACCGCAAGGGCTACATCGAGGACCGCCGCCCCAACGCCAACGTCGACCCGTACGTGGTGACCCGTCTGCTGGTCAACACCTGCTGCGCCGCCCTGGAGAAGGCCGGCCAGGTCTGACGGCACGCTCTCCGGAGGAACGCGGGCACCCCCGATCGGGACCCGCGTTCCTCCTTTTCACGTCAGGCGCGACTGGTAGACCCTGCGGGCCTCCGCCACCAGCCCGCCCCTGTCCTTGACGAGTTCCTCCAGCAGGTCCAGCCAGCGCAGGCAGAACGTCACGTCCTCTTCTCTCGCCACCCTGCGGCGCTCCACGTCCAGGTAGACCGGGCTCGAATGCGCCCGCACCAGGCCGCCGCCCTCCGCCACCGCCACCACGTACGTCGGCCAGTCCACGCGTAACTCGGCCGACACCTCGTTCGGCGGGCCCGAGGCCAGTTCGCCGTCGGCGGTCAGCAGCCGCACCCGCTGCACGCCGGGGCCGATCACCCGCGCCACCGCCCGCACCCGGGTGCCCGCCTGCAGATCGATCGTGGCGCCCGGACGCTCGCCCTCCACCGACAGCTCCAGGAAAGGGCCCGTCGTGGCGAAGGTACGGCTGTGCCGTACCGCGTGGGCGTAGGACTCGGCGGTGAGCGGGCCGTCCACGTGGGCGTAGGTGCGCTCGCCCCCGATCGGGCCGAGGCGTCCCGCGGTGCCGGCGACCGCGGCCACCCGGTTGCCGGCCCCGATCAGCCGCCGGTAGGCCCGGTCGGAGCCGATCGCCGAGGAGAAGCTGTCGACCAGCCCCAGTGCCGCGTCCACGACGGACATGCGGGCGTCGTAGATCGGGTAGCCGCCGTCGAACAACTGCTCCGGCGTCTCGACCGGGCCGCGGAAGGCGTTGGCGTACCCGATCAGCGCGCCCCGCTCGCGCAGCTTGTCCACCGAGCCCGACGGGACGCTCGGCGCGTCCTGCGCCAGCCCCACCCGGGCCACGTGGGTGGCGTCCGACCAGGGCAGGTTGCGGCCGGCCCAGAGGTCTTCGGTGTCGCCGTCGCCCGCGAGCAGGTTGACGACGTGCAGGTCCTCGCCGTGTTGTGAGTCGGCCACCCACTGGGGCGGGCGGTTGAGCCTTACGTGCAGGTCGCCGCCGTACCAGCCGCGGGCGGCGGCGTCGTAGATGCGCGGCGGGGCCAGCTCCACCAGCGTCTCGCCCGCGCCGGGGGTGAGCGTGGTCTCGGCGTGGCCGTACTCCATTCCGCGCGCCGCCCTGACGGTGAGCCGGCTCGACGGCACCTCCAGCACGACGTCGTCGCCGTGGAAGTACGGCAGGCCGTCGATGTCCCTGGCCGGTGAGGTGCCGTGCGGGTACCAGCCCCGGCCGTCGGCCGTCCAGACGCTCCACCGGCATGGGAAGCCGGCGCGCAGGCGGAGGGTCTGCTGGGCGGCGAGTAGTGTCAGATCGTCACGCATCGGCTTCTCCCCGTAATCGAAGGCGCCGTTATCGTGCCACGACCCTGACTCGCCGGAAAGCCCGCCCATTCCCGGCGGAGTGGCTTTCTTACTCCGAGGTAGAAGGATCTAGAGCCGGGGTGGTGGTTCGTATTTGGGCAGATCCGCGCGTTTCCCATGAAGGTGGGCAATCAGCGCACGCTGCGTTTCCGGGTTGCCGCGCCGGTCCGACTCCAGGTCCCGGATCGCCACCTCGATCAGCCCGCGGGTACGCGGCGGCGCCTCCTGGAACGCCTGCTCCAGGGCATGGTCGTACGCCGTCCTCGCCGCCTCGTCGTCGCCCTCGGCCCAGGCCAGCAGCCCCAGGTCGAACAGCAGGAAGCCCGGCCGGTCCGGCTTGACCGCCTGATACTGCTGGTAGTAGTCAAGCGACTCCTGGTAACGGCCCAGCCGGTACAGGCACCACCCCCTGGTCGACAGGTGGTCGGGATCGTACGGGCTGAGCGCGTCGAGCACCGCCTCGTAGCACGCGGCCGCCCGCTCCCGCTCGCCCAGCGAGAAGAGCGTGTCACCCTGTCCCGCCAGCGCCCCGGTGGAGCCCGCGTCCAGCGCCAGCGCCCGGTCGTAGGCGGCCAGCGCCGCGTCCAGGTCGGGCGTCTCCCGGTAGCGGTAGGCCCAGGCCAGCATCTCCTCGCAGTAGGCGGTCACCTGCCGGCCGGGCGCGGTCGCCTCCAGGCCAGCCTCGATCGCCAGGTCCCACGCGGCCACGTACGACAGCGTGATCGACAGCTCCGCCCAGATCCAGGCGGCGTCGGGCTCCAGCTCCACCGCCCGGGTGAGGTTTCTGATGGCCGACAGCGGGTCCCTGGCGGTGCGCTGGATGGAGCCGAGCACGTAGAGCCGCTCGGCGTTGCCCGGCGCCAGCTCCACCGCCCGGCCCGCGGCCTCCAGCGCGGCCTCGTAGCGCCCCGTGGCCGCCTCCAGCCAGGCCTGCGCCGAATGGATCTCCGGGTCTTCGGGCCAGACCCGGACCGCCTGGTTGAGCACCTCCCTGGCCTCGTCCAGGCGGCCGTCGTACTGCAGCGCCTCGGAGTAGTGCACGACCACCTGGGGATCGGCCTCCCTGCTGACCACGGTGCCGGTCATGGCGTGGCCGCGCAGCAGCCGCACCGCCTCCTCGCCCCTGCCCAGGCGTTGCAGGGTGTTGCGGAGCATGACCAGGGCCAGCAGGTCGACCGGCTCGGCCGGGTGGCGCAGTTCCGCCGCCTCGCGCAGGTCGGTCTCCGCCTCCGCGTAGCGGCCCTGGGCGAACTTGGCGGCGCCGCGTACCGACAGCAGCCACCTGCTGTCGTCGGACTGGGGGATGGCCCGGGTGGCGTGGGCGATGGCGTCGTCCAGGTCGCCGGTCATGCGGTAGACCTCGGCCAGCGTGCCGCGCGCCCACGACAGCTCCGGGTCGATCTCGATCGCGCGTTCCAGGTCGGCTCTGGCCTCGGACAGCCGCTGGAGTGTGTAGTAGAGCTGGCCCCGCGAGCCGATCGCGAAGGCGGACGGCTGCAGCCGTACGGCCTGCTCGGCCAGCTCCAGGCCCTCCTCGGGGCGGCGCGTCATGCGCAGCACCTCGGCCAGGTCGAGCAGCGGGTCCGAGGCCCCTGGCCACAGCTCGATCGCCCTGCGCAGGTGCGGCTCGGCCTCCTCGAAGCGGCCCAGCGCCAGCAGTGCGTTGCCGAGCCTGGCCCGCGCGAACGGATAGTCCTCGTTGAGCTCGACGGCCTTGGCCAGCTCGCGCTCGGCTTCCTCGCGCCGGTCGGCCAGCCCCAGCTCGACGCCGAGGTGGGCGTGGAGGTCGGCGTAGCCGGGCGCGAGTTCGATGCCCGCGCGGAAGGCGGCCACCGCCGCCTCGCGCTCCTCCAGCCTGCTGTAGGCCAGGCCCAGCAGGCGGTGGTCCTCGGCGTCGCGCGGCTGCATGCGGGTGATGTGCCTGGCCACGTCGCGGGCGTCCTTCGCCTGCTCCTGCACGCTGAGGATCTCGCTGTAGGCCCAGCGCAGCGGGATGTCGTCGGGGGTGCGCTCGATGGCCTGCTCGACCGACTCCCTGAGGTCGGTGACGTCGGCGACGGGGAGCTCCGGCAGCCAGAACTCGGTCAGCTTCGTCAGCGCCCGCGGGTCGAGCGGGTCGATCTCCAGTGCCCTGCGGAAGGCGGCGTCGGCCTCCGGGACACGTTTCAGCCCGTGCAGGATCTTGCCGCGGGCGGCGTGCGCGGCGGCGTCCTCCGGGTCCAGCTCCAGCGAGCGGTCCAGCAGCCGCAGCGCCTGCGCCGGGTCGTCGGCCTCGGCGACCTGGGCCTGCGCGCGCAGGGTCCACGCGTTCTCGAAGCCCACGCTCGCGGCCCGGTCGAGGTCCCGCCTGGCGCCGGGCAGGTCCATCAGCCGCCTGCGCAGGTCGCCGCGTACGGCCAGCATCCAGCCGTCGTCCGGGTCCAGTTCCAGGGCGTGGTCGAGCAGCGGCGCGGCCTCCTCCAGCAGGCCCAGATCGAGGCGGGCGACGGCCAGGTGACGCAGCACGACCGGCTCGTCGGGCATGAGCGAGGCCGCCGTGCCGAGGGTCAGCTCGGCCTCCCGCACCCGGCCGACGCCGAACAGCGCGATGCCCTCCACGATCAGCGCCCTGGGGTCGTCGGGCAGGTCGGCCCGGATGGCGCGGACCAGGTCCAGCGCCCGGTCCATGTCGCCGGTGCCGAGCAGGATCTGGGCGGCGGCGAAGCGGACGACGTGGTCGTCCTCGGCGCCGAGTGCGGCGTCCACGTGCTCGCGCGCCTGGGGACGGCGGCGCGCCCTGGCGCAGGCGTCGGCGGCGTCCAGGTGAAGCGCCGCGCCCGGCCGGCGGCGGGCGGCCTCGGTCGCCGCGTCGGCCGCGCTCTCGTCGTCGCCGATGCTCTGGAAGGCGATGGACAGCCACTCCGGGATGTCCGGGTCGTCGCGGTCGGCCCGCAGCAGCGCCTCGATCGCCTCCTCGTGGCGGTCGGCCGCCAGCAGCGCGCCGCCCAGGTCGCGCCAGGCCGCGGAGGTGAGCTTGCCCAGCCGCTCGGCCAGGCCGAGCCGGAGCCTGGACAGCCTGACGTCGCCCTCCCACCGGGCGCAGGCGCGGTCGGCGAGGTCGAGCGCGGCATACGGGTCGCCGGTCTCGGCCAGGAGCACTTGTGCGTAGGCGGTGTAGGGGCTCTCGGCGTCGCCCCCCTCGGCCACGATCCGCGCCGCCTCCTCGCGGCGGCCGGTGTGCAGCATCGCCAAGGCGTACAGAGGTGGTGAGAACGACGGCGGCGAGAGCTTCAGCGCCCTGGCGAACAGGTCGCCGGAGGCCGCGTGGTCGCCGGACTCGCGCGCCAGCATGCCGCGGGCGATCAGCACGAGCCCGAGCAGGCCGTTCAGCTCCGTGTGCCAGTGCGCGGAGCGGGCCTTGAGCGCGGCGTGCAGCGTGTCCTCCAGGGCGGCGGCGCGCTCGGCCAGGCCGCCGGAGTGCTCCAGCCACAGGCCGGCCAGCAGCCAGCCCACCTGCTGCGACAGGTCGCCGGTGTCGGGGACCAGGTCGGCGCGCCGGCGGTTACGCCAGAGCTCGGCCATCGCCACGTGGTGTGACGTCATCATGTTCCCCTGGGGGTTCGGGTGGTGAGCGGGCGGCCGCCGCTCCTGGCATCCGGGGAGCGGCCCGTGCCGTCGTGCTTGAGGTGGTGCATGAGCCGGCCGGCGATCACGTTCGTGTGGAGGGGGTCCCGATGCCTGGCCACCCAGCCCGCGTTGAGGAGGATCACCACCCGGTCGACGGGGGTCAGGGGCGGCAGGGTGTCCCCGAGGAGGAGGTGGTCGGCACATGTTTGCACGTCAGCCCAGTTCCTGGCGGAAAAGCCGCGCAAGCGGTCCCGGTGCAGGGCGGTGTGGAGGTGACGGCAGAAGTCCGGATCGAGGACGGGTTCCGGGGGGACGCCGAGCTGCCGCAGCAGGTCCGTCCAGAAGTCCTCGAGCTGGTCCACCTCCTCGGCGAAGGCGTCCTGGCCGTCGGCGGGGCCGGCCAGCCGCAGCATGGACAGGATCATCTGCGCTCTGAGGGTGTCCGGCGGCAGGTTCGAGGCCGAGGGCGCGCTCGGATGCAGGCGGAAGGTGAACATGGCGCGGGCGTAGGCGGGGCCCAGCATGAAGGCGGCCAGCGCGTCCTCGGCCAGCCGGGCCGCGTACGGCGTCGGCGGCCGGGCGAGCAGTTCGTTGAGCATCCTGGCCTTGTCGGCGGCGTGCTTGACGACGCTGGCCCCCGCCTCCCTGGCCGCCAGCGGGACGCCCCAGATGTTCCAGTCGGGGAAGCCGAGCTTGATGACCGCGCGCATGCTGAAGGCCGGTGTCCGCGAGGGCAGGGACAGAGCCTGGTGCGGGCCGAGCATCCGGGTGAGCAGGTGGTCGGTCACCGTGCACACGCTGTCCTCCACGGCGCTGTCGCGCATGGCCAGGCCCGCGACGAACTCGACGTAGTTGTCGTAGACCGGCTCGGCCTCCTTCTTGACGAACTCGGCGTACCCGCGCCACAACTCGGGCAGGTCGGCGCCGTCGGAGTCGAGCCGGTCGCGCAGTTTCTCCGCCTCGAAGCGCAGGTTCCCGGTGGCGGCCCGCAGGTCCTCCTCCAGCACGGTCTGCTTCTCCAGCTCCACCATCCGGTCGCTGAGCGGCTCGATCGTCTCGCGGATCCTGGCGACGCCGTCCTCGACCGCCCGGATGTGGCCGTCCAGGTCGGTGATGCTGGTCGTCAGCGGCCGGTTGCCGAGGTCGCCGAGCCGTCCCTTGCCCGGCCTGGCCAGTTCCTGCTTGATCGGGGCGGCGTTGCTGGCGAGCTCGCCGACGGCGTTCTCGGCCTCCTGGAGCGCGTCCATCACCTCGCGCATGTGCTCGCGCTTGCGGATCGCGTCGGTCACCGCGCCGCTGATCCGGTCCAGGTCGGCCAGCAGGCAGTCGAGCCTGATCATCAGGATGAGCTTGCCGTCCACGTCAGCCGCCCCGGGCGAGCATGGCCAGGGCGCGGGCGCCGGTCTCCCCGGTGGCCCTGCCGTCGAGGCGCAGGCGCCAGACGGCGTTGAGCACGTGGGCCGGGGTGATGCCGGGGCTCCGGGGTTCCTCGCCGGTCAGCGCGCGCTCGGCCGCGCCGACCATGCCGCCGGGTTCGTACCGGGCGCGGGGCAGGTGACGCTCCAGCAGGTCGAAGACGGCCGCGGCGGGAAGGGGGGACCGGTGCTCCGGTTCGGCGTTCCCGTTCTCGCCGGTGAGCGCCGTCCAGGCCGGTGCGATCATGGTCTCGACGGCGCGGGCGTACGTCCTGCCGTGCTTGTCCGACATCGCCATGAGCATCTCGGTCATCGTGTGCACGCGTATCCGCCACGACGGGTGGGACGGGCCGGTCAGGTCCATCTCCTCCGGGTCGATGCGCAGGCGCACGCATGACAGCGGGTAGGCGGGGCCGAGGGCGTAGGTGGCGTAGCAGTCGGCGATCAGCTCTTCGCGGTGCCGGCTGTCGGCCCGTTCCAGCAGGGGCCGCTCGTCCTTGTCCCGTACGTGGCCCACCTCGCGGATGACGTAGTGGCCGAGTTCGTGCGCGAGGACCGGGAGGTGCCAGGCGTCGGGGGAGGGCGGCAGCCGGAGCATGTCGGAGGTTCTGGTGTACGACTCCGAGCGCGCGCACGCGGCGATCGCCACGTGGGCGGGGACGCCCGCGCGCTCGCACAGGAAGCTCACCAGCGCCTCGGCGGCGCCCCCGTCGTCGCCGAGCGCGTACCGGCGCAGCAGGACGGCCTGCGCGTAGTCGAGGGCCTCGACCCGCAGCCGCTCGGTCTTCTCCCGCAGGTGGCGCAGGTGGGCCCAGTCGCGCACCTCCCGCAGTTCGAGGATCAGGTCGTCGGCGTGGTGCCTGATGGAGCGGGCGGTCGCGGTGCCGGGCTCTGACCGGAGGGCCAGGCCGGCGGCCTGGTCGAGGGCGTCGATCTCGGCGCTGACGTGGTCATCGATCATGCGGTGGCGTCCTCGACCACGGTACGCACCCCGCGTACGGCCACCGGCAGGGACCACGCGTCGGCGTAGTCGGCGGCCAGCACGAGCACCACGCCGAGCAGGAGCGCGGCCACCGCGCCCGCGGCCAGTGGCGTGGCCAGCCACGCGACCAGGCCGGTGCTGACCGTGATTGCGATCGCGAGAACGTCCATGTGCCTGCCGAAGCGGTCGCCGAGCTCGGCCAGGTCGGCGCGGGCGCCGTCGAGCCTGGCACGGTCCAGGGCGTCGCGGGCGAGCCGCTCGTCGAGCGCGGATCTGACGCCGTCGGTCCCGAGCAGCGCGGACACCAGGAGGGGGCCCGCCGCCTTGTCCTGGTCCAGGCCGTCGGCCAGCCGGGAGACGGCCGCGTTGACCCGGTCGAGGGCGGCGGCGGGGATGAGGCGGTGCAGGGCGGTGAGCGCCTTGTGCAGGGTGCGGGCGGCGAGTTTGGTGAGGGTGCCGGTGAGCGCGCCGATGCCGAGCTTGTCGAGGATCTCCCGGGCGGTGGTGGTGACCGTGCTCACGACGGGAATCTTGGCGAGGGCGGCGCCCGCCACGCCGGCCGAGCGTTCGTGGATGCGGTCCAGGCAGGTGGCGGCCTCCTGGCGGAGGGTGGCGATCGCGGTGGGCAGGTCGGGGGAGGCGTTCGTGGCGGCCTCGAAGCCGAAGTGGTCCGGGGGTTTCAGCGCCGTGGCCAGCCGCCCGAGAGAGTCCCCGGCCACCCGCAACCGCCCTAACTCACCACCCGCCCCACCCCCGCCGCCACCGACACCGCCTGCGCCTCCGCCGTCGCGGGTCCCGGCTCCTCCGCCGTCCAGGGTCGCGCCTCCGCTGCCATCGGCCGCGCCTCCGCCTCCGCCTTCTCCTGTGTTGGTCTCGCCGAGACCGGCTGCGGCGGAGATCAGGGCTTGGGACAGGGCCAGGTCGCGTACGGCCTCGGCGAGCAGGTCGTCCGGGTCCGGGGCCGGGGTGTGCGAGCCGGGGCGGGGTGCTTCGAAGCCGTACTCGCCGCTTTCGCCCAGGGCGGCGCGGGCCTGTTCGGCGAGGCGGTCGCGGGCGTAGCCGGCCCGGCGTTCGTTGCCCGCGGTCAGCGCGGCATGGAGCTCACCGACCGTGTCCTGCAGGGATCGTGCCGACCGCGCGAGGCCGTCGAGGTGCTGTCGTGAGCCCACTGTGCATCCCTCCGGAGCAACATTGTGAGGCTCCGGAGGGAATGTTGCCTAGGGGAGGCGGAAGTCCAGGTCAGGAGTGATATCTGCCACGTCCATCTGGGCCTTTTGCAGACGTCCGGAATGGTCCCAGTTCATGGCCTGCCAGCGGGTGAACTGGTCAAGCACCCACATACCGGACTGGCGGCTGCCGTTGCCCGACTTGCCGTTGCCGCCGAACGGCAGGTGCGCCTCGGCGCCGCTGGTGGAGTTGTTGACGCTGACCATGCCGGCCGAGACGCCCTCGCGGAAGCGGAAGGCGTTCTTCGCGTCGGTGGTGTAGATGGAGCTCGACAGGCCGTAGCCGGGCAGGTTGGCCAGCTCGATGGCCTCGTCCATGGTCTGGAAGGTGGTCACGCCGACGATCGGGCCGAACGTCTCCTCCAGGAACAGCCGGTCGCCGGGACGCACGCCGTCGACCACCACCGGGTGGTAGTAGAGCCCGCCCTCGCCGGTGAACTCGTGGTGCGGGCTCTCCTTGCTGATCTTTCCGGTGTCGCCGGTCACGACCTCGTGGTGCGGCTGGATCCAGGTCAGGAACTCCTCGTAGCGGACCGCGAACTTCTCATCCAGCAGCGGCCCGGCCAGCACGTCGCCCATCGGCTCGCCGATCTTGGCGTTGGAGACGGCGCGGGCGAAGCGCTCGACGAACTCGTCGTGGACGCTCTCGTGCACGATGACGGTGCCGAGGCTGGTGCAGCGCTGGCCGGCCGTACCGAAGCCGCCGAACAGCGCGCCCTCCACGGCCAGGGCGAGGTCGGCGTCCGGCATGACCACCATCGGGTTCTTGCCGCCGAGTTCGAGGCAGGCCGACTGCAGGTGGCGCCCGGTCAGCTCGCCGATCTTCCTCCCCACTTCGGACGAGCCGGTGAAGCCGACCTTCTGCACGGTGCCCTCGGTCAGGGCGAGGTCCAGGCCCTCGAAGGTCTCCTTGCCGTCGGCGAAGACGATGTTGAGCACGCCTTCGGGCAGGCCGGAGGCGGCGAACAGCCGGTACATCGCGTGCGCGGAGGCGGCGGCGTACTCGGCGGGCTTCCACACCACCGCGTTGCCGCACAGCAGCGCCGGCACCAGATACCACGAGGGCACCGCGACGGGGAAGTTCCCGGCGGTGATCACCGCGGCCACGCCGACCGGGTTGCGGAAGGTGAACAGGTTCTTGTCCGGCATCTCCGACGGCACGGTCTGCCCGTACAGCCTGCGCCCCTCGCCCAGGAAGAAGTCGCAGGTGTCGACGATCTCCCGCACCTCGCCCAGCGACTCCTTGTACGGCTTGCCGATCTCCTCGGTCACCAGCCGCGCCAGCGCCTCCGCGTTGGCCTCCACCAGCCGCCCGATCGAGGCGATCACCCGCCCGCGCACCGGCGCCGGCACCTTGGCCCACTCGCGCTGCGCCTCCTTGGCGGTACGGCAGGCGGCCGCGAAGGCGGCGGCGTCCGCGAGGCCCACCGTGGCCACGACCTCGCCGGTGCGCGCCGGGTTGCCCGAGCTGTAGGTGCTGGTGGCGGGGACGTCCTTACCCCCGACAATGGAGACAATCTGACGGGTCACCGATGACCTCCTCGTAGTTCCTCCGCAAAGACAATCATCCTGCCGCACATTTTCCCAAGCCCTGGCGAACGTCCGGCGATGTCCTGGTTCGTATTACTGCGAAGGCGAATCTCTGGACCTGTCCGGATGCGTATAACCGGACGACCGTCTTCCCGGAAAACGGCTGGGGTGCCGTTCCTCGAAGGGGTGTGTGCGGGGAGACGGCCGTGCGCGCGCGTCCCCGGGTGCTGTGGCGGTCCACCGGGGCGCGCGCCCTCACACCTGGAGTGACGATGCTCTTCCCCGGCCCGGTTCTGGAGGCGCTGGAGCGCGCGCCGGCGCGCACGGCCATCGAGCACGGCGAGCGGGTGGTCACCCGCGGGGAACTGCTCGGGCTGGTCGCGCGGTGCGCCGACGGCCTGCGGGCGAGCGGGCTGCGCCCCGGCTCCAGCGTCCTGGTCGTCGCCGCCTCGACCCCCGAGGTCTACGCCGCGCAACTGGCCGCGCACGCGCTCGGCTGCCTCGTGGGCATGGCCCGTCCCGGCTGGGGCCCGGTGCGGACGGCAGAAGCGCGGGCGGCGGGCTTCGACGCCGTGCTGACCGGCGCCGAGGTGGACGAGGTGGCCGCCGGATCCGCCCGTTCTTCAGCCACAGGCGCGGCCGAGGCGGGCGCGCGGCCCGACGACCTGGCCCGGCTCACGTTCACCAGCGGCAGCACCGGCAGTCCCAAGGCGCCCGTCCAGACCTACCGCGCCTACAGCCTCGCCTACCGGCCCGCCGCCTGGCCGCCGCCGCTGAAGGCGCTGATGGCGAACTTCGAGCGCTGCCTGATCCACGCCAGCCTCGCCAGCCCGGTCATGATGACGTACCTGGGCAGGACGCTGGTCGCCGGCGGCGTCGCGATCATCCCCGAGCTGCCCCTGGCCGAGGCGATCTCCGCCCACCGGGCCACCGCCACGATGATGGCGCCGCCGGTCCTGGGCGGTCTCCTGGACCAGGACGCCGATCTGCGCGGCCTGCGGGCGCTGGTGCTCGGGGGCGCGCCGGCCGCGCCGTCGCTGCTGGAGCGGGCCGCCGACCGGCTCGGGCCGGTGATCTGGCAGGGGTACGGCCAGGCCGAGGCGGGCGTGATCGCCATGCTGACACCGGATGACGTGGCGGCGGGCCGTACCGGGGCGGTGGGGCGGCCTTTGCCCGCCGTACAGGTGAGCCTGCGTGACGGCGGGGGGCGGCCGGTGCCGCACGGCGCGGACGGCGAGGTGTGGGTGCGCAGCCCGCACATGATGGCCGGATACTGGCGCGCGCCCGAGCTGACGAGCGAGGTGCTGCACGACGGCTGGCTGCGCACCCGCGACCTCGGCTTCCTGGACCGCGACGGGCTGCTCCACCTGACCGGCAGGACGCGCGACGTGATCATCGTCGGCGCGGAGGTCTGCTACGCGGGCGCGATCGAGCGGGTGCTGGCCGCGCATCCCGACGTGGAGCAGGCGTTCGTGGTCGGCGCGCCGGACCGGGAGACCGGTGAGGCGGTGCACGCCTTCGTGGTGCCCGCCGCGGGGCGGGCGCCCGATCTCGGCGCGCTGGCCGCGCTCGTGCCCGAGGCGTTGAGCGCGGCCAGCACACCGAGGAGCATCACCGTCATCCGGGAGGTCCCGCTGAACGCGGCGGGCAAGCCGGACAAACGTGCGCTCAGACCCACGGGGCCGTCGGCCACCAGATGATCTCGAAGCGGCCGAGCAGCCTGCCCACCCAGTACAGGGTGGTGAAGGAGCCCGCGACGATGAACGCCGTGCCGGTGATGATGGCCATCCGTCCCGGCCTGGCGCCCAGCCAGCGCTGTGCCCGGCCGCCGAGCGCGAGGGCGAGCAGTAGCACGAGCACCGCCATGACGACGATGTTGCCGAGCGACTGCAGCATGAACGCCAGCGCGCCGTAGAGCGGGTTGTGGCTGACGGCGGCGTCGCGGAAGAGCTGGCGGAACAGCCCGAACGGCCGGCCGATGAGGAAGGCGCCGATGAGCGCGCCCATGACCAGCATGCGCGCGTTCGGGAAGCGCCGCTCCAGCCGGGCCAGCGGATCCCTGACCAGGCCGAGCGCGGCCAGCCCCAGGAAGACCAGGATCAGCCCGATCACCCCGAAGGTGACCATCGACTGGATGTTGCGCGCGAGCAGCCCGCCGGCCGGCGGCGAGTTGGCGAACTGCGGCATGGCGGTGCCGGCCAGGCCCACCACGAAGCCGTAGACGCCGGACACCGCCAGCACGCCCACGGCCAGCCAGCCGAGCGGTTTGAGCGTGCGCGCCATCCGGGCCCCCGCCGAGCTGCCGGCGCCCACCAGGGGCGCGACCGCGCCCATCGCGGCGATGTTGCAGGCGGTGAACGTGCCGGCCAGCCCGGTCACGAAGGCGAAGACGACGCCGGACAGGATGCCGGCGATCGGGGTTTCCGAGGCGTCGTGGCCGAGGAGGGTGTCGGCGACGCTCGCGCCGATGGTCTGGTCGACGAACTCGGCCGACCACACGACGGTCAGCAGGAAGCCGGCCAGCACGCTGACCGGGACGACCAGCCACCGGCGGGCCGTGGGCCGCTCAGCCGGCGTGGTCGCGGTGGCGCGCAGGGTCATGGGAGGTGTTCCTCTCCTGTTCGAAGTGGCGCTCGCACAGGCGCAGGCGCCTGGCGTGCCAGACCATGTACGTGCCGAGGACGAGCTGGAGCGGGCTGCGCCACACCTCCTCCCATCGATCGCGCAGCCGGAGACAGGCGAGGACGAGCCGCCGCAGCCGTACCCGGTGGCCGCGCGGGGTCATCAGACAGGGACCGCGGTTGGGCAGCGGGCGGGTGTGCCGGGCGGTGGTGGCCAGATCGTGTTCGCGCAGGACCTCCCTGACGACGGCCCCGATGGTGATCGGCGCCAGGTGCCAGGCGGGGCAGGGCCGGTTGGCCGCCACCCCGAACGGGATGTGGCCGCCCGAGCGGTGGAACTCCGGATAGCTGAAACAGAGCACGGAGCCGGCCGGGATCGGCTCCGCGCCCTCCAGGCAGATCTCCGCCGAGGTGATCCGGTGCGCGACGCCGAACAGCGGGAAGTCGTGCAGGGTCCGTTCGATGACCGCCTCCAGTGGCCCGTCGGCGCCGTGGGCGGCGATCTCCATGAGCACGTGTGCTGTGGCCTCGGCGCTCTGGACGACCGCGGTGTTGAAGAAGGTGCCCTGGAGGTAGTAGGCGCGCTCACGCTCGTCGAGGGTCTCGGGCAGCGGGTGCGGCACCTGGCCGAGGGTGTCGCGCAGGTGGCGGGTCAGGCGCAGGCGCCGGTCCATGTGGCGCAGGCCGCAGCACTTCAGCGAGGTGACCACGTCGTCGGAGTGGCCCACGATGAGGTCTCTGACGCCTGGCGGGCAGGGGATGCCGAACACGACCCGGTGGTAGAACTCCGCCCAGACCGGCATCATCAGGTCGCGCAGCCGTACCAGGCCGTTCTGCTGGGGGAGGGCGGCGCGCAGGCTGGCGGTGGCGAGCTCGTCGGCGGTACGGCTCGGCATCGTCAGGATACGGCGGGTGCAGCGGGCGACGTCGTTGTAGCGGGGGCCGGGTTCCAGGTGTTCCTGGTGGACCTCGGCCCCCGGCGAGAGCCAGTACCAGAACAGGTCCGACAGCGCCGCGCCGCGGCTGCGGCCGTCGGCGGCGGGGTGCGCGTAGAGCTCCATGAAGCGGGAGAGATCCACCAGGTCGCCGGGTACCGGGATGCCGTCCGCGCCGTTGATGCGGGCGAACAGCCACGTGCGCAGCTTGGTGACGGCGCCGGGCAGCCAGTACGGCAGGCTCAGCAGGACGGCGAGTGCCCCGAGGGTGGCGACCACAACAATCACACCCGGTTCTACGAATGCCGATATGTCCCGAGATTCACCGGAATCTTTTGGGCTGCCGTGATCCGTACAACTCACATGGAGGTCTTCAACCTGCGCGACTTCGAGGACGTGGCCCGGGAGAAGCTCGACCCGGTGTTCTACGACTACTTCGCCAGCGGGGCGCAGGACGAGGTGACGCTCGCGGCCAACGAGGCGGCCTTCCGGCGGCTGGCCCTGGTGCCGAGGATCCTGCGCGGCCACGGCCCGCCCCGGCTGGCGGGCAGCGTGCTGGGGTGCGAGACCTCGATGCCGGTCCTGCTCGCGCCGACCGCCTTCCACCGGCTGGCCTGGCCCGACGAGGGCGAGGCCGCCACGGCCCGCGCGGCCCGCGAAGCCGGCGTCATCATGATCGCCGCGATGCTGTCCACGATCACCATAGAGGAGATCGCGGCGGCCGGGGGCACGCTGTGGTTCCAGTTGTACATCCAGCCCGACCTGGGTTTCACCGAGTCGCTGGTACGGCGGGCCGAGGCGGCCGGCTGCCGCGCCCTGGTCGTGACCGTGGACTCACCCGCGCTGGGCAGGAACGAACGCGGCGACCGTAACGACTTCCACGACCTGCCGCCGGGCATCTTCTGCGCCAACATGCGGGGCGACGGAAACGTCCGGCAGGTCACCCTCTCTCCCGAAATTTCGTGGAAGCACGTGGAATGGCTGCGCGGCGTGACGCGGCTCCCCGTCCTGCTGAAAGGCGTTCTGCACCCCGCCGACGCCGCCCAGGCCGTGGCCTGCGGCGTGGACGGCCTGATCGTCTCCAACCACGGCGGACGGCAGCTCGACACCACCCCCGCCACGATCGACCGGCTGCCCGTGATCGCCCACGCGGTCGGCGGCCGGGTTCCCCTCCTGCTGGACGGCGGCGTACGGCGCGGCACCGACGTGGTGAAGGCACTCGCGCTCGGCGCCTCGGCCGTCGCCCTCGGCCGCCCGGTGCTGTGGGGACTGGCCAGCGGCGGGGCCGGCGGAGTGGCCCAGGTGCTGTCCCTGCTGCGCGGGGAACTGGAGAACGCGCTGACGCTGTGCGGGGCCGACTCGCCGGGCGCGCTGACCAAGGACCAGGTGGTGGGATGAAGGTCATCGGTGTGGGCGTCGGCAGGACCGGCACGCTGTCGCTGAAAGCGGCGCTCGAACGCCTCGGCCTCGGCCCCTGCTTCCACGGCCGCCACGTCCTGGACCACCCCGACCGGCTGCCCATGTGGCGCGCGGCCGCGGCCGGGCAGCCGGTGTCCTGGCAAGCGGTGTTCGCCGGGTACGCCTCCAGCGTGGACTGGCCGGGCGCCGCCTTCTGGCCCGAGATCCTCACCACCTTCCCCGGCGCCAAGGTGATCCTGACCGAACGCGACCCCGAGGCGTGGTACGCCAGCGTGTCCAGGACCATCTACCGCATGTTCGGCGACGCCGAGCCCGACGCCCGGGTGGCCGAGGCCAGGCGGACCGTGCCCGGCCTGGACGTGTTCACCGCGTTCCACCGGGCCATGATCTGGGACGGCTTCTTCTCCGGCCGCTTCACCGACCGCGCCCACGCCATCGCGGTCTACGAGGAGCACAACGCGGCGGTACGCCGGGCGGTGCCGTCCGAGCGGCTCCTGGTGATCGGGCCGGGATCGGGATGGGCGCCGCTGTGCGACTTCCTCGGCGTGCCGGCGCCGGGCGAGCCGTACCCGCACCTCAATGATCCTGAACGGTTCTGGGCGCGGGTCGAGGCCCGGATGGCGGAGTCCCGTCCCGCTTCCTAGACCGAGCGTCAGGTACGGCGGGCGCTCACCACCGCGAACGACAGGAACTCGCCCCGGTCCGCCTCCAGCATCGCGATCGTCCGCCCGGCGGCGTCGCCGGGGCGGTGCTCCATGCAGGCGCGGGCCCACAGGAGCCAGTCGTTCCAGCCGCCGGGCTGCAGGCGCGCGGACGTCACCGTGACCAGCTCGGTGATCTCCCACTGGAAGCGCCACCACTCGGCGGTGTGCCAGGCGAGCGCCTCCCAGCCCACCAGGGCCTTGATGTGCGGCGGAATCGCGCCGAGGTCGCGGATCTCGGCGGTCATGCCGGGCGTGGCGATCCCGAGCTGACCGCCCGGCTTGAGGAAGCTCGTGATGTAGGCGAGGTAGCCGTCGGCGGTGCCGAAGTACTCGTAGGCGTCGATGCTGACGATCGCGTCGAAGGACTCCTTCTCGAACGGCAGCGCGTGGGCCTCGGCGTTGACCGCCCGCACCCGGTCGGACACCCCCGCCTCCGCGAACACGGCCGCCGCCGTGTCCGCCGCCACCCAGAGGTCGGCCGCGACCACCTCGACGCCGAACTCCCGGGCCAGGAACACCGACGTCGCCCCCATGCCGGAGCCCAGGTCCAGCACGCGCATGCCCGGCTTCAGGTCGAGGTCGCGGGACAGGTCCTCCAGGAGCCACAGGGGATGCGGGCCCATGTCCAGGCCGACCACCCAGGCGGGGTCGTAGCGGGAGGAGCGGGGGTAGACGTCGGGGCGGTGGAGCTCACTCAGTGCGGTCACAGGGCGGCATCCCACCACGCCATCCCCCTCACCGGCAATCCAATATCCCACCCACCCGACTCCCACCCACGGGCCTCCACCCACGGGCCTCCACCTCACCACCCACCCGACCCCGGCTCTCCGGCCCTCACCCCACGGGCTCCAACCCACGACCCTCACCCACCGGCTCCGGCCCTCAGGCCCCTGCCCTGCCGCCCGTCCGTCACCGCGGCCAACGGCCCCGGCCCCCCAGACCACAGCCTCGGGCCCCCGGCACTCAGGCCCCGGCCGTCCATAGCCGCCCGCTCAGGCGTCCAGGCACCCCAGGGCCCTCGACCGCGGAGGGGTCAGGGGGTGGTGGTCAGGGCGGTGCGGATGCGGGCCAGGCCGCGGCGGATGCGGGTCTTGGCGGTGCCCAGCGGGATGCCCTCGCGGTCGGCGATCTCCTGGGCGGTCAGGCCGTACAGGATCGACAGGACGAGCGGGCGGCGCTGGGAGGCGGGCAGGGCGAGGAGTTCTTCGTGGATGCGTTCGACTCGGGCGCCGGGGTCGGGGCGGGGCGGCGGGATGGGTAATCGCCACGGGTCCACGGGCAGGTCGCGGCGCAGCCGGACAGCGTCGACCGCCAGGTTGCGGGTGATGGTGAGGAGCCAGGTCGCGACCCGGCCGCGGCCGGGGTCGTACGCGGCGGCGTGCCGCCACGCCCGGACGAAGGCGTCCTGGGCCACCTCTTCCGCCAGGCACGGGTCGGCGACCACGCTCAGCGCCAAGCCGTACACTCTGGGTTGAAAGCGCCGTACGAACGCGGCCGCCGCATCGGTGTCACCCGATGCCATTCCCGCCATGAGCGTCTCATCGGAGAGAGTCCACACATCCCACGACGATTCCCGCTGAGGGATGGTTCAAAGTTGAATGGCTGTTTTTATGCCCGGAAATCTGCGAATTCGAAGCCTGGCGACACGACGCAGCTGACCAGAACCTCCTGATCGGCCGCCGGGCGGGCCGACTGCCACACGCCGCCGGGCACGATCGCCTGCGGGACCTGCCCGTTCTCGACGTCCGGGCCCAGGACGACGTGCTGATCGCCGATGGTCAGGTCGAGCGGGCCGCCCCGGTGCCACAGCCACACCTCGTCCGAGCGCACCACGTGCGGGACCGACTCCTCGCCGGGCATCAGCAGGAAGTAGATGCCCGTGGCACTGGCCCGCTCGCCGTCGTAGCCGCCGGGGGTGAAGCGGACGGTGGTCTTCCAGGTCTGGCGGTACCAGCCGCCCTCGGGGTGGGGGAGAAGGTCGAGCGCGGCGGCGACCGGCGGGCGGGGCACGAAGGCGACCGCCTTGCCATGGACGTCGCGGCGCAGGAACCGGTCGCCGTCCAGGACGAGCTGGCCGTCCATCGTGCCGGCCAGGGCCAGGGCCTCGGCCTCGCCGGCGACCTGGGTGGCCGGTCCGTCTGGGTACAGGGTGAGATCCACGGGACCGATGCTAGTCCGGGTTCACGACGAGGCCGGGGACGGCGGTCAGCGGGGTGAGGTCCACGCCGTCGGCCGGCAGGACGCTGACCAGCTTGAGCGTGGGCAGCCGGGCGATGATCGACACGTCGGTGACGTCGGTGTGGTGGAGGCGCAGATATTCGAGTGGCGGGCCCGCCGACACCACGGCCTCCAGGCACTCGGGGACGCCGTGGACGTCGCGCAGGGTGATCGAGAACAGTTCGCGCGCCTGGGCGAAGGCCGCAGGGGGCAGACGCTGCCCGCCTCCTCTGAAGGAGACGACCCTGAGCGCCGTCTGCCGCGACAGCGCCTCCGTCGAGAACTCGCCCCCGGGCAGGCTCAGGCCCAGCTGCTGGAGCCGTGGGAGCCGGTCGAGGAAGGCGAGATCGGGGTCGTGGACCGCGCCCCACACCCAGAGGCCGAACAGGCTCTCGATGCCCTGGAGGGGGGTCAGGTCCAGCGGCCTGTCGGTCCGCAGCCACAGGCGTTTCAGGCCCGTCAGGAAGCGGACGGGCCCGAGGTCGCCCGCCAGCTCCGACAGTTCGAGGAACTCGACCTGCGGCATGTCCTTCAGGAAGGCCAGCGATTCGACCCTCCGGTCGACCCACAGGGCGGTCATCCGTTTCAGGTGCCGCAGGTTCAGCAGTTCACGCTGGTCGCTGACGACGATCCGCGGTGGGTCGGGGATCGCCGCGAGCACGTCCAGCGTGTAGCGGTCGGTGTCGAAGAAGCGCCACATGTCCACGACCGCCGCCTGCACCGGCCGCCGGGGGTCGGTGGCGAAGGCGGTCAGCTTCCTGACGGCGGCCTCGCCGTTGATCAGGCCGGTCATCCGCACCGTCAGCGCCGCCTGCAGCGGGGTGAACGCCGACAGGTCGTCAGGCACGCGGCGCAGGATCTCCTCGCCCGCCGCCGCCAGGATCCTGGCCTCGTCCTCGCTGCGCGGCGGGATCACCTCGGCCAGGCAGGTTTCCACCCGCTCGCGCAGCTCCAGCGGGATCTCCCTGATCGTCTCCAGGCAGGACGCCACCAGCAGCCGCAGCCGCCGCGTGTGCCGTCCGCCGTCGTCGGCCCGGTCGAGGAGGCCGCGCAGCAGGTCGCGGCGCAGGCGGCCGGTGGCGTGCCCCGCGGTCATGACGACGACCTCGCGCCACTGGTCCAGGTGGGCGCGTTCGACGGCCGCCTCGACGTCGTCGTCCTCGACGAGCTGGCCCGCCGCCAGGTACTCCTGGACGGTCTTGTGGGCGAAGTCGATCCTGCCGGGCACCGGCTCGCGCAGCACGCCGCTGCGCCGCAGCAGATACTCCAGCACGTCCGCCGCCTGGTACGGCATGCGCGTCATCCCGGTCAGCCGTTGCTCGATGCGGCGCAGGGCGGTGGCCTTGGCCAGTTCGGAACGGCCCATGGAGACCACGCGCCAGGCCAGGTCACGCAGGATCCAGATCTTCTGCTCGGGGTCGAGGACGATGTCGTCCTGGATGCCGCGTTCGGCGTCGCGCCGGTCCAGAAGGAGGGTGAGGACGGCGTCGTACAGGGCCATCCTGCTGCGGGGCAGCTGGGTGCGGCGGTCGAGGTTGAGCGCGCACAGCATTGCGGCCAGCAACGGGGTGGAGGCCAGCAGGCGCAGGTGGGGGTTGCTCTCCAGGCGGGCGAGCAGGGCGCGTTCGTAGGAGGGCAGGTCGTCGGCGTGGCAGGGCAGGCCGGGGCACTCGCGCATGGCCACGTGCCACTGGCGGACGAGTTCGCGGAGGTCGTGCGGGGTCATGGGCTCCAGCAGGGCGGCGGTGAAGCCTTCGTCGGCCAGCCAGCGCACGTCCGCCGCCGCGGGCCGGGAGGTCACCACGACGCGCAGCTCCGGGTTGGCCGCGAGGAGCCTGGACAGCCACTGGCGGACGGCGTTGCGGTGCCGTACCAGAAGCTCGTCCACGCCGTCGACCAGCAGCAGGCCGCGGCCGGACGCGAGCACGCGCTCGGCCCAGCCGCGCGGCATCAGTCCCGCGACCTCCTGGGCGACGTCGTCGAGCAGGTCGGCGGGTGCGGGCAGGCGGCCGTCGGCGTGGCTGCGCAGCTTGACCATGAGCGGGACGCGGCCGTTCCAGGCGGCCAGGTCGCCGGTGAAGCCGCGGCGGGCCGCGGTCACGGCGAGCCAGCGCAGCAGCGTGCTCTTGCCGGACCCGGCCTCGCCGCGCAGCAGGGTGAGGCGGCCGAGCGCGGACTCGATGCGGCGGCTGCCGGGCTCGCTCTCGTCGCGGCCGGTCAGCGACGACGGCGCGAGGCGTTCCAGCGGGCGGCGCTCGTGGTCGGCGCTGACGGTGAGCGAGATGTAGGCGACGCTGAGGGAGGTGCGCGGGCGGTAGGTCTCCATGGGCACGCCGAACAGCTCGATCTCGTCGAGGGTGCGGCTGAGGAAGGCCAGGTAGTGCCGCTCGAAGGCGAGGTCGTCCTGGGAGCCCTCGGGGGCTTCGAGCGTGCGGACGGGCAGGCGGGCCAGGACGCGTTCCATGCCCTCGGCCAGGCCGCTGAGGCGGGCGAGGTTCTCGGTGGCGGCGCGCGGCAGGTACGGGGGGAGCTGCTGCATCATGCCGACCAGGCAGGCCACGCACTCGGCCAGCAGCACGCCGTAGAGCGCGTCCTCGGTGGTGCCGAGGCGGGGCGGCGCGACGGTGTCGAGCACGCGCCTGGCCAGCCGCGCGGGGTCGGCGTCGGCGTTGAACAGCGCCTCGTCGGACAGGTCCGCCGTGCGCAGCGACTCGACGACCTCCAGGAGTACGGCGGAGCGGGCGTCCTCGCCCAGTCCGCGGTACTCCTGCTCGACCAGGTCGCGCAGCCGGGCCTCGACGGCCATGGCCATGCCTTCGAGCTGGTTGCCGAACTTCCTGGGGGCCAGGCGGTCGCGGAAGCCGCTCTGGATCATGTCCTTGAGCTGCGCGTCGCGGTCCCGGTTCGCGCCACGGGCGGCGAGCCATTCGCGCATCGCGCGTTCCGCGATGGCCTTGCCCGCCGCCACGACCGCCGTCTCCACACCTGGCATAAATGCGATCATGCCGGAAATCTCACCCCTTCACGGCGCCCCCCAGCAGACCGGCCACGAACTGCCGCTGGAACACCAGGAAGACCAGCATCAGCGGCAGCGTGGCGAGGAACGCGCCGAGCATGAGCCCCGCGTAGTCCACGTGGGACAGCCCGATCAGGTGGTTCAGCGCCACCGGCACGGTGTAGCGCTCCTCGGAGTTGAGCATGAGCAGTGGCCAGATGAAGGAGTTCCACTGCGTCATGAAGGTGAAGATGACCAGCGCGCCGAGCTGTGGCCGGACCACCGGCAGCACGATCCGGTAGAAGATCCGCATGTCACCGGCCCCGTCCAGGCGCCCGCTCTCCAGAAGCTCGTCCGGGAAGTCGAGGAACGCCTGGCGCATGAGGAAGATCCCGAAGGAGTTGGCCAGGAACGGGATGATGATCGCCTGGTAGGTGTCGACCCAGCCGATGCTGGCCATCATCTGGAACAACGGCACCAGCAGCACCTGGAACGGCACCATCATCGTGGCCAGGACCACTCCCAGGAGCAGGCCCCGGCCGCGGAAGCGGTATTTCGCCAGGCCGTACCCGCACATCGCCGACACCAGCGAGCTGAGCGCGGTGTAGACGATCGCGGTCCAGACGCTCGTGGCCATGACCCGGGCGAAGTGCACGGACTCCTCAAGCTTGACGATGTTGGCCAGCAGGTCGCCGCCGGGCAGGAACGGCGGCGGGGAGGCGAACAGCTCGCTGCCGTCGTGGGTGGCCGCCACGATCATCCAGTAGAACGGCACCACGCTCACCAGGGCGCCCAGAACCGCCAGCACCCACACGAGCCGCCTCATGCGCGCTCCTTCCCGGACGTACGCGAGCCGAAGTAGCGGAACTGCAGCCAGGACAGCGCCCCGATCAGCGCCACGACCGCCCACGCGATCGCCGCCGCGTAACCGAAGTCGAACTGCTTGAAGCCGACCTGGTACAGGTAGAGGATCGGCGTCAGCGTGGCGTCGCCCGGCCCGCCGCCGGTCAGCACCAGCGGCTCGTCGAACAACTGCAGCGTCCCGATCGTCGAGGTGATCGAGCAGAACACCACGACGGGCCGAAGCTGCGGCAGGATCACCCGCCGGAACGCGGTCAGCGGCCCGGCGCCGTCGATGGCCGCCGCCTCGTACTGCTCGCGCCCGATCCCCTGCAGCCCGGCCAGCAGGATGACCGCGTTGTAGCCCACCCAGCGCCAGGTCAGCGACGCGATCAGCGCCACCCGGGCCCAGAACGGGTCGTTCAGCCAGTCCACCTGCAGCCCGAGGAACTGGTTGACCGCCCCGCCCTCGGTGCGCAGCAGCACGCGGAACACCACCGCGTACGCCACCAGCGTCGTCACCGCCGGCAGGAAGTACGCCACCCGGAGCGTCGCGCGGAACTTCAGCCACGACTGGTTGAGCACGTAGGCCAGCACGGTCGCCAGCCCGATCATGACCGGCACCTGGACCACGAGGATCAGCCCGGCGTTGCCCAGCGACCGCAGGAACGACGGGTCGCGCACCAGCCGCGCGTAGTTCCCGAACCCGCCTTCCAGGCTCTGCAGCAGCGACGCGGCCAGCGGGTAGGCGAAGAAGAGCGCGAGCAGCGCCGCCGCCGGTCCCGCGAAGACCCATCCGACGGTACGGCGACGCCGGCCGTACCGGCGCCGGGTCCTGGGAACATCGACCGCGACGGAGCTCACGAGGCGATCTCGCGCCGGGTGGCGGCGGCGAGCTGCTCTGCCGCGCCGTCGAGCACCGCCTTGGGGTCCTCGCCGTTGAGCAGGCAGGCCGAGACGGCCTTCTTCAGCAGCTCCTCCGCCTGCTTGTCGTCACCGGTCAGCTGCACCGGCGGGATCTCCTTCACCTGGTCGGCGAACAGGCGGTTGACCTTCTCGCCGCCGAAGTACGGCTGCGGCTCGTCGAACAGCGGGTCGCTCAGCGCGGGCAGGTAGGCGGGGAAGAGCGCCTCGGTCCGCATCATCGAGACCTGCCGCTCCTTGCTCGCGAGCATCCAGTCGAGGAAGGCCCAGGCGGTCTGCTGGTTCTTGGTCTGCGCGGTGATCGACAGCGCCGACCCGCCATTGGCGGAGGTACGGCTGCCGCCGGCGTCGAAGGCGGGCAGCGGGACGACCCCGAACTTGCCCGACAGCTCCGGCATGTCGGCCGTCAGCGTGCCGCTCCACCAGGCGGCGGTCGGCTGGGTGGCGGCCTTGCCCTGCTTGGTGGCGGTGACGCGGCCGTCCCAGCCCTTCTCGTTCTGCAGGAGGTCCTTGTCCTTGAGCGTCTTGAGCAGGGTGAGCGCGCGGACCGCGTCGGGGGAGTTGACCGCGACCTTGCCGTCGACGAAGTAGCCCTGGCCGAGCTGCTGCAGGAGCGTGGTGAACCCGGCGGCGGTGGTCAGGTCGGAGACGAACAGGCGCTTGCCGGTGGCCTGCTTGATCTTCTCGCCGGCCTTGACCGCGTCGTCCCAGGTGGCCAGCGAGCTGGGGTCGACCTTGGCCTTCTCGAAGTAGTCGCGGCGGTAGTACAGGCCGACGGGGGCGGAGTCCCAGGGCAGGGCGTACAGGCCCTTGGCGGTGGAGGCGGCCTGCCACTTGGCCGGGTCGAAGTCGGCCTTGTACTTGCCGGCCACCGAGGTGAGGTCGACCAGGCCGCCGGGGAAGTTCTCGGCGTAGCCGGGTACGGCGGTGTCTTCGAGCGTGATGATGTCGGGCAGGCCGGCGCCCGACTTGAGGCCCACGGTGATCTTGTCGTAGGCGTTGTCGTAGCCGATGTCGGTCACCTTGACCTTGACGCCCGGGTTGGCCTTCTCGAACTCCGGGGCCAGCCGCTGGAGCGCCTTGGCGGCGACATCCCACGACCAGATCTCGATATTTCCGGACACCTTGGCGTTCGCGGATTGAGTGATCTTCGGCGCTTCCTTGGCCGGGACGCCGCCGGTGGCGCAGGAAGCGGTGAGAACGAGTGATAGCCCGGCGATGGCTCTCTTCACGGGGTTGCTCCCGGTGGTATGTCACGTGATGTATTCTGAGTTTTGAATACAGTAGACGTGTGGTCCCGGTCACGCCAGTCCCTTTACCAGGAAATGTCGGTCTCGCCCGCTACCCTGCATCGAGTGATCTCCGAAACCCCAGCTCAGACCGCGCGGCACGCGAGAGTGGCCGCCGGGCTGGCCGAGCTGGAGCGGTGGCTCGGTGACCAGGTACGGCTCGGCCTGGGCCAGGCGGGGGATCGCGACTGGGATGATCTGGTCAAGCGGCTGGTCGACGCCCAGGCTCCCGGAGCGGCCGGGCTGGTGGCGCGGCTGGAGCGGGTGCGGGCCGCGGCGGGCTGGCCCGGTGCGCTGCTGTCAGAATACGCCCTGCTCAACCTGCTGGCCGTGGCGTACCGGCGGCGTGCCGAGCTGCCCCCGGCCTTGGCGCGGACCGTGCTGACCCGGGTCGGATTCACGACCTCGCGGGCGGAGGTGCTGGCCGAGCCGCACGTCCATGACCGGTGGCTGGTGCTCGGGGTGCGGGACGAGCCACTCGACCACGTGACCGCCCGGCGCGTATGGCTGCGCGGGCGGGCCACGGGCCGCCCGGCCCTCATCCTGACCTTCACCCCCGCCGCCCACCCCATGGACGAGGCACCGGCCCCGGGCGCCGTCCTGGAGACCGCCCTCGCCTTCTACCCCGCCGCCGCCCCCTTACGGGCCCTGATCGCCGACCCCTCGGACGGCCAGGAGACGCCGGAGGGGCAGGAGGCGCCGGACGGGCAGGAGGCGCCGGACGGGCAGGAGGCGCCGGAGCCCGCGCGCCCCGCTTCCCGGCCGCACGCTCCCGCGCGGGTGGCCGCGCCCGTGCCTGGCGCGGTGGTGGGGCCCGGTCTTCGCGGCGTCTTTCCCGCGCCCGGCCGGGAGTCCGGGGAGGTTTTCCGGGCGGTGCCGGTGGAGGCCGCTCTGGAGGAGGTGGCCGGGGCGGTGGCAGCCGATCCCTGGACGGACGCCTGGCCGTTGCTGCTGGACGGGGTGGTTCCGGGGCGGGCCGACCTCGGGGGACTGCCGCTGCACCCCGCCTGTCACGACCCGTGGCGGCTGATCGCGGTCTCCGGTGGCGGGCCGGTGACGGTGGCAGCCGAGTGGACGCCGCGCGGGCTGCGCCCGCTGACGGTGTGGGACGACGACGCCGGGCCGGTGCCCCTGTGAACGGCCCGGAACCCGCGCGCGGCCCGGCTACGGGAGAACCGGCGGGCCGCCCGGCGTGGGAGGAGATGGTCTCCACCGCTCTGGTGGGGACGGCGCGCCGGCCGTACCGGGGAGAGTTGCTGGGGGACGCGGCGGTCGAGGTGGTGCGGCGGCTGGCAGGGCAGGTGGCACTCAGCCCGCGGGACGGTGAGCCGGCGGAGGCGGAGGAGCGCGCGGCGGTGCCGTGGCGGGCGGCGGAGCGGCTCGGGCGGATTCTGGGCGGTGAGCACGGCCGCGTGCTGGGCGAGTGGCTGGCGATGGCGGCGGCGAGCGGACGCAGGGTGCCACCGCACGTCCTGCCCGACCTGCTCGAACGCGGCAGGCGCGACCGCTCGATCAGGGCATGGCTCGGCGTGCTGGCCGGACGCCGCGGGCGATGGCTGGCCGCGCGGAACCCGGCCTGGGAGTTCCTGCTCGACGAGCCCACCGGCGAGAGCTGGGAGTACGGCTCGCCCGCCGACCGCCGCGCCCACCTGCGGGCCGTCAGGGCGGCCGACCCGGCGGCGGCACGGGAACTGCTCGAAGGCACGTGGGAACGGGAGACGCCGGAAGATCGGGCGGAGTTCACCGAGGCGCTGGGCGTCGGCCTGAGCATGGCCGACGAGCCGTTCCTTGAACGCGCGCTGGACGACCGCCGCCGCGAGGTACGCCAGACGGCGGCCAACCTGCTGGCCGGACTGCCGGACTCCCGGCTGGCCGGGCGGATGGCGCGGCGGGCGGCGGCCTGCCTGGCGGTGTCCGGCGGCCGCGTCGAGGTACGGCCGCCGCGCGAGTGCGACGCGGCGATGGAGCGTGACGGCGTGCGGGCCAAGCCGCCGCGGGGGATCGGCGAGCGGGCCTGGTGGCTGCAGCAGGTGGTGGCGCGGGCGCCGCTGCGGATGTGGGCCGAGCCCCGGGTGATGCTCGGGCTGCGGATCTCCGACTGGGACGCCGAGGTCAAGGCGGGATGGGTGCGGGCGGCGGTGCTGCAGCGGGAGGCGGGGTGGGCGCGGGCGATGTTCGCGCACGATCCGATCGCGGATCTGCTGGGCGTGCTCCCGCCGGACGAACAGCAGGAACTGGCCGCCGAGTTCGTGAAAAATCAGGACATGGACAGCCAGCTCATCATGGTCCTCGGCGGCGTCGAACGGCCGTGGGGGGCGGCGCTGGCGGCAGCCGTACTCAACAAGATCGCCATGATCGCCGCCACCCAGCCCTGGAACCTCGGCGAGCTGGCCAGGCTCGCCGGTGAACGCGTCGATCCGGAGCTGCACCCGCTGGCCGACCAGAGCGGCGCGGCCGAGGTGGCCGAGGTGCTGCGGTTCCGGGCGGAGATGGTGAAAGAGCTTGGGCTAAAAGAGCTTGGGCGAAAAGAGCTTGGGCCAAAAGAACGGGGAAGGGAGGGCGCATGACGGTCCTGCGGGCCCATGCGGAGGACGAGTACGCCGAGGAGCTGGCGCTGCTGGCCAAGGAGGACGACCGGCCCAGGCCGCCCGGCTGGGCGTTGTCGCCCTGGGCCGTGACCGCGTACGTGCTCGGTGACGGTGGCCGGATCTCCCCCAAGTACGTGGGCGCCCGCCGGATCGTCGAGGTCGCCGTCGCCACGCTGGCCACCGACCGGGCGCTGCTGCTGCTCGGCGTCCCCGGCACGGCCAAGACGTGGCTGTCGGAGCACCTCGCCGCGGCGATCAGCGGCGACTCCACGCTGCTGGTCCAGGGGACCGCCGGCACCCCGGAGGAGGCGGTCCGCTACGGCTGGAACTACGCCCGTCTGCTGGCCGAAGGTCCCTCGCGCGAGGCGCTCACGCCGAGCCCGGTCATGCGCGCGATGGCCGAGGGCCGCATCGCCAGGGTGGAGGAGCTCACCCGGATGCCCTCCGACGTCCAGGACGCGCTGATCACCGCGCTGTCGGAGAAGACGTTGCCGGTCCCCGAGCTCAACGTGGAGGTCCAGGCCCAGCGCGGCTTCAACCTCATCGCCACCGCCAACGACCGCGATCGCGGCGTGAACGAGCTGTCCAGCGCGCTGCGCCGGCGGTTCAACACCGTCGTGCTGCCGGTCCCCGCCACGGCCGAGGAGGAGATGGAGATCGTCACCCGCCGGGTCGCCCAGCTCGGCTGCTCCCTGCGACTGCCCGAGACCACGACCGGCCTGGAGGAGATCCGCCGGGTGGTCACCGTCTTCCGCGAACTGCGCGACGGCGTCACCGAGGACGGCCGCACCAAGCTCAAGTCACCCAGCGGCACCCTGTCCACGGCCGAGGCCATCTCGGTGCTGACCAGCGGCATCGCGCTGGCCGCCCACTTCGGCGACGGCGTGCTGCGGGCCGCCGACGTGGCGGCCGGGCTCGTGGGCGCCGTCGTGCGCGAACCGGCCGCCGACCGGGTGGTGTGGCGGGAGTATCTGGAGACCGTGGTGCGCGAACGCCCGGACTGGCATGACTTCTACCGGGCCTGCCGCGAGGTCTCATGATCGAGGTGTTCGGCGTCCGGCATCACGGCCCCGGTTCGGCGCAGGCCGTACGGGAGGGCCTGGCGCGGCTGCGGCCCGACGCGATCCTCATCGAGGGCCCGCCCGAGGCCGACGCGCTCGTCCGCTTCGCCGCCGGGTGCGAGCCGCCCGTCGCGCTGCTCGCGCACGTTCCGGGCGACCCGGCGCGGTCGGCCTTCTGGCCGTTCGCGGTGTTCTCGCCGGAATGGCAGGCCATCCTGTACGGCACGCGCCACGGCGTCCCGATCCGCTTCTGCGACCTGCCCGCCGCCCACCTGCTGGCTCCGGAGGGCGGCGGCGAACGGGGCGTACGCGACCCGATCGGCGAGCTGGCCGCGGCCGCCGGGCACGACGACCCGGAACGCTGGTGGGAGGACGTGGTCGAGCACCGGCCCGGCGCGGCGCCGCCGTTCGAGGTGATCGGCGAGGCCATGGCGGCGCTCCGGGAGGGCTACGCGCCGGACGTCTTCGAGGCCAGGCGCGAGGCGTACATGCGGCGTGTCCTGCGCGCGACCGTCAAGGCGGGACATGAGCGGATAGCGGTGGTCTGCGGCGCCTGGCACGTGCCCGCCCTGGCCGGGCCGCCGCCTCCCGTGAAGGCCGACGACGCGCTGCTGCGCGGCCTGCCCAAGGTGAAGGCGGCGCTGGCGTGGGTGCCGTGGACGTACGAGCGGCTCGCGATCCGCTCCGGCTACGGCGCGGGGGTCGGCTCGCCCGGCTGGTACCACCACCTGTTCACGGTGGCCGACCGGCCGGTCGAGCGGTGGCTGGGCGCGGCCGCGGCGGTCCTGCGCGAGGAGGGACTGGCCGTGTCGCCCGCGCACGTCATCGAGGCCGTACGGCTGGCCGTAAGCCTGGCCGCCCTCCGCGGCCGTCCTCTGCCGGGGCTGAGCGAGGTCACCGAGGCGGCCAGGGCGGTGCTGTGCGAGGGCGACGAATTGCGGGTCGCGCTGATCCAGCGCCGCATGGTCGTCGGCGACCGCCTGGGTCACGTGGGCGACGACGCACCGCTCGTACCCCTGCGGCGCGACCTGCGCGAGCAGCAGCGCCACCTCCGCCTCCACCCCGCCGGCCTGGACGAGGGGGCCGCTCCGCCCGTCCGCGAGCTGGAGCTGGATCTGCGCAAGACGCTCGACCTGGGCAGGAGCCACCTGCTGCACCGGCTGCGGCTGCTCGGCGTGCCCTGGGGCGTGCCGGGGGAGGCGCGGGGCAAAGGGACGTTCAGGGAGACCTGGCGGCTGGAGTGGCGGCCGGAGTTCGACCTGGCGCTGATCGAGTCCGCGGCGCTGGGCACCACGGTGGAGGCCGCGGCCACCCGCCGCGTGCTGGACCTGGCGCCCACCGGCCAGAACCTGGGCGAGCTCGCGGCGACGGTCGAGAAATGCCTGCTGGCCGAGCTGCCCGGCGCGCTGCCCGGCGTGCTCGCCGCCCTGTCGGAGCGGGCCGCGCTGGACGCCGACATCACGCACCTGATGACCGCGCTCCCGGCGATCGTCCGCGCCCACCGCTACGGCGACGTACGGGGGACACCGGCCGAGGGACTGGCGGCGGTCGCCCGCTCGATGCTGGACCGCGTCCGGGCCGGTCTTCCCGCCGCGCTGCCGGGGCTGTCCTGGCAGGCCGCGGGCGCGATGCTGGCGCAGGTGGACGGCGTGCACGCCGCGGTCGACCTGCTCGGCGACCCGGCGGCCCGCGAACGCTGGCTGGCCACGCTCCTGGGCATCTGCGACGCCCCCGGCGCGCACGGCCTGGTCGAGGGGCGGCTGACGCGGATCCTGCTGGACGCGGGCGCCCTGGCCGACGCCGAACGGCGGCTGGCGCGGGCGACCTCGCGCGGCGGCGGGCCCGCCAGGGCGGCGGCGTGGATCGAGGGGTTCCTGGCCGGGGGCGGGCTGCTGCTGGTGCACGACGCGCGGCTGCTGGGCCTGGTCGACGCCTGGATGAGCGGACTGTCCGGTGAACAGTTCACGGAGGTGCTGCCGTTGTTGCGGCGGACGTTCGGCGGCTTCGCCGTACCGGAGCGCAGGGCGATCGGGGAGCGGGTGCGGTCGGGCGCGGGCGGCGGGCGGCCCGTGCGGGAGGTCGACGAACGGCGGGCGGCGGCGGCCGGGCGGACCGTGCTGACGATACTCGGGAGGGCCCGTGGATGAACGGCTGCGCAGGTGGCGGCTGGTGCTCGGCGGCGGCGAGGCGGACGGCACCGGCCTCGGCCTGCACGGCGACGACGCCCGGATGGACGCCGCGCTCGGGTCGCTGTACGAGAGCGGGGAGCGGGGCGGGCTGGGGGCCTCGGCGCCCAGGGTGGCCCGCTGGCTGGGTGACGTGCGCACGTACTTCCCGCCCGGAGTCGTGCGGGTCATGCAGCAGGACGCGATCGACCGGCTCGACCTGACCCGGCTGCTGGCCGAGCCCGAGATGCTGGAGGCGGTCGAGCCGGACGTGCACCTGGCCGCCACGCTGCTGTCGCTGGCCAAGGTGATGCCGGACGAGGCGCGCGAGTCGGCGCGGGCACTGGTCAGGGCGGTGGTCGGCGATCTGGAGAGGCGGCTGACGGCCAGGACGCGGACGGCCGTGGCCGGGGCGCTGGACCGGGTGGCGCGCACGCGGCGGCCGCGCCGTACCTCCGATGTCGACTGGAACCGGACGATCCTCGCCAACCTCGGCCACTACCTGCCCGACCACGGCACCGTGGTGCCCGAGCGGCTGGTCGGGCACGCCCGCAAGCGGCGCTCGCTCAGGCGCGACGTCGTGCTGTGCGTGGACCAGAGCGGCTCGATGGCGGAGTCGGTGGTGTACGCGGGGGTGTTCGGCGCGGTGCTGGCCTCGATCCCGGCGCTGCGCACCCGCATGGTGGTCTTCGACACCGCGGTGGCCGACCTCAGCGACCTGCTGCACGACCCGGTCGAGCTGCTGTTCGGCACCCAGCTGGGCGGCGGCACCGACATCAACCGGGCGCTCGCCTACTGCGAGGGGCTCATCGAACGCCCGGCCGAGTCGGTCCTGGTGCTGCTCAGCGACCTGTTCGAGGGCGGGATCAGGGACGAGATGCTGCGCAGGGTCGCGGCGATGACCGGGGCGGGGGTGCGGGTGATCGTGCTGCTGGCGCTGTCGGACGAGGGCACGCCGCTGTTCGACCGCGACAACGCCGCCGCCCTGGCCGCGCTGGGCGTGCCCGCGTTCGCGTGCACGCCCGACGCCTTCCCCGAGCTGATGGCGGCGGCGGTCGAGGGCCGTCAGCCGGCCGCCCCGCCGCCATGATCATGCCCTAGGCCGGATTGCCTAGGTCCTGCGCCCGATGTGCCTGACCTGGGATGATCGTAGGTTGCCTGTCATGACAACCGTTGCTGAAGCCCCACCTGCCCCAGTAAGCGTGATCTCGCGGAAGTACCGCTCCCTGAGCTTCGGGCTGGTCGCGCTGGTCACCCTCGTCGCGTTCGAGGCGATGGCCGTGGCCACCGCGATGCCCGTGGTCGCCCGCGAACTCGGCGGCATGGACCTGTACAACCTGGCCTTCAGCGCGACCCTCGCCGCCAGCGTCATCGCCACCGTCCTCGGGGGCCGGTGGTCGGACGTGCGCGGCCCCCTCCAGCCCATGGGCACCGGTGTCGTGACGTTCGTCGCCGGTCTGTTGCTGGCCGGATTCGCCCCCACGATGGAGATCTTCATCGCCGGGCGCTTCGTCCAGGGCCTGGGCGCCGGATTGATCCAGGTGTCGCTGTACGTGGTGGTCGCCCGGGTCTACCCGGGTTCCATGCACCCCAAGGTCTTCGCCCTTTTCTCCGCCGCCTGGGTGGTCCCGTCGATGGTGGGCCCGGCCATCGCCGGACTCGTCGTCGAGCGGGTCGACTGGCGCTGGGTCTTCCTCGGCGTCGCCGTGATCGTCGTACCCGCCGCCCTGCTCCTGTGGCGCGGTACCGCCGGCTCCGACGTCCGCTCCGGCGCCGCGGAACCCGCCCCCGGCCTCGGGCGCAAGCTCGCCTGGGCCGCGCTGACCGCCGTCGCCGCCGCGCTCATCCAGTACGGCAGCGCCCTCGGCCTGGCCGGTATGCCCCTGCTCCTCGCCGGTGTCGTCGTCCTGGCCGTGGCCCTGCCCAGGCTGCTGCTCAAGGGTTCCCTGCGCGCCGCACCCGGCCTGCCGACCGCCCCGGTCCTGCGCGGCCTGGCCTTCGGCTCCCTGACCGCCTCCCAGGTGCTCATCCCGCTCATGCTCATGAACGAGCGCGGCCTGTCCCCGATCGGCGCCGGCATCGTCCTGACCGTCGGCGCGCTCGGCTGGTCCACCGGCTCCTGGTTCAAGGGCCGCGGCACCATCAGCAACATGCTCGCCCTGCGCGGCGGCGCCCTCATGATCGCTCTCGGGATCGCGCTGGTCAGCCTCGTGCTCGTGGACGCCGTCCCGCTGGCCGTCGCCTACGTCGCCATGGCCATCTCCGGGCTCGGCATCGGCGCCCTGCACCCGACCGTCTCCGTGCTGGTGCTGGAGATGTCCAAGCAGGGCGAGGAGGGCAACAACTCCGCGGCCGTCGGCGTCGGCGAGTCCGTCTTCACCGTCGTCGCGGTCGCCGTCACCGGCGCCCTGTTCACCGCCACCCACGAGACCTACATCGCCGGTTTCGCCTTCACCTTCGGCCTCGCCATCCTCGGCGCCATCCTGGCCCCCCGTTTTGCCCAGTCCGCGAAGACGGGCACACTGGAGGGAACCGCGTCATAAAAGGGGGGTACATGCCGCGAGTGCGGGAGCTTGAGGTCTTCAGGCTTGTCCTGCCGTTCGGCGGACGCCAGGAGACCCTGCTCGTCAAGCTCACCGACCACGGTGGCATGACCGGCTGGGGCGAGGCGATCGCCCCCGAGGCCAAGACCTGGACCAACCTGGAAGAAACCCTCGGCGCCCGGCTCATCGGCGTCGACTGGGAACACCCCGACAGCGCGCCCAGCGGCGACCCGGCCGTCGACATGGCCTGCTGGGACCTCTGGACCAGAATGCGCGGCGTGCCGCTGGCGCACGCGCTGGGCGGCAGCCGTACCTCGTTGATGGCGACCGTACGGCTGACGCCGGACCCGTCCCTGGAAAGCCTGGTCTCCCGCGTGAACCAGCAGGTGTGCGCCGGATACGGCCACGTGACGCTGGACATCAGGCCGGGCTGGGACGTCGAGCCGGTGCGGGCGGTGCGGGCGGCGTACCCGGCGCTGACGCTCGCGGTGGACGGGGCCGGGTGCTACACCACCCCCGAACAGCTCATCGCCCTGGACTCCTACGGCCTGGAAGTGATTGAGCGCCCCTTCGCCGTGTCCGACCCCTACCTTCACGCCACCCTTCAGGACCAGGTGTCGGCGGCGGTGGCGGTGGAGGCGAGCACGGCCGCTGAGCTGGACGACTACCTGACCCTGCGGGCCGGACGGGTGCTGCTGCTGCGGCCCGCGGCGTTCCCGTCGCTGAGCGAGACCCGCCGGGCCCACGACCGGGCCGCGGCGGCGGGCTGGGACATCCAGTGCACCGGCGGCCAGGGCGCGGGCCTGGCAAGGGCGGCGACGGTCGCCGTCGCGAGCCTGCCGGGGTGCACGCTGGCCTGCGACGTGACCCAGCCGCCACGCAACAACCAGATCGTGGACCCGATCGTGGGCGCGAACGCGGGCGTGATCGCCGTCCCGTTCACCCAGCCCGGCCTGGGCCACACGATCGACGAACCCCGCGTACACCGCCTGGCCAAGGACCGGTTCCGCGCCTGAAAAGCAAGGCGTTCCGCTTCGCTCCACACGCTCTGCCAGTCGAGCTGAAGCTCGACCCCTGAAGGCCCTCGCTCCGCTCGGACGTCTTGCCGGGGCCCCACCCGCTGACCAGAGCGGTGGCAGCCACCTTCCGCCCACCCCACAGGCGGGTGGCCTGCCGGTTGGGCCGCCTCGGGCCGACCAGCGGCCCGCCACCACCGTGAACACGTCCACTACCCAAACCGTCACCAGAGGCGGTGGGTGAGCTCACGAGCCCGCTCGCGACCGGCGGGGGTGACCGCTGGGATCCTTTTCGGTGGCGACGGCGGTGGCGGACAGGAGTGTGGCGGCGGCGAGGCTGCCCCAGAGGGTGGCCGGGCCGTAGGGGGCGAAAGCGGTGATGACCGCCGGGGAGGCGGCGAGGCCGAAGCCCGTGGAGAGCTGGAAGCGGGCGAGGGCGCGTCCCAGGACATGGGCCGGGGCGAGGGCGGTGACGAGCGCGGTGGCGCTGCCGGCGTAGATGATCTCGCCGACGGTGCAGACCACGGACACCATGGCGACGGCCGGGGCGGCCCAGCCGGGTCCCAGAGAGCCGGCCGCGAGGAAGCCGAGGTAGGACGCGGCGAGTACCACGCCGGAGAGAGCCAGCACGGTCCGCCGGGAGAAGCGGGACAACAGGACGGTGACCGGAACCTGCAGGGTGATCACCAGCACCGTGTTGGCCACGAAGATGGCCGCCGGCCACACCGGGGAGGCGTGCATCTGCGTCACCAGGACCAGGGGGAGCGCGATCTCGGGGACGTTGAGGCAGAAGACGTAGATCACGTTGGCGGCCAGCAGGGCGCGCATCCGGGGTGCGGGCTCGTTGGCCTCGTCCCCGGCCGGGTTGGCGGCACGATGAGCGTGCACGTGGACCGACCAGGCCAGGGCCGCCGCGGTGAGGTAGGCGAGCCCGGTGACGGCTGCCAGCGCCTGCAACGCGGTGGTGCCGCCCGCCAGGCCCGCGGTGGCGAGGAGCGCACCGGCGCCCAGGCCGGCGTTGCGCAGGGCGCGGCCTCCCGCGAGGGCGGCGTCGCGTTCGCGGCCGTGGGCGATCGTGGCCACGAGGGCGGCGTGGGCGGCCGGCCACGCCTGGTTGCCGATGCCGAGGAAGAGCGCCGCGGTCGCGAACAGCCAGACGTTGCCCGCCGGGGTGGCCAGCAGCAGGGCCACGCCCAGCACCCGCACCAGCATCGACGCCGCCACGACCGTGCTGCGTGCGCCCCGGTCCAGCCATCGGCCGACCGCGGGCACGCACACCAGGCCCACGACGGCGCCGGCCGTCATGGCGACGCCGGTGGCCGGTGCGGACAGCCCCAGCACCATCACCCCGTACAGCAGCAGAAACGGCCGCAGCAGGCCGGTGCCGAGCGCGTCCACGGCCAGGGCGACGGCATAGCGGGGACCGCCGGACGCGCGGACGAGGGCACCGGGCCGGATCTTGGTGGTGGTTGCCATGGTGTCAACAGTGCGTTCGGCCGCCGGGCCCGCGGCGCCGGTTGACGGACACCGTCAACCGGCGCGGTCGCCGGCCCTGCGACCGGCCATGATGAGGGGATGACGTTGAGGATCGACATCGGCGGCCCGCCGTCCGGGCGGCTGCGGTTCGCCGCCTCGCCGCTGGCCGAGCTGACGGCGATGCTGCACGTGCTGGCGGAACCCGGGCACCACCCGCAGCTCGCCGCCTGGGCCGGGGACGTCTGGGCCGGGCTGCGGCCGGAACTGGCCGAGCGGTTGCGGGAGGCGGAGTTCCTCTGGCGTTCCTCACGAGCCGACTTCCTGGTGCCCGCTGCTCCTCGGCCTACTCTCGCCGAGGAACTGGACGACGTGGACCGGATCGACGACGAGACCTATGTGACCGCCGCGCTCGTCACCACGTGCGGCAGCAACCGGGTCCGTTTCGCCGCGCCGTCGCCGCTGGCCGACGCGACGGCGCGCGAGCGGGCCCTGGACCTGGCCCAGGCCCGAGGCGCGCTTCAGGAGGCCTTCGCGGAACGGCTGCTCGCCGACCCGGCCGCCGTGCGGGCACGGGTGCGTCACACCCTCGAACAGTGCGCCGAGGCCTTCTTCGACGCCGCCTGGACGGGTGTCGCCGCGCGACTCGCCGCCGACCTGCGCCTGAAGAACGACCTGCTGAAGCGCCAGGGCGTGGGGGCGGCTCTCGCGTCGGTCTCCGGCGCCGTCACCCTGTCGCCGGACGGCGGCAGCATCATCGTGGACAAGCTTCAGGACCGGCAGACCGCCGCCCACGGCGCCGGGGTCACCTTCCTCCCCAGTGTCTTCGGCCGCCCGCACCTGGTGATGGTCCACGCGCCCGGGTGGCAGCCGGTGCTGCAGTACCCCGTGGCCGAGGCGAGTCCATCGGAACCGGTGCCGATGGAAACCGTCACGCTCCGGCTGGAGGCACTCGCGCACCCGGTACGACTGCGGCTGCTGCGCACCCTCGCCCGCGGCCCGCACACCACCGGTGAGCTGGCCCACGCCTGGGACCTTTCACCGCCGGAGGTGTCCCGCCACCTCGCCGTCCTGCGCCGGGCGGGCCTGCTCACCTCCCGGCGGCACGGTCGATACATCCGTTACACCCTCAATCTCCCCGATCTGACGGCGCTGGGCGCCGACCTGCTGACGGCCGTACTGCGCTGAGCAGCTCCGGCCCGCCAGAAACCGGGCGACCGCCGCCCATGTGGTCCGGGAAAGGTTTCGTCGTGCGTCCTGGAACCGCGCGATCGCCGGTCAATGTCGCGTTCGGGCAGTCTCGCGGGCCAAGGGCGGCGGGTGAGTGACAATGGGTGGGTGATCACCTTCGCGTGGATTCTGCTCGTCCTGGCCTCGCTCAACGCCGCAGTGGGCATCCACAGCGTGATCATCGACCGGGCGCCGTCCTGGGCCTTCTGGCTGAACAAGCGGCGCCAGACCCGTCTCGGTGGCTGGGCCAATCTCCTGATCGCCGCGTGCGTGGCCCTGTTGGTGATCGCCCAGAACGCCGACGTGTCTCCCGGGGTCGCGATCTGGCTGCTCGTGGTGCAGTTCATGGCCGCCATGGCCGCCATGGCCGCCATGGGCGCGACCGTTCTGTGGGTCGTCGAAGCGGGCCGTCGGCGCGCGTAGCCGTTCAGCGTCAGGAGCCCGGCGGGTACGGCGGGCCGAGGCTCCATACCCGCACCATGCCGTCGTCCCCCGCCGACACCGCCACCCGCCGGCCCTCCAGCACCCCGACCGTCACCGCCTCGATCAGCCCCCGGTGCCCGAGGAAGGGCCCGCCGATCGGTGCCCCGGTGGCCAGGTCCCACACCCGTACGGTCTCGTCCCTGTATCCACCGGACACGACCACCGCGCGTCCGTCGTCCAGCTCGCCCGCCGCCAGGCCCAGGGCCCAGCTCCGGTGACCGGTGAACGGCCTGCCGATCGGCGCCCCGGTGGCCAGGTCCCAGACGCGTACCGCGTGGTCGCCGTCGCCGCCGCCCGAGATCGCCACCTGGCGGTCGCCGAGCCGTCCCACCGTCATCGACTCCACGGGCCCGCTGTGACCCGCCGCGCGTTCGGCCACCTTCGCGCCGGTGGCCAGGTCGGAGATGAGGATTCTGCCGTCGTAGCCGCCGGAGGCCACGACGGGGCGGCCGGCGGACTGTCCTGCCGCGACGGCCAGTACCCAGGTCGGATGGCCTTCGATGGGGCCGCCGATGGCCGCGCCGCCGGTCAGGTCCCACCGGCGTACCGTGTGGTCCTGACCGCCTGAGACGGCCACGGGACGGCCGTTCAGCCGGCCTACGGCCACCGACTCGACCGAGCCCCGGTGGCCGGTGAACGGTTCGTGGATCGGTGTGCCGGTCGCCAGGTCCCACAGGCGTACCGTGCCGTCGAGGCCGCCGGAGACCACGACGGGGGCGTCGCGCACCAGGCCCGTCGCCACCGACCAGATCGGACCTTCATGGCCCTTCAGCGTCGCGCCCACGGGAGCGCCGGTGGCCAGGTCCGCCACGGCGATGGTGCCGTCGTAGCCGCCGCTGACCACGACCGGGCGGCCGTTCACCTGGATCAGCGCGAGCGACAGGACCCACTTCTGGCGGCCCGTGACCGGCTGCCGGACCAGGCTGCCGAACGGCACGCCGGGGGTGGTGGAGAACAGGCCGTAGACCGCGGGTACCGCGGCGACCAGGACGCCCGCGGCCAGCACCCGCACCATGCGGCGGCGGCCCACGGCCACGCGCGGCGGAGCCGCCAGCGGGCGTTCATGGGTCAGGGCGGTCAGGAGGTCGGCGACCGCGGGCCGGGAGGCGGGGTCCTTGGCCAGGCAGGCGGTCAGCAGCGGGCGCAGATGGCCGGGTACGCCGGCGAGGTCGGGCTCGCGGGTCATGATCGCGTTGAGGATCGCGCCGGGGGTCGAGCCGGGGAAGGCCCGGTGCCCGGAGGCGGCGTACACCATGGTCGCGGCCCAGGCGAACACGTCCGAGGCCACACTGGCGACGGCGCCGCCGAGTAACTCGGGGGACATGTAGGCGGGCGTGCCCACCAGGCCGGAGGTGGTGGTGGAGTGTTCGAGGGCGCGGGCGATGCCGAAGTCGATGACCACCGGCCCCTCCCGGCCCATGATCACGTTGCCCGGTTTGAAGTCCCGGTGCACGACGCCGGCCCGGTGGATCGCCTGCAGCGCCATCAGGGTGGTGATCGCCAGCCGGTCCAGGCCGCCGCCGGTGCGCGGCCCGTCGCGCGCCACGAGCCGCTCCAGGGACGGGCCCTGGACGTACTCACTGACCAGGTACGGTCGCCCGCCCGCGACACCCGCGTCCAGCACACGCGCCGTGCAGAAGGCGGCCACGCGGCGGGCGATCTCGGTCTCGCGCAGGAAGCGCTCCTGGGCCTGGCCGTCGCCGGCCATGCGGGCGTGCAGCGTCTTGACCGCCACCGGCCGCCCCAGCGGGGTCCGGCTCAGGTAGACCACCCCCTGGCCGCCGCTGCCGAGTACGCCGGTCAGCGGGTAGTCCGCGATCCGGAGCGGATCGCCTTCGGCCAGCGGGTGCGGTTCGGACGTGAAGTCTCCCTCTCCCGGCCCCACAGGCGAACGGTACAAGCCGCCGGGAGAGAGGGGAAGGCCGCCGGATCGTGGGTTCGGCGGACATCCGTCAGGCGGCGTCGAGGGCTTCGGTGATCTTGCGGGCCATCTCGGTCATGGTGGGGCCGGGCTCGCCCTGGTGGCTCCGGGCGGAGGCCTCGATGGCGACGATGACGGTGCGGCGGAAGTTGTCCGCCTCGGCCGGGTCCTGCCGCCTGAGCAGGTTCACGGCCGTGGTCAGGGCCGGGAGCACCTGGTCGGCGAGTTCGGCGACGGTCTTGCCGTACTTCACGCCCTTGGGCGCCTTGGTGAGCACGTGGCCGACCGGGCCGGTCGCCGAGGTCAGGGCGAGGGAGCCGTGGGTGGCGGCCTTGTGGGAGGAGACGGCCGCGCCCGCGGCGGACATCAGGGAGACGGCGCCCCAGGCGGCGAGGCGGAGGGTGAGCGTTTCCTGGTCGGTGAGGGTGATGGACATGGTGTGTGCTCCTTCGAAGCTTTCGCCGGGTCCCGCTGACCCGTTCATGGGTCCAACCTTCGCCGCCCGCCCTGATCCCGGGCCGTCGCCCTCCTGATACGGCGGCTGACACGGCTCCGCCGCCGGTGGTCTCCCGTCGGGGGCGGACGGCATGATGTGCTCATGAGTGAGACGTTGACCTTGCCAGGCGCGGTGGACGCCGCCGCTCTGCTGTCCCTGTCCGGCGGGCACCACGCCCGCGCCGTCCGCGCGCTGGGCGTGCGTGAGTCCGGCGGTCACCTGGTGAAGGTGTACGCGCTGGAGAAGCCGGGCCGGAGCGCCATCGATGCCGAGACCGGCCTGGACATCGCGGGCGGGCACCTCGCGCTCGGCGCCCTGCGCGGTTCCCTGGGGTTGTCGGTGCTGATCCTGCACGCCGGCGGCGACGGCGACTACGTCATCATCCATACCTGGATCGAGGGCCACATGTCAGACCTCGCGATCTTCGCCGGCCCCGCGGGCGACCCCGCCGGGCTGCGACCGGGCCGGGCGGGGCTGGCGCCGTGCGTGTGGGAGGCCGCGATCCTCGCGCACGAGCGGGAGGCGTTCGTGCGCCACGTGCTCGACGGTGACGGGCCCATCGGGCGACGGGTGTCCGCGTGGAGCGCCGACGTGATCTCGGGTGAGGTCCGTTGAATCCTCGTGTACGGCCGGCCGTACCCGCCGACCTGCCCCGCGTCGCCGAGCTGGCCACCGAGCACACCGCCTACGAGAAGGCCCCGCCACCCCCGCCCGACCTGGCCGAGCGGCTGTCGGCACTGCTGTTCGGCGCCGCCGTCCCACGGCTGCGCTGCCTGGTGGCCGAGACGCCTTCCGGCGAGGTGGTCGGCTACGCCACGTGCGCGGCCGAGGTGTCCACGTGGGGCGGGTCGGAGTACCTGCACATGGACTGCCTGTTCCTGAACGAGGCCAGCCGGGGCCACGGCCTCGGGCGGCTGCTCATGGCGGCGGTGGTGGAGCAGGCGCGGGAGCTGGGCCTGCCGTACGTGCAGTGGCAGACGCCGATCTGGAACGAGGGCGCCATCCGCTTCTACGATCGCCTGGGCGCCCGCTCGCTGGAAAAACGCCGCTACACCCTGGACGTCTGAGCCGTGTCGAACTGGCGATTACTCAAGATCGTGCTCCGGACGCAACCCTCCGCGCTGATCCCCTACTGGCTGTTCAGTATTCCCTGGATCCCCTGGGCGGTCGTGGGCGTCGGCGCGGGCGCCTGCTGGCTCATCGTGCGGTGGGCCGGAATCGCGGGCGGAAGCTGGATGCTGCCGGTGGCCGCCGCGTTGACGGGGCTCTGCGCGTGGGCCGCGCGCCAGACGACCTTCACGTGGAAGAACCCGCGGCTCTCGCTGCGCAAGCAGCCGCGCCTGGCCGCGGTGGTGAAGGACGCGGCCCGGACGGCCGGGTTCCGCCGGACGCCGCAGATCCGGATCAGCGCCTTCGTGTGGACGGGCGTCGCCAGGAACTGGTACGGCAAGCCGCGGGTGCGGATCGGGCTGCCGCTTCTGCTGCAGTTGCCCGAGGACGAGCTGCGTGCCTTGCTGATCATCGAGCTGACCCGGCTGCGGAACGGTTCGTTGCGCAGGCACCTGTTCCTGGATCTGTACGCGGACGAGCTGCTGAAGCCGACGCCGTGGCAGGCGGAGATCGTCGCGGCCGTCCGGGAGATCCGCCGTGCCGACTGGCTGGCCGCGGCCGAGTTGGCCGGGCAGGAGCGGGTCGCCGCGTTTCTGCGACGGTTCCTCGTCAGTGTCTGGGCCTTCGACTGGCTGATGGCTCGCGCCCCGGGGACGCCCGCCGACGCCTATGAGGCATTCCTGTGGAAGCTGCGGCACGACCGGCTGGCCGAGCGGATCGCGCCCAACGTCTGGGACTGGATGCGCGCGCATCCGGCCGCCGCCGAGGGCAAGGCCATGGACGACCTGGGCTGGAGCGACGGGCCCGTCCCTGAACCGGCCGGCGATCCCGTGGTGGCCGAAGTGCCGCGACGGTTCGTCACCCGCCTCCTGAGGGGAGTCGATCTCGGGACCGGGGGCGGCTTCCGCCTCGCCGACGTCACCCGCGAGCAGTGGATCGACTACTGGAACGAGTTGCGCTCGAACGTGATCGTGGCGACCGCCGAGGTCATCGGCCGCGAGGCTCGTGACGACGACGTGATCGCGCTGGTCCGCGCGGGCCGGGCGGCGGAGATCCAGTGGTGGCACACCAGGTGGCCGTGTCCCCATCCCAACCGCGACGTCTGCGCCCTGCTCCCGATCCTTCAGGTGAAAGCCTGGAAGATGGGATATATCGCCAAAAGTCCGTACCGACAGCGGGAGCTGGTCGGGCCGGACGGCCATCTGATAGACGTCGTGGAGCTCGCACGCGACGGAGGACACATGCGCGACCCCGACGAGGACGCCCGGCGGCTGGCGGCCGAATCCCTGGCCGGCGGCGACGCCACCGGCTGGTTCGAGAAGCTCTACGCCGAGGCCGCCTCCGGCGAGGCCGTCGTGCCCTGGGACTCCGGCACCCCGCACCCCCTGCTCGTCGAGTGGTCGCAGGGGTCACAGGGGTCTTCTGGGGACGGGCGGCGGGCCATGGTGGTCGGGTGCGGGCTGGGAGACGACGCCGAGTACGTGGCCGGGCTCGGCTACGCCACCACTGCCTTCGACGTCTCCGAGTCGGCCGTCAAGGGCGCCAGGACGCGCTTCCCCGCGTCGGCCGTCGACTACTCCGCGGCCGACCTGCTGGATCTGCCGGGGGAGTGGCGCGGGGCGTTCGACCTGGTCGTGGAGATCATGACGGTGCAGGCGCTGCCCGAGGACCTGCACCTCGGGGCCATCGCCGCGGTGCGGGAGCTGGTGGCGCCGGGCGGCACGCTGCTCGTCATCGCCTCGGCCAGGGACGAGGGCGGGCCCGTGTACGCGCCGCCGTGGCCGCTGACCCCGTCAGAGGTCGCGGCCTTCGGCGAGGACGGGTTCGCCGCCGCGATCGAGGAGATCGGAGACGGGGAACGCCGCCGCTGGCGCGCCGCCTTCCGCCGCGCCTGAGCCCAGAGCCTCCGGTACGGCCCGGGCCGTACCGGAGAGCAGAGGGTCAGAGGACGCCGCAGCCGTCGCCGAGGCTCTTCGTGGGGTCGAGCGAGGTGGTCTTGCGGGGTTTCGGCGTGCTGGAGCCGGACGGCGTGGCGCTCGCGGCGGCGGCCGGGCGGCGCTCCGCCGAGTCGCGGATGGCCTTGGTGGAGATCTGGCGGATCTTGTCCCAGTCGGGATAGCCGGTGCTGATCAGCGGCGGGACGAACTGGATGCTGGACACCTTCGCGTTCTTGACCTTCAGGGCCAGCGGCACCAGGTGGGCGAGCATGTTGCGCGGGATGTCGGTCCTGATGAGTTCCTTGGTGGCCAGCGCGATCTTGTTGAACCGGGTCAGAACCGTCGCCGGGTCGGCCTGGTCGAGCAGGGCGGCGATGACGCAGCGCTGGCGGCGCATCCGGGTGTAGTCGTCGGAGTAGGTGCGCGAGCGGGCGTACCACATGGCGTCGCCGCCGTTGAGCTTGCGCGTGCCGGCCTTGACCAGGCCCTCGTTGTACTTGCCGAAGACGACGTCCTTCTCCACGCTGATCGTCACGCCGCCGATGGCGTCGATCAGCTTGGCGAAGCCCCACATGTTGACCAGGGCGTACCAGTCGACCTTGACCCCGAGGGTGTGGCCGATCGTCTCCATGAGGACCTTCGCGCCCTGGTGGGTGCGGCCGCCGAAGATCTCCGGGTGCGCGTCGGCGTACTCCCAGACGCTGTTGAGCAGGTCGCTGCGGCCGCCGCCGGGGTCGGCGGGGAGGCGGAAGCCGTTCGGGAAACGCTCGGCCATCGGCGTGCCGGGACGGAAGCGCACGTTCTCCAGGTTGCGCGGCAGGCTCATCAGCACGGTGTTGCCGGAGGCGACGTCGATGCTGGCGAGGTTCATGCTGTCGGTGCGCACGCCGGTCCTGTGGGTGTCGGCGTCGCCGCCGAGCAGCAGGATGTTGACGCGTTCGCGCCCCGCCCACGGGTCGGCCGGGCGGCCCTGCTGCTGCGGCCGGTCCGCCAGGGGCTCGTCGGGGGCGAAGATGTTGCCGATCGTGCTGTGGATGGTCCAGACGGTCTGGGCGGCGTACGCGAAGGGCGCGATGACCGCCACCGCGAGCAGCCCGGCGAGCGTTCCGGTGAGGATCTGCGCGTTCTGCGGCAGCCGCCCGGGGCTGAGCACGATGAACGTGTGCACGACCAGCGCGAACCAGGCCAGCCCGAGCACGAGCGAGCCGATCGCGATCGTCCGCAGCCAGTTGACGGCCGTTCCGAACAGGTCGCCGTCGGCGGTCAGGGCGACGAAGAGCAGGGCGAGGAGCCCGGCCGCGTAACAGCCGAGCAACGCCAGGCCGGTCCTACGCCAGCCGGCCCGCAGATGGCCCGCCCCTGGCACGAGCGCCGACAACAGGGTCCATCCCAGGACCGCGCCGGTGCTCACCGGTACCTTGCTCCGTGACACACCCATCCCCGCTTCCCCGCGCAGTCCACCGTAGGCCGCTTTGGGGCGGCAGCATACGGATGGAATGCGAAATATGACGTTAGTGGAGAGTGAACATCAGTAACCGAATAAGATTCGGTCCATGGCCTTCTCCGAGATCGACTACACCGTGACGGACGGTGTCGCCACCGTCACATTGAAGCGTCCCGAACGCCTGAACGCCTTCACCTTTACGATGCGCGGTGAGTTGATCGACGCTTTCGACAGGAGCGACGCCGACGATGAGGTCCGCGCGGTCGTCGTCACCGGCGCCGGCCGGGCGTTCTGCGCCGGTGCCGACCTGTCCGGCGGGGGCAAGACCTTCGGCCACGGCAAAGGGGAGCTCATCGACGGTTACCCGCGCGACGGCGGCGGCACGGTCGCGCTGCGCATCGCCGCGAGCCTCAAACCGGTCATCGCCGCCGTCAACGGCCCCGCCGTCGGCGTGGGCGCCACGATGACCCTGCCCATGGACGTGCGGCTGGCCGCCGACACCGCCCGCTTCGGCTTCGTCTTCGCCCGCCGGGGCATCGTCACCGAGGCCGCGTCGAGCTGGTTCCTGCCGAGGATCGTCGGCATCGCCCAGGCCATGGAATGGTCGGCCACCGGCCGGATCTTCGACGCCGCCGAGGCGCTCGGCGGGCGGCTCGTCTCCCGCCTCTACCCGGCCGGCGACCTCCTGCCCGCCGCCCACGCCCTGGCCCGCGAGATCGCCGACAACACCTCGGCCGTCTCCGTCGCCGCCATCCGCAGGCTCATGTGGTCCGGTCTGTCGGCGGACAGCCCCTGGCGGGCGCACGCCGCAGACTCCCGCCTCATGGCCGAGCTGGGCGGCGCCCCCGACGCGGTCGAAGGCGTCACCGCGTTCCTGGAGAAACGCCCCGCCGCGTTCCCGATGAAGGTGAGCACAGACCTGCCCGAGGGGCTGCCGGATTGGCCGTATCGTGATGAACATGTATGAGAGCACTGTCCTCCCGCTCCCGCCCGACTCCGAGGGCGAGGTCATCGCGACCCTTCTGACCAGGAGGGCGCAGGCCCCCACCGGCCGGGCCGTTCTCTACATCCACGGCTTCACCGACTACTTCTTCCAGGACCACCTCGCCGACCACTACCTGGCCCAGGGCGTCGACTTCTACGCCCTCGACCTGCGCAAGTACGGCCGGTCCCTGCTCCCGCACCAGACCCGCGGCCTGATCAAGAGCGTCACCGACTACTTCCCGGAGATCGACGAGTCGGTCCGCGTCATCCGGCGCGACCACGACTCGCTCACGCTCAACGCCCACTCCACCGGCGGCCTGGTCGCCGCGCTGTGGGCCGACCGGGTCCGCGGCCGCGGCCTCACCCAGGGGCTGGTGCTCAACAGCCCGTTCCTCGACCTCAACGTGCCGGCCCCGGTCCGCCTGGCCGCGGACCTCCTCAAGACCCCGCTGTCCTACTCCGACCGGGCGCTGCCCCTCGGCGTCAGCACCGCCTACGGCCAGAGCCTGCACCGCTCGTCCGGCGGCGAATGGGACTACGACCTGGAGCTCAAGCCGCTCGGCGGCTTCTCCGTGCACGCCTCCTGGCTGGCCGCCATCCGCCGCGCCCAGCGCCGCCTGCACAAGGGACTCGACGTCGACGTCCCGGTGCTGGTCCTGGCCGCGAGCAACGGGCTGCGCGTACGCGACTTCGTACCCGAGGCCCGCTCCGCCGACATCGTCCTGGACCCGCGGCAGATCGCCCGCTGGGCCACCGCGATCGGCCCCCACGTCACCTGCGTGCGCATCACCGACGGCATACACGACCTGGTGCTGTCGGCCGAACCCGCCCGCAAGCAGGTCTTCGCCGAGATCGACCGCTGGAGCGCCGCCTACCTCGACTGAACGGGACGGCTACCAGGGGAAGGAGAACAGGCCGTAGTAGGCGGCCGCCACGAGCAGCAGCCCGGTCCCGCCGGCCACCCCGGCGATCGCCACGTGCTGCCAGCGGCTCGGCTGCCAGCCCTCGCGCAGCCCCGACACCACCGCGGCGACCGCGGTGACCTCCTGGATGAGCATCAGCACGGCCAGCGCCCGCACCAGCAGCCACCCGGCCAGCACCGCGGGCCAGGCGCCCGCCTGGTTGATCGAGAACATCACCAGCAGCCCGATGAACCCGCCCACCGAGATCAGCAGCGCCAGGCCCGTCCAGGCCATGCGGTGCAGGCGGCGCCGGATCGGGGGCCACAGCCTGGCGTTCGTCTCGGCTGTGGCGCGTTTGTGGCCGCGCAGCCGTACCACCATGGAGGCGACGGGACCGGCCACGTAGCCGACGGCGGCCAGGCAGATCGTCAGCCCCAGCATCGTCCCGCCCGCGTACCACGGCGCGGCGGGCACGTCGGCGGCCTCGAAGCGCTGCACGGGCGTCGCGCCCGCCATGTGCACCTGTGGCCGGGCGGTGTGCGGCAGGCCCTTGAGCCAGTTGGCCAGCGTCTCCAGGTACCCCTTGGTGAACGGCCCGCCGGACATGCGCAGCGCGTGGTCGCCCTTGTCCATGAAGCGGATCGTGTACTGGTCGTTGCCCGACTCGGTCAGCGCCTTCGTCAGCGCCTGCGTGGACTCCACGAAGGGGATCGAGGGGTCCGTCGTGCCGTACAGAGCCAGGACCGGCTGCTTGATCTGCCGCAGCGCGGGCATCGCGTCGTAGCGCAGGAAGTTGAACCCGACCCCGCCCATCGCCCGGGTCAGCAGGTCCCGCGCGCCCACGGGCGCGCGCAGCCGCAGCAACTGCTCGTTCAGCGCCCAGGCGACCTGCCGCAGCGGCGAGACGTTCGGCGAGGACACGAGTACGGCGAAGCCCACGTCAAGGCTCTTGGCCGCGGCGATCGGCACCACCCAGCCGCCCTCGCTCACGCCCCAGAGCCCCACCCGTGACTTGTCGACGCCCGGCTGGTCACGCAGCCACCGCACCCATCGCAGCGCGTCGTCGGCGAGCAGGCCGAAGTCGCGCTCGCGGAAGGTGTAGCCGATCGTCCGCTTGTCGAACGCGATCGTCGCCACGCCCGCCCTGGCCAGGAACTCCGCCTGCGGGGTGAACTCCTCCCGCGAGCCGTTGCCCGAGCCCGACACGAACACCATCCCCGGATGGGGGCCGGGCGTGAGCGGAAAACGGACCGTTCCTGAGAGCGTCTGACGCTCGGCGGAGATCGTCACCTCGGTCGTGCGTACCGGCCCCGCCGCCACCACGGGCCTGACCTCCTCGGCCGGCTGCGGCGCGAGGGAACGGAACGCCTGATCCACCTGCAAGGGCGGCGGATCGAACGCCGGTGGCAATGCGTATCCCACAGTCGCCAAAGCCACCAGCACCAAACCTGCGGCAACACTCAAGGTGCCACGGCCTGTGCGCATCGGCCTCCCCATGTGCGCTGGTTTGCCCACTGATCTTCCACCCTACTCCCGGCTCATGTGGCGCAGGGGACCGCATTTGTCGGTGAGACCTGTTAGCTTCCTGCGACATGCGGATCCTGCACACCTCCGACTGGCATCTCGGCCGCGCCTTTCACCGCGAGAGCCTGCTGGAGGGCCAGGCGGCCTTCATCGATCACCTGGTCGAGACCATAATGGCGGAGCGGGTCGACGTGGTGGCAGTCGCGGGTGACGTCTACGACCGGGCGTTGCCGCCGGTCGACGCCGTGGCCCTGTTCGACGAGGCGTTGAGCAGGATCGTCGACGCCGGTGCCCGGATTGTGATGATCAGCGGCAACCACGACTCGGCGCGTCGCCTTGGCGTCGGGGCCTCGTTGCTGGATCGTGCCGGTGTGCACCTGCGCACCGACCCCGACCTCGCCTGGGAGCCCGTCGTCCTCGACGATGTGGCCTTCTACGGCATCCCCTACCTGGAGCCCGAGCTGGTGCGCGGCCCCTGGGAGCTGGCCGAGCGCAGCCACACCGCGGCGCTGGCCCACGCGACCGGGCGCATCCGCGCCTCCGCGGCCCGCCACGCGCGCTCCGTGGCCCTGGCCCACGTGTTCGTGACCGGGGGAGAGGCCAGCGACAGCGAGCGCGACATCAGCGTGGGCGGGGTGGCGCACGTGCCGCTGTCGGCCTTCGCCGGACTCGACTACGTCGCCCTCGGCCACCTGCACGGCCGCCAGCGCATGTCGGAGACCGTCCGCTATTCCGGCTCGCCGCTGGCCTACTCCTTCTCCGAGGTCAACCAGGTCAAGGGCAGTTGGCTGGTGACGCTGGGCGAGGAACCGGAGTTCGTGCCCGCGCCGGTCCCGCGCCCGATCGGCCGGCTCAGGGGCGAGCTCGAAGACCTGCTGACCTCACCCCGCCACGCCGCCTACGAGGACCACTGGCTCCAGATCGTGCTGACCGACGCGATCCGCCCCAAGTCCGCCATGGACCGGCTGCGCGCCCGCTTCCCGCATACGCTCGCCCTCTCCTTCGACCCCGTCGGCGCCGCCGAGGCCACCCCGGTGGCCCCCATCAACGGCCGCGCGGAGGCCGAGGTGGCGCTCGACTTCGTCCGTGAGGTACGCGGCGAGCCCGCCTCCGGCGACGAGGAAGACCTGCTCAGACTGGCCATCGAGGCATCGAGGATCAAGGAGGCGATGGCCTAGATGCGGCCGCACCTGCTGACGCTCACCGCGTTCGGATCGTTCCCGGGCACCGAGACGGTCTCCTTCGACGCGCTGACCGAAGCCGGTCTCTTCCTTGTCCACGGCCCCACCGGCGCGGGCAAGACCACCGTCCTCGACGCGTTGTGCTTCGCGCTGTTCGGCAAGGTCGCCAACGCCCAGCGCGACAGCGCCAGAAGCCTGCGCTGCGACCACGCGCCGCCGGACGTCGGCCCGTCGGTGACGCTGGAGGCGACGATCAGGGGCCGCCTGCTGCGCGTCGAACGCTCGCCCGCCTGGCAGCGGCCCAAGCGGCGCGGCTCGGGGTTCACCGAGGAGAAGGCCAAGGTCATCGTCCAGGAGCGGTCGGGTTCCACCTGGACGGGGCTGACCACGCGGGCCGACGAGGCCGGCGACCTGATCGGCGGGCTGCTCGGCATGAACGCCGACCAGTTCTGCCAGGTGGCCATGCTGCCCCAGGGCGACTTCGCGCGCTTCCTGCGCTCCGACGGCGACGACCGGCGGCGGCTGCTGGAGCGGCTGTTCACCGTCAAGGTCTACACGCAGGCGGAGTCGTGGCTGGCCGAGCGGCGCAAGCAGGCGTGGCGGGAGCAGCAAGAACTACGCCGGCAGGTCGACTTCGCCATCCAGCGGATCGAGGAGGCGGCGGGCGACGACCTGACCCCGCTCCCGCTCCCGGCCGCTGCGCCCGTCGAGGTGCCCGGCGGAGAACAGGACGCGCTGTTCGAACTGGCCGAGCAGGCCGCGCCCGTCGAACCGTCCACGACCGTCGAGCCGTCCACTGCCGCGGAACCGTCCACGGTCGTCGAAGCGCCTACGGTCGTTGAGCCGCTCACGGCTGAGGACGATCCGCTCGCGTGGGCCGGTGGGCTGCTGGCGGCGGCGCGGGCGGTGGTGGCCGGGTCCGCCGATCGGCAGGCCGGGGCGGAGTCCGCGCTGCGCAGGGCCAGGAACGCCTATGAGGTGGCCACCGCGCTGGCCGAGCGGCAGCGGCGGCACGCGGCGGCCGTCGCGCTCCGCCGTACCCTTGACGAGCGCGCGGAAGAGCGCGCCGACCTGCAGGCGCTGCTCGACGACGCGACCCGGGCCGATCGCGTGCTCCCGCTGGTGACGGCGGCCCGCCAGCGCGCGGAGGCCGCCGCCAAGACCCGCACGCTCGCCGCCGACGCCATCGCCCGCGCCCGCCCCCTCCTCCCCTCCGACGACCCGCGCACGACAGAAGCCCGCACGACAGAAGCCCGCACGACAGAAGCCCGCACGACGGAAGCCCGCGCGTCGGAGGCTCGCGCGACGGAAGCCCGCGTGTCAGAGGCTCGCGCAGTCGAGGGGCGCACCGTCGAGGCGCGGCTGCCCGGCCGGCACGGGCAGCCGGGACGACGGGCAGCCGGGGTCGACGATCCTGAGCTGCCCGGCCGGCTGGCGGCGCTGGAGCGGGAGCGGCATGACGAATCGGCGCGCCTGTCGGAGCTGCTGACCGAGGAGGCGAGGCTGTCGGTGATCCGCCGCGACCTGGCCAGGGTCGAGGAGGAGCTCACCGCCCTGGTCACCGACGACGAGAGCACGACCGCGCGCCTCGCCGGACTGCCCGCCCTGATCGAACAGGCCGAAGGGCTGCTGGCCCAGTCACGGGTGGACGCCGCGCGGGTTCCCGCCGCCGAGGCCGTGCGGGCCGCCGTGTCCGACATTCTCGACACCGACCGTGAGCTGGTACGGCTGGCCGCCCAGCTCGACACCCTGACCCGCCGCCAGAGCGACCTGTCGGCGGCCGCCGCCGACCTGCCCGGGAAGCTGGCCGAGGCGAAGGAAGCGCTGGCCCGGGTACGTACGGAGGCCGCCACCGTCCCCGCGGCCATCGCGGCGAGGGACGCGGCGCTGGCCGTCCTGGAGGCCGCCCGCCGCCGCGACGCCCTGACCGGCGAACTCCACACCGCCACCGAAGCCCTTCAGCGCCTGGTGGACGAAGCCCAGCGGCTACGCGAACGCTGGCTCGACCTCCGTCAGGCCCGCCTGGACGGGATGGCCGCCGAACTGGCCCGCGACCTGTCCTCGGGCGCGCCGTGCGCGGTGTGCGGCTCCCCGCACCACCCCGACCCCGCCGCCCCGGCCCCCACGGCTCCCTCCCCGGACGACGAGCTCGCCGCCGAGTCCGCCCACGAGGCCGCCCTGAGCCGCCGGGAGGCCGCCGAACTCACCATCGCCACCCTCGAGACCCGCCTGGCCACCGCCACGGAAGCCGCCTGCCCGGCACACCCTCACCCCTGGGCTCCGCAACACCCATCCGGCGCTCAGGCACGGCCGGACACAGGATGCGCGTCCGGTGAGGTCCAGAGCGGGCGGGGCATCTCGGCTGATGGGGACATGGACGCCGGGCAGAGCCGTGGGCTGGGCGTGGAGGACGCGCAGCGGGCGCTATGGGAGGCCGGGCAAGAGGTGGACCGGCTGCGGGCGGTCGCCGAGCGTGAGCCGGAACTGGCCGCCGAGGTCGAGCGGATCGAAGGGCGGCAGCGACGCGCGGCGGAGCAGGCCCGCGAGGTCGGCGAGGCCATCGCCGCCCAGCGCACCCACCACACCCAGCTGGCCGCCGAACGCGCCCGCCTCATCAACCGCCTCCCCGCCGTCGCCGCTCCCGGCACGGACACCTCGCCGGACACCTCCCCGGACACGGACAGCGCACCCGACACGGACAGCGCAGCCGGTACCGGCGCCGCACCCGACACGGGCGCCGCAGCCGCTACCGGCGCCGCACCTGGCAACGCCGCTGCCACGGAAGGCACTGCCTCTGATGGCGCCGGCTCGGGCGCCTCCGGTGGCGATGGCGCGGTGGCCGCGGGCGGGGAGCCGGTGGTCGGGGTGGCGATGTTGCGGGAGGCCGTGGCCGAGGTGGATCGGTTGCGGCGCTCGGCCGGGCGGGAGGCGGTGCTGGCCGGGCAGGTGGAGCGGTTGCACCGGGAGCGGGCCGAGCTGGAAGAACGGTTGCGGCGGGTGACCGCTCGGGTGGCGGCCTGCCGTACCCGGCAAGAAGAGCTGAGCGGCGACGCGGGACGGCTGGCGGCGCGGCTGGACGGTGCGCGCGGCGACGACCCGACGCTGGCGGCGCGGCTGTCACGGCTGGGGGACGAGGCCGAGCTGCTGCGTGAGGCGCTTGAGGCGACGGCGCGCGCGGTGCGGGCGGCGCAGGAACGGGATGCGGCGCGGCAGGAGGCGGAGCGGGCGGCGGCCGAGGCGGAGTTCGCGGATGTGGACGAGGCGCTCGCGGTGGCCCGCCCGGACGAGGAGCGCGAGCGTAAGGCGGAGCTGCTGCGGGAGCTGGACGCGCAGTACGCGGCGGTGACGAGCACCTTGGCCGATCCCGCGCTGGTCGCGGCGGCCGGCGAGGCGGCGCCTGATCTGACGGAGCTGGAGGCGGGGCGGGAGCGGGCCGAGGAGGAGTACGCGGCGCTGGTCTCCTCGCGGGATCAGGCCCAGGCCAGGGCCCGGCGGCTCGACGAGCTGTGCGAGGAGTTGCGCGGGTGCCTGGAGCGGTGGGAGCCGGCCGAGGCGGCGCATCGGCTGGCCGAGCGGATGGCGTCGCTGGCCTCGGGCACCTCCGGGGACAACCAGTGGAACATGAGCCTGTCGTCGTTCGTGCTGGGGGAGCGGCTGCGGCAGGTCGTGGCGGCGGCCAACGACCGGCTGGATCACATGTCGGGCGGGCGCTACCAGCTCCAGCACGACCTGCGGAAAACGGCCGGCGCGCGCGGCCGGTCGGGCGGCGGGCTGGGGTTGCGGGTGGCCGACGGCTGGACCGGCGTCGACCGGGATCCGGCCACGCTGTCCGGCGGCGAGAGCTTCATCACCTCGCTGGCGCTGGCGCTCGGGCTGGCCGACGTGGTGACCGCGGAGGCGGGCGGCGCCGAGATCGGAACCCTGTTCGTGGACGAGGGGTTCGGCACGCTTGACGAGGACACCCTGGACGGCGTGCTGGACATCCTGGACGGGCTGCGAGACGGCGGTCGCGCGGTCGGGATCGTCAGTCACGTCGCCGAACTGCGCACCCGGATTCCGGCGCAGCTCAGGGTGACGAAGACGCGTACCGGCTCGACGCTGGCGGTGGCCGGGGTCAGCGGGTGAACCACCAGACGGCGACGACGACGGCGCCGACCACGAGGGCGACGGCGTACTGGAGGAGAGCGCGGCCGAGGCGGCGGCGGACGTAGCCGGGGCGGTGGCGGTCTGCGGTCATCGCCCCAGTGTGTCAAGGAATCGGGGAGATGTTGTGACAGATGCCCCCAGCAGGACCAGGATCGCCGTCGCCAGCCTCGTCGGCACGGCGATCGAGTTCTACGACTTCTACATCTACGGCACCGCCGCCGCCCTGGTGCTGAACGCCGCCTTCTTCCCCGAGCTGGACCAGACGGCGGGCAACCTGGCGGCGTTCTCGACGTTCGCGGTGGCGTTCCTGTCGCGGCCGCTGGGCTCGGCGGTGTTCGGGCACTGGGGCGACCGGATCGGGCGCAAGTCGATGCTGGTCGTCTCGCTCCTGCTCATGGGGTTGTCCACGGTGGCGATCGGGTTGCTGCCGGGGTATGCGGCGATCGGGGTGGCGGCGCCGGTGCTGCTGGTGGTGCTCAGGTTCACGCAGGGCATCGGGCTGGGCGGGGAGTGGGGCGGGGCCGCGCTGCTGGCCACCGAGCACGCGCCGCCGGGCAGGCGCGGGCTGTATGCGATGTTTCCGCAGCTCGGGCCGGCGGTCGGGTTCATCGCGGCCAACGGGCTCTTCCTCATCCTGGGCGCGACGCTCACGGACGCGCAGTTCGGGAGCTGGGGGTGGCGGCTGCCGTTCGTGGCGAGCCTGCTGCTGGTGCTCGTCGGGCTGTACGTGCGGGTCAGGATCGCCGAGACGCCGGTCTTCCGGCAGGCCATGGATCAGCGCAGGATCGCCCGCGTGCCGTTCGCTGGGCTCATCCGGCACCAGTGGCGGCGGGTGCTGCTCGGCGCCGGTGCGATGACCGTGACGTACACGCTCTTCTACACCGCCACGACCTACTGTCTCGCGTACGGCACCGCCACCCTCGGCATCCCCAAGACCACGATGCTCGCGCTGACCATGATCGGCGTCGTGTTCATGGGCGCGGGCACCGTCGTGTCCGCCCTGGTCTCCGACCGCCTGGGCCGCCGCCGTACGCTCATGGCCGGTGCGGCGGTCGCGATCGGGTGGGGGCTGGTGATGTTCCCGCTGATGGAGACCAGGTCGGTTCTGCTGGCCGGTGTGTCGCTGGCCGGGGCGCTCGGGATCATGGGGCTCATCTTCGGGCCGATGGGGGCGTACCTGCCGGAGTTGTTCCCTACCGAGTGCCGCTACAGCGGGGCCTCGGTCGCCTACAGCCTCGGCGGGGTGCTGGGCGGGGCCGTACCCCCGCTCGTCGCGACCGCGCTGCAGGGCGGCGGGTTCGGCACGATGGCGGTCGGCGGCTACGTCAGCGCCATGGCCGTGCTCAGCCTCCTGTGCCTGGCCGCGCTGCCGGAGACCGCCGGCGACACGATGTGAACCCCGCAGTCAGGAATCCGCGCGCACAATCGCGGTGACCCCTGCCCGTTTAGGGGTGTGCCCCTCCCCGTGCCGCATAGCAGGCTCGCAGTTCAGAAGGCCCGATCCGGAGCACTCACTCAGCAGGTGAATCCCCGGTGAACGACCATGAACGGAGACCCCCATGTTCAGGCGCATCCTCCTCGTACCGGCCCTGTTATCCGTCCTGGCCACCCCTGTTCAGGCGCGGACCGCCGCCACGCCGCCGCCGTCGTTGCGCATCCTGCTCACGAACGACGACGGTTACCAGGCTCCGTTCACCCTTCAGCTCCGCCAGGCCCTCGTCGCCGCCGGCCACGAGGTCACGATCGTCGCCCCGGCCGGCGACTCCAGCGGCGTCGGAACCTCGATCAACATCAGGTTCGGCACCACCGTGGAGGCGGCCGAGATGTCGCCCGGGGTGTGGGCGATCGCCGGCAGCCCCGCCGACGCCGTCTCCTTCGGCCTCCGCACGGTCTTCGCCGGCGACCCGCCCGACCTGGTCGTCTCCGGCCCCAACCAGGGCGAGAACGTAGCGGCGGCCGTCAACCACTCCGGCACCGTCGGCGCCGCGATCACCGCGCTGGAGGTGGGCGTTCCCTCCGTCGCCCTGAGCACGGCCCGCGCGGGCTCGGCCTTCCCCAGCGCGGCCAGTTCGATCGCCTTCGGCGTCAAGCTCGTCAACCGCCTGGCCACCACCGCACGCAACGGCCGCCTGCTGCCCGCGTACACCGCCCTGAACGTCAACTACCCGGCGGTGCCGACGGGCGAGGTCAAGATGGCCCGCCTGGGCAGAATGCTGCCCATCACCGTCGACTACCTGCCGGCGACCGACGCGTGCCCGCGCTGTTACCGCCTCGCGCCGCTGACGGCCACCGCGCCCGACCCGGTCCCGGACGCCGACCGTACGCTCCTGTCGAGCGGCGCCGTCACCGTCACCCCGCTGACCTCCTCCTGGGAGGCCGGTCCCGTGATCACTTCGCGCCTGACCGACCGCCTCGACGGCCTCACCCCGTAGCGGGAAAAATCTTGAAATGAGGTGTCACAACCGTGAGGGCTGTCCCGTCTATGTGGGTGAACAACCACTCAAGAAGGACGTGGACGTCATGAGGAAGCAGATCCTGATCGTCGGCGGCGGATATGTCGGCTTGTACACCGCTCTGGGGTTGCGCAAGCTGGTGCGTACCGGCGAGGCGGAAGTGACGATCGTCGACCCTCGCGGCTACATGACCTACCAGCCGTTCCTGGCCGAGGCGGCCGGTGGCCAGATCGAGCCGAGGCACGTGGTGGCGCCGCTCAACCGGGTGCTGCCCCGCATGAGGGTGCTGACCGGCAAGATCACCAACGTTGACCACAACGAGCGTGCCGCCACCTTCCAGCCCGCCCAGGGCCGCCCCTATGAGATCGCCTACGACATCGTGGTGATGGCCACGGGTTCGATCACCAGAGGGCTGCCGATCAAGGGCCTGGCCGAGCACGCCGTCGGCTTCAAGACGGTCGGCGAGGCCGTGCACCTGCGCAACCACGTGCTCGCCCAGCTGGCCGCCGCCGCCTCGACCGATGACCACGAGGTGCGCCGCAGGGCGCTGACGTTCGTGGTGGTCGGCGGCGGGTTCGCGGGCGTGGAGGCGCTGGCCGAGATGCAAGGACTGGCCGACGACGCCTTGCGCTACCACCCGCGGATCCGGCGCGAGGAGCTCAGCTGGACGCTGGTCGAGGCCACCGGCCGCATCCTGCCCGAGATCCACGAGGACCTCGGCGTCTGGACGGCGAAGGCGCTGCGGGAACGCGGCGTGGACGTGCGCCTCGACACGCGGCTCACCTCGGCGGAGAACGGCGTCGCCACGATGAGCGACGGCACCGCCCTGGACGCCGGCACGATCGTCTGGGCCGCCGGCGGCCGCCCGAACCCGCTCGCCGCCACCAGCGGCCTGCCCGTCGACCGCACCGGCCGGATCCTCGCCACGGAGTACCTGGCCGTGGAGGGCCTGGCCGACGCGTTCGCGGCCGGCGACGGCGCGGCGGTGCCCGACCTCACCAACCCGGGCGCCTTCACCGCCCCGAACGCCCAGCACGCGGTACGGCAGGCCAAGCTCCTCGGCCGCAACATCGTCGCCTACGTCAGGGGCCGCAAGCTGACGGCCTACAGGCACGCCTACCTCGGCTCGGTCGCCGGACTCGGCCACCACCAGGGCGTCGCCCAGGTCTACCGGCTCAGGCTCACCGGGTTCCTCGGCTGGGTGGCGCACCGGGCGTACCACCTGGCCTGGGTGCCGACCTTCAACCACAAGGCGAAGGTGCTGGCCGACTGGACGCTCGCGATGTTCTTCCGCCGCGAAGCCGTTCAGCTGGGCGGTCTTGAGCACCCGGAGAAGGACTTCCACGAGGCCCTGGCCACCCAGGCCCAGGTGGACCGGGCGGCGTGAGCGCTAGCCGGTGTAGCTGGGGAACAACAGGGACAGTTCACGCGGGTAGGTCGCGATCAGGCGCAGTTCGTCGTCGGTGAGCGGCCTGCCCGTCATCGCGTTGCAGAGCTGCACCACCTGGAACGCCAGGTCCTCCTCGGCCACCTCGACACCGAGCCCCTCCATGACGTGCCGGAACCCGGCCTTGCCGCCGTACTCGCCGGTCAGCACGACCCGCCCGTCCCGCGCGTGCCAGTCCGCGGGGAAGGGCCCGAGCGACGCCTCGTCGTAGAGCTCGTAGTTCCCGTGATCCTTGAGCGCGCCGTCCGCGTGGATGCCGCTCTCGTGCGCGAACGCGTTACGCCCCACCCCCACCTGGTTGTACGGCAGCGCCTGCCCGAAGGCGTAGGCCGCCCACAGCCCGAACCTCCTGGCCCACGACAGGTCGAGTTCGTCGCCGATCTCCGCCTTCTCCAGCCCGAACCCGTGCCGGAACGCCAGGATCGTGGAGAGCAGGTCGGCGTTGCCCGAACGTTCGCCGATGCCGTTCACGCAGGTGTTGATCCACGCGTCCTGCCCCGCCTCCAGATCCCCGAGCGCGCCCGAGACGGAGTTGGCCACGGCCATCCCGAGGTCGTTGTGGCAGTGGGTCTCGACGGGCATGCCGGTGGCACCGGCCAGGCGGGCGAACCGCTCGCGGATCCGGCCGGGGGTGTCGCCGCCGATCGTGTCGCAGTACCGCACCCGATCCGCCCCGGCCTCCTTGGCCGCCAGCGCGAACTCCAGCAGGAACCCGTCGTCGGTGCGCGAGCCGTCCTCGGCGTTGACCCCGACGGTCTCGGCACCGGCACTCTTGGCCGCGCGCACGGCCGCCGTCATCTCCCGGATGATCGCCTCCCGGTCGAGGCGTCCCTGGAACTTGTTCTGGATCATGTAGTCCGAGGTGGAGATGGACAGGTTGTAGTGCGTCAGCCCGAGCGGCGCCGCCTTCTCCACGTCCTGCGCGACTCCCCGGCACCAGCCCGACAGCCGCAGCCCCCCGAACGCGCCGGCCCGCGCGAGCGCCACCTGCGCCCGCACATACGGCACCTCGTGGAACAGAAACGGGAACCCGATCTCCGACTGTGCCACCCCGAGCTTGCCCAGGTAGAAGTTGACCATGGTCTTGCCGAACTTCGACAGGCCCGTGCGCGCGGTCTGCACGCCGTCCCGGTTGGTGACGTCGAGGAAATGAACCTTTGGCATGTCCTCAACGTTGACATGTTCCCTCAACATGGATCAATATTGATTTTCATCAACATCGAGGGGGTTCGGCCGTGGACTGGATAGATGCCGCAACGGCGGCCGACCGCCTCGGAGTCAAGCCCGCGACCCTCTACGCGTATGTCAGCAGGGGTGTCCTGAAGCGCCGTCATGACGGCAGGCGCAGCATGTTCGACGCCGCCGAGATCGAGGCACTGGCCCGCCGCGGCCGCCCGCGTGGCCAGCCGCCGGAGCTGGTGATCGAGTCCTCCATCACCGCCTTGGGCCTCGACCGCCCGTACTACCGGGGCCACGACGCCCTGTCCCTGGCCCGCGCACACCCCTTCGAATCGGTCGCCGAACTCCTGTGGACCGACGCACCGGACACGTGGCCCGCCTCAGGGAGCCCGGAGCGCGCGGGCGATCAGGACCCGACCCGCCACGGATCCGCGGACCCGGGTGGTGGGGTGCTCTCACCACGTGAGGAGGCCGGCCGGGGCGGCGGGGCGCTCTCGCGGAGTGGCGGGGCGTTTTCGCGAGGTGAGGAGGCTGGCCGGGGTGGCGGGGCGTTTTCGCGAGGTGCGGGGGCCGAGCCCATCGGGCGGGTTGTGAGGCTGGGCGAGTCGCACGGGGACACGGCCGGGCGGGTCGTCGCGCGGGACGTGGCGGACGAGCCGGGTGGGTGGGCAGGGGAGGCGGGGGCGTTGCGGGCGGCGGTGGCCGCGCAGCGGGGTCTGCCGGTCGAACTTCTGCCACTGGATCGGCTGCAGGTGATCGTCACCGTGCTCGGCGCCTCTGACAGCCTGCGGCACCAGCTCGACCCCGTCTCCGTGGCGGCCACCGGACGCCGCCTCATCTCCGGCCTGGTAGACGCGCTGCCCCTGGTGGGGGCGCAGGAGACGGCGGGGTCGATCGCCGAGCGGCTGTGGCCGCGGCTGACCGCCCGCGCACCCACCCCCGCCCTCGTGGACGCTCTGCGCGCGGCCATGGTCCTCCTCGCCGACCACGAACTGGCCGCCTCCACCCTGGCCGCCCGGGTCGCCGCCTCCGCGAAGGCCGACCCGTACGCGGTGGTCCTCACCGGGCTGGGCGTTCTGGGCGGCCCGCTCCACGGCGGCGCCTCCTACGGGGCCGAGCGCATGCTGGCCGAGGTCACCGACCCCGGCCTGGCGCCGCGCGTGATCGGCGAGCGGGTACGGCGGGGCGAACGCATCCCCGGCTTCGGCCACAGCGTGTACAAGAACGGCGACGCCAGAGGCGCGGCCCTCCTGGACCTGGTGGAGTCCGCCGCCCCCGGCCACGACCGGGTGGCCGCGGCCCGAGCCGTCCTGTCCGAGACCCGCCGCCGGCGGCTACCGGAACACAACATCGACATGGCCTTGGCCACGCTGGTGGCGGTGGCGGGCATGGTCTCCGGGGCGGGGGAGGCGGTGTTCGCGATCGCGAGAACGGCGGGCTGGCTGGCCCACGCGATGGAGGAGTACGGCAAGGGCACCCTCCTCCGCCTCCGAGCCTCCTACACCGGCCCACCCCCAATCCCCCCAACCCAGCCCCCATAACAACCCCACCAACCACAGAAACCACATAAACCACACAAACCACACAGCGTCCGGGACAACCACACAAGCGCGCTGATCCCGCCTGACGCGACGGCGCGCGATCTGGGTCACGTCACACCCGGTGTCCGGCCAAGGGGGCGTCGTGGCGGCGGGTGTGTTGTCCGACGTGAGACGCGCCCGACGATCGGCGCCCGCCGACGTCGGCGGGAGGCGTGGGGGCGGCTTGCCGTAACGGATGGCCGGGGGTGGCATGTGTGCTGAGAGCCGGACGCGCGCACCCGATGGCGGGGGTTGCATGTGTGCTGAGAGCCGGACGCGCGCACCCGATGGCGGGGGTGGCATGTGTGCTGAGAGCCGGACGCGCCCGATGGGAGTGGGGAAGTGTGATCAGTATCCCCGGGTGCGGCGGGAGGCGGGGCGGATGCGGCGGGCCAGGTCGCGGCCGCGGAAGGCGCGGAGGATCTCCGCGCCCATGATGACGCCCGCGCCGATCCCCAGCGCGATCGACAGCGCCTCGATCAGGTGCAGCGTCCCCCGCGACAACTCGCCCAGGCTCATCTCCAGCATCCCCTTGTACAGCACCGACCCCGGCAGCAACGGCCCGATGGCCGGGATCACGAACACCATCGACGGCACCTTCACCCGGCGCGCGAAAGCCGTCCCCAGCAGCCCGATCACCGCCGCCGCCACCGTCGTGGCCACCACCGCGGGCAGTCCCCGCCACGTCAGGAACACGAACGTCACCCAGATCAGCAACCCGCCCAACGCCCCCTGCGCCAGGTACCGCGGCGGCACGAGCAGCGCGACCGCGAACGTCAGGCTCACCCCGAACGCCCCCAGCAACTGCGGCGTTTCCAGCGACAGCGGCGCCGTCGGGACGTTGTCCACGCTGATCGGCACCCCGAGCTGCAGCGCGAACGCGAGCACCGAGCTGATGCCCGAGATCACCGCCGCCACGATGAACACGACCTCGGTGAGCCGGGCGGTCGCCGTGACGTACTCGCCGGCGATGCCGTCCTGCACGCACGCCACCAGAGGCCGCCCCGGCAGCAGCGCGATCACCGCGCCGACGACGACCGCCGACGACTGCACCGGCACCTCGCCCCAGATCAGCAGCACCGCGATGAGCGCGCCGAAGCTGGCCGCGACCGCGAGCTGGAAGAACTCCGCCACCCCGCGCCGTCCCAGCCACGCGCCCGCCCGGTCGCCGAGGATCGTGGCCGCGAACGCCGCCGCCGCGACGATCGGCCCGCCGCCGATCAGCACCGCCGCCGACGCCGAGATGAGCGCGAGCGAGCAGACCACCGCCCACTCCGGGTACACCTTGACCCGCCGGGTGATCTCCCGCAGCCGTCCCTCCGTCTCGGCCAGCGACAATCCTTCGGACGTGATCTCGCCGACCAGCACGTGGACGGCGATGAGCCGGTCGTAGTCGGGCTGGCGGCGGCGTACCCTGCGCTCGGCGGTGGCGGCGGCGCGGCCGTCCTCGGGCACGTGCGACAACGTGATCGCCGACAGGTTGACGTCGGCCTCCACGTTGCGCAGGCCGTAGGACTCCAGGATCCTGCGCATGGCGCCGCCGACGTTCTCGGTCGCCTCGCCGCTGCCGAGCAGCAGCTCGCCGACGCGGAGCGCCAGGGCCATGGCCCGATGCCCGTCGGCATCGGAGGCGGTGTACGTCATCGGACTCGGACGCTAGCCGCCCGCCACGCCGCCGCCCCGCAGGCACACCGTGGGGCCGCCGGATCTTTAGGAGGCGGGCCGCTCCACGTAGGAGGCGAGCGCGCGCACACGTTCCGCGTGCTGGTCGTGCCCGATGATCACCGGCGGTTCGTTGTACGGCATGGCGTCCGACGACCGCCGAAGCTTGATGTACTGCCCGCACGCGTCGATCGCATAAGGCTCCATGTCATCCTGAAGCGCGCCGATCACCGTGATCCCATACGTCTCGCCGATCCGCCGGAACAGCGCCACCGCCTCCCGCCGGTGTTCCTTGCCCAGGTTGCGGCCGAGCTCGTCGAGCACCAGGCACAGGTGCCCGCCCCCGGAGGAGGCGATCGCCGCGGCGCACACCAGCTTGACCGCCTTCTCGTCCATGAGCGCGGTGTTGGCCCGCCGGTTGTACGGCACGAACCCCTGCCCGTCGCCCCGCCGCCACTTCGGCGTGACCCGCCACTGCCAGCGCTGCTCCGGGTCGGCGGGCGGCGGCGGCACCGGGAACTCCAGCGTCGCCCCGTAACCGCCGTATCCGGTGTCGAGCTTGTCGAACTCCTCCGCCACCCGCGTCAGCCGCGCCTTGATCGCCGCCGTCAGCGCCGCCCGGTGCACGGCCGTCGACTGCGCCGCCTCCTCCGCGCCCTTGTCGGCCGCGGCCAGGTCGCGCTGCCGGGAGTCGACCTGCGCCTCGATCTGGCGGCGCTGGTGCTTCTCGTACTCCTCCTGCCCGCGCAGGTAGGAGGCCAGCGCGCCGCAGACCGCCGCGAACGTCGCCTGCTCGCGCGCCGTGCTGCCCGCCCGCTCGGCCAGCAGGAAGGCCAGTTCCTCCGGAACCTCGGCGTCCTCCTCCGGGAACGTGTCCCGCTGCGCCTGGTCGAAGTGGCGCTCGGCCATCCGCCACCACTCGTCGGCGCCGCGCGGGCGCTCCTCTTCCGGCAGCGCCTCGATCCACTCGCGGGCGCCGTCGGCGGTGCCGCCCCAGTCGGCGGCCAGCGCGTCGAGCTTCAGCGCCTCGCGGTCGGCGGCCACCCGCCGGTCCTGCTCGTTCGCCTGGTTGCGCTCGCCCTCGTGCCGCTGCCTGCGCCCCTCCATCCGCTCGATCTCCATGTCGCGGGTGCGCGCGCGGAAGTCGAGCGATCCGGCCAGCCGCTCGGTCTCGGCCACCTTCGGGGTGACCTCCTCGACCGCCGCGGTCAGCTCGGCCAGCTTGGCGCGCCGTTCGGCCAGCCGCGCCTCGATCTCGGCCAGCCGCACCGCCGCCTTGGCGCCTTCGAGCCGCCGCTGCGCCCGCGCCACCGCCCCCTCGGCATCGTGTACGGCCTGCGTCGCCGACTCCTGCGTGTCCTTGGCCCGGTTCAGCCGGTGCTCGGCGGCCTTGATCCGCGCCTCGCGCCCGGTGGCGACCCCGTCGAAGGCGCCGACCACGCTCACCCCGGCCGAGGAGACCAGAACCGACCCCGGTAGCCCGGCCAGCGCGGCAGCCGCGGCCTCCAGCCGGTCGGCGTCCACGATCACCGCGTGCTCGTGCGGCCACCCGCGCAACCCGGACAGAACCAGCCCCTCCGGCCCCGGGCCGTGGGCGTGGTCGCGCGCCTGTTCGGCGACGTCGAGGGCGTCGAGCAGGCCGGTGGCGTCGAGACCGGCGGCCGACAGGGCGTTGAGCTGGGCCGCCGCCGGGCCGCCCTCGGCGTCGTCCAGCGCCGCCTGGGCGGAGGCCACCTCGCGGTCGGCGACGCCCAGGCCCTTCAGCGCCTCGTTCAGCCGCAACCTGGCCTCGCCCACCTCCCGCTCGGCGGCCGGGACGTCCCGGCCGTCGGCGAAGCGCCGCGTCTCCTCAAGCGCCGGGATCTGGCCGCGCAATTCGTCGGCGGAGTTGGCGGCCACCGCCCGGTCGGCGTCGAGCTTGGCCGCCCTGGCCTGCAGCGCGGCCAGTTCCTTGCGCGCCTCGCCCACCTTCCTGTCGAGCGTGTCGTCCTTGAGCGTGGCGATCTCCGCCTTGACCATGGCGATCGCCCCCGCGGCCTTCTCGGCCGCCTCCCGGTGCCGGGCCGACTCGGCCGCCAGCAGTTCGTCCTTGGCCGCGGCGTCGGCCAGCTTCCTGGCCTGGCGGCCCCGCCAGCAGCGCAGTGCCTCGGCGAGCCGTACACGGGCCTGGTCTCTGCGGTCGAACGTGGTCACCCACGCCTTCGACTCTGCCTCGAACTCGGCCAGCCGTTCGCCCGCCTGGGCCGCGCGCACCCGCTTGGCGTGCTCGTCGCGCCGGGCCTCGCGCTCCTGCTCCAGCTCGGTGTCCAGGCCGGTGAGCGCGGCGATCGCCTCGAAGACGCGCTCGGGGGAGATCTCGTTGAGCGGCTGCGACAGCAGGTTCGTGGCCACCTTGCTCCGCACCGACGTCGACAGGAACGACACGCAGCGCACCCGGTCGCCATAGAGGACCTTGGTGAGGTCGCGGGCCACCACGTCACGGCGTCCGGCTGACTTCGGCAGCGCGTTCCACAGGTCGTCGGCCCTGGCCACCCGCTCCGCCTCCGACGCGGCCGCGGCCAGGTGCACCCCTTCCCGCCAGCGGACCTCCAGGTGCGGCGCCTCCTGGTTGACCCGCAGCCACACGGTCACCGCGCCCCCGGTCGGCACCTGGAACAGCTCCCCGGTCTCCATCTCCGCCGAGATCAGCTCGCCGGCCCCGCCCTCCTCGTCGTCGGCGGCGGCAGGTGCGCCGTGGTCGAGCGCGGCCAGATCGGCGTCGGCGCCGGGCGGGCCGAAGACGCCGACGATGTAGCCGTGGTCGGCGCTGGCCCACTGCCTGCCACCCGCCCCGCTGGCCAGTTCGGCGTTGAACAGCAGCTCCGACACCGCCTTCGCCCCCGAGGCGAACCGCCACTGCTCATCGCCGAGCAACGCCGTGATCGAGGCGATGAACGATGACTTGCCCGCCCCGTTGGAGTCCTTCGGCCCGGCCCCCGCCACCACGATCAGCGTCCCCGGCACGGTCGGCACGGGGTGCGTCGAAAGCCGGGAGATGTTGACCGCCTGCACGGCGATCAGGACCCGGTCCCCGACGACGTTCTCCACCTGCGACACCCTCAACCCCCGAGATTCATCCAACGACCAGCCCAACCCAACCCACCCACACCCCAACCCGAGCGGCGACGCCCGCCCGGGAGGCGATGCCCATCCGGGTGGCATTGCCTATCCGGGTGGCGACGCGCCTCCCCGTGGTGGTGCCCGTTCGCGTGGCGATACGTGTTCGCGCGGTGGGGTCCGCCCGGGTGGCGATGCCTGATCGCCGTCACGATGCGGACCTTCTCGCCCGTACGGCTCCCGCCAGCGGCGTGTGCGGCCCGGCCGCCAGGATCAGCTCCTCCTGCAGCCGCCGCCTGGCCGACGGGGTGAGCCGGTGGAACTGGGGTCCCGGCACGTACCCGCCCGCTTCCTCACCGGCCTTCACCTGCCCCAGCAGCCCGGCGTGCCGCAACGCGCGCAGCGCCGACTCCAGCTCGCCGATCGGCAGCTGGGTGTGGCGGCGCAGCTCGTCCACCGGCGTCGGGAACGGCGACAGCCACGTGTCCTCGGGCAGCGCCCCCTCCGCGCGCGGGATCGCCACCGAGTGCACCAGCACCAGCGTCAGCACCGCCCGCTCGCTCTCACCCAGCCCGCCCTCGGCCCGCGCCGCGCCGGCCGCCGTCGCGTCGTCGTAGCCGGACGTCCAGCGCTCGTGCTGCTGGATGAGGGTACGGCCGCGCCGCCCCAGCATCTCGCCCAGCGTGTGCCGCATGGCGGGGTCGCGCAACGCGGCGAACCTGGCCTCCTGGACCGGTTCGGCCGCATGCTCCAGCACCATGTAGGCGCCGACCAGCTCGGCCCTGCGCCGCTCGTCATAACTGGACAGCAGGTCGTCGAACTCGGCCTCCCCGCCCTCGACCAGCCCGCCCGGCTCGGCGGCGGGCGTTCCGGCCACCAGGTCCTCGTCGGCGACCACGGTCAGCTCGTCGCGCTCCGGCTCGGGCAGCCTGCGGACGAGCTCTTTGAGCTGGGCGAACGACTCGACCGGCCAGAGGGCGCAGCGGGGTCCCAGACGTACCAGGCCGTCGGACAGGACGATCCACGAGGAGTCGTGCAGGCGGCGCAGCGCGCCGACGGCCCAGTTGCGCATCAGGTCGTCGGAGCGTCCGATCAGCGCCCGGTAGGTGTCGAGCACCTGTTCGGCCGGGGCCGCGACGCCCGGCCACGGGTCGGTGGCCAGGTCGTTCCAGCAGCACTTCAGGCAGGCGGCCAGCACGCGGCGCGCCTCACCGGCCCGCTCGACCGGCATCGCCGCCACCTGATGCTCCTCCAGCAGGGACGGCGTCGCCCCGTCCGGCCAGACGGGCATCGCGAGCCCGGTGGTGTCGTAATGCGTCAGCCGCACCATGCCCACCGGCGCCGGAGCCCCGGCCCCGAGCCGCAGCGGCCCACCAGAGCGGGCCCGCACATGCGCGACCGCCGCGGCCACCCCGCTCACCGGCTCTGCCACCGCCCGCACTGCCCCGCTCGCGCTCCCCGCCTCCGCCCGCGGCGCGGCGTCCGCGTGCTTCGGTACGGCCTGCGGCGTGGTGCTCACGCTCGCTGACTCCGCCCGCGGCGTGATGTCCGCGTGCCCTGCCTCCGTCTGTGGTGCGTCGCTCGCGTGCCCCGGTTCGGCCGGGGGTGTGGTGTCGGTGGGTCCTGGATCGGTGGCCGAGGTGGGTTCTGTCGTTGTCATGAGGTGCGCTCCAGGAAGCCGTGCGAGAGCCAGGCGGGTTCGCGATCCGGGTCGACCGAGAGCTCGTCGGACCAGGTCAGGCGGTAGGGCAGCTCGGGGCGCAGGTCGATGCTGGTGAGGTCGGCCAGCAGGCGGCGTACCGAGGACCAGTCGGTGCCGACCGCGTCGGCCAGGCGCACGCGGTCGGCACCACCGGCCAGGAGGGACTCGGCGACCTCGGTCAGCCGTTGGACGACGGCGTCGGCCGGGCCGTCGAGAGAGTCGGCGGGGCCGGGGTCGGGCAGGTCGGAGCGCGGGGGAGTGGGCTGGGCGGGCACCGGGCGCGGCGCCTCGTCGACGGCGCGGGCGATCGCGGCCGGATCGTGCCACGGCGCGGGCGCGTCGAAGACGAACCCGTCCAGGACGGCGGCCAGGCGCTCGCGGGAGGCGGTCTGGGAGAAGGTACGCCACGTCTCGGTGGGCAGCAGGGTCAGGTTGCGGGTGGTGCCCGCGGAGTCGGCCAGGCGCCCGGCGGCGCGGCGGCTGGCGTCGCTGTAGGAGTAGATGGCGGCGCGCAGGTCGGTGCAGGTGCGGTCGAGATCGGGCCAGCGGGTGAGGATGGTGCCGTGCAGGCTCTGCGCGCGGCGGGCGATCTCCTCGGTGCCCCAGAGCTTGGGCGCCTGCTCGCGCAGCTCCTCGATGGTGCCGGTGGTGAGGGTGATCAGCTCCAGCGCCCACAGGCGGAACGCGCGCGCGAGGTTGGCGGCGCTCTGCCTGGCCTCCTCCATGGTGGTGCGCGGGTCGGCGACGTTGAGGTCTTCGAGTGCCAGCAGGCGGTGCATCTCGGACTGGCCGCCGTCGTCCATCATGCGGCGGATGAACATCAGCCCGACCACGCTGGTGAACGAGGCCCGGTAGCGCAGCTGGTTGGGTTTGGGGAAGACCTCGCGGACGGCGCCCAGCCCCTTGAGCACCCGCAGCCGGTTGTCGAACTGGTCGGCCGGGTAGGCGCGGCACACGTGGCGCATCTGCTCGTGCGTCAGCCACTCCTCGCCCGCCTCCGCGAACGCGCCGAACAGCGTCTCGGCGATGTCGACCAGGGCCGGGTCGTCGACTACGGCCCCGCTGTCGCGGGCCAGCGCGGCGAACATCCGGCGGTAGGTCGACAGCACCGCCTCCTCGGAGAGCGCGGCGTCGAGGGTCAGGGGCTGCTCAGGCACGCGAACTAAGGTACGGCTTCGCACCGACACTCTGGCACCGGACGCGGCGCGCCGTACCGAAGACACCAAAGCCACCACCGGTGACACGCCAAAGCCGAACCCCGTGAGAGGCGTGAGCCGAACCCGTGAGAGGCCCGAGCCAACCCGCGAGAGGCCCGAGCCGAACCCGTGAGACGCCCTGAGTCGAACCAGGGAGAGGCCTGAGCCAAACCCCGTGAGGGCCCCCGGAGACGCCACGTGTCAGATGCCGAACGAGCCCTTCGCGGCGCGCGCCCGCAGGACCAGGTCGATGGCGAAGCGCCGGTCCGGCTCGGTGAGGGCGTCGCCGAGGGCGCTCTCCAGCTGCCGCATCCGGTAGCGCACGGTCTGCGGGTGCACCTGGAGCTGCTCGCCGATGTCGGCCGCGGTGCCGCGGGTGGCGAGCCATACCCCGAGCGTCTCCAGCAGCCGTTCGCGCCGCCCGGCCGTGAACGAGCCGAGCGCGGTGAACTCGCGGCGCGCGATCTGCTCGGTGAGCTCGTGGTCGGCCAGCAGCCACAGCGTGACCAGGTGGTCCTCGCAGCGCAGCAGCGGCGCGCCCGCGATGATCCCTTCGTCGGCCAGCGAGAAGACGCGCCGCGCCCACCTCATGGCCGAGGGCGCGGCGGCCAGTGGCACGGTGACGGAGATGACGGCGGACATGCCGCCCAGCAGGGATTCCAGGCGCCGCAGCCGCTCGCCGGCGATCTCGCCCGGATACAGCAGGCAGGGCTCGGCGCTGGCCCAGTCGGCCAGGACGCCGGGTTCGAGCGGGCCGCCCGGGTCGGCGGCGCCGGCCCGCAGCGCGACCAGCGTGATCTGCTCGGCGGGCGTCCAGGCGGCGCGGGCGGCACGCTCGGGTACGGCCCCGCCCCCGTCGAGTATGTGGCGCAGCAGCCTGGCCCGGCGCTCACGCAGGTCCTTGCTGGCCCTGGCCAGCTCCTCCTGGTGACCGCGTACGGACTGCTCGGCGAGGTCGCCGATGAAGGCGATGATCGAGTCGCCCATCGTGGCCACGAGCGAGGGGTCGACGCCGTGCCGGTTGCCGACCTCGACGCTGCGCCGCCAGACCAGGCGCAGGCCGAGCCGGTAGGCGGCCTGGAGGCTGTCGAGGCTGCGGCCCTCGCGGGCTTCGAAGCGGCCGAGCTGGCGGCAGACGGCGTCGCGGGCCTCGAAGGAGGCGCTGGGGTCGGCGACCCGCTGGATGAACGAGGTGAGGATGCAGTCGACGCCGCGTCTCAGCAGCTGGCCGTGCTTGCCGGTGGTGCGGTGGGCGAACTCGGGGATCGACTCGCCGATCGCCAGCAGGACCTCGTCCACGATGCTGGGCACCTCTGGCCACATGATCTCGGCGAAGTGCGGCGGGATGGGGCCGGGTAAGTCACCCTGTTCAACGGTTTGCGTCAACAGTCACACCTCCCTCGCACGCCTTGTGACATGTGACACAACGAACATAGGGAAGAGCCCGGCCTCCGACAAGAGACCAGGCACTTCCTTGATCATCGAACCTTTCAGGGCACGATGTCGGTGTACTTCTTGAAGGATCCGTACTGCTGGAAGATCGCGGTGTTGCGGCCGGCGGCGGCAGGGGTCCCCGCCTGGGAGTTCACGACCGCGTTCAGCAGGCCCAGGCCGAGCCCGCAGCTCTCCGCGCCGGGCACCGCGAAGGCGTTGTCCACGATCGTGGCCTTCTGGATCGGCGGATTCGTGGACACCAGTACCGGCTTCACGCCGGAGATGGGCGTGTTGGGCGGTGGCGGGTTGGTCGTGCCGAGGATGAGGTTCAGCCGGAGGGGGTTCCTGTCGGAGCCGAGCCGGCAGTTGTGGCCGAGGACCGGGTTGATGATGCGGACCTTCAGCGCCATCTTCCAGATCGGGCCGGGCACGACGTCGAACGAGCCCGCGTACTGGGGTTCGGCGTAGACGGCGGTCAGGATGGGGTCCCCGAAGATGCCCTTCCTGACCGTCATGCGCTCGGCGCGCAGCCGGCCGAAGACGGTGACCTGCTTGCGGGTGTCGGGGTCGAGGCCCGTGGCATAAGTGATCTTCATCGCCTTGTTGATGACCTGGTCGAACTTGCCGAGGACGAACTTCCCGCCGTTGACGATGATCACGTTGCACGTCCAGAACCGCGGATCGGCACGATCGGGCAGGTCGGGGCAGTCGGCGAAGTCGAACGCGGGGATGTCCTCCGCCTGGGCGGGGGTGGCCATCGCGGCGGGTGTCGCCACCATGAGCAGTGCGGCCAGGGCGGCTTCGGCTCGCTTCACTGGATTCCTCACGGGGCCTTGGTCGCGTAAAGCTTCTGGTCGTAGGTGCCGGAGTTGGGCACGGACTCGCCCTTGACCACCACGTTGGCGAAGGCCGCCGCGGCCTCGGGGCAGTACACGTCGTTGGTCTCGGTCGGCATCAGGTAGAACTGCTGCCCCTGAGCGCTGCCCTGGGCCTGGGCCAGCGTCGGGTCGGGACGGTTGGGGTTGTCCGGGTTGTAGAGGTCGATCTCCAGGGTGGGCGTGTCGGCGGTGAGGCCGTAGTAGCAGGTCTGCGGCTCGGTGGTGACGGCCGGCATCTCGATCACGGCCTTGATCTTCACGCCGGGCTGGTTGCCGGGCAGCTTGAGGAAGGTGTCGCGGTTGTTGAGGTGATCGTCGTCGTAGTAGATGGTGCCGCTGCCGTTGGTGTTCACGGTGGTGATGGTGGTGGTGCCGCCCTGGTTGTTCGGGCAGGCGCCGCCGGAGCCGTCGTTGTCGATCTGGACGTAGTTGACGTAGCCGCCGGTGCCGTTGGAGCTGACGCCGCCGCGCAGCTGGGCGTACTGGCACGTGGTGTCCACGAGGCCGATGAAGGGGGCGTTGCCGGAGAAGTACACCTCGCCGAAGCTCAGCGCCTGGATCTTCCCGGAGTACGCGGCCGCGGTGGCCGTACCGGCGCGGATGACGGGGGTGGACTCGGCCGCCACCGCCGTGCCGGGCAGCAGTATCAGTGCGACGGCCGCGGCGGCCAACGGCGCGGACACCCGTGCGATGGATTTCATCGTGTGCCTCCATGAAAGGTGAGTGGTGACGAACGTCACAGAAACAGAAGAGAGTTCTGGCGTCAACAATTCGAATCCCTGAAATATGTATTGCTCAGCCAGTGACAAACAATGCGCGGTGAATTAGTCATTGGCTGCCAAGCGGCGCGTGCTCATCCGTTGACAAAGCCGCGCGGCGCGTTTGTCAGCCGATGACAAAGGCTTGAAAAGCGAATGCGTTGTGCCCTACCGTGCCGCGGACACCGCTGAAGGGACTGCCATGCGCTCAGCCGCGCCATGGATCGCCGCAGGAATCCTCGCGACCATGTTCGGGTCCGGGGGAAGCGCCGCCACCGGGACGCAGGGCCCCGTGTCGGACACCGTGTACGGGTGCAAGGTCGGCACCTCGGCCACGAACCACCGCATCAGGATCCGCCTGACGGTCACGATGAAGAGCCCCGAGGCCGTGGGCGTGGACGTGCGCCCCGGACGCCTCAGCATGAAGATCGTCATGCCCCGCTCGATCCTCGCCGACCTCTCCGACCAGCCGGTGGACTCGCTGAGCGCCACCATCACCCCCAAGGTCGGCGCCGCCTTCAAGGCGGACGAGGGCGAGAGCCCGGAGCCGCGCGTCCTCGCCTGGCGGCAGGTGCGCAGCCCGGCGAAGAGCCCGGTCGCGGCCTCCGGCGAGGTACGGCTGACCGCCGCCACCTGGACCGCGGGCCAGCGCGGCGACGCGTTCAAGGCGGCCGTCCCCGGCGTCGCGACGTTCACCGCCTCGACGCTGACCATGGTCCTGACCCCGCCCACCGGCGGCGCCAAGACCGCGACCTGCACGCCCGAGACCGAGACCGTGCAGGCCAAGGTGGTCTTCCGCGGCCCGAAGACCGGCGAGGACTGCCCGCCGAACCCGGCCGCCACCGTGCTCAACCCCGACTTCGAGGTCCCCGAGGTGCCGCCGACCGCGGTGCCGGGCCCCATCCCGCCCGCGATGGGCTGCGCCAAGCTCAAGGGCTTCTCCAACATCAAGAAGCTCGACGCCGGCGTCTCGGTCGAGTCGCTGTCGGCGGTGAAGAGCCTCAGCGGCTTCCGCTGGGTCGTGCCGAAGGACCCGCCGCCGGGCACGGTGCCGTGGCAGCGCCAGGACTACGTCGGCGAGAACCAGCCGGTCCGGGCCACCGGCACCTTCCTGACCTTCGGCTTCGTGCCGACCACCACGACGGTCGAGCTCACCCAGGTGGGCGCGGCCAACGTCCACCTCATCGACTCCTCCACCTCCGACGGCTCCGACGACCTGGCCGTGGCGGTCAACGCGCGCGTCACCATGCGCGTGCTCAAGGCCAGCGTGAACGGCCAGGCCATCGACGTCGGCCCGAAGTGCGGGACGGCCAGGCCGATCGATCTCAAACTCCGGGGCGGCGAGATGTACGACCCGCCCTACCAGGACAATCTCCTGGTCGGCGGTGTCCTGCGCGGGCTGGTGGACATCCCGCCGTTCGCCGGCTGCGGCGTCGGTGAGGACATCAGCCGGCTGCTGACCGCCTCGGTCTCCGGCAAGGCCAACGAGATCCAGGTCAACCAGGGCGCCCTGTGCGGAACGGCCGGCGCCCCTTCCGCCCAGTGCCCGCCCGAGGTAACCATCAATGGTAGGAAGGCGGGCTCGCGGAAGGGCTGAACCCCCATGCACCTCCATCGCCACTGGGTCGAGATCGAGCGGATCGGCCTGGTGGTGACGCAGGCGTGCGCACGATGCGGCAAAACGCGGATCAGGCTCTCCAGGAAAACCCGCACCCGATGACAAAAGGCGAATCCAAAACAATCAGGCGTTGATAGACGACCCGACCGATGCGGAATCGTGTCTTTAGTCACTTGCCTCCCAATCGCCGTGATGAGTAGCTTGCCCGGACGCAATACCGCGACCGGTCAGGCGAGGTAATGGGAATCGAAGTGGTGGTCCAGGGACTGTCGAAGTCCTTCGGCGCGCAGACCATTTGGGAAGACGTCTCGCTGATTCTCCCCGCCGGGGAAATCAGCGTGATGCTCGGTCCTTCTGGCACCGGGAAAACGGTGTTTCTCAAATCCCTGATCGGCCTGATCAAGCCGGAAAGGGGGAAGGTCGTGGTCAACGGCGTCGACATGATCAACTCTCCGGACCGCCAGGTCTACGAGACCCGCAAGCTCTTCGGCCTGATGTTCCAGGACGGCGCCCTGTTCGGCTCCATGAACCTCTACGACAACATCGCCTTCCCGCTGCGCGAGCACACCAGGAAGAGCGAGGCGCAGATCCGCGGGATCGTCCTGGACAGCATGGAGATGGTGGGCCTGGCGGGCGACGGGAAGAAGCTGCCCGGCGAGATCTCCGGCGGCATGCGCAAGCGCGCGGGCCTGGCCAGGGCGCTGGTGCTGGAGCCCGAGATCATCCTGTGCGACGAGCCCGACTCCGGCCTCGACCCGGTCCGCACCGCGTTCCTGTCGCAGGTGCTCATCGACCTCAACGCCCAGTTCGACACCACGATGCTGATCGTCACCCACAACATCGACATCGCCTCGACCGTCCCGGACAACCTGGGCATGCTCTACCGCCGCGAACTGGTCACCTTCGGCCCCCGCGAGGTCCTGCTGACCAGCGACGACGAGGTCGTCCGGCAGTTTCTCAAGGGGGACGTCCGCGGGCCCATCGGCATGTCGGAGGAGAAGGACGCCGCCCTGCGGGCCATGGAGAGCGCCGTGCCGTACGGCGGCGGCGGCGGGAAGACCATCCCCGAGCAGCTCGCCCCCACGCCGGGACTGCCCCCGCGCCAGGCCGTCTGGCGGCGCATGGACCGGGTCATGCGCATGCTGCCCGAACTCGCCCCCGCCGCCAGGGACGCGATCGTCTCCCGGCACCTGCCCGGTGTGAAGGAGTAGACGATGGCCTCGATCACCGGCGGCTTACGCCAGACGGGCAGGATGTTCGCCCTGGGCGGGTCCGTGCTGGGGCTGATGTTCCGGCGGCCGTTCCAGTTCGCGGAGTTCATCCAGCAGTTCTGGTTCATCACCAGCGTCACGATCCTGCCCGCCGCGCTGGTGTCGATCCCGATCGGCGCGGTCATCTCCCTGCAGGTCGGCTCGCTGGCCCAGCAGATCGGCGCCCAGTCGTTCACCGGTGCGGCCAGCGTGCTCGGCATGCTCCAGCAGATCAGCCCGATGATCGTGGCGCTGCTGGTGTCCGGGGCGGCCGGCTCGGCCATCTGCGCCGACCTCGGCGCCCGCACGATCCGCGACGAGATGGCCGCCATGGAGGTCATGAGCGTCAACCCCATCCAGCGGCTGGTGGTGCCCAGGGTGCTGGCGGCCATGGGCGTCGCGGTGCTGCTCAACGGCCTCGTCTCGGTCGTCGGCGTCGCGGGCGGCTACTACTTCAACGTCGTCATGCAGGGCGGCACGCCCGGCGCCTACCTGGCCAGCTTCTCCGCCCTGGCCCAGCTGCCGGACCTGTACGTCAGCGAGTTCAAGGCGTTGCTCTTCGGCTTCATCGCCGGCGTCGTGGCCGCCTACCGGGGGCTCAACCCGGCCGGCGGGCCCAAAGGCGTCGGCGACGCGGTCAACCAGTCCGTCGTCATCACCTTCCTGCTGCTGTTCTTCGTGAACGTCGTGCTCACGGCGATCTACCTGCAGGTCGTCCCCTCGAAGGTGGGCTGATGCAGACCAGAGTCCTGACCTGGCTGGACGAACTCGGCGACCAGCTCGGCGTCTACGTCCGGGCGCTGCTCTGGATCCCGGCCGCGCTCGCCCGCTACTTCAGGGAGATCCTGCGCCTGCTGGCCGAGGTCGCCTTCGGCAGCGGCGGCCTGGCCGTCATCGGCGGCACCATCGGCGTGATGGTCGCCATGACGCTGTTCACCGGCGTCGTCGTCGGGCTGCAGGGGTACGCCGCCCTCGACCAGATCGGCACCGCCTCTTTCACCGGCTTCGTCTCCGCCTACTTCAACACCCGCGAGATCGCGCCCATCGTCTCCGGCCTGGCCCTGTCGGCCACGATCGGCGCCGGATTCACCGCGCAACTCGGCGCCATGCGCATCAACGAGGAGGTCGACGCCCTGGAGGGCATGGGCATCCCGAGCCTGCCGTACCTGGTCTCCACCAGGATCGTGGCCGGGACCGTCGCGATCATCCCCCTGTACGGCATCGGCCTGATCAGCTCCTACCTGTCCTCGCGCATGGTCACCATCTGGGTCAACCAGCAGTCGGAAGGCACCTACGACCACTACTTCGGCGTGTTCCTGTCGCCCACGGACGTCCTGCTCTCCTTCCTCAAGGTGCTGATCTTCAGCGTCATGGTGATCCTGGCCCACTGCTATTACGGCTACCGCGCCGCCGGCGGGCCCGCCGGGGTGGGAGTGGCGGTCGGCCGGGCCGTACGGGCCTCGATCGTGCTGATCAGCGTCACCGACTTCTTCCTCAGCCTGGCCATCTGGGGCGCCACCACGACCGTGAAGATCACCGGATGAGGAGCGCGGGATGAGACGACGGCTGGCAGGGGTGGCGTTCCTCATGGTCCCCGTGCTGCTGGTGTGGCTGTCGGTGGCCGTCTACACCAAGCAGTTCGCCGAGGTCGCCCTCGTCACGCTGCGGACCGGCGCGGTCGGCCACCAGATGCATCCGCTGGCCGACGTCAAGGTGCGCGGGGTCGTGGTCGGCGAGGTCAGGACCATCGCCGCCGCCGGCGACGGCGCCCGGCTGACACTGGCCATCCAGCCGGAGCACCTGCGCCTCATCCCCGCCGACGTGCGCGCCCAGATGCTGCCCACGACCGTCTTCGGCGCCCGGTACGTCGCGCTGATCCCGCCCGCGAAGCCGTCCGGACGACACCTCGCCGACGGCGCGGTGATCGCCGAGGACCGCACCGCCAACGCCATCGAGCTGCAGGTGGTGCTGAACAACCTGCTGCGGCTGCTCACCGCGGTCAAGCCGGCCAAGCTGTCGGCGACGCTCAACGCGATGGCCCAGGCCCTGGAGGGCAAGGGCGAGCAGCTCGGCCGGACGCTGGTTCAGCTCGACCGCTACCTCACCAGGCTCAACCCGCACCTGCCCGAGCTGAACGCCAACGTCCGCGAGCTGATCGAGTTCAGCCACCTCTACAGCGAGGCCGCGCCCGACATCCTGCGGGCGCTGGCCGACTTCACCACCACCAGCAAGACCATCGCCGACCAGCGCGAGAACCTCAGCGAGCTGTACGCCGGCGTGACCGCCGCCTCCCAGGACCTCACCACGTTCCTGCGGGCGAACTCGGCCAACCTCATCCGGCTGGCCGCCCACAGCCGCCCGACGCTGGAACTGCTGGCGCGCTACTCGCCGGAGTTCCCCTGCACGCTGGAGATGCTCGCCGACTTCGTCCCGCTCATGGACAAGGTGCTCGGCAAGGGCACCAAGGAGCCCGGCCTGCACGTGAAGGTGATCGCGGTACAGAGCAAGGGCCGCTACCTGCCGGGCAAGGACCGCCCGGTCTACAGCGCGACCGGCGGCCCGCGCTGCTACACCATCCCCTACACGGGCGACGGCGCCCGCCCCACGGGCGCGCCGTCGGCGAGCGCCTCGCCGTCCGCGACGGCCACGCCGTCACCCACAGGCACCGCGTCACCGACCGGCACCGCGTCACCCACAGGCACCGCGTCACCCACAGGCACGGCCACGCCATCCGGTACGGCCACGCCCACCAGCCCCGCCGAGGCCTTCGGCGGCTCCTACGGCCCGCCCAACTCCGGCGCCGAGAGCCGTCTCGTCAACGAACTGCTCGCCCTGGAGTACGGCGATGACCCGAGCACCCTGCCCGACTGGAGCAGCGTGCTGGCCGGGCCGCTCTACCGGGGCATCGAGGTGAGGATCCGATGAGGGAAGTCACCGCGCCGCTGATCAAGTCGATCGCCTTCGTGGTCGTCACGGTCCTGGCCACGCTCGCCCTGGCCATCAGCGTGGCCAACAGCGACCTGGGCGAGCGGACCACGTACCGGGCGCGCTTCACCGACGTGGCCGGGCTCAACACCGGCGACAGCATCCGCATCGCGGGCGTACGCGTCGGCCAGGTGGAGTCGATCGCCATCGTGGACCGGCGGGTGGCCGAGGTCGAGTTCTCCGTCGAACGCGACCGCCGGCTGCCCGCCTCCGCCACCGCGACGATCAAGTACCTCAACCTCGTCGGCCAGCGCTACATCGACATGGCCCAGGGCGAGGGCGCGGCGGGCGGCGCCCTGGCCGCCGGCGCCACGATCCCGCTGGATCGCACCACCCCGGCCATCAACCTGACCGAGCTGTTCCGCGGTTTCCAGCCGCTCATGCGGGCACTGTCGCCCGACGACGTCAACAAGCTCGCCGGCGAGCTCATCCAGGTGCTCCAGGGCGAGGGCGCCACGGTCGAGGGCCTGCTGCGCACGATCGGCGAGCTGACCAGCTCCCTGGCCGCCAAGGACGACCTCATCGGCGAGGTGATCAAGAACCTCGACACCGTCGTGGCCACCGTCAACGCCCGCGACAAGGAGCTGACCACGCTCGTGGTCACCCTGCGCAGGCTCATGAGCGGCCTGGCCGCCGACCGCAAGCCCATCGGGCAGGCGATCGGCGCGCTCGGCGAGCTCACCACGAGCACCGCGGGCCTGCTGGCCGAGAGCCGCGAGCCGCTGCGCCGCGACATCGACCAGCTCGGCAGGCTGTCGGGCAACCTGAACGCCGACGCCCCGCTCGTGGAGCGGTTTCTGCGGCGGCTGCCGGACAAGGCCGAGGTCATCACCCGCGCCGCCTCCTACGGCTCCTGGTTCAACCTCTACCTGTGCGAGGCCCTGATCAGCGGGGTTACCTACACCGACGGCCGGCCGGCGCCGACGGGCATCCCGAACACCCAAGGCAGGTGCAAGCAGTGAAGCGGCTGCGCGAGCGCAACCCCATCCTGGTCGGCCTGGCCGGTCTGCTGCTCATCGGCGGCATCGGCACCGCCGCCTACCGGGCCGACGCCCTGCCGATCATCGGCGGCGGCACCGACTACACCGCCTACTTCACCGAGGCCGCCGGACTCACCCGGGGTGACGAGGTACGCGTGGCCGGGGTCAAGGTCGGCAAGGTCAACGACGTCGCCCTCGACCGGGGCAAGGTGAGGGTGGAGTTCCGGGTCAAGGACGCCTGGGTCGGCAACCGCACCACCGCCGCCATCATGATCAGGACGTTGCTGGGCGCCAAGTACCTCGCCCTCGACCCGCTCGGCCCCGAGGCGCAGAACCCCGCGCAGGCCATCCCCGTCACGCGCACGCTGGCCCCCTACGACGTGACCGCCGCCTTCGACGACCTCGGCCGCACCGTCGCCCGGCTGGACACCGACCGGATCGCCGAGAGCCTGGACACGATCTCGGCCACGTTCTCCGGGACGCCGCCGCACGTCAAACAGGCCGTCACGGGCCTGTCCGCGCTCTCGAAGACGATCTCCTCCAGGGACGCGGAACTCGCCCGGCTGCTGGCCGGGACCAAGAAGCTCAGCGGCACGCTGGCCGCCCAGAACGACAACTTCGCCGAGCTCCTCAGAAGCGGCAACCTGCTGCTGGACGAGCTGCGCAAGCGCAGGGCCGCCATCCACGCCCTGCTCACCGGCACGAGGGAGCTGTCGGCCCAGCTCGTCGGGCTGGTCAGGGAAAACAGGAAGCAGCTCGCGCCGACCCTGCGGGCGCTGGAGCGGGTGAGCGACGTGCTGCTGCGCAACCAGCGCGATCTGGACCGGGCGCTGGCGCTGGCGGGGCCGTACACACGACTGGTCGGCAACACGATCGGCAACGGGCGATGGCTGGACGGCTATCTGTGCGGGGTGGTCCCGAAGCACTACCTGCCGGACGGCGTGCCCGACAAGGGCTGCCTTCCCCCCAAACCGGGCGGACCCCAGAAGCCCGGCCCGACCCCGGCCGTCAGTCCCACGAGCACGCCCACCGTCAGCCCCACCGTCAGCCCCACTGTCAGCCCCACCGCGGGTTCCACTCCCGGAGACGAGCGATGACCGCCCGCCGAAGGCGCTCGTTCGCCCTGACCGCGGCGCTGGTCGTCGCGCTCACCGGCGCCGCCGCGCCACGGCCGGCCCCCGACGACCAGATCACCGCCTACTTCCACTCCGCCGTCGCCGTGTATCCCGGCTCCGACGTGCGGGTGCTCGGCGTCAAGGTCGGCGAGATCGCGTCGGTCACGCCCGAGGGCACACAGGTCAGGGCCGTGCTGACGCTGGACGACGGCGTCGACGTGCCCGCCGCCGCCACGGCCGTCGTGGTCGCCCCCGCCCTGGTGGCCGAGCGCTACATCCAGCTCAGCCCCGCCTACACGAGCGGGCCGAAGCTCGCGCCGGGCGCCGTCCTGCCCGCCGACCGCACGGCGGTGCCGATGGAGCTGGACAAGCTGTACGAAACGCTCAGCGACTTCTCCCGGGCGCTCGGCCCGACCGGCGCCAACAAGGAGGGCTCGCTCTCCCGCGTGCTCGACGTCGGCGCCGCCAACCTCAAGGGCAACGGACGTGACATCAACACCATGGTCGCCGAGTTCGGCAAGGCCTCCAAGACGCTCGCCGACTCCAGCGGCGACCTGTTCGCGACCGTGCGGCACCTCGCCGACTTCTCCCGCATGCTGCGCGCCAACGACGATCAGGTACGGCTGGCCGAACAACAGCTGGCCGACGTGACCGGATTCCTGGCCGCGGACCGCGACGAGATCGGCGGCGCCCTGCACGAGCTGGCCGGGGCGCTGGGCGAGGTGAAGACGTTCGTCGCGGAGAACCGCACGCTCCTGGCCACGAACGTGGACAAGCTCGCCGACCTCACCCAGACCCTCGTCAACCAGCGGCGCTCGCTGGCCGAGGCCCTCGACAGCCTGCCGCTGGCGGCCACGAACGTGGTCAACGCCTACGACCCGGAGACCCGGACGGTCATGGGGCGGGGGGATCTGCTGGAGCTGATGTTCGGACCGGCGGCCAGGGCGCTCGACCCCAAGCAGATCGTGGACCCGGCTCCCACCCCGACGGCCGGCGCCACCCCGGAGGCCCCGAAGTCGCCGAGCCCGACGCCGTCGCCGTCGAAGTCGCCCGGCCCGAAGTCGCCCGGCCCGAAGTCGCCCGGCCCGACGGCGAGTCCGAGCGGCACCGCCAAGACGAAGGAGCCGACGCCGACGCCCGGTGACGAGCTCCCCGGCGAGGAGGAGCGCTGATGACCATTCACCGGGAAACGGGGTCACGCACGCCGGGCCGTACCGGGAAAGGCCGGGTGGTCGCGGTTGTGGTCGTGGCCGGGACGCTGGCCGGGTGCGGGATCGGCGGGATCAGGGACGTGCCGCTGCCCGGCGGCGCCGAGCTGGGCGAGCGGCCCTACACGGTGACGGCGGAGTTCGAGACCGTGCTGGACCTGGTGCCGCAGGCGGCGGTGCGGGTCAACGACGTCGCGGTCGGCCGGGTCACCGAGATCAGCCTGCCTAAGGACAGCTGGACGGCCCGCGTCACCATGCTGGTCAACGGCGCGGTGAAGCTGCCCGCCGACGCCGAGGCGAGGCTGGAGCAGACCAGCCTGCTCGGCGAGAAGTACGTGCAGCTGGCCGCCCCCGGCCGCGGCGGCACGGGCGGGACGCTGGCGGAGGGCGCGCACATCCCGCTCACGCGCACCGTCAGGAACGCCGAGGTCGAGGAGGTGTTCGGGGCCCTGTCGCTGCTGCTCAACGGCGGCGGCCTGGCCCAGGTCAGGACCATCTCCCGCGAGCTGAACAAGGCGCTCGGCGGCAACGAGGCCGAGATCCGCGACCTGCTCAAGAAGCTCTCGACGCTGACCGGCAACCTCAACCGCCACAAACAGGAGATCATCGACGCGCTCGACGGCCTCAACCGGCTCGCCAAGACGCTCGACTCGCGCAAGAAGGACGTCAACACCGTCCTGGACGACCTGAGCCCCGGCCTGAAGGATCTGGAGGAGCAGCGGGGCGCGCTGGTCACCATGCTGGCGCAACTGGAGAAACTCTCCGACGTGGCCGTGGACGTCGTGGACCGCAGCAAGGACGACGTCGTCGCCGACCTGCGCGCGCTGGAGCCGATCCTGCGCAACCTGACCGCCGCCGGACGCGACCTGCCGAAGGCGCTGGAAGTGGCGCTCACCTACCCGTTCACCGACGAGATCACGAACGCGGTCAAGGGCGACTACCTCAACGCCTACCTGTCGATGGCCGCGGGCCCCGACGTCGAGCCGATCGTGCCGACCATCTCGATCAACGCCGACCCGAAGGACGACTGGCCGGAGCTGCCGTTCGACATGGTCAAGCAGAAGGCGGGCAAGCAGCCCGCGGCCACGCCGTCCCCGTCGAAGTCCAAGACCCCTACACCCACGCCCTCGCCGTCGAAGACGAAGACGCCGGAACCCGAGCCGGAACCCACTCCGACGCCCACCCCCGAGCCGACGCCGACCCTCACCCCCGGACAGGAGGAGTAGATGCTGACCCGCGCCACCCGCATCCGGGTCGCGATCTTCCTGGCCATCGCGATCGTCGTGATCGGCTTCATCGGCGTCGAGTACGCCAAGCTCGGCAGGCTGTTCGGCCGCCCCGGCCACTACGTGGTCAAGCTGGAGCTGGCCGAGACCGGCGGCCTGTTCCCCGACGCGAACGTCACCTACCGGGGCGTCACCGTCGGCCGCGTCGGCGAGATGACGCTCACCGAGCACGGCCTGGTCGCCGACCTGCGCATCGACGACGCCGCCCCGCCCATCCCGGCCCGCCTGCGGGCCGTCGTCGCCAACCTCTCGGCGGTCGGCGAGCAGTACGTCGACCTGCGCCCCTCCACCGCCGACGGCCCGTTCTTGCGGGCGGGCTCGGTCATCGCGAAGGGCACCACCCCCGCGCCGGTCACCGAGATCCTCGGCAACGTCAACGCGCTCGCCGCCTCGGTGCCGCTGGACTCGCTGCGCACCTTCGTCGACGAGCTGGGCAAGGCGTTCCAGGGCCAGGGACCCAACCTGCGCGCCCTGCTCGACTACCAGAGCAGCTTCGTCTCCGCCGCCGACGAGAACCTCGTCCCCACCACGCGCCTGCTCACCGACGGCACCTTCGTCCTGCGCACCCAGAACGAGGAGGGCCGGGCCCTGCGCGACTTCGGGCGCAACGCCCGCCTGCTCGCCAAGCAGCTCAAGGACTCCGACGCCGACCTGCGCACGCTCATCACCGAAGCGCCCGGCGCCACCCGCGAGGTGGCCGAGCTCGTGCGCGAGCTCGACCCCGGCTTCAGCGTCCTGGTCGCCAACCTCCTCACGACGTCCGACCTCACGCTCACGCGCCGGCGCGGCATGGAGGAGCTCCTGGTACGGCTCCCGCAACTCGTCGCCGCGGGCACCACCGCCGCCAGGTCGGGAACGTTCACCTTCGGCCTGACCAACACCTTCTTCAACCCGCTGCCCTGCGTGAGCGGCTACGGCAGGACGCCCTACCGCAACGGCCTCGACACCAGCCCCGGAACGTCGCTGAACACCGGCGCCCGCTGCCTGTCACCGCCCTCCACCGGGGTCGGCGTGCGCGGCTCGGCCAACGCGCCCAAGGGCGGGGTGCCCGAAGCGGCCAAGCCCGGCTCGTTCAGCCTCGACGAACTGCCCGGCCGCCACGACACCCTGCCCGATCCGCCCGCCGACGAGCCCGGCAACGACATGGAGGAGCTCCTGTGGCCCGACCCCGACCGCTGACCCCGCCCGCGTCCGACCGCGACCCGCCGCCGCGCAGGCGGTGGGCGGGACCGGCCGCCGTCGTGCTGCTGGTCCTGGCCGCGGCGTTCTGCGGATGGTCCGGGTGGGTGTCCTGGCAGGCGGCCGGCGACCCGGGCACGGCCTTCGCGGCCGAGCGGGACCGGGCGCTGGAGGCCGGACGGCGGCAGCTCACCATCCTCAACACCATGGACGCGGCCGCCGTGGACGCCGGTCTCGCCCGCTGGCAGGAGGCCACCACCGGGGCGCTGCGCGACGAACTGGCCGCCGCGCGGGCGGGCACCCGCCAGGCCGTCGAACGTTCCGGCGCCACCTCCCGCGCCACCGTGATCGAGGCCGCCCTCACCGCCCTCGACCCCGAAGCCGGTGACGCGCAGATCATCGCCGCCGTCGAGATCGAGCTCACCGGGCGGGGCGGGCGGGCCTCGGTGGAGCGCAAACGGTTCCAGGCCGGGCTGACCAGGACGGACGGCGGCTGGAAGCTCAAGTCGTTCACCGCGATTCCCGCCGTGGGCGGGTGACGAGGAGGTCCGCGTGGAAACGGAGTCGACCCTGGTCGCCGAGCCTGAGGCCGCCGGACGGCGGGGACGGCACGCCGTACCGGAGAAAAGACGGCACGCCGTACCGGAGAAGAGACTGCGCGCGCGGGTGGGCAGGCCCGCCGCGCTCGCGGCGATCGCGATCGTGCTGCTCGTGACCGGGCTGGCCGTGCGGGCCGCGGCGCCCGCCCGGGACGCCGCCGCCGGGAACCGGGCGCTGCTCGACCAGGCGGGCACGACGCGCGTGGCCGGTGACGTCAGCAACGCGCTGGCCAGGATCTTCACGTACTCGCCTGCCGAGATCGAGGCGACCGAGCGGGCCGCGCGGGACTCGCTGGACGGGCGGGCGGCCGGGGAGTACACGCGGCTGATCGCCCAGATCCGGCGGGACGTGGTGACCCAGCAGGCCACGCTCACCACCCGCGTGGTACGCGCCGGGGTCGTCGCCCTGACCGGGGACACCGCGCGGCTGCTGGTCTTCCTGGACCAGACGGCCACCCGTTCCGGCAAGGCCGCGGGACCGGCCGTGGCCGCCCAGCTCACCGTGAGCGCGCGCCTGCGCGACGACCGCTGGCGCATCACCGAGATCACCTCCGGCAAGGCGAAGCGATGACGAGCATCCAGGAAGTGACCGAAGAAACCACGGACCCGGAGTCCGGCCTCCCGGAGGAGACCGGGACCGGCGACAGGACGGGGTGGGTTGCGCGCGTGGCGGTGGTGCTCTGCGCCCTCGCGGCCGCCGGGGCCGCCTGGTCCGGGTGGGCGTGGATCGACGCCGTCGGCGACGACGGGCTGCGCTACTCCCGGCTGCGGGACGAGGTGGTGCGTGGCGGCTCGCAGGCCGTACAGAATCTGAACACGCTCAGCCACCGCACCGTCGAGCGCGACCTCGCGCTGTGGGAGGACTCCACGGCGGCGCAGCTGCACCAGCAGATCGTGCGGGGACGTGCGGCGTTCACCGCCGAGATCGCCAAGGCGGGCACGGCCACCAGCGCGAAGGTCCTGGAGGCGGCGCTCACCGAGCTCGACGAGGCCGCGGGAACCGCGCGGATCATCGCCGCGGTGCGCATCACCGTGGTCCCGCCCCAGGGGGAGCCGGTGGTCAAGAAGAGCCGCCTCGTCGGCGAGCTGACCCGCACCTCCGGCGGCTGGAAGCTCGCGGCCCTCACCCAGGCTCCGGACGGAACCACCTCATGACCAGCGACGACAAGGAGCCCCCCATGATCCGCGACCCCGAGCCGCAGCCCCAGCCGGGCGACAGCCTGGTGTACACGCCGCCGGTGGAGCCCGTGCCCGTCCTCGTGCCCGCCCAGCCGGGGCCGGTGGAGCCGCCGTTCCCGCCGCTGCCGCCCGTGGAGAAGGTCTCGTTCGCGGCGCGGGCCAGGCCGGTGCTGTCCTTCGCTGCATCGATCTGGCGGCGGGTGTCGGCACTGCTCATCTGGGCGGTGAAGGTGGCCGCCCGGCTGGTCGCGGTGGTGCTGCTCCTGCACGCCGCTTTCTCGATCTTCAAGGCGAACGCGGCCAACACCTGGTACCAGGTCGTCGACTCGCTGGCCGGCACGCTGTCGCTGGGCCTGACCAGTCTGTTCGATCTGGCGGACGCCCGGTGGGAGGCGCTGGTCAACCACGGGCTGGCCGCCGCCGTCTGGCTGGTCGCCGGCTCGGTGGCGGGGGGCCTCCTGCGGCGGCTCACGCCATGAGCATGACCTGGGCCGCCGCCCGCACCCGCCGGTTGCCCGCGCTGCTGGCCCTCACCACCGTGCTCCTCGGCGGGGTGGCCGGGCTGGCCGCGACGAAAGCGCACGACCTCCGCGACACGACCACGACCCGGAACACGGCCATGACTGATCAAACCCGGACCGGCCAGGTCAAGAGCCAGATCATCGATGCGGTGAACACCGTCTTCTCCTACGACCACGCCGACGTCGCCAAGACCGAGCAGGCGGCCCGCGACCTGCTGACCGGCAAGGCGGTGGAGCAGTACCAGGGCATCTTCGGCCTGGTCCGCGAGCAGGCGCTGCGCGACAAGCTGGTGCTGACGACCACGGTCACCGACAGCGGCGTGACGCTGCTGGAAGGCGACCGGGCGCGGCTGCTGATCTTCGCCGACCAGCACAGCACGACGGCGGAGCCGGGCAAGGCCTCCTACGCTCCGGCGATGTTCGCGGTGGGCGCGGTGCTCGACGGCGACCGATGGAAGATCGAGAACATCGACACGTTCTGAGCAAGGCATGCGCCCTGGTACGGCTGCACGCTATCGTGATGCCCGGTAAGACGGGGGCAAACGCTTAGTAATCGTACATACGGGGTGAGTGACGCATGCGCGTCCGCATTCTCCGGGGCGACCGCGCCACCGCTGTGATCGCCGCAGTGGTGGCCGGTTGCCTCGTCGTCGTGGCGGCGGTGTTCGGCGTCGGCGTGTCGAGCGCCAATCCGAAGCTGGCCGACGTGGGCGCCTGGCTCTGGACCAAGGTCCGCGGGAAGATCGTCCATGTCAACGGCCTGTCCGGAGAGGTCGACGGGTACCTCGACGACAAGGCGGGCCGGCCGCTGCGCATCGTTCAGGACGGCCAGACGGTCCTGCTCGTCGACGACCGCACCGGCGTCGTCAGCCGGATCGAGCCGAGCCAGCTCAGCGTGGCCCAGAGCCGCGACTTCGGCGCCGCCGGGATGCAGCTCGTGGTCACCGGCAAGTCCGCCTACGCGGTCAACCCGAAGGGAACGGTGCAACGCATCGACCCGGCCACACTGAACTCCCTCGGCGCCCCGCTCGAACTGCAGGGACCGCTGGGCGCCGCGCGCATCGACGGCGGCGGCAAGCTGTGGGTCCCGGTACCCGCCAAGGGCGAGGTCGTCCCGGTCGCGGCCGGCGTCGCCGAACAGGCGGTCAAGGCGGGCGAGCCCGGCGAGGAACTCGCCGTCACGATCGCCGGCGGCCTGCCCGTGATCGTCAACACACGCGCCTCCACCGCCGTGGTGATCGGCTCGGACGGCGGCGCCGGAGAGATCCTGCTGCCCAAGGGCGTCGCGCAGTCGGCCAAGGGCGGCGCGCTCACCCCGTCGACGACCGAGGGCTCGCTGGTGCCGATCCTGGCGCCCGGCCCCGACGGGCTGCTCGTGGTGATCGACACCGCGTCCAACGCCGTCCAGACCACCAAGCTCGAGTCCGACGAACCCACCGCGCTGGGCGTGCCCCAGGTGCTCGGCTCCAAGGTGTACGTCCCCGACAGCGCCAGCGGCGGCCTCATCGTCTGGGACAGCGCGGCGGGTGGCCGGCCGACCACGATCCAGGTGGCCGAACAGCCCGGCCCGATCGAGATGTTCGTCAAGGACGGCCTGCTGTGGGCCAACGACGAGAACGGCGACAAGGCCGTCGTCGTCGACCCCGAGGGCCGCAAGCACCCGGTCGACAAGGACGACAGCGACGTCCCCGGCCCGACCAACACGCCCAAGCCCAAGCAGACGCCGAAGCCCGAGCCCACCGCGTCCGGCCGCCAGCCCGACCCGACCAGGACGGCCGACCCGGAGCCCACGGAGACCGAGGAGGCCGAGCCGACGCACAGGCCCTCGAAGAAGCCCACCGAGGAGCCCGAGCAGACGCCCACCCCGACCCGCACTCCGACTCCGACGCCGACCCGCACGCCCACCCCGACGCCCACGCCGAGCCCGCCGACCAAGCCCGGCTCGGTCAGCGCCAAGTCCGGGCCCGGGAAGATCGACATCACCTTCAGCCCGTCGACCGGCGGCAAGCCCGACCGCTACACCGTCCAGGTCAACGGCGGCGACGGGCGCGTGTCACCGCAGTCGGTGGACGCGAACGGGCCGTTCCAGTTCGAGTTCAGCGGCGGTGACTGCAGCAAGGAGTACACGTTCACGGTCGTCGCCCACTGGAAGGGCGGCGAGGTGCCGTCCGCGCCGAGCGCCGGGGTGAAGCCCTGCGTGGCGCCCGGCGCACCGTCGAACTTCGCCGCCAAGGCCAAGAACCGCGGCGCCGACCTGAGCTGGAGCGCGCCGTCGAACGCCGGGGAAGGCACCACGTACGAGCTGTCCGGCGCCAAGTCGGACAGCTCCATCAGCGGCACCTCGTTCAACGTGGACGGGCTGGACAACAACAAGAAGTACGAGTTCAAGCTGAAGGCCAAGAACGCGGCGGGGGAGAGCCAGGAGGTGGCCACCGCCACCGCCGACCTGGCCTATCCGCGTCAGGCCTACAAGAACGCCAACAACAACCAGACCAACACGCTCGTCCGGCCGGGACCGTCCAAGAGCGGGGAGGCGGGCACGATCCCGAAGGGCCAGTACATCAGCCTGACCGTGATCTGCCAGGTCAAGGGGGCCTCGGTCACGGAGGACGAGACCAAGGAGACCAGCGACGTCTGGAACCGGATCGAGTGGAACGGCGGTGTGGCCTACCTCAGCGTGACGCTGATGGACTCACCGCGTGGCGCCTTCCCGGCGGCGCCGTTGTTCGAATGCACGGACTGAGAAGGGGGACTCAGCTGTGAGCCATCATCACCTGGAAGAGACCGCGCAGCCGTACCAGCAGCAACAGCTCGCGGGACAGTTCGCCCAGCGCTTCCAGCTGCTCGCGGGCAACATCGAGCACGTCATCAGAGGCAAGCGCGAGGCGATCGAGCTGGCGCTGGTCTGCCTGTTCGCCGAGGGACACCTGCTCATCGAGGACGTGCCGGGCACCGGCAAGACCACGCTGGCCCGCTCGATCGCGGCCAGCGTGGACGCCGAGTGGCGGCGCATCCAGTTCACGCCCGACCTGCTGCCCAGCGACATCACCGGCGTGTCGATCTTCAACCAGGCGTACCAGAAGTTCGAGTTTCACAAGGGGCCGGTCTTCGCCAACATCGTGCTCGCCGACGAGATCAACCGGGCCTCGCCCAAGACCCAGTCGGCGCTGCTGGAGGTCATGGAGGAGCGGCGGGTCACCGTCGACTCCGAGCCGCACCAGGTGCCGCGGCCCTTTCTCGTGGTCGCCACGCAGAACCCCGTCGACATGGACGGCACCTACCCCCTGCCGGAAGCGCAGCTCGACCGCTTCCTCATGCAGATCTCCGTCGGCTACCCCGACCACGCCTCCGAGGTCGAGGTGCTCAAGGGCGGGCCGTCCGGACCCCAGGTCGAGCGGCTGCCGGTCGTCGCCCGAGCCGCCGACGTGGCCGGGATGATCGACTTCGCGACCCGCATCCACGTGGCCGATCCGGTCTACGACTACATCGTGGCGCTGTGCGGGGCCACGCGGAACCATCCGGCGCTGCGGCTCGGGGCGAGCCCGCGAGGCAGTCTCGCGCTGCTGCGCGCCGCCCGGGTCAAGGCCGCCGCCGCGGGGCGGCACTTCGTGGTGCCGGAGGACGTGAAGGCGCTGGCCGTACCGGTGCTCGCGCACCGTCTGATCCGCACGCCCGACGCGGAGCTGCGCGAGCTGACGGCGGGACAGGTGCTCGGCGAGATCCTCACCGGGATGCCGGTGCCGCAGGCGGTCTGAGATGCTGACACCGCTCGGATGGGGGACGCTGGGCGGGTCCCTGGTGCTGTACGCGGCCGGATTCCTGCTCGGCTACACCGAGCCCGTCGTGCTGGCCACCGGCGGGCTGCTCGCGCTCGGCGTCGCGCTCGTCTGGACCGCGCCCAAGCCGCGGCTGGAGGTCAGCCGCGAGGTGACGCCGCTGAAGGTGCCGCGCGGTGACGCCGCCGTGGCCGTGCTCAACGTGCGCAACCTCGGCCGCTGGGCGCTGTCGGGCCTGCGCGCGCACGACCGCATCGGCGCCGCCGAGCACAGCGTCGACCTGCCGCGCCTGCCCCGCCAGGGCGCGCGCATGGTCTCCTACCCGCTGCCGACCTCCGTGCGCGGCGAGATTCCCGTCGGTCCGTTGCGGCTCGTGCGCGCCGACCCGCTCGGGCTCACCCGCAGAGTCCGCGAGTACGGCGCCGCCGCCACCCTCCTGGTCCGCCCGCGCACCGTGGCACTGCCCGTGCCCCCGTCCGGACGCGCCCACCATCTGGAGGGCCCGACCAGCGACAACGCGCCCAGCGGCACCGCCACCTTCCACACCCTGCGCGAGTACGTGGTCGGCGACGACCTGCGCCACGTCCACTGGAAGTCCAGCGCGCGCACCGGGACGCTGATGGTCCGCCAGCTCATCGACGCCAGCCTGCCCACCACGACCGTGGTCCTGGACACCCGCGACCTGACCGAGCCCGCCGTCGACGCCGCCGCCTCCGCCGCCGTGGCCGCCGCCCGCGCGGGCTTCCCGGTACGGGTGCTGACCGGCGACGGCCCGCTGGCCGAGACCAAGTCCGACGCCGAGATGCTGCTGGACCGGCTCGCCCTGGTCGCCTCAGGAACCTCGGGCGTCACCGAGGCCGTCCGGCTGGCGCGGGGCGGGGGTTCGCTGGTGGTCGTCACCGCCGACCCGGCGGAGGTGGGGCGGTGCGCGGGGGTACGGCGCCGCTTCGACCGCGTGATCTGCGTGTACCTGGGCCACGGCCGTCCGGCCACACCCGGCGTCACCCTGGTCCCGATGTCCGACCTCAACGCTCTTCCCCTGGCCTGGAGCGCCCGATGACCCACGCGACCCCGGCACCCCACCCCCACCCCCACCCCCAGCCTCAGCCTCCTGCTCCCGGTCAGCCTGGTTCGGACCCCGGCTTCTACCCCGGCTCTGACCGGCCCGCGGGCAGGTCCGGGCCCGGCCAGGGCTTTGGGCCGTCCGATGCGATGGCGGGCGGGTCGTGGGCCGGGCAGCCCGGGCAGCCCGGGCAGCCCGGGGAGCCCGGGGAGTCGGGGGAGTCCATGGAGGCGGGTGGGCGGCGGGCGCGGCGGCGGGGCGCGGCGCCGGCGGGCTCGGGCCGGGCGCGCAAGGCCGGGGAGCCCCGGGCGGAGGATCGTGCGGGCAGGCCGCTCGGGTGGCGGCTGGTTGTGGCGCTGCTGCTGGTGGCGGGGCTGGCCGGGGTGGCGGGATGGGGGTTCCATCGGGTCTTTCCCGCCCAGCCTCTGCTCTTGGCCCTGGCCCCCGCCGCCCTGGTGCCGCCGCTGGTGGCGTTGCTCACCAGGAACCGGCCGCTCTGGCTGGCGCTGGCGCTCAACGTGGTCCTGTGGTTCGCGGCCACCGTCCCGCTCTACAAGGGCGTCGCGCCCGGGATGGTCAAGGACCTGGCCAACTCCTGGCAGGCCCTTCTCACCACCCTCCTGCCCGCCCAGCCGGAACCGCGTCTGCTCATCCTGGTCCACGCGGCGGTCTGGCTGGCCGCGATGGCCGGGGCCGAGACGGCGGTGCGGAGCGCGACCCGGGTCGCCGCCGCGCTGCCCGCGATGGCGGCGTTCGGGCTGGCCCTGCTGCTCGGCGTGGACGGCGACGGCTCGAACCTGCCCGTGGCCGCCGCGCTGGTCGTGCTCACGGCAGCGCTGGCCATGGTGCGCGACGACCGTCCCGCGCGCTGGCTGCTGGCGGGGTTGCCCGCGGCGGCACTGCTGGCGGGCGCGGCGCTGGTCGCGGGGCAGTTCCTGCCCGTCGCGGCGGAGCCGTACAACCCTCGGCAGAACGCCGAACTGCCGCCCCCGGTCCGCGTCGACAGCGTCAGCCCGCTCGACCGCGTCTCGGCGTGGCTGCAGTTTCCCGACCGCCCGCTGTTCACCGTCAAGGCCGACAAACCGGCCAACTGGCGGCTGGCCGTACTGGATCGTTATGACGGCGTGCGCTGGACGTCGGGCGCGCGCTTCCAGCCGACCGGCGGGCGGGTGCCCGCCGGTGAGTGGACGGGCGCTGCCGACACGGTACGGCAGAGCGTCACGATCGACGGCCTGCCGGGCGGCTGGCTGCCCGCGGCCGAGCGTCCCGCCGAGGTCACCGGCGTGCCCGGCCTGGGTGTGGACCCGAGCAGTGGCGCGCTGCTGGTCTCGGCCAAGCCCGGCAAGGGGTTCGCCTACCAGGTGAGCTCGCGGGTGCCGAGACCGTCGAAGGAGGACCTGGTCGGGGCGGTGCCGGTGCACGATCCGGCGCTCACGGCCTTCCCCGACGGGCCGCAGGAGGCGGCGTTCCGGAAGCTGGCGCAGCAGGCGACGAAGGGGGCGGACGCGCCGATCAAGCAGGCGTACCGGCTGCAGAAGTACCTGCGGACCACCGCGAGCAACGACCCGACCGCGCCGCCTGGGCACTCGCTGAAGGGGCTGGAGTTCTTTCTGGAGACCACGCATCGGGGGACGTCGGAGCAGTTCGCCTCGACGTTCGCGCTGATGGCCCGGACACTGGGGCTGCCGACGCGGGTCGTGGTGGGCTTCCGGCCGGGGCAGCAGTCGAATGGCGTCTACCGGGTCATGTCCGGAGATGTCGTGGCTTGGGCGGAGGTCAAGTTCGAGGGGCTGGGGTGGCTGCCCTTCTACCCGACGCCCGGCAAGAGCGGCTCCAAGGACGACCACGACGTGGTGTCGTCGGCGATCGAGGAGAGCGAGCGGCTGGAGGGCGAGTTCACCCAGGGCGGGGTGAACAAGCCCAAGCCGTCGGCCAAGTCGTCCACCGGCGGGTCGCGCAGGACCGGCGAGGGGCCGCCGCTGTGGGTGATCATCCCGGCGGCCGGGGCGGGCGTGCTCGCGATCTACGCGGTGGTGGCGATGGCGCTGCCGTGGTGGCGGCGGCGTCGCAGGCGTACGGCGGCCGGGGCCGAGGGGCGGGTGCTCGGTGCCTGGGTTCAGACGTGCGACGACCTGGGCCTCAAGGACGACAAGGCGCTGACGGCCGAGGAGGTCGTCTCCCGTCATCCCGAGGCCATCTCCCACCATCTCCGGCCTCTCGCCGAGATTTCCAACTTCGTCCGCTACGCCCCCACTGACAGCACTGACAGCACCGACAGCGCCATCGCCGACCAGGCCGCCGACGAGGCGTGGCGCCGCAGCGACGCGGTCCGCGCCGAGGTCCGCCGCAGCACCCCACTCAAACACCGCCTCCGCCGCCGCCTGCTCTTCCGCTGACCCCTCCCCACCTCCACGGCCGCCCTCCCGAACCCGCTCCCCACCTCCACGGCCCCCCTCCCCAACCCGCTCCCCACCTCCACGGCCGCCCTCCCCAACCCGCTCCCTACCTCCGCGTCTTCCCACGACCTGCGCCTGGCCTGGGTGCCCCTCCCCGGCCACCCAGGGAGCCGTGCCCTCCCGGGGTCGCCCTTCGCCGCGCATGCCCCTCAGGAGCGGCCGTCTCCGGAGAGGCCCCTCCCGGGGCATCGTGTTCTCCGGGGGCGGTCGCCGGGTGGGTGGTCTGGTGCCGGGGTCTGGGAGGATTTCGGGGTGCGAAGTGTTGAGGCGCAGCTGATTCACCGGCCGGCCGGACGGGGTGCCGGGGAGATGGTGCGGCAGCTGCTGGCCGTACAGGCGCAGGACGTGGGGGCTGCTCAGCTCGCTCTGCGGGCGCGCTCCGCCACCGTCACCCGGGCAGAGATCGACGCGGCCGTGGAGCGGCGTGAGATCGTGCGGGCGTGGGGTCCGCGAGGGACGCTCCACTACGTCCATCATGACGACCTTGCCTGGCTGCTCGCGCTGACCAGCCGCCGGACGGGGTCGCTGCTGCGGCTGTCCCAGGAGGGTGTACGGGGCGACGACCTGCTGCCGCTGATCGAGGGCGCCCTCTACGGGCAGGGGCCGCTGACCAAGGCCGAGCTGGAAACGCGGCTGGGCGGGCGCGCGGGCGGGCAGGGCATCGTCCACCTGGTCGGACTGGCCGCCTCCCACGGGCTTGCGGTGCTTGGGCCGTCGCGTGGCGGCAAGCCCACGTACGTTCACGCTGCCGACTGGCTGGGCGGGCCGATCGTGTTCGAGACCGATCGGGACAAGGCGCTGGCCGAGCTGGCTGTCCGGTATCGGCGCTCGCACATCCCCGCCGAGCCAGAGGATCTGGCCGCCTGGTCGGGTGTGCCGCTGGGGGAGGCCCGTCTGGGGTGGAAGGCGACGTCGGCACCCGCCCGGGAGGAGCCGGCCGGGCGGGTGGTCAGGCTGCTGCCGGCCTTCGATGAGTTTCTGATGGGGTGGAAGTCCCGCGATCCGATCCTGGCGCCGGAGCACGCCCGCAAGGTCTTCCCCGGCGGTGGCATCCTGCGCCCGTCCGTGCTGGTGGACGGCCGGGTTCGCGGGACCTGGACGCGCAAGGGCAGTGCCGTCACGGTCGAGCCGTTCGGGGAGCTGCCGCCGCTGGACGACGAGATCGCGGATATCCGTCGCTTCCTGAGCTAGGTCGAAATATCAGGGTATCCGTGCGCGGCGGCCGCCTGTCGAAAGCGTTCAACCAGCTCAGGTCGTGAAATTTCCGGCACCCATACCGCTTCCGTGAAGCTCCACAACAAGTAGGGATGCGCGCCCATCCCATAGAGGGCCCCGTAGTCGCGCCGGGCCAGCGCGGCACGCTCCTCGCCGGTCAGCGGGCCGCCTGCCCACTCCCGTGCGTACGCCGCCGGGTCACCGGTGTACGCCGCCAGACAGTCAGGCGACATGTTGACCTCGCGCATGAACGCGTTGACCCCGTAGCGGCTCATGGCGCCCACTCGAAGAACGGCGAGGTGGCGAACCGCGACACCGCCCCTTCGGCGGACAACGCGGGCTTCCCCCCGGCCACCCCCATCGCGACCAGGAAGTTCAGGAACTGGTGCGACACGTTCCCCGCCTCGGTCAGCCGCTCGTACGTCAGCTCGCCCAGCGCCCCGTCCACGTCGCCCGAGGCCACCCACTCCACCGCCCTCTCATCGAAGGCCCGCGACGGCGAGCCCGCGAAGTGCCGCGGTCCGCCCACCTCCGTGGCCAGGTGCCCGCTGGCGATCACCGCCACCCGCCGGTCGACCGGCGAGTCCTCAAGCGCCTCCCGCAGCACCTCGCCCACCCGGAAGAACCGGGCAGCCGACGGCAGCGGCGGCGCCATGCAGTTGGTGAACACCGGCACCACCGGCACCTCCAGCTCCGGCGTCAGGTACAGCAGCGGCAGCAGCACGCTGTGGTCGGCGCGGAAGGCGTCGGAGGCGGCGAAGTCCACCCCGCGCTCGATCCCGCCGCCCAGCAACTCCCGCCCCAGCTCCGCGTCTCCCAGCAGTTCCCGGTACGGCAGGCCGAACTCCCGCTCCTCGTTCCAGAACGTCGCCGGCACCAGGGGCGCCTTGCCCACCAGGAAGGCGGGCATCGTGTCGTAGAACCACTGCGTCAGGTGGTCGGTCGCCACCACGACCACGGCATCCGGCTTCGCGGCGGCCAGCCGTACCCGCAACCGCTCGAAACCCGCGCGCGTGGCGGCCAGGTCGTCGCCCCGCGCCCGCCACAGCAGGGGGTTGTGCGTGGTGCCGTAGACGCCGACGATCTCAGCCAAGGCCGAACAGCTCCCTCGCGTTGTCCAGCATGATCCGCTGCCGCGAGGCGGGCTTGAAGTCGAGCGAATCGAACTCCGCCGCCCAGCGCTCGGGGCCCAGCACCGGCCAGTCGGTGCCGAACAGCACGCGCTTCGTGATCACGCTGTCGGCGTAGTGGACCACCTCGGCCGGCCAGTAGCGCGGCGCCCAGCCCGACAGGTCGAGGTAGTAGTTGGCCTTGTGCCAGCAGGCGGCCAGGTTGTCCAGGTGCCACGGCCAGCCGGGGTGCGCGGCGATCACCGTCAGCTCGGGGAAGTCGGCGGCCACGTCGTCCAGATAGGGGATCGGCCGGGTGTATTCCAGCTTGTAACCCATGCCGCCGCGGGTGCCGGCGCCCGCGCCGAGGAAGCCCCCGTGGAACATGACCGGCAGCCCCAGCTCCGCGCAGACCTCCCAGATCGGATAGAAGCGCTCGTCGTTGGGGAAGAAGCGCTGGCGGCCGGGGTTGAGCTCGCCCACGCCCTTGATGCCGTACTCACCGTGGCAGCGCCGGATCTCCCGCGCCGCGTCCGGCGACCAGGGGTCGATGCCGCAGAACGCGATGAAGGTGTCGGCGTGCTCGCTCTGGGCCCGGCCGAGGGCGTCGTTGAGCTCCGGCAGCCCGGCCGAGTTCACGATCACGGCCATCATGTCGCGCTCGCGGTAGAGGTCGGCCTGGGCGGCGAACGAGATCGGGGTGCGCTCCTTGCCGAAATGGGCGCCCATCTGGCCGCGGCGGTGTCCCATCGCGGCCAGGAACTCCTCGGTCTGCGGGTGGGTGTGCACGTCGATGGCTTTCACTGCAGCTCCGGTGCGGGTCTGGTGGCGGGACGCGGCAGCCGCCGCTCGTGCGTGGAGAAGCGGGTGCCCGGCCGGGTGGTCTCGTCGTCGATCAGGCCCAGGTGCAGCGCCTGCGGATTCTGGACCAGGTCGGCGACGGTGTTCAGCGGCCCGTGCGGGATGTCGGCGGCGGTCAGGCGCTCGAACCACTCATCGCGCGGCCGCTTGGCCGTCTCGGCCCGCAACGTCTCCTCCAGCTCCGCGTAGTGGCGAAAGCGCAGCTCACGGGTGGCGAAGCGGGGATCCTCCGCCAGATCGGGACGCTCCAGAACCTTGAGCAGCCCGAGCCAGAACTTCTCCGGCACCGACAGATGGATCACGAACGGCAGCCCCTCCGAGCTCACGCACCCGTAGGCCTGCGCCCGCGCTGCCCTGGTCGAAGGCCCGGCGACCGTACCCGTCTCCAGGTAGGTGGCGATCGGCTCGGTCAGGAAGTCGGTCAGCGCCCCGAGCATGGACACCTCCACGCGGCGGCCCGCGCCGGAGGCCGAACGCGCGTGCAGCGCCGCCAGGATGCCCTGGACCGCCGACATGCCCGACAGAAGATCCGAGAACGCCGGCCCGGCCGGGCGCGGGTCATCCAACGGCACCAGATGTCCGTACATGCCGCCGATCGCGGAGATGATCGTGTCGTACGCCGGGCGCTTCGCGTACGGCCCGCTCGGCCCGAACCCGGTGATCGAGCAGTACACCAGCCGCGGCTCGCGCACCTTCATGACCGGCCAGCCGAAGCCCAGCCGGTCGGCCACCCCGGGCCGGAAGTTCTCGATCAGCACGTCCGCGCCGGAGACCAGCTCAAGCAGCGCCGCCAGCCCGTCCGGGTCCTTCAGATCGAGGGTCACCGAGCGCTTGCCCCGGTTGTAGGCGGCGAACTGCGGACTGTACGGCCGGCCGCCGCCACCCTGCCAGCGCCGCATCGGATCGCCGCCGGGCGGCTCCACCTTCGTCACCTCCGCGCCGAGGTCGGCCAGCAGTTTCCCCGCGTACGGCGCGGAGATGTACTGGCCGGCCTCGATCACGCGCAGCCCGCTCAGGGGCATGTCGGCTCCTCCTTCGTCACGGGCATCACGTCGCCGGGTTCGTCACGAGCATCACCTTGCCGAGATGGTCGCGCCGGCCCGCCATGGCGAAGGCCGCGCCGACCTCCTCCAGCGGCAGCTCCGCCGCCACCGGTGGTCTGACCAGGCCGCGGGCCACCAGGTCCAGGCCGTCGCGGACGTCGGCGTAGTCCGCGGCGGCGCAGCCGTACAGGGTGACCCGGCGGGTGTAGAAGGACCGGGTGTCGATCTCGACGGCCGAGTCCGGCAGCGCCGCGGCCACGACCACCGCGCCCGCCCACGCCACGCGGCGCAGTGCCGCCGAGATCAGCTCGCCGCTGCCCGTCGCGTCCAGCACCAGGGCGGGCGACCTGCCGTCGAGCGCCTTCTCCAGCGCCTCGCCGGCGCCCTCGCGCGGATAGGTGACCACCTCGCTCGCGCCCAGGCCGGGCAGGTCGCCGATCGGCTCGCCCTCCAGGGCGCCCGCGGTCACCTCCGCGCCCAGCGCGGCCGCCACCTGCACCGCCGCGCAGCCGAGCGCCCCGGTGGCCCCGGTCACCAGCACCTTCCGCGGCACGCCCCGGCCGGAGCGGCGGATCATGTGCAGCGCGATGGGCACGCTGTGCACGGCCGCCGCGGCTCTCGTGAACGGCAGCGGCCCGACGTCGAAGGCCACGCGGGAGGGGACCGCCACGTACGCGGCGGCGCCGCCGTCACGGTGGATGCCGACGACCGTCTGGGCCGGGCAGTCGGCCTCGCGGCCGGCCGTACACGCGCCGCATCCGCCGCACGGGACGTTCGGCTTGACCGCGACGCGCGCCCCCACGCGGTCGGGGACGCCCGGCCCGCAGGCGACGACGACGCCCGCCGGGTCGAGCCCGATCGTGCGGGGGAGCAGCACGCCGGGGCCGAGTGGCGCGCCCGCCATGACCTGGCGTTCGAGCTGGTTGACCCCGACCGCGCGCACCTCGATCAGCACCTCGCCCGGCCCCGGCTCCGGCACCGGTACGTCGGCGACGCGCAGCCGCGAACCGTCCCAGCGTGCCGCCCTCATGGGCGCTTGGCCACGCCGAGCGCGTCCTGCGCGCGGGTGAGCTGGCCGAGATGGGTGAACGACGCGAACGGCGCCGGCGGCAGCTTCAGCACGGCGAGCAACTCCTCGAAGCCCTTCGGGTTCAGGCCCATGTCGTCGTCGTAGAGCAGCGGGCCGTTGGCGTAGACCTCGGGCTCCTCCTCCAGCGGCGTCACGGTGAAGCCCTTGGCGCGCATCAGCTTCTGCACGTACGCCTGCTGGGCGGGGTCCTTGTAGACCTTGATGCCCTTGATCGTCGCCCGGATGAAGCGGGCCGTGGTGTTCGGGTTGCGGTCCACGAAGTCCTTGAGCGCGGTCAGGCTGTCGTTGGGCCACTCCTTCATCACGTCCAGCACCATGCGGCCCTGCACCAGCTTCTTGTGCCGGGGGAAGATCACGGTCATCGCCAGCTTGCCCTGCTTGAACTGCTCCACCCAGGCGTTCGAGCCGCCCGGCAGGTTCACCGGCTTCACCGCCACGCCCGTCAGGTCGAAACCGGCCTCCTTGAGCAGTTGCATGCGCACGTCGTACTCGATCGTGCCGGGGTTGGCGCCCAGCAGCACCGGCTTGCCCGCCAGGTCCTGCGGCTTGGCGATCTCCGGCCGCACCACCACGACGAACGGCTCGCGGTTGCGGTATCCGGCCACGATCCTCAGTCCGGTGCCGGCCGTCGCCGCCGCGACCACGTCGGGCGAGGCCTCGGCGCCGAAGTCGAGGCTCCCGCCGACCAGGCCCTCCCTGATCGACTGCACCTCGACCCGCTCGACCGTCAGCCCCTCTTCCTTGTAGAAGCCCTTGTCGAGGGCGATCTCGACGGGGGCGTTGGTGTCCAGATTCGGCAGCCGCATGCCGATCTTCAGGGCGGTCTTCTCCGGCGCGCCGATGGGTCCGGTCGCGGCGGGCGCGGGCGTCTGTGGCGCGTTGCCGCCACATCCGGCGATCAGGAGTACGGCCAGCGGCACGATCAGACGTTTCATGACACTCCTTCGGCATACCAGGGAGCGGCGATCCGGCGAGCGAGGCTCACCAGCGCCATCAACACGTTGGCGATGACGACCAGCAGAAGCGTGAGCGCCAGCGCGGATGCCAGGTCGAAGTCGGCCGACCTGCGGAAGATCAGGTAACCGAGCCCCTGGCTGCCCCCGATGAACTCGCCGACCACGATGCCGACCATGGCCCTGGCCACGCCCATGCGGATCCCGGTGAGGATCAGCGGGAGCGCCGCCCAGAGCTGCACCTTGAGGAACACCTGGATACGGCCGGCGCCGTACACCCGCGCCGCCCGCACCAGCGAGGGATCCACGCCTCTGATGCCGTCCATGGTGTTGATCGCGATCGGGAAGACCGCCATGAGAAAGATGATGAGGATCTTGGGTGCCGCCCCGAATCCGAGCCACAGCACGAGAAGTGGCTGGAAGGCGATCCTCGGCATCGCGTAGGCCGTCCAGAACGGCGGCCCGGCCACATCGCTGACCAGCCGCGACGACCCGAGCGCCAGCCCGCACGGCACGCCGACGACCACCGCCAGCAGGAACCCGGCCACCGCGTTCTGCGTGCTGAACCAGGCGTGCTCCGGCAGCGAGCCGTCGGCCAGCATCCCGGTGAACGCCGTCCAGATCGCGCTGGGCGGCGGCACGAACGACGGGCTGGCCAGCTTGAGCCCGCTGATCGCCAGCTCCCACAGGGCGAACAGCGCCGCCACCTCCAGGGCGACCGCCCACCTCTTGAGGTCACGCATGGTTCCTCCACCCGCCGGCCCGGCGTTCCGCCAGGTCCAGCAGCCGTACCAGCACCACCGACAGCACGACGTAGACCCCGATGGCGGCGAACGCCTCGCCGGTCCTGAACCGCGCGGTGGCGTTGACGATGATCGACCCGACGCCGCTGGGTGAGCCCACCATCTCGCCGACCAGCAGGCCGATCATCGACGTGGGCACCGCCAGCCGCAGCCCCCCGATCACGTACGGCACCGCCCACGGCAGCCGGATCTTCAGGTAGACCGCCATCCGGCCCGCGCCGAACACCCGGGCCGCCCTGATCAGCGACGGGCTGGTCTGCGCCGCGCCGGTCGCGGTGTTGAGCGCCACCGGGATCATCGTGCTGAGGAAGACCAGGACGATGATCGGCCCGTCGCCGTAGTCGAGCCACGCGGTGAGCGTGGGCTGGAGCGCGATGAGCGGTGTCGCCCACAGGGACCAGAGCAGCGGCATGAGCAGCCGGTTGGCCCACGGCAGGCTCCCGGTCACGAGTCCGGTGACCACTCCGGCCGCCGCGCCGAGACTGTATCCAATCAGCCAGCTTCTGGCGCTGGTGCCGAGGTGACCGGCCAGCTCGCCGCTGGACACGAGCGTGGCCAGCGCCCCCGCCACGTCGCCGGGGGAGGGGAAGAAGACACGGTTGACCAGCTCGAGCTCGACCACGGCCACGTGCCAGAGCGCGACGAAGACCACCAGGTCGGCCAGGGCGATGAGCGGGGTGCGGTACTTCCACGGGCGGCGGGCCGTACTGGATGGGCGGACGCGCACGGGTTTGGCGGGGGCGGTGCGCGCGGTCATTCCGCGGCCCCGCGGGCCGCGGCCACGGCGTCGGACTCCAGCGACTTCCACAGCTGGTCGCGCAGCCCGTCGCGGTTGCCCGGCGTCACGGAGACGATCTCCTTGATGGTCCCCGGGTGCGAGCTGAACACCGCGATCCGGTCGCCGAGCTGGACGGCCTCGTCGATGCTGTGGGTGATGAAGACGACGGTCTTGCCGGTGGCGTCGATGATGCGCTTCAGCTCGGCCCGCATGACCTCGCGGGTCAGCGCGTCGACCGCGCCGAGCGGTTCGTCCATGAGCAGGATGCGCGGATCGGCGACCAGCGACCTGGCCAGCCCGGCGCGCTGCTGCATGCCGCCGGACAGTTCGCGCGGGTAGGAGTTCTCGAATCCGGACAGGCCCACGAGGCGGATGGCCTCGGCGATCCGGTCGGCGGCGCCCTCCTTCAGCCGGGGCTGCATCTCCAGCCCGAATCGGACGTTGTCGGCGACGGTACGCCAGGGCAGCAGCGCGTAGTCCTGGAAGACCACGGCCCGGTCGGGGCCCGGGGCGGTGACCGGGCGGCCGCCGGCCAGGATCGTGCCGGTTGTCGGGGTGAGCAGGCCCGCCACGCAGTTGAGGACCGTGGTCTTGCCGCAGCCGCTGGGCCCGAGGACGGTCAGGAACTCGCCTTCCATGACGTCGAGGTCGACGTCCTGCACGGCGATCAGCCGGTTGCCCGTCCTGGCGACGTGGTACCGGACGGACAGGTCGCGGATCTGGATGATCGGATCGGTCGCCATAAACGGCTCCGTACTCCCAGGGGAACGAGATGGCTACATTATTCATGGCCCTAAATCACGGTCAACCCCCCTCTCTCGGGCGTTCTTAAGAGAGTGTTGACAAGATTGGATACGAAATCCAGGCTGTGGGCATGCGCACAGAAGAAGTGAGCTGGTACAGCGAAGGCGACCGGATCAGCGCCCTGTGGCGTACCCCCGACGAGGGGGCGGGGCCGTACCGCGCCATCGTCCAGGGCCCCGGCTGGCTGGGGCTCAAGGACGCGAAACTCTACGTCCGCTATCACGAGGCACTGACCGCGGCGGGCTTCGCCGTGCTGGTCTTCGACTACCGGGGCTTCGGCGGCTCCGAGGGTGACCGGTCGATCCTGTCGCCGGTCCGGCAACTGCAGGACCTGCGCTCCGCCGTCACGTACCTGACCGGCCGCGACGACGTGGTGCCCGACGGCATCGGCGTCTTCGGCAGCGGCGGCACCGGCGGCGGCAACGCCGTGCTGCTGGCCGCCGCCGACCGGCGGGTCCGGGCCGCGGTCAGCCAGTTGCCCGTCGCCGACGGGGCCGACTGGCTGCACCGGATGCGCAGCGAGTACGAGTGGCTGGAGTTCCTGGCCGAGGTCGAGTCCGACCGCCTCGACCGGGTACGCACCGGCAAGGGCCGCCTCGTCCATCCCCGCGAGGAGATCATGGTCCCGACCAAGGAACGGCGGGCCACGACCGTCAAGGCCGACGTGGACGAGCGCATCCCGACCCAGGTGGCGTTCGCCCCCGCGGTGGAGGAGATCCTCGCCTACCGGCCCGCGGCGGCCACGCTGCGCACCCCGCTGCTGGTCATCGGCATCGAGAACGACGCCACCACACCCACCGACCACGCCGAGCAGGTGTACGCCGCCGCCCGCGGCCCCCGCGAGCTGATCATGCAGCGGCACACCACCCACTACGCCGCCTACGACCGCTACTGGACCGAGGTGACCCCGAGGGTCGTCGCCTGGTTCGACCGCCATCTCGGACCCGCCCACCTGGTGGTCTCCACCCCCGAGGGCGACGCGCGGATCGAGGCGCCCGCATGATGAGGATCGCCGGAGGAACGGTCGTCACCCCCGCCGGCCGCCTCGACGCCGACGTGCTCGTGTCCGGCGGCAAGATCGCCGGACTCGTCTCCCGGGAGGTGGAGACCGGAGACCAGGTGGTCGACGCGACCGGCAAGCTCGTCCTGCCCGGCATGGTCGACGTGCACGTCCACACCCGCGAACCGGGCTTCACCCACAAGGAGGACATCCTCACCACCACCCGCCAGGCCGCGGCCGGAGGCGTGACGACGATCTTCGGGATGCCCAACCTCGACCCGCCCACCACCACCGCCGAGGCGCTGCAGGACGTCCTGTCCCGATACGCGGCGACCTCGATCGTGGACTACAACCACAACCCCGCCGCCACCCTGACCGACCAGGTCCCCAAGATGGCCGAGATGGGCATCAGGGCCTACAAGGTGTACATGGTCGTCGACACCGGCCGCACCTACCCGCACCCCGCCGGAACCGGCATGCACGACCACGGCGACCTGCTGCGCATGATGGACACCATCGCCGCCACCGGCAAACGCTTCATCGTCCACCCGCACGACCAGGCGCTCATGGACTACATCGAGGGCAGCTACCTGGAACGCGGCGAGAACACCCCGCGGGCCTACGCCCAGGCCTATGCCGAGCGCGAAGGCGTCATCTGGGACACCGCCATCGACGTCGTCCTCCGCCTGGCCGAGGCCAGCGGCTGTCCCGTCCACCTGGCCCACATGCAGACCCGCCGATCCGTCGAGGCCGTCCGCCGGGCCAAGGCCCGCGGCGTGGACGTGACGTGCGAGGTCAACCATTGGATGCCGTTCCTGTCCCGATGGGAGCACGTCGAGCGGCTCGGGCCGTACGCGCTGTCGTACTGGGTGCCCGACGACGCCCGCGAGGCGGTGTGGGACGGCATGCGCGACGGCACCATCGACATCGCCGCCTCCGACCACGCACCGCACACGCGGGAGGAGAAGGAGATCGGCTGGACCCGCATGTGGAGCTCCCACACCGGAACCCCCGGCATCCAGTACTTCTACCCTCTCCTCCTGGACGCCGCCCTCTCCGGCCGGATCACCCTGGAACGCGTGGTCGACATGGCCGCCGCGGCCCCCGCCCGCAAGTTCGGCCTCCCCATGAAGGGCGCCCTGCTCCCCGGCCGCGACGCCGACATCGTGATCGCCGACCCTGACGCGCCGTGGACCATCACCGACGCGGACGTCCTGTCCAGGGTCGGCTGGACCCCCTACGCGGGGGTGACGTGCGGGGTCCGCATCGACCGCACGTTCGTCCGCGGAGTCGAGGTGTACGGCGAAGGCCAGGTCGTCGGCCCCCCGGGCCACGGCCAGCAAGCCTGACCCACCCCACCCCAATTTCCCCCCACCCCCGCCCCGTCTCCACCTCCACTCCCATTCCGCCCCCGTCTCCACCCCCGCCCCGTCTCCACCCCCGCCCCGTCTCCACCTCCACGCCGACTCCACCCCCCGCCCCTGACCCCCGCCTCACCTCCACCACCCGCCCTGCGTCCATCACCTCGACCTCACCCTCTCTCACCGCCCAGCTCGCGCCGCCTCCCCGTGCCCGCCGCCTCCCGCCCTGCTCACCGCCTCCACGTCGCCCGTGCCCACCGTTGCCCCGCTGTCCGGGCTCTCCACGGCCGGTCCCGGGCGCCGATCCGCCCTTGTACCTCCGGACCCGCCGGAAACCCCACGGGACCCGGAGGCCAGGAACCCGGAGTGCCGGGGCCCGGGGGTTGAGGGCCCAAGGCCTTGAGAGGCCAGGGGGTTCCAGGGTTTGGTCCCGAAGGTTCAGGGGCGGGGGGCGGTAGCCGTACCTCATGGATTTAAGGAGATTTGTCGTGAAATTCGGCCTCTTGCTTCCCCACTTTGGTGAGTTCGCCTCCCGAGACCGGTTGCTCCGTGGCTCGCAACGGGCGGAGGAACTGGGGTTCGACTCCGTCTGGGTGCGTGACCACCTGGTCTTCGAGCCGCACGGCGAGATGGAGTCGCCCAACCGGGAGTTCTACGACGCGCTCACCACGTTGACCGCCATCGGGGCGGTGACCTCGCGCATCCAGCTCGGCACCGGCTCGCTGATCCCCTTCCGCCACCCGCTGACCACCGCGCTGCAGCTCGGCACCATGACCCAGCTCGTCGGCGACCGGCTCATCCTGGGGTTCGGGGCGGGCACCTTCCAGCACGAGTTCGACGCGATCGGCTGGGGCGACAGGGACCGCGTCTCGCTGGTCCGCTCCAACGCCGAGATCCTGCGCAAGGTCGCCGTCGAGAACGACGTCAGCTACTCCGACGACAACTTCACCTTCACCGGCGTCAGCATCGAACCCAAGCCCGCCGGCGGCCCCGTCCCCTTCTGGTACTGCGGCGCCACCCCCCGCAGCGCCCGCCTGGCCGCGGAGTGGGCCGACGGCTGGATGCCCGGCCGCATCTCGCTGGCCACGATCCGCCGCCGCGTCGAGAGCATGCGCGAGATCTGCGAGGAGAACGGCAGGAAGCTGCCGACCGTGGCCGTCATCCCGCCCACCTCCGTCGCCGCGACCAGGGAGGAGGCGCTGCGTGACGTCAACGTCCCTGGCCTGCTGGCCTGGGCGAACAAGGCCAAGTTCGCGGTCAGGCCGCCGTCGGGCCGATTCGAGACGGTCGAGGACCTCGAAGGCCAGCTCATCGTCGGCGACCCGGGCGAGATCGTGGACGAGGTGAAGAAGTTCGAGGCGGCCGGGGTCGAGCACCTCGTCTTCGACTTCCGCTTCTCCTTCCCCCGCTGGTTCGAGGTGATCGACCTGCTCGGGACCGAGGTACTGCCCAGACTCCGGTAGTGTCCCGCATGGCCGGACACCTGTGCTTGGATTGGATCCGATAACCGGATCCCCGGGAGAGGCGTGAGCGTGGAGACCGCGACCAAGCCCTCGTTCGACGATGTCGTCGGCCGAATGTCCGCTGGATACAAAACGGTCGGACAGATGGCCTACGACGTCATCCGCGAGTGCATCATCACCGGCGTGCTGGCACCCGGCGAGCACCTGCGCCAGGAGGAGCTCGCCGAGCGCCTCGGCGTCTCGCGCATCCCGGTGCGCACCGCGCTCATGCAACTGGAGTCCGAGGGGCTGGTCTCCTTCCACCCGCACCGCGGCGCCGTGGTGCGTACCCTCACCGTCGAGCAGGTCCGCGAGATCTACGAGCTGCGCGTCCTGCTGGAGTCGCACGCCCTGCGCAAGTCCATCGCCAGGATGACCTCCGCGCGGGCGGCCCGGCTGCGCGAGCTCGGCACCGCACTCGACGAGCCCCACGTCAGCAGCTCGCTGGCCGAGGAACGGGCCGCCTTCTACCGGGAGCTGTACGACGCGGGCGAGAACCCGGTCGCCGTCGGCATCATCGAGGACCTGCGCAACTCCGTCGGCCGCTACCTTCTCGGCCTGCGTGTCGGCCACGACCAGGGCGGTCATCGCCACCTCGCCACCCTGGCCGCCCGCGGCGACGTCGACGCCGCCGTCGCCCACCTGCACGAGCACCTGGAGATCGTCTCCCGCCGCATCATCGAGGTGCTGTCGGAGGAGGCGGAGACCGCGGCTCCCGCCAAGCCCCGCCGCCGCCAGGCCAAATGAGGCCGGAGCGGTGAAGGACCGGGCCGACGTTCAGGTTCCGTGTCGCGGGACCCGGGGTTGATCGGGGCGGGTGACGGTGGGCAGGGTGGGCCATGTCCCACGTTCAGTCGGTCTCGAAGGCCGCGTGTGTCCTGCGCACGCTGGCCGGCACCCAGCGCCCGTTGTCGGTGCGCGAACTCGCCGGCCGTACCGGAATCCCGCGCAGCACGGTGCACGCGCTGTGCGCCACGATGTGCCGCGAAGGCCTGGTGGAGGCCACGCCGGGAGAGGGCTACCGGCTGGGAACGCTGGGACGGCGGCTCACTCCGAGGTAGACGCGGCGGCGTTGGGGGCGGCGGCGTCGTTGGGCTGGAGGCCGCCCGGCCGGGCGCCGCGGATGCACGCCGGCTTGGACCAGGCGACGCTGGTCTTCTGCGAGAACTGCAGGGGTACGCCGACCAGGAAGCAGTAGCCGACGCCCTTGGTGAGGCCGGTCACGCGGGTGGAGGTCGTGCCGGCGGGCAGCGGGATGAGGGGCTCGTTGTCGGATGGCTCGCGCTGGACCACGATCGGGTACTCGCGCGCGCCGCCGGGCAGGCGCCAGGTCAGCGTGACCGACACGCCCAGATCTTTGCTCACCTTGAGCACGCGCGGCCGGAGCGCGTCGATGGACTCGCGGTCGACGGTCGGGGTGCTCGGCTGCTTCAGCTGCGTACGGCCGGCCGTGGGCACCGTGCCGGAGGGGCGCTGCGACAGGTAGACGGCCACCCCGGTACCGGCCAGGGCCACCGCCGCCACGGTCACCCCGATCACGATCTTGCCGCGCCCCGGGGAGCCACCGCCCTTCCGTCGCCGCCCGGCCGGCGCCGTCGGACCGCCAGCGCCATGCTGCTGAGCCGAGGGACCCCGCGCGGCAAGGGGCGCACCGCCCTGGGGGGCGAGGGGCGGAGCGTCCTGAGGTGCCCACGGACTGGTGGCCTGCCCGCCCACGGGACCGGCCGGAGCCTGACCGGTGGCGTGCCGGGTCTCGGAGGGGGCCGGGCCGCCCTGCGGGGCCCACGGGCTGACCGGGGCGGCGGCGCCGGTCACCGGATACGTGGAGCCCGGCGCCCAGGGACTGGGGCCGGCAGGCGGGTAGGCGGGAGCCTGGCCGGGGCCGCTCGGGTCGGCAGGGGCGGTCGCCGGGTAGGTGGCCGGGTGGGTCTGCGGGCCGGACGGCGCGTCGGGCCGCGGCGCGGGGGAAGGGCCGGGGTCGGCGCCGAGCAGGTCGGTGACCGGCAGCCCGAGCTCCGCCTGGATCTGCCGCAGCCGCTCGGCGAACTCGCGGGCCGTGCCGTACCGCTGCTGAGGGTCCTTGGCCATCGCGCGCAGGACCGTGGAGAAGACCACGGCGGGCACGTCGGCGCGGTTGATGGGCGGCGGGTCGCTGCTCAGCACGCGGAACATCAGCGGCGCGATCGACGGGTCGGTCGGGCTGTGGAAGGCGGGCTGGCCGGCCAGCAGGTGGTAGAGGGTGGAGCCGAGTGAGTAGATGTCGGTGGCGGCGGTGTGCTGGTGGCCGCTCAGGACCTCGGGCGCGGCGTGCAGCGGGGTGAACGCGTGAGTCGAGGCGGACACCTCGGCGGTGTCGATGACCCGGGCGACCCCGAAGTCGGCGATGGCGGGCTCGCCGTACCGGGAGATGAGGATGTTCTGCGGTTTGATGTCGCCGTGCAGGACCCCGGCCTCGTGGACGGCGGCCAGCGCCCCGGCGAGCTTGACGCCCGAGCGCAGCACCTCCTGCAGGGGGAGGGGCCCGTTGTTGCGGATGCGGTCGCGCAGGGAGCCGTTCTCGAAGAAGTCCATCGCGATGTACGGCTTGCCGGACCGCGTGGTGCCGGTGTCGAAGACGGTGACCACGTTGGGGTGGCCGGTGAGGCGGCCGGTGAGCTGGAGTTCGCGCTGGAACCTGCGCATCGTCTTGCTGTCGACCCGGTCCACGGACAGCACTTTGAGCGCCACGACCCGGTCGAGACGCTCCTGGTAGGCCCGGTAGACGATGGCGAATCCGCCCTGACCGGCCTGATCGAGCACCCGATAGCCGGGGGCGTCCTCGACGTGCTGCACAGTGCTTCCCCCCTGTCAGGGGCGAGTTTAGCGATTTGCCCGGGTGTGGGCGTCAGAAGGGCGACATCAGGTACGCGCCGCCGAACATCGAGGCACCCGCGACCAGCAGAAAGAAGAAGACGTAGAAGCCGCCGGGCAGCACCGTGAGCCTGGCGAGCTGGTCGGCGTCGGAGTTGCCCGCCTGCCTGCGGCGGCGTTTGCGCTGCAACTCCATGATCGGGCGGACGCCGCCGAACAGCAGGAACCACACCGCCACGTAGGCCACGACCTGCTGGATGTCGTCCGGCGCGTACATGGACAGAGCGAAGATCGCGCCCCCGGTCGCCAGCAGGATGAGCGCGCCGTAGAGGTTGCGGATCAGCAGCAGCATGCAGACCAGGAACAACAGGACGACCCAGATCAGCAGTGTGATGCGCCCCTGGTCGGTCAGCCACGCGCCCGCCAGCCCCAGCAGTGACGGCGCGACATACCCCGCCAGCGCGGTCAGGACCATGCCGGGCCCGGTGGGCTTGCCCCTGGTCAGAGTCACGCCGGAGGTGTCGGAGTGCAGCCGGATGCCTTCCAGCTTGCGCCGCGTGAGCAGGGCCATCAGCGCGTGCCCGCCCTCGTGCGCGATCGTGACGAGCCCTCGTGTGAGATGCCAGGAGGTGGTGTAGGAGACCACCGCGAAGGCGAACACCGCCGACACCACGATCACCCATGGCTCGGGGGCGGGCTGGACCTCCACGAGCTGTGCCAGGAACTTGTCCATCGAGTAGAGACCCTATCCGGGTAAAGTCACCGCCGTGGTCACAGAACTTCATTCTGATTCCGAGGTTCCCGCCTGGCGGACGGCGCGCGGGCTGCCCGGCCTGATCGACCTGCACGTGCACTTCCTGCCCGAACGGATGGAGCGGCGCGTCTGGCACCACTTCAACCACGGCGGCCCGCTGCTCGGCGACGGCTGGAAGGTCACCTACCAGTGGCCCGTGGAACAGCGCCTGGCCCGGCTGCGCGAGATGGGCGTCACGCGCTTCTCCGCCCTGGCCTACGCCCACAAACCCGACATGGCCCGGGATCTCAACGCCTGGACGCTCGGCTTCGCCCGCCGTACCCCGGAGTGCGTCCCCTCCGCGACCTTCTACCCCGAGCCGGGCGCTCTGTCCTATGTACGGCAGGCCGTCGACGCCGGCGCCCGCATCTTCAAGATCCACCTACAGGTGGGCGACTTCGACCCCCGCCTGCCCGAACTGGACGGCATCTGGGGCCTGCTGGCCGAGGCCGGGCTCCCGGTCGTCGTCCACGCCAGCTCCGTCCCCGTGCCCGGCGGCCGCATCGGCCCCGAACCCATCGCCGGCCTCCTGAAAAGGCACCCCCGCCTGCGCCTGGTCATCGCCCACCTCGGCATGCCCGAGTACGAGCCGTTCTTCGACCTGGCGGAGCGCTACGAGCGGGTCGCGCTCGACACCACGATGGCCTTCACCGACTTCGCCGAGCTCGGCATGCCCTTCCCCGCCGCGCTCCGCCCCGCGCTGCGTGAACTGGGTCATGCGGGGAAGGTGGTGCTGGGTAGCGATTTCCCGAACATTCCACACTCGTACGCGCACCAGCTGCACGCGCTCGACCGGCTCGGCCTCGGGGACGAATGGGTCAGGGCCGTGTGCTGGCACAACGGGTCGGACATGATCTGATGGAGGGGTGAACGATCGGCACGAGGCGCTGGTCCGCGCCTTTTACGAAGCGCTGGGCCGCGGCAACCTCGAGGTCATGGAGCGTTGCTACCATCCGGACGTCAGCTTCGGCGATCCGGTCTTCCAGGAGGTGGAGGGACGCGACCGGGTGATGGCGATGTGGCGGCTGCAGCTCGGCGTACGCGACGGGCTGCGCTCGGACTTCCGCGACGTGCGGGCCGACGCCCACACCGGCAGCGCCACCTGGACGGCCCGCTACACCTTCAGCGGCACGGGGCGCGAGGTCGTCAACGAGGTCACCGCGCTCTTCCGCTTCGAGGACGGGCTCATCGTGCGTCACCACGACGAGTTCGACTTCAAGCGGTGGTCGAGGATGGCCCTCGGCAGACCGGCCGGCCTGCTGTTCGGCTGGACGCCGATGTTCCGCAAGACGATCAGGGACCGGGCCCACCAGGCGCTCGACGAGGTGTCGTAAAGGAGTGAGCGCATGGCACGCATGAAGGGCTTCCTGCAGAGCAGTCGCATCCGCGAGCAGGCGCCGGAGCACTCCATGGATCCCCGGGCCGTGGAGGAGGAAGCCCCCTACCGCCCCACTGTGATCGACAACGCCATCTACCAGTACGGCGAGCGCATCGACAACCCCGGCTCGCTGGCCGACGCCTTCGAACGGCTCAAGGAGATGCCGGGCACCATGGCCTGGATCGGCCTGTACCGCCCGAAGGAGTGGGAACTGGTCAAGCTGGGCGAGGAGTTCCAGCTCCACGAGCTGGCACTCGAGGACGCCATCGTCGGCTCTCAGCGCCCCAAGGCCGACCGCTACGGCGACACGCTCTTCGTCGTGCTGCGCGCCGCGCGCTACCTCGACGACGTGGAGGAGGTCGCCTTCGGCGAACTGCACGTCTTCGTCGGCCCCAACTTCGTGATCACGGTACGGCACGCCGAGGCCCCCGACCTCCAGGCCGTGCGCAAACGCATGGAATCCGACCCCGACCTCCTGCGCCAGGGCCCCCAGGCGGTGCTGTACGCCATCCTCGACGCCGTCGTGGACGGCTACGCCCCGGTCGTGGCCGGGCTGCAGAAGGACCTGGAGGAGATCGAGGGCCAGGTGTTCAGCGGCGACCCGGCGGTCTCGCGCCGCGTCTACGAGCTGAGCGGCGAGGTCATCGAGTTCCAGCGGGCGACCGCGCCGCTGCTGAAGATGATCGACGGCTTCATCGCCGGCGCCACCAAGTACGGCGTGAACGAGGAGCTCCAGAGCTACCTGCGCGACGTGGCCGACCACGCGATCACGGTGACGGAGCGCGTGGCCGCCTTCCGCCAGATGCTCCAGGACATCCTCGTGATCAACTCGACCCTGGTCACGCAGGCCCAGAACGCCGAGATGGCCAAGATGACCGAGGCCAGCATCCGGCAGGGCGAGGAGGTCAAGAAGATCTCCGCCTGGGCGGCCATTCTTTTCGCCCCGACGCTGGTCGGCACGATCTACGGCATGAACTTCGACTTCATGCCGGAAACCCACTGGACGCTGGGCTATCCGTTCGCCGTCGTGCTGATGGGCGGGGTGTGCCTGATCCTGTACATCGTCTTCAAGAGACGCGACTGGCTGTAGGGGTCTGCCGGACCGCGCGGGGCGCGTGGTCCTAGCGTGGTGTCCATGAGTGAGTTCGGGTGGATGGAGGCGGGCGGCCAGTACTTCGCCCGCAAGGTGGACGCGGCCGTCGAGGCGGGACTGGACGGGGCCTCGCAGCTACCGGGATGGCGGCGCCGCCACGTGGTGGCGCACGTGGCCTGCAACGCGCGGGCGCTGTCCCGCCTGGTCCACTGGGCCAGGACCGGCGAGGAGCGGGCGATGTACCCGAGCAGGGAGGCCCGCGACGCGGAGATCGAGGAGACGGCCCGCATCCCCGCGCCGGAGCTGGCGGCCCTGTCGGCGGACTGCGACCGGGAGCTGCGCGAGGACCTGGCGGGCCTGTCGGACCTGCAGTGGAACACGAAGGTCCGCACCGCGCAGGGCAAGATCGTGCCCGCCTCCGATGTCCCCTGGATGCGGGCGCGCGAGCTGTGGATCCACGCCGTGGACCTCGGCGCCGGCGGGTCCTTCGACGACTTTCCCGACGGCATGGTCGACGCGCTGCTCAGCGACGTCACCACGGCCATGGAGAACCGCCCCCAGGGCCCGGCGCTGCTGCTGGTCCCGCTCGACCGGGCGCGTACCTGGCGCGTCCACCCCGGCGGCAGGCCGGACGAGGGTGACCTGGTCGAGCGGGTCGCGCTGGTGCGCGGGAGCGCGGCCCGGCTGGCCGCGTGGCTGACCGGCCGCGGCCCCGCGCCGGAGCCCGGCGCGCCGTCGATCGGGCCGTGGTTGTGAACCCTGTCCGGATCTGGACAGGATGTCAGAACACACTTACCGTCCGAGAATGCGGTTCGGAATCTTCTACGAGCACCAGCTGCCTCGGCCCTGGAAACCGGACAGCGAGCAGCGGCTCTACCACGACGCCCTGGACCAGATCGAGATCGCCGACCGGGCCGGCTTCGACTACGTCTGGGAGGTCGAGCACCACTTCCTGGAGGAGTACTCCCACTCGGCGGCGCCGGAGGTGTTCCTGGCCGCCGCCTCCCAGCGCACCACGAACATCCGCCTGGGCCACGGCATCATCCAGCTCCCGCAGCAGGTGAACCACCCCGCCAGGGTGGCCGAGCGGGTGGCCACCCTGGACCTGGTCTCCGGCGGGCGCGTGGACTTCGGCACCGGCGAGGCCAGCTCCGCCGCGGAGCTCGGCGGGTTCGGGGTGGCGCGCGAGCTCAAACGCGAGATGTGGCAGGACGCGCTCGACTGCGTCACCCGCATGTTCACCGAGGAGCCGTTCGCCGGGTGGAACTCGCCCCACCTCCGCATGCCGCCGCGCAACGTGATCCCCAAACCCGTGCAGAAGCCGCACCCGCCGCTCTGGGTGGCCTGCTCGCGCCGCGAGACGATCCGGCTGGCCGCGCGCAACGGGATCGGCGCGCTGTCGTTCGCGTTCGTGCACCCCGAGGACGCGGCCACCTGGTCGCGCGACTACTACCGGCTGCTGGCCTCCGAGGAGTGCGTGCCCGCCGGGTTCGCGGTCAACGCCAACCTCGCGGTCGTGCTGCCGATGATGTGCCACGAGGACCCGGAGGAGGCCAGGCGGCGCGGCGCGCCCGGCGCCGGGTTCTTCGCCTACGCGCTCGCGCACTACTACGGGCCGTCCAGGCACGAGCCGGGCCGGGGCTCCATCTGGGATGACTTCACCGCCCGCCGGCCCCCGCTCGGGGCGCGCGGCGACGATCCGCTGGCCGGGGCGCTCGGCAGCCCGCGGCAGCTCGTCGAGCTGATCCGCCGCTACGAGGAGGCCGGCGTCGATCAGATGATCTTCGTGCTCCAGGCGGGGCCGAACCGGCACGAGCACATCTGCGAGAGCCTGGAGCTGTTCGGCAAGAAGGTCCTGCCGGTCTTCGCCGACGGTCGCGAGGAACGGGAGCGGGCCAAGGCGGAACGGCTGGCGCCCGCGATCGGGGCGGCGCTGGCCAGACGGGCTCCGGTCAGGGTGATGGCGCGGCCGTACCGGATCGACGAGGACGCCGAGGTCGCGCGGATCGGGCGGCGGGCGCCGGCCGGGCCGGGGGAGCGGCTGCGGGCGGCGCGCAAGGCGGCGCGGCGCGGCGGGCAGGGGCTGCTGGCGCGCTTCGTCGGCGGGCGCGCGGACCGGGACCTGGAGCGGTGGTTCGGGCCCGGGCAGCAGCGGCTGCTGTTCGGGCTGATGGCGCGCTCCTTCGACCCGGCCAAGGCCGGCGGGTTCCAGGGGACGCTGGAGTTCCGGCTCGAACCGGCGGCCACCTGGACGATCACCGTGCGCGGCGAGCGGGCCAGGATGGCACAGGGCCGCGACGGGGACCCGGCGCTGGTGCTGGCGATGCCCGCCGCCGACCTGCTGCGCGTCCTCGCCGGTACGGTCAACCCGGCCGACCTGCTGATGTCCGGGCGACTGCGGGTGGAGGGCGACGTCACGCTGGCCTCGCGGGTGGCCGAGATGTTCGGCGGGCCGTCACCGTACTGACGGTCCCTCAGGGGCGTCCGGCTAGCTGAGCAGCTTGCGGGCGGCCGCCTCGATCTCCTCCTCCGACAGCAGCACATGGCCGGCCGCCTCGCCGAGCGGGATGAAGCTGTCGGAGGACGTCACCCGCGCGATCTGCCCGGTGAACCCGGCGTCGACCAGCTCGGCCACGACTCCCTCCGAGACGCTGCCCGAGCGGCGCGTCTCGTCGGCGATCAGCACCTTGCCGGTCAGCTCCGCCGCCCGCACCAGGTCCTCGACCGGCAGCGGCGACAACCACCGCAGGTCCAGCACGCGGCAGCTGTAGCCCTCCTGGGTCAGGCGGACCGCGGCCCGCAGGCTCATCCGCAGGCCGTTGCCGTAGGTGACGATGGTCAGGTCGCGGCCGTCGCCGTAGGAGCGGGCCCGCCCGATCGGCACGTGCGTGTCGGACCAGCGGGTCGGCGGCGCGTACGGGGCCAGCCAGCCGCCGTCGCCCTCGTCGAACAGGTCGCGCGTGTGGTAGAGCGCGATCGGCTCCAGGAAGACGCAGACCGCGCCCTGGGTACGGGCCGCGGCCAGGCACGTGCGCAGCATCGCCGAGGCGTCGTCGGGCCGCGAGGGCGAGGCGATGACCAGGCCGGGGATGTCGCGTAGGGCGCCGATGGCGTTGTCGTTGTGGAAGTGGCCGCCGAAGCCCTTCTGGTAGGCGTAGCCGGCCACGCGTACGACCATCGGGTTGGTGAAGGCGCCGCGGGAGAAGAAGGAGAGCGTGGCGGCCTCGCCGCGGATCTGGTCGAGCGCGTTGTGGAGGTAGGCCAGGTACTGGATCTCGGGCACCGGCAGCAGCTTGGCGACGCCCGAGCCGAGCGCGAGGCCGAGAATGGCCTGCTCGTCGAGGAGGGTGTCGAAGACACGGGCGGCGCCGAAGCGCTTCTGCAGGCCGCGGGTGACGCCGTAGACGCCGCCCTTCTTGGCGACGTCCTCGCCGAAGACCATCATCTCGGGGTAGACGGCCAGCGCGTCGGAGAGCGTCCTGTTGATCGCCTGCGACAGCGTCATCGCCTTGTCGTTCTCGGGCAGCGCGCCGGCGAAGGCCTTCTCGCGCGCCGACGGCTCGGCCGCCACCGGGCTGATCTTGGCGATCACGTCCTCGCTGCGCGGGGCGATGGGCGCCATGACCTCCTCGGCCGTGGACAGCCGCGGGCTGCGCGTGGTCTCCAGCGCCATGCGCAGCACGTGCTCGCGCGTGGACTCGTATGACTTGAGCAGTTCGTCGGGGGTGACCAGGCCCGCCTCGACGAGCATCGCGGCGCTGCGGAGCAGCGGGTCGCGCTCCATGTCCGCGCGGATCTCGCGCTGGGTGCGGTAGGCGACCTCGACGTCGGAGCCGGCGTGGCCCATCAGCCGCACCGTCGACAGGTGCAGGAAGGCGGGGGAGCGGTTGGCCCGCACGTGCGCCACCGCCTGGGCGGCCGCGTCGTAGGCGGCGGCCAGGTCACAGCCGTCGGCGGCGAAGTACTCGATGCCCGGCCGGTTCGCCGCCGCCTCGACCCAGCCCTTGGGCGTGCGGACGCTGATGCCGATGCCGTTGTCCTCGCAGACGAACAGGATCGGCACCGCCTGGCCCTGGTAGGTGGCGTAGGCGGCGGTGTTGAAGCCGGACTGCGCGGTGGCGTGGTTGATGGAGGCGTCGCCGAAGCTGCACACCGCGATCGCGTCGCCGGCCCACGCGGCGGGAACGTCGAGCGCGCGGGCCCGCTCGATGGCGAAGGCCACGCCCACCGCCCTGGGCAGATGGCTGGCGATGGTCGAGGTCTGCGGGATGACCGCGAGCTCGGGGTGCCCGAACACCTTGTGCCTGCCGCCCGCGATCGGCTCCTCAGCGGCGGCGGTCAGGCCCAGGAGCACGTCACGGATGCCCTGCTCGGGCAGCCGCCCGGCCAGGGCGGAACGCGTGAGGTAGAACGCGCCGGAGCGGTAGTGCAGCAGGGCCGGGTCGTCGACGCGCAGCGCGGCGGCCAGCGCGGCGTTGCCCTCGTGGCCGGCCGAGCCGATCGTGTAGAAGCCCTGGTCCTGCTCGCGCAGCCAGCGGGCCGCGATGTCGAGCAGCCGGCTGTCGAGCTGGCGGCGGTACAGGTCGAGACAGAGCCGGCCGCTGAGCGTGCTGCCTTCGCGGACTGGTCTCGACGGGTCACGAGGGGTGCCCATCTTGAGGTCGGCTACGGCTTCGAGGAAGTGAGTCTCAACTGTGTCGCGCGCCACAAGCCCGATTATGCCCCCCAGAGGCCTCGTCGGGAGGTGACATGTTCTGGACCGGTGTAACTGACTCATTTTCGTTACGGCGTGTCAGCTTTACGAACCTTTTGCCCGTCCTAAACGTCTACTAGAGAGAAACACGTGGCACCCTCAATGCCGCGTTGACCACTTGCGGACTCCAGAAGGGACGGAAACCCGCATGTCGCAACGCATCCGTGCCGTAGCCGTCGCGCTCGCGATGGGAGCCGGAGCGATCGCTCTGGCCTCACCGGCGTCGGCATCGGCCGGGGCGAAGGCCCCCAGCATTTCCGACGTGGACGTCAGTCCGTCGCCGGTCGTCGTGTTCGACGACTCGGTCACGGCGACGTTCAGCTTCACCACGAAGGGCGCGGGCAAGGCCGAACTCCAGCTCCGCGCGCCCGGTGACGTCAGCGTTCCCACACCGGTCGACCTCAAGTCCGCGCCGCACGGCGAATGGACCAAGTGGACCGGCACCAAGTCCTTCGACGCCAAGAGCGCCGGACGCTGGAACATCCTCGCCATCGCCCACGGCGACGGCGAGAGCTCCTCGCGCGGCTCGTTCGAGGTCAAGAAGGCCCTCGACACCAAGATCGTCGACTTCGACGCCAGCCCCGACCTGGTGGCGAAGGGCTCGACGATCAAGGTCTCCGGCCGTCTCCTCGCCGAAGGCAAGGGGTACGGCGGGCAGCAGGTCACGATCACCTTCCGCGAGAAGGGGACCGACGCCTACCGCCACATCGCCAAGACCGGCACCAGCCGCTCCGGCCGGTTCTCCACCGGCGTCAAGGCCGAGGCCACCGGCTGGTGGCGGGCCGAGTTCGACAAGACCGGCTCCGCCAGGGGCTCGGTCAGCGACACCGACCGCGTGGACGTCAAGGCCGCCGACCGGTCCAGCCGGATCATCGGCTTCGACGCCTCGCCCGAGCCCGTGGACAAGGGCGACCGGCTCGCGCTCAGCGGCAACCTGCAGGTCGAGGGCTGGGAAGGCCTGCCCGGCCAGCGGGTGGCCATCCAGTTCAAGGCCCACGGATCCTCGCGCTGGGAGCACGTGACCAGCGACGTGACCGGCCGTAACGGCCGCTTCTGGGCCGACGCCAGGGCCTACACCTCCGGTTGGTGGCGGGCCGTGTACGGCGGCTCCTCCGGCATCCGGGGCTCGGCCAGCGACGCCGACTGGGTCCGCGTGGAGCGGCACACGCCGCCTCCGCCGCCGGAGAAGGCCGACAGCAGGCTGATCAAGTTCAACGCCTACCCCGAGCCCGTCAAGCGCGGCAAGTACCTGAAGTTCAAGGGCAAGCTGCAGATCCTCGACGACGGCTGGGACGGCCACCGAGCCAAGATCCGGCTGTACTTCAAGCCCAAGGGCTCCAGCAAGTGGTACTACTACAAGGCCACCTGGTCCAACAGCAGTGGCAACATCTACACCAAGGTGAAGGCCTCGAAGTCGGGCACCTGGAGGTTCGTCTTCCAGGGCGACTCCGACGCCTACGGCGACACCAGCCGTAGCGACTACGTGCGCGTCAAGCGGTAACCGCCGGCACGACCCGGGCGCGGGCCTCCGATCCAGGGGGCCCGCGCCTTCCGCGTTTCTCCGGAGCTGAGGGTGGCGGCGTCGGGCTGTTTCCAGAGGAGGCCACCGCCGTTTCTAGAGGAGGCCGCGTTCCATCGCGGCGACCACCGCCGCCGCCCGCGTCTCCACGCCGAGCTTGGCGAAGACGTGCTTGAGATGCGTCTTCACCGTCGTCTCGCTGATCAGCAGCGTCCTGGCGACCTCCTTGTTGCCCGCGCCCTTGGCGATCAGGCGCAGCACCTCCAGTTCGCGCGGGCTCGGGTCCTTCGGCTGCTGGCTCCTGCCCGCCATCAGATGCCCGGCGATCGCCGGTGACAGCACCCTGCCGCCCGCGGCGGCCGTACGGACCGCGCGGTGCAGTTCCTCGCGCGGCGTGTCCTTCAGCAGGTAGCCCGCCACGCCCTCGGCCAGCGCGCGGCTGACGTCTCCGTCGGTGTCGTAGGTGGTCAGCACGATCACCTTCGTGGCGGGATGCGCCGCGTGCAGCCGGCGGATCGCGCCGACGCCGTCCAGGTTCGGCATCCGCAGGTCCATGAGCACGACGTCCGGCTCGGTGCTCCTGGCCAGCGCGAGCGCCTCACGGCCGTCGGCCGCGGCGGCGACCACCGTGATGTCGGGCAGGCCGTCGAACATGCCGCGCAGGCCGTCCCGCACCACCGGATGGTCGTCGACGATCATCAGGCGGACGGGATGCTCACGCACAGCGCCGTCCCCTCTCCCGGTGCCGTTTCCACCGTCACCGTGCCGCCGACCGCGGCCGCGCGCTCGCGCATCGCCGCCAGCCCGTATCCACCGCCCGGCGCCGCCTCCGCGTCGAATCCGGCGCCGTCGTCCAGCACGTCCAGCGTCACTCCGTCCTCCATGTACGACAGCGTGATGGCCACCCGCCGCGCCCCCGCGTGCTTGGCGGCGTTGGCCAGTCCTTCCTGCGCCGCGCGCAGCAGCGTCGTCTCCACCTCCGGCTCCAGCGGGCGGCGCGGCCCGTCCACCGCCACCGTGGCCGGCACCCCGCTCGCCGACGACCAGCGCGCCGCCACGTCGCCGAGGGCGAGGTCGATCCTGGCCCGGTTCAGCGGCTCGGGCCGCAGCGCGTCCACCGAGCGCCGCGCCTCGCCGAGGTTCTCGCGAGCCAGCCGCTTGGCGACGGCGATGCGCTGCCGTACGGCCGGCAGATCGTCGATCGCCTGCTCCGCCGCCTCCAGCTGGGTGATGATCCCGCTGAGCCCCTGTGCCAGCGTGTCATGGATCTCCCTGGCCAGGCGGGCCCGCTCCCGCAGCACCCCGACCTCACCGGCCTTGACCAGGTGGTGGGCGAACAGTCCCATGATCGTGACCAGTCCGGCGTTGGCGAGCAGGCCGCCCAGGACGCCCGGGTTCACCGCCAGCTCGGTCACCCGGCCGCTCGCCACGAACGTGATCAGCACCAGCGTCACCGCTCCGGCGTAGCCCCAACGGCCGGGCAGCAGCACGTACGGCAGCGGGCACATGCCGAACTGGACCAGCTCGAAGACCGGCTCGCGGCGGAGCAGAAGGAAGAGCAGGCAGAGCAGGACCAGGAAGTGCCAGGCCATGGGGTTGAGGCGTTCCAGGTCCTCGCTCCTGCGCACCACGAAGAGCCAGTAGTAAACCCCCATCGCCGCGGCCAGCCCCAGCGTGAGCGGCCGGCCGCCGCCGGTCCCCATGAGCGCGACCACCGCCGTGGGGAACGTCAGGCAGGCGTAGAAGAGAAGGTGGAAAGCGTGGAGCCAGCGGCTCATTCCCACCTGAACGTGAACGCGGCTATCGCCGTACATACGATGATTATCCCCGTGAGCAGCAGCAACGGCGGCGCGGCCGGAGTGCCGAACCAGCCCTCCCGCATCGCCGTCACCGCCTGGGTGAGCGGCAGGTAGTCCCCGACCGTCCGCAGGGCCACCGGGAGGCCCTCGCGCGGGATCGCCGCCCCGGCCAGGAAGATCATCGGGAACATGACCATGAGCCCGAGCAGATCAGCCGTCCGCGCCCGGGGCGCCACCGCCGCGATCACGAACCCGATCGCGCAGGTCATCAGCGCGCTCAGCGCGAACGCCAGCACCAGCGGCAGCGGGTGCGCCGGCGGCGCCACCCCGAAGACCACCATGCCCGCCCCGATCACCACCAGCGACCCGGCAAGACCCATCACCATCTGGGCCGCGACCTGCGCCCCCAGCAGCATGACCGGCGAGATGGGCGTGACCGCCAGCCGCCGCAGCACCTTGCGCTCCCGATAGGTGGCCACGATCCCCGGCAGCGCCGCGATGCCGCCGATCGCCAGGATCATCGCCATGTAGCTGGGCAGGAAGATCTCCAGCCGCTTGTTGCCGCTGTTGAGCACCAGCAGCATGAGCGGGAAGGCGACCATGAAGAACAGACTGCCGGGATCGCGGGCCAGCAGCCGCAGCTCGTTGAGCGACAACTGGACGAACGCCCTCACAGCACACCCTCCAGCGACGCCGCGCCCGCCCGGGCCATGAGCTCGGCCGGGCTCCCGACCGCCGCGATCCGCCCGTCGCGGAAGACCGCCACCCGGTCGCAGAGCTCCTCCGCCTCGTCCATGAAGTGGCTGACCAGCACGATCGTCGTACCCGCCGCCTTGAGCCCCCTGACCAGCTCCCACGTCTCGCGCCTGGCCACCGGGTCCAGGGCCGTGGTCAGCTCGTCCAGCACCACCAGCTCGGGATCGCCCACCAGGGCCAGCGCGAGCAGCAGCCGTTGCCGCTGACCTCCGGAAAGGTCGCTGAAGGCGCGATTCCTGAGCTTGTCCAGGCCCCAGGTGCCCATGATCTTCCTTGGGTCGGCCGGCCGCGCGTAGAACGAGGCGAACAGCCGGAGCGCCTCACCCACCTTGATCCGGTCGGGCAGCGCGCTGTCCTGCAGCTGCACCCCGACCTTCCTGGCCAGCTCCCGCCGCCGCGCCGGATCGATCCCGAGGACCCGGATGCTGCCCGCGTCCTGCTTGCGCAGCCCGACCAGGCACTCGACCGTGGTCGTCTTCCCCGCCCCGTTGCGCCCGATGACGCCGAACGTCTCACCCCGCGCGACCTCGAACGACACCCCGTCCACGGCCACCACCCCGCCGTAGGCCTTGCGCAGGTCGCGCACTGTTATCGCTGTCATACGGCGATGCTCGCGTCCGGTCGCGCCCCCCGGCATCCCCCACCCCGCCACCCGGCATCCCCCATTCGGAGGACCCCCGGCGCCCCGGGCCCACCATCGAGCCCGGGGCATCAGGGAATCGGGCTAGTTGGGGTTCTTGGCACCCAGACTGATCAGCATGGCCTTGATGTCGACCAGCTGACCCTCTACTCGGGTCATCCGGTCTTCCAGCTGCTCGAACCGTTCGTCGATCTTCTGGAACCGTTCGTCGACCTTCTCGAACCGCTCGTTGATGCTTGCTTCCAGCGTGTCGAACCGCTGGTCGATGCCGTCGAACCTGAGGTCGACCGCGTCGAACCGCTCTTCCATCTTCTCGATGATGTTGCGGCTGGTCTCGTCGATGCGCGTGTGCAGCGCGTCGAACCGGTCGGCGATGCTCAGCATAGGCACGCCGCTGAATATAGCTCCTTCCAGTACAGTGACACGCCGCTCCAGAAGCGGAAGGTCGATCTCGCTGACATGCACAGGCGTCTCCTTCGAAAGGGAGGGGGCGAAGATGCCATCGGGAAAGATACCCTCCGTCACCGACAGAACGCGGTGCGGTATATCGAACCGGCATGGAGACTCAGTCGGCCCGCCGGAACTGGATGATCCCCACCCCCAGCAACGCCGCCCCCAGCCCGGCGACGACGCCGAGCTCCAGGAGGACCGGCACCTGCCACCCGAACCACTGCACGCCCGGGTTCAGCATCGCGTTCACCTCCGGCGGCACGGAAAGGTGGGAGAAGACGGCCTGCCGCATCGGGTCCACCGCGTACGTCATCGGGTTGACCACGGTCAGGACGTGCAGCCACGACGGCAGGTTGGCCAGCGGGAACATCGCCCCGGACAGGAACATCATCGGCATGATGGCCATCTGCATCAGCCCGAAGAACGTCTGCATGTTCTTCATCCGCGCCGCCAGCATCACCCCGAAGGCGGTGATCGTGAACGCCGCCAGGAACATCTCGGCCAGCAACGTCACCATCAGCGTCCCGGAGTACGGCACGCCCACCAGCCCCGCCATCGCGAGGATCACGACGCCCTGCGCGGTGGCCACGATGGCGCCGCCGAGGCACTTCCCGAGCACGATGGCACCACGGGAGACCGGCGCGACGAGCATCTCGCGCAGGAAGCCGAACTCCCGGTCCCACACGATCGACCCGGCCGAGAACATCCCGGTCATGATGACCGTCATCGAGATCATCCCGGGATACATGAAGGTGCGATAGTCGACGCCGGGGATGCTCCCCTGCACCAGTGACCCCAGCCCGGTGCCCATGACGAACAACCACAGCACCGGCTGGAAGAGCATGGACAACATCCGCGTACGGTCGCTGAGGAAGCGCAGCATCTCGCGGTGGAGCACCACTTTGACCGCGCGCAGGTCGTGCCCGGCGCTGCGGGCCGGCACCACGACCGAGATGGTTCCGGTGGTCATCGGCGCACCATCGCTCTCATCCAGGCGTTCTTGTCGTCGGCTTCGGCGTCCCTGATGGTGGAGCCGGTGTAGGACATGAAGACGTCGTCGAGCGAGGGCCGCGAGACGCTCACCGACCTGATCGGCTGACCGAGTTCGGCGAAGAGCCGGGGCACGAACTCCTCACCCGAGGCGACCGCGAACGTCACCGCCCCCTCGTGCACCGTCGCCTCGAGACCGAACCGCTCGCGCAGCGCGGTGATGGCACGTTCGTCATCGCCGGTGTGGATCTGCACGCGGTCCTTGCCGACGCTGGCCTTGAGCGCCTCGGGGGAGTCCACGACGACGATCTCGCCGTGGTCGATGATGGCGATGCGGTCGCAGTACTCGGCTTCCTCCATGTAGTGCGTCGTCATGAAGATCGTGATGTCCTCGCTCAGGCGCAGCTTGTTGATGTAGCCCCAGATGGCGGCCCTGGTCTGCGGGTCGAGGCCGACCGTGGGCTCGTCCAGGAACAGCACCCTGGGCGAGTGGAGCAGGCCGCGGGCGATCTCCAGGCGCCGTTTCATGCCGCCGGAGAACGTCATGACCTTGGCGTCCTTGCGGTCCCAGAGCGCCACCATCTCCATGACCTGGCGGATCCGGTCGCCGACGATGTGGCGCGGCACGCCGTACAGCTCGGCATGGAAGCGGAGATTCTGCTCCGCGGACAGGTACCCGTCGAGGGTCGGGTCCTGGAACACCAGCCCGATGTTGCGCCGCACCTCGTCGCGGGCGCCGACCACGTCGTGGCCGGCCACGCTGGCGCTGCCGCCGGTGGGGTTGACCAGCGTGCAGAGCATGCTGATGGTCGTGGTCTTGCCGGCGCCGTTCGGGCCGAGGAAGCCGAACACCTCTCCCGGCCGGACCTCGAAGCTGACGCCTTTGACCGCGTCGACCTTTCCGTAGCTCTTTTTCAGATCTTGTACGGCTACCGCCGGAGTTAACGTCATCTAATCCTCCGCCAGGATCTGGAACACCGACTTGCGTGTCTGCCGGAGCAGCTTCTTGGCCTCGGCGACCTGACGGTCGTTGGCCGTATGGGTCAGGTGGACGAACGCCTCGCCCAGCGCCCCCCACAGGAGCCGCAGCTCGTGCCGGTCCTCGGGGACCGTGCGCGCGACCTCGTCCCACGGCGCGCACCCCGTCGCCAGCCGCTCCGCCTGCTCACGCCCCTGCTCGGTGAGCTGGAAGGTACGGCTGCCGCCGGACTCGCCACCGCTGACCAGGCCTTCGTCCTCAAGCTGCTGGAGCGCCGGATAGACCGAGCCGGGACTCGGCCGCCAGACGCCGCGGCTGCGCTCGGCGATGTCCTGGATCATCTGGTACCCGTTGCGCGGCCCCTCGTGGATCAGCGCCAGCAACGCCGCCCGCACGTCCCCCCGCCGTACGCGCGGGGCCGTCGCGGGGATCGGCGGGCCCGTCGCGTGGAACGGTGTGCCCAAGGGGGCGAACGCCTCGGGCCAGTCATCGGATTCATGCACGATGATCACCCTTCTACTATCTAGATGCTTCAAAGATATATCTAGATAATTGGCAGTCGCAAGCAATTAACCGGACCATCGGTGACTCAGGGGAGCGGGGCGGCCACAGGCGGACCGCGCCGCGAGAAGGCGCCCAGGGCAAAGGCGCCCAGGGCAACGGCGCCCAGGGCAAAGGGGGCCCAGGGCAAAGCGCCCAGGGCAAAGGCGATCTCCGGCGCGAGGCGGGCAGAGGCGCCGCGGCAAGGTGCGCGGGGATGCTGCTCTGGTTAGGGGATGTTAACCAGGGCGGTGTGGGCGAGCTCGTACAACAGGGTGGCGGTGTCGTCGGCGGGCAGGTCGCCGGCGCTGTGCGGGGTGGAGTTGAGCAGGCCGAAGACGGCGTGCGTGGCCGCGCGCAGCCGGGCGGCGGGGCGGCCGGGCCGCAGTTCGGTCAGGACGGTGACCCATTCCTCCACGTACAGCCGCTGCAGGCGGCGGATCTGCCGCCGCTGCGGCTCGGGCACGTTGCCCAGTTCCCGGTCGTGCACGGTGATCAGGTACGGCTCCCGCAGCGAGAACGCGATGTGCCCACGCAGCAGCGCGGACAGCGCCTCCTCCGGCGTCCCGGCGGCCGTGACCAGGTCGCCGGCCCCGCTGTGCAGCCGGGAGCTGATGCCCAGCAGCATCTCGGCCAGCAACGCCTCCTTGCCGCTGAAGTGCTTGTAGAGGGCGGGGCCCGACACTCCCACCGCGGCCCCGAGCTCCTCGATCGAGACCCCGTGGAAGCCGCGTTCGGCGAAGAGCCGGGCGGCGGCGTCGAGGATCTCGGCGCGTCTGGCCCCTCGGCTGCGGGTAGGAGTGCTCATGTCTCACATTCTAGACATAGACGTTAATGATGACTAACCTTTCCAGCATGACTCACTGGCCGGTGCTGAAAACGGTCGCCGACCTCGGGGGCGAGGCTTTCAAGGCCAACGCCGACCTCAACGAGCGGCTCGCCGCCGAGTTGCGCGACAGGCTCGCCCGCGCGGCGCTCGGCGGACCTGAGCGCTCGCGGCAACGCCACGTGGAGCGCGGCAAGCTGTTGCCGCGCGACCGCGTGGACGGGCTGCTCGACCCGGGTTCGCGCTTCCTGGAGCTGTCGCCGCTGGCGGCCAACGGGCTCTACGACGATCAGGCGCCCGCCGCGGGCATCATCACCGGCATCGGCCGGGTCTCGGGCCGCGAATGTGTGATCGTCGCCAACGACGCGACGGTCAAGGGCGGCACGTACTACCCGATGACGGTCAAGAAGCACCTGCGTGCCCAGGAGGTGGCGCTCCACAACAACCTCCCCTGCGTCTACCTCGTCGACTCCGGCGGAGCCTTCCTCCCCAAGCAGGACGAGGTCTTCCCCGACCGCGAGCACTTCGGGCGCATCTTCTACAACCAGGCCACGATGTCCGCGCGCGGCATCCCGCAGATCGCCGCCGTCCTCGGATCCTGTACGGCCGGCGGCGCCTACGTCCCGGCCATGAGCGACGAGGCGGTCATCGTCCGCAACCAGGGCACGATCTTCCTGGGCGGCCCGCCGCTGGTCAAGGCGGCCACCGGCGAGGAGGTCACCGCGGAGGAGCTGGGCGGCGGCGACCTGCACGCCCGGATCAGCGGCGTCACCGACCACCTGGCCGAGGACGACGCCCACGCGCTGGCCATCGTCAGGGACATCGTCGCCACGCTGGCCCCCCGGCAGCCCCGCCCCTGGGCGAGCGCCGAGCCGGAGGAGCCGCTGCTCGACCCGCGCGACCTCTACGGCATCGTGCCGGCGGACACGCGGCAGCCGTACGACGTGCGCGAGGTCATCGGGCGGGTCGTGGACGGCTCGCGCTTCCAGGAGTTCAAGGCCGAGTACGGGCACACGCTGGTCACCGGCTTCGCCCACATCCACGGCCACCCGGTCGGGATCATCGCCAACAACGGCATCCTGTTCGCCGAGTCGGCGCTCAAGGGCGCCCACTTCATCGAGTTGTGCGACCGGCGCCAGGTGCCGCTGGTGTTCCTGCAGAACATCAGCGGGTTCATGGTCGGCAAGGCATATGAGGCGGGCGGCATCGCCAAGCACGGGGCCAAGATGGTCACCGCGGTCTCGTGCGCGCGGGTGCCGAAGTTCACGGTGATCATCGGCGGCTCCTTCGGCGCCGGGAACTACGCGATGGCGGGGCGGGCGTACTCGCCGCGGTTCCTGTGGATGTGGCCGAACGCCCGCATCTCGGTCATGGGCGGCGAGCAGGCGGCCAACGTGCTCACGACCGTGGGCAACGCCGACGCCGACGCCATCCGCGCGCAGTACGAGGACCAGGGCAACCCCTACTACTCCACCGCCAGGCTCTGGGACGACGGCGTGATCGACCCGGCCGACACCCGCACGGTGCTCGGGCTGGCGCTGTCGGCGGCGGCCAACGCGCCGCTGGAACCCATCGGCTACGGCGTCTTCAGGATGTGACGATGTTCTCCACCGTTCTGATCGCCAACCGCGGCGAGATCGCCGTCCGGATCATCCGGACCTTGCGCACGATGGGCGTCACGAGCGTCGCCGTCTACACCGAGGCCGACGCCGGCGCCCTGCACGTCCGCGAGGCGGACCAAGCCCTCCAGGTCCCGAAATATCTGGACATGGGGGCTATCGTGGCCGCCGCCCGTGACACCGGCGCGCAAGCCGTACACCCGGGCTATGGGTTTCTCGCGGAGAACGCGCAGTTCGCCCGGCTCTGCGCGAAGGAAGGGCTGGTCTTCATCGGGCCGCCCGCCGAGGCCATCGAGGCCATGGGCGACAAGATCCGCGCCAAGGCCACGGTCGCCGCTGCCGGGGTGCCCGTGGTGCCCGGCGGCGCCGAGCCCGCCGACGACCTCCGTGCCTGGAACGCCTTCCCCGCGCTGATCAAGCCATCGGCCGGCGGCGGCGGCAAGGGCATGGTGCTCGTCCGTACGGCCGCGGAACTGCCCGAGGCCCTGGAGTCGGCGCGCCGCACCGCCGTGAACGCCTTCGGCGACGGCACCCTGCTCATCGAGCGCTTCATCGAGAACCCGAGGCACATCGAGATCCAGGTGCTCGCCGACACCCACGGTGCCGTCGTGCACCTGGGCGAGCGCGAGTGCAGCCTCCAGCGCAGGCACCAGAAGATCATCGAAGAGGCGCCCTCGCCCTTCGTCACCCCCGAGACGCGCGCCGCCATGGGCGCGGCGGCGGTCGAGGCGGCACGCTCGGTCGGCTACACCGGCGCCGGCACGGTCGAGTTCATCGTCGACGGCACCACCGGCGACTACCACTTCATGGAGATGAACACCCGTCTCCAGGTCGAACACCCCGTCACCGAGCTGGTCACGGACATGGACCTCGTGGAGCTCCAGCTGCGGGTGGCCGCGGGCGAGCCGCTGACGTTCACCCAGCCCGAGGTATGGCTGCGCGGCCACGCCGTCGAGGCCCGCGTGTACGCCGAGGACCCGGCCAGAAGTTTCCTGCCCACCGGCGGCCGGGTACTCGCGCTGGCGGAGCCCTCCGGCGTGCGGGTCGACTCCTCGCTGGCGGCGGGCACGGTGGTCGGCAGCGACTTCGACCCGATGCTCTCCAAGGTCGTCGCCTGGGCGCCCACGCGTGAGGAGGCGCTCAGGGCGCTCGACCGGGCGCTCGGGCGCACGACGGTGCTGGGTGTGACGACCAACATCCCGTTCCTGCGGGCGCTGGTGACGCGGCCCGAGGTGGTGGCGGGCGAGCTGGACACCGGGCTGGTGGAACGCGTCCTGCCCGGCCTGGACCTGTCCGCCGCGACCCCGGCGGACGTGCTGGCCGTGGGCGCGCTGATCTTCCACGGCGCTCCGGCCGGGCGCGATCCGTGGGACGTGGCCGACGGCTGGCGGATGGGCGAGCGGGCCTGGACGACGCTGCGGCTGGAGTCCCGCGAGGGCGTGCACGAGGTGGCCGTACGCGGCCTGCCCGCCACCGGCGCGGAGATCCGGCTGCCAGGCGGCGCCGAGGAGCCACCGGCCGGGCACGAAGCCGTGCCGGGGGCGGACGTGCGGGCGCGAGCCGTACCGGCGAAGGTGCGGGTCGCGGGGGAGAGGGCCGTGCTGACGCTCGGCGGGCGGGTCACCTCCTACACGTTCGCGCGCGACGGCGAGACCGTGTGGATCGGGCGCGACGGCGGCGCATGGGCGCTGACCAGACACCGCATCGGCGACCCCGGCGACCGGCCGGGCGCGGCGGGCGGCGGCGACGGCGTCGTGCGCAGCCCGATGCCGGGCACGGTCCTGCTGGTCAAGGCGGCCGTCGGCGACCAGGTCTCCAAGGACCAGCCGCTGGTCGTCGTGGAGGCGATGAAGATGGAGCACACCGTCACCGCGCCCGTGGACGGCGTGGTGCGCGAACTCCCGGTACGGGCGGGCCAGTCCGTGGACATGGACGCGGTCCTCGCCGTGGTGGAGGCGTGATGCACAAGCTCGACGGCCTGCCGGAGCGGGTCACCGTCTACGAGGTCGGCCCCCGCGACGGCCTGCAGAACGAGAAGGCGGTCGTCCCCGTCGAGGTGAAGGCGGAGTTCATCGACCGCCTCGCCGCCGCCGGGCACACGGTGATCGAGACGACCAGCTTCGTCCACCCCACGTGGGTGCCCCAGCTGGCCGACTCCGGTGAGCTGCTGGCCAGGCTCGAACGCGTGCCCGGCATCCGCTATCCGGTGCTGGTGCCGAATCTCAAGGGGCTCGACCGGGCGCTGGAGAGCGGCGTCGAGGAGATCGCCGTCTTCGCCAGCGCCACCGAGATCTTCGCCAACCGCAACCTCAACCGCGGCCTGGAGTCGCAGTTCGAGATGTTCGAGCCGGTGATCGCCGGGGCGCTGGAGCACGGGCTCAGGGTGCGGGCGTACGTGTCCATGGTCTTCGGCGACCCGTGGGAGGGCCCGACCCCGATCGAGCAGGTCGTGGGCGTCGGCACGCGGCTGCTCGACCTCGGGTGCTTCGAGCTGTCGCTGGGCGACACCATCGGCGTCGGCACCCCCGGCCACGCCACCGCGCTGGTCGAGGCGTTCGGCTCGCCCGAACGGCTGGCCGTCCACTTCCACGACACCTACGGCCAGGCCCTGGCCAACACGATGGCCGCGCTGAAGGCAGGGGTCACCGTGGTCGACGCCTCGACCGGCGGCATCGGCGGCTGCCCGTTCGCCGGATCGGCCACCGGCAACCTCGCCACGGAGGACCTGGTCTGGATGCTCAACGGTCTCGGCATCGAGACCGGGCTCAACCTGGACGAGCTGGTCGCCACAAGCGTCTGGCTCGCCGAACGGCTGGGCCGGCCGAGCCCATCCCGCGTCGTCCAAGCCCTCTCGCAGAAGGCCCCAACCCAGTCGGCCCCCTCCCAAAAGGACTAGCCATGCTCAACGACGAGTATTCCGAGCTGCGCAAGACCGTCGAGGCGTTCGCCCGCGAGGTCGTGGCGCCGGTGATCGGCGACTACTACGAGCGCGAGGAGTTCCCTTACGACATCGTCCGGCAGATGGGCGCGATGGGCCTGTTCGGGCTGCCGCTGCCGGAGGAGCACGGCGGCATGGGCGGCGACTACTTCGCGCTGTGCCTGGCTCTGGAGGAGCTGGCGCGGGTCGACTCCAGCGTGTCGATCACGCTGGAGGCCGCGGTCTCGCTGGGCGCGATGCCGATCTATCGTTTCGGTACGGCCGAGCAGAAGGCCACCTGGCTGCCCAAGCTGGCCACCGGGGAGATGCTGGGCGCGTTCGGTCTCACCGAGCCCGGCGGCGGCTCCGACGTGCCGGGCGGCATGCGGACCACCGCCGTCCTGGACGGCGGCGAGTGGGTGATCAACGGGACCAAGGCGTTCATCACCAACTCGGGCACCGACATCACCGGATTCGTCGGCGTGGCGGCGATCACGGGGTACCGTGACTCCGGTGGTGAAGCCGCTCCCCACACGCGTGGGGGTAAGCCGGAGATCTCGACGATCCTGGTCCCGGCGGGCACGCCCGGCTTCACCGTCTCCAAGAAGTACTCCAAGGTCGGCTGGAACGCCTCCGACACCCGTGAGCTGTCCTTCACCGACTGCCGGGTCCCGGCCGAGAACCTGCTGGGCGAGCGCGGCCGGGGCTACGCGCAGTTCCTGCAGACCCTCGACGAGGGCCGCATCGCCATCGCCGCCCTCAGCGTCGGCCTGGCCCAGGGCTGCGTGGACGAGTGCCTGCGCTACGTCCGCGAACGCCAGGCCTTCGGCCACCCGATCGGCCACTACCAGGCGATCCAGTTCAAGATCGCCGACATGGAGGCGCGGACCCACACCTCCCGCCTGGCCTACTACCACGCGGCGGAGAAGATGCTGGCCGGTCAGCCGTTCAAGAAGGAGGCGGCGATCGCCAAGCTCGTCTCCTCCAACGCCGCCATGGACAACTCCCGCGAGGCCACCCAGATCTTCGGCGGCTACGGCTTCATGAACGAGTTCCCGGTCGGCCGCTTCTACCGCGACGCCAAGATCCTGGAGATCGGCGAGGGCACCAGCGAGGTTCAGCGCATGCTGATCGCCCGCCAGCTCGGCCTGTCCGATCTATGACGCTGGGTGGTGGTGTAGAGCACCCTGCGTTCGCTATTCTCCCTGCCTTGACCACAATTCGTGATTGTCCGGTTGCAGAGCTATAAATCGGCATCGGTGAAGTAGGGTGCGCAGGGTGACATCTGACGATCTTGTAATCAGGCGGGCCGAGAAGGGCGACGCGGACGAGATCTTCGCGCTGGCCCGCGAGTTCGGGATGACGTTCCGCCCGGAGCGTGAGGCGTTCGACGTGGCCCTGCCGCAGTTGTTGCGCAACGAGGACGCGCTGCTCCTGGCGGCGGTGGCCGGCGGGCGGGTCACCGGATACCTGCTCGGCTTCGTTCATTTGACGCTCTTCGCGAACGGGCCCGTGGCCTGGGTCGAGGAGGCCATGGTGCAGACCGGCTCGCGCCGCCAGGGCATCGGCCGCTCGCTGCTGGAGGATTTCGAGCGCTGGGCGCGCGAGCGCGAGGCGGGATACGTGGCCATGGCGACCCGCCGGGCGCCCGAGTTCTACTCCGCTCTGGGCTACGAGGAGTCGGCGACGTTCTTCCGCAAGGTACTTAGGTGACCGTTCTGTCCTAGTCAGGTGGCATCCTATGGGGCGTGAGCATCCATACGGTGAGCCCCCGGTTCGTCGGGCGCGCGAGTGAACTCGGCGCGCTCGGTCGTGCGCTGGCCCGCGCCCGGTCCGGGTCGGCCTCGACCGTGCTGGTCGGCGGCGAGGCGGGCGTCGGCAAGACCCGCCTGATCAAGGAGTTCGCCGAGCGGATCGGCGACGCCCGCCGGCTCGTCGGTCACTGCCTGGAACTGGGCACGGACGGCCTGCCGTTCGCGCCGTTCACCGCGGTCCTGCGGCGGCTGCTGCGCGACATCGGGCACGACGGCATGTCCGCGCTGGTGCCCGGTGGCAACACGCGCGGCCTGGCCCGCCTGCTGCCCGACTTCGGCGAGCCGGACGGCGACGGCGCCGAGGCGCGCGCCCGGCTGTTCGAGCTGGTGCTCGGCCTGCTGGAGCACCTGGCGGAGCAGCGGCCGGTGCTCATGGTGATCGAGGACGCCCACTGGGCCGACCGATCCACCCGCGACCTGCTCTCCTTCCTCGTGCGCTACCAGCGCACCGACGTGCCGTTGCTCATCGTCGTGACCTACCGCACCGACGAACTGCACCGCACCCATCCGCTACGCCCCCTGCTGGCCGAGCTGGGCCGCGTCGACTGGGTGACCAGGATCGAACTCGGCCGCCTGACCCGCAGGCAGGTCGTCGCCCAGGCCGCCAGCATCCTCGAACACGAGCCGTCGCCCGTCGCCATCGACGAGATCTACGCCCGCAGCGAGGGCAACCCGCTGTTCGTGGAGGCGCTGCTGAGCGAGGGCGGCGGCGGTGACAGCCTGCCGGAATCGCTGCGCGACCTGCTGCTGGCCAGCGTCGAACGGCTGCCGGAGGAGACACAGGAGCTCATGCGGGTGGCCAGCGCCGGCGGCCAGCGCATCGAGCACGACCTGCTGCTCGCGGTGACCGGGCTCGACGACGGCGAACTCTCGCGCTCCCTGCGGCCGGCCGTCGCGGGCAACGTGCTGGTGGTGGACGGCGAGGGCTACGCCTTCCGCCACGCGCTGATCCGCGAGGCGCTCCACGACGACCTGCTGCCCGGCGAGCACTCCCGGCTGCACACCCGCTTCGCCGAGGCGCTCGAACGCGACCTGGCGATCCTGCCCGCCCCGCGCGGCGCCATCGAACTGGCCCACCACTGGCACGCGGCGCACGACGCGCTGTGGGGGCTGGTCAGCGCCTGGAAGGCGGCTGCCGCCGCGCGCAAGTCGGCCGCCTACGACGAGCAGTTGCGGATGCTCTCGCGCGTGCTCGAACTGTGGTCGAAGGTCCCCGACGCCGCCGAACGCATCGGCGCCGACCGCGTTCAGGTGCTGCGCGCCGCGGCCGCGGTGGCCTTCAACGCCGGGGAGTTCGACCGCGGCATCTCGCTGGCCAGCGCCGCGCTGGAGGAGGTCGACCCGGTCACCGACCCGGTGCGCACCGCGCTGCTGCTCAGGTTGCGCGGGCTGCTCCGCTACGACCTGGGCCGCACGGGCAACCTGGAGGACCTGCAGGCGGCGGCGAAGCTGGTCCCCGCCGAGCCGCCCACCAAGCTGCGCGCCCAGATCGCCGAGTCGCTCGCGCGCATGTGCAACACGCGCGAGATGTGGCCGGACAAGATCGCCTACGCCGAGGAGGCGGTACGCATCGCGCGTGCCGTCGGCGACGGCGCCACCGAGGCGCACGGGCTGACGACCCTGGCGTGGGGCAGGTTCAGGTTCGGCGACGTGGAGGCGGGGCTGGTGAAGTTCGCCGAAGCCCGTGAGATCGCCATGGGCGACAAGGCCTACAACGCGCTGATGCGCACCGCGATCTCCGAGTCCGACCGGCTGGAGGGCGCCGGCTGGCACGAGGAGGCGGTCAAGGTGGCCCGCCGCGGCATCGCCGACGCCGAGGAGTACGGCCTGGCCCGCACCTCGGGCACGTTCCTGGCGATCAACCTGGCCGAGCCGCTGGTCTCGCTGGGCCGGTGGGACGAGGCGCTGGAAGTGATCGAGCACGCGCTGGACCTGGCGCCGCCCGCGCCGTACCGGGCGAGCCTGCAGGGGTTCGTCGGCGACATCGCGCTGTGGCGCGGCGACCTCGACAAGGCCGAGGCGATGTTCGCGGCGCAGCAGAGCGTGATCAAGCGCGCCATCTACCGCGACCAGCACATGCTGCCCGTCGCCGCCCGCGAGATCGACCTGCACACCGCCCGGGGGCGGATGGAGGAGGCGGCGGAGGCGGCCATGCGCGTGCTGCGCGAGCAGGACCTGGCCGCCAGCCCCCGCTACGCGTGGCCGGTGCTCATCCCGTGCGCCCTCCTGGGCGGCGCGGTGCTGGAGGAGGCCAAGGCGCAGGCGCGGTGGATGACGGCCGAGGGCGTGCTGCAGGAGGCGGAGCGGCTGACGTTCAACGCGATCGCGGGGGCGGCCGACGATCTGGTCGCCTGGGACGCGGCCGCGGAGGCCTGGGCCGGGTTGCGGCAGCCGTACCAGGAGGCCAGGGCTTTGGCGGGGGCGGCCAGGGCCGCGCACGCGGCGGGCGCGCGCAAGGACGCGGCCGAGCGGCTGACCAGGGCGCGTGAGCGGGCCGAGCGGCTGGGCGCGCGGACGCTGCTGGAGGAGCTCGACTCGTTCGCGCGGCGGGCGCGCATCGCGGTGGCCGACGAGCCGGAGCCGCAGGCGCCGCAGTTCGGGCTGACCGCGCGCGAGCTGGAGGTACTGCGGCTGCTCACCGACGGCAAGAGTAACCGGGAGATCGGCGGCGAGCTGTTCATCTCGGTCAAGACCGTCAGCGTGCACGTCTCGAACATCCTGGGCAAGCTGGGCGTCTCCTCCCGCGGGGAGGCGGCCGCCACCGCGCACCGCACGGGACTGTTCGAGGGCTCAGCCGGTTAGCTGGGCCTCCAGCCGGTAGCCGTCGACGGTCACGTAGACCTGGTCGCCGGGCCGCGCGTTGAGGCGCATGAGCACCGGCTGCAGCGAGTCGAACACCGGCTGGTGCCCCTGCCAGACCAGCACGATCGCGTTGTCGCCCGGCCCGGTGACCGACAGCAGCGTGCCGGGCCGCATGCCCAGCTGGGCCGCGTACCCCTCCGGCACCGGTACCGGGCCGCCGCGCAGGTGCTCGGGCGTGACCTCGATGCGCTGCCAGCGGCGCGGATCCGACGTCGGGCTCGGCGGCGGGGGCGGCGGCGTCGAGGGCGTGCCGGCCAGCATCGGCGAGCGTCCGCCCGACAGCGCCGATAGCGTCGCGAGCGCCGCCGACGGGTCGATGTTCCCGGCGGGCGCGGCCGGGATCGGCGTGCCGCCCCGGTGGTGGTGCCCGTTCGCTCCGGGGGTACGGCGGGGCAGCGGCTGCTGCGGCGCCGGTTCGGCGGCCGGGGCGGCCGGGCGGCGGGGTGACTCCGGCGGCAGGGCGTCCAGCCAGGCCTGCGCGGAGTGGCGGCGGATGCCGAGCTGTTCGAGCAGTTCGTGGCGGTCCGTGTCGTTCGGGGCCGTGGCCAGGAGCTGGCGGGTGCGGTTCTGCAGGCCGTGCAGGTCGCCGACGACGAGCCAGCCGTCCTGCAGGCGGCGGTCGGGCATGAGCGTGACCAGCACGCGCCACAGGGGGCTGCGCAGCGAGGGGACGATCACCGGGTGGGCTGGGTCGGCGCCGATCAGCTGCTCCTGCGTGGCGGCGGCGCCGAGCCACTCGGTGAGGCGGAACATGTGGCCGGTCACCGGCGCGGACTCCGACGAGCGCAGCCAGTGCAGGACACGTTCCTCGGCCATGCGCTGGGCCTGGGACAGGACGTCACGCTCGACGAGCATCTTGTGGGCCAGCGTGCGCAGGCTGACCGGGTCCTCGGCGAACAGCCGGTGGGTGGCCACGGCCAGTTCGAGGCGGTCCATGGCGCGGAACAGCCCGTCCACCACGCGGACCATGGCGTGGTCGGTGTCCGACGGTTCCGGGGTGGGGCTCGGGAGCGGGGCGCCGGGCAGGCGCTGGGGCAGCGCGCCGGAGGAACCGGGAGCACCGGGGCCGGCCGGTGGCGCACCAGCCTGACCGGCACCGCCCTGGCCCGCGACGTTCTGTCCGGGAGCCGCCTGTCCGGGAGCCGCTTGCCCAGGGGCTGCCTGCCCAAGGGCTGCCTGCCCGGGGACTGCTTGCCCAGGGGAGGTGACGCCCTGGCCGGCGCCGGTCTGGCCCGGTATCGCGGCGTTCTGGCCGGGGCCGGCGGCTGGTGCCCGGCCGGGCACGGTGCCTCCCGGCGCTCCTGGCACCGATGGAGCTCCGGAGGAGGGCTGCGTGCTACCGACCGGGCGGGTCGGGCCGTCGGCGGGCGCGGCGGGCGACGCGGCCTGCGCGGGTGCACCGGCACGAGAAGGAGTACTGGGTACGGCACCGGGGTGGGAAGGCGCGCCACCGGGCTGACCGCCACCGGGCTGAGCGGCGCCGGGCTGACCGCCACCGGGCTGGGCGGCGCCCGGTTGTCCGGTGCCCGGCTGTGCGGGCATGGCGCCCGAGTGGGCGGGCGTGGCGCCTGGTTGTGAGGGGACTCCCGGGTGGGTGGGCGCGGCGCCCGGCTGCGCCGGGGCTCCTGGGCGGGCGGGAAGGGCGCCCGGCTGTGAGGGCGCGCCGCCCGGTTGGGAGGGTGCGCCACTCGGTTGGGAGGGCGTGGCGCCTGGTTGCGAAGGCGCTGTGCCGGGGTGGGACGTGGCGCCCGGGTGGGACGGTGCCGTGCCCGGATGGGAGGCGCCCGGCCGGGGTTTGGCGCCGGGGGCGGTCTGGACGGGCAGGGGGCCGGTCTGGGCAGGGAGGGGGCCGGTCTGGATCGGGATCTGGGCGAGGATCTCGCGGAAGACCGAGCCGATCACCGCTTCCCCGGGCGTACCGGGCGTGGCCAGGTCGCCAGGACACAGGCGGCGCAGCCGGTGCCACCCGCCCAGGCCGTTGATCGCCGAGCGGGTCGGTTCCGGCCAGCCGGGCAGCGTCGGGTCCACGTGATGGACGGTCAGCGCGGGCAGTACGTCGGCGAGGGACAGATGGTCCCATCGAGCCGAGGCGAGGCGGGCGAGCCGCTCGCACACCCAGTCGAGGCCCGTCGCGCCGAGTGCCCGGGACAACGCCAGCGAGCTCCACCACCCTGCCGGCAGCCGAGGATCGGCCAAGATCTCCGCTACCTGCTGAGGACGGCTCCAGCGCAGGGCAGGGACCAGGTCGCTCAGGCAGATCGATGACTCGACGTCCATCGGCGGACCGTATCCTCCCCAGAGTGATGCATGTGGCTGGTGGTGCAGCCTACGCGGAAAGCTATCAATCGGTGTGAATAGGGTAAAGATGGTTCAACTGCAAACCGTACCGTGGACGGCCCCCCACTAGGGCCACACAATCGGCACCCGCACGGCATCCTGCCCGCAACGCGGCCCCCTCTCCGGCCCCGGAAAGCCGGGCCGTGAGATACCCGGCGGCGAACGCGTCACCGGCTCCCGTCGAGTCCACCGCCTCGCTCGGCAGCGCCTCTGCCGTAGCCACGATCCGCCCGTCCGTGGCCGCGATCGCGCCGCCGGGGCCGAGTTTCACGACCGCGGTGCCGTACCTCTGGCTGAGCAGTTCGGCGGCGCGTTCTGGCGTGGTGGCGCCCGCGAGGAGCAGCGCCTCGTCGCGGTTGGGGATGACGAGGCCGGCGGGGGCGCTCTCGCGCAGGAACCGTTCGACGCCGAAGGCGCGCAATGGTCCGGTGGAGGCGGGGTCGATGCTGATCGAGACGCCTCGGCCGGCCGCCTCCGCCATCACGTTTCGGGCAAGTTGGAGCCCCTGGTCCGCGAAAAAGGTGTACCCGGACAGGTGGAGATGGCGAATGCCGTCCAGCATCGACGGCGACCAGTCGGCGGGGGAGATCCGGCCGCTGGCGCCGCGGTTGGTGAGCATGGACCGCTCGCCCGTACGGTCGACCATCGCGATGACCACCGCGGTCGGATGGTCGGAGTCGACGGAAAGCAGCGGGCGCACACCCGCCTTGACCAGCTCGTTCGTGTGCCACTCGCTGCTGTCGTAGCCGACGCGGGACAGCAGGGCGGTCGGCGCGCCCAGGTGGGCGGCCCAGGAGGCGGTGTTCGCCCCCGAGCCGCCGGGGCGCAGCACGATGTCGGCCTCGGTGTCGGTGCCCGTGGCGACCGGCGTGCCGTGCACGGCCACCACGTCGGTGACGACGTCGCCGATGACGAGCAGGCCCTCGGCACTCCCGCCGTCCACTACTGGGCCCAGGCGAGGGCGATGCGAGAGGCGAGGGCGACGTTGCCGCGGACGGCGGCGAGGTTGGCCTCCAGGGAGGCGCCGCCGGTACCGCGCACGAGGTAGTCGAGCAGGAACGGGGTGATCGCCTGGCCGGTGACGCCCTGGCGGTCGGCGGCGGCCAGCGCCTCGCCCAGCACGCGGTCGTGCAGGGCCGGGTCGAGCTGCAGGTCCTCGGGCACCGGGTTGGCCACGATCAGCGCGGTCTCTGGGCCGCCGAAGGCGTCCTGGCCGCGCATGATGGCGGCGGCCTGCTCGGGAGCGTCGATGCGCCAGTCGATCGGCTCGCCGGAGGTGTGGAGGTAGAAGCCGGGGAAGGTGTCGGTGCGGTAGCCGGCGACGGTCACGCCGCGCGTCTCCAGCCGCTGCAGCGTCGAGGGCACGTCGAGGATGGACTTCACGCCCGCGCAGACGATCGTGATCCGGGTGCGGGCCAGCGTGTCGAGGTCGGCCGACTCGTCCTGTTCCACGGTCCAGCCGCGGTGGACCCCGCCCAGCCCGCCCGTGGCGAAGATCCGGATGCCCGCGCGCGCGGCCAGGAACGAGGTGGCCGAGACGGTGGTGGCGCCGCTGGCCTTGAGCGCGGCGGCCACCGGCAGGTCACGCTGGCCGAGCTTGCGCAGCCCGGATTCGGTGGCGATGCGCTCCAGCTCGACCTCGTTCAGGCCGATCTTGGCAATGCCGTCCAGCACCGCGATCGTGGCCGGCACCGCGCCCGCGTCCCTGACGACCGCCTCCAGTTCCCTGGCCACCTCCAGATTGCGGGGCTGGGGCAGGCCGTGCGAGATGATCGTGGACTCCAGCGCGACCACGGGCGAGCCCTCGGCCAGGGCCGCGGACACCTCGTCGGAGGGCTGGAGAATGGGGTCGGCGGTGGTGCGCATGATCGGGTATGTGCTCCTTGTGGGACCTTTTACGTGGCACTCTTTGGAACGGTCTATTTCCTGATGTTGTTCCAAAGTGAGCACGTTACGGGGCGATCCCTGACGCGTCCACCCGAGATCACACCAGGAGCGCCACCCCTGCCAGCGAGATGCCGGTGATCAGCGCCGTGGAGATCCCGCCCAGCAGTACGGCCCGCCCGCCCTTGGCCAGTTTCCGCAGGTCGATGTTGGTGCCGAGGCCGAAGAGCGCGGCGGCGAGCAGCACGCTCGTCACCGGCGGCACCGCCGAGGTCAGCGCCTCGGGCAGGACGCCGAGGCTGCGCACCACCACCATCGCCAGGAACCCGGCCACGAACAACGGCATGATCGGCGGGCGCCCACCCCGGCGGGCGGGCGCGGACGGGGTACGGCAGGTGGCTCCGGCCTGGGCGCGCAGGGTGGTGGCCGCGACCATGGGCGCGAGCAGGACCACGCGGGCCAGCTTGGCCGTGATCGCCACCCCCAGCACCGCCGCGCCGGAGGCCGCGCCGATCGCCGCCACCTGGGCGACCTCGTGCACCGCCGCCCCGGCCCACACCCCGAGCTGGCGTCCCGTCAGCCCCAGCCAGGCGGCCAGCAGCGGGACGGCCACGATGGCGGCGGTGCCGTACACGGTGATGACGCCCAGGGCGGAGGCCACGTCGTCGTCGTCGGAGTCGGCGCTCTCATGCATGGCGGCGATGGCCGAGGCGCCGCAGATGCTGACCCCCGCGGCGATGAGCAGCGCCGTGCCGGGCGCGACCCGCAGCCACCGTCCGAGCAGCGGCGTGAGCACGAACGTGAGGCCGGTCGCCGCCGCCACGATCAGCAGCGTCGGCGCGCCCAGCGTGAGCACCTGGGGCAGCGCGATCTGCAGGCCGAGCAGCACGATCGCCACCCGCAGCACCCGCTTGGCGACGAACTGCAGTCCCGGCCGCAGCCGCTCGTGCAGCCAGCCGAGGTTGTGGAAGGCCGCCCCCGCCGTCACGGCGATGATCGCCGGGCTGAGCGCGGGCAGGAACCGGCTCACGACCAGCGCCATCGCGACCGCCGCCGCGGCCAGGGCGATGCCGGGCAGATGCAGGCGGGGCCAGGCGCGCGTGACGGTGAGGGAGACCATGATCCGAGTCTCCGGCCGTCCGGGACCTCCCAGTAGACAGGCATTGCCTGGCAGGTCATAGCCTTAGGCTATGAGCGCGTTGCCGGATCTCGACTCGCTGAAGCTCCTCGTCGACGTGGGCGAGCTCGGCAGCCTGGGCCGTGCCGCGCGCGCCGCGGGCATCGCCCAGCCGTCGGCCAGCAAGCGCATCGCCCAGCTCGAACGCCGTCTCGGGCTGCCGCTGCTGGAGCGTACGCCGCGTGGATCGGCGCTGACCGCCGAGGGGAAGATGGTCGCCGGCTGGGCCTCGCAGGTGCTGTCGGCGGCGCAGGAGCTCATGCGCGCGGCGGCGGCCGTGCGGCTCAGCGAGGCGGCGCACCTGCGGGTGGCCTCATCGATGACGGTGGCCGAGTATCTGGTGCCGCGGTGGCTGGGCGAGTTCCAGAACCGCGAGCCGGACGTGCAGGTGGGGCTCGACGTGGTGAACTCCGCCGAGGTGGCCGCGCTGGTCCTGGCCGGCGCGGACGGGACGCCGAGGTCGGTCGAGCTGGGCTTCGTGGAGGGGCCGAACGTGCCCGAGGGCCTGGACTCGCGTGTGGTCGGGACCGACCGGCTGGTGGTCGTGGTGGCGCCGGGGCATCCGTGGGCGCGCCGCCGTACCGTGCTGCGGGGGGCGGAACTGGCCGCGACGCCGCTGGTGGTGCGCGAGCCGGGCTCGGGCACGCGCGAGACGCTCGACCTGGCCTTCCGCGACCTTCACCAGGCCAGCCCCCGGCTGGAGCTCGGCTCGAACTCGGCGGTGAAGGGCGCGGCCTCCGCGGGCGCGGCGCCCGCGGTGCTGAGCGGCTACGCCGTCGAGGCCGACCTCGCGACCGGGCGGCTGGTCGAGGTGCCGCTGGCCGGCCTCAACCTGGTCCGCAGCCTGCGCGCGGTCTGGCGCCGCGGCCGCACGCTCCCCTCTCCCGCCGCAACGCTTCTCTCCATCGCCAGCCGCCCCTGACCCTTCTCAATCTCTCCTCTACGGCAAGCCGCCCCCACCCCACCCGCCGCCGCCGGCGGGCGCCGATCGTGGGGGTCGCTTCCCACGCCGGACACATGTCCCGCCGCGACGGCCCCCGCCGGCCGGCCAAGTGGTCTATAAATCCCGCTAAATGGCGAATTGATAAACGAGTAAGGTGATTATCTCCTGGCTGGCCGGATAACCGGGTGACATATTGAAGAACCCAGGCGTCCGATGAAAGGCCCCCCAATGCCTGCGTTGCACGGCGAGACCTCGCGCCCCGGCGAAGCCGCGGTTAAAGGCACCAGTAAGAGCGGCCCCGGAATTCACGGCATCAGCCAGGAATTCGACGGGGTGCACGCGACCACGAATTCCCCGCAGAACGCCGCCATAGCCGCATACAACCTCAACGCCGAAGGGACCGGCGCCACCCTGTTCGCCGAGAACCGGGGCCGCGGGCCCGGTCTGTTCGCCAGAACGGGTGTCGGCGCCGCGGTGGACGCCAAGAGCGAAGGGTTCGAGGCCGTCCACGCCGAGACCAATTCTCCGGGCACCGCGGTCGTGGCGGCCTACAACCTCAACTCCGAGGGCACCGGGGCCATCCTGGTCGGGGAGAACCGGGGGCGTGGGCCCGGCCTCTTCGTGCGGACGGGCGCGGGGGCGGCTCTCGACGCCAGGAGTGAGGCGTTCGAGGCGCTTCACGCCGAGACCAACGCCGCCGAGGTCGCCGCCATCGCCGCCTACAACGTCAATCCGGCGGGCACCGGCGCTTCGCTGTTCGCCGACAATCGCGGGCGCGGGCCCGGCGTGTTCGTCAGGACCGGGATCGGCGCCGCGGTGGACGCCAGAAGTGAGGCTTATGAAGCCGTTCACGCCGAGACCAATTCCCCTAATACCGCGGCTATCGCCGCCTATAATCTCAACGCGGACAGTACCGGTGCCGCGCTCTACGCCGACCATCGCGGCGTCGGCCCCGCCGGATTCTTCAAGGGAAATGTCATCGTCACCGGCGACGTCCTTCTCACCGGAGCCGATCTGGCCGAGAATTTCTCGCTCGCGGAAACCGAGACCGATGAGGTCGTGCCCGGCACGGTCGTCGTGATCGACGGAATCGACCGGGTACGGATGAGCACGAGCGCCTACGACTCCAAGGTCGCCGGAGTGGTCTCGGGGGCGGGGGACTACCGTCCCGGCGTCATCCTCGACCACCGCGACCAGCGCGCGGGACGCTACCCGCTCGCGCTCGTCGGCAAGGTCTACTGCCGGGTCGACGCCTCCTACGCCCCCGTCGGCGTCGGCGACCTGCTCACCACCTCCGACACGCCCGGCCACGCGATGAAGGCGCTCGATCCCGGCCGCTCCTTCGGCGCCGTGATCGGCAAGGCCATGTCCGCGCTCGACCGGGGGATCGGGCTGATCCCGATCCTCGTCCTGCTCCGCTGACCCCGCTGGAGGAATGCCGTGCTCTCCGTACGACTGAGCAAGGCGGTCCGGTCGCTTCCGATCAGCGTCCGCACCCTGGGGCGCGAGGCGGGACTGCCGGGCCAGGTGTCGGTGCGTGAACTGCTGCGCCGTACCGGCACGCACACGCGGCCACTCAACGTGAAGGTGCTGCGCTACACGTGGGCGACGAACGCCCCCGACGCCAACGTCCACCCCGTCTGGCCCGACGCGGCGCTGAGCGAGGTCCTCGACGCGCCGAACGGCTGGAGCATGCTCGACTTCTGGTCGGCCTCGACCCTGCGGCTGCGCGAACTGCGCTTCAGCGTGGAGCCGTGGCGCGTGCTGACCGGCATCTCGCAGGTCGGCAACCGCGACGACCGCGGCGGCATGGTCAACCAGACCCGCGCGCAGGCCGAGCGCGACGGCGTCAGCTTCGACGGCGTGGACCGCGTCGTGGTGTTCATGCACCCGCCGCCGTGCAACTCCGGGGCCATCGGCGGCGCCGCCGTCCTCGACCAGGGCGGGTTCCTGTCCTTCTACGACCACGAGATCGGCCACGTGATCGGCTTCGAGCACGCCTTCGGCCCCTGCGGCGACTACGTCTACCAGGACGACTACTCGGTCATGGGCTTCACCGGAGTGCAGGACCGCGCGGTCCCGACGCCGCCCGCGTTCGTCGGCGTCACCGTGATCTCGCCCGGCTTCTTCCGCAGCGACCGCAACCTGTCGCCGGCCGCCCTCTACCGGTACGTGCCGGAGTTCGCCGCGTCCAGCAGCGTGCTCCGCCCGGACCTGTCCACCTCACCGCGCATCCGCCTGGCCGCCTTCGGCCAGGCGAACCTGCACGACCCCGTGCTCGCGGTGGTCCCGACCAGCCAGGGCGAGATCACCGTCGAGTACCGCGCCCGCTTCGGCCAGGACGCCGCCGTCCAGCCCGCGGTGGTCGTGCACTCCATCGGCCGCCGCCCCGTGCTGGCCTGGCACGGCGAGCAGAACCCCGTCTGGTTCGAGGGCACCGCCGCGGTGGGCGCGAGCCTGCCCACGGAGTACGCGGTGGACACCGTGCTGAAGGTCCGGGTGGTCGCGGTCACCCCGGACCGCAGATATGTGGAGGTGGTATTGACCGATCCGTGACGGGTAAGGTCCCGGGCATGGTGTCCAGGGAGGAACTGCTGCGGCCGGAGCCGCACTGGCAGACGGGGCTGTAGCGGCGCGTCGTTCGCACCGTCCCATCCCTGCCTCCTGCTTAAGGACCTCTCATGCGTTATGACGCCGTCATCGTGGGCGCCGGGCACAACGGGCTCGTCGCCGCCGCCTATCTCGCCCGCGCCGGTCGCCGGGTGCTCGTCCTCGAACGGCTCGCCCACGTCGGCGGGCTGGCCATCTCGGCCCAGGCCTTTCCCGGGGTCGAGGCGCGCCTGTCGCGTTACTCCTACCTGGTCAGCCTGCTGCCGACGAAGATCGTCACGGATCTGGGCCTGCGGGTCGAGCTCCGGCGCCGGCGTTACGCCTCCTACACGCCGGTCGGGCGGACGGGGCTGCTGGTGGACAACGAGGACGCCGGCCGTACCGAGGAGTCCTTCCGCGCCGTCACCGGCGGCGCACGCGACTACCGGGCCTGGAATGAGTTCTACGGGATGACCGCCGAGGTGGCGCGGGCGCTGGCACCCACGCTGCTCGGGCCGCTGCCTTCGGCGCGCGAGGTCGAGCGGCGGGTCGGGGCGCGGGCCTGGGGGGAGATGTTCGCCGAGCCGATCGGGCGGGCGGTGGAGGCACGCTTTGGCGACGACACCGTGCGCGGCGTGGTGCTGACCGACGCGCTCATCGGCACGTTCGCCGACCCCGCCGCCGACCTGCTGGCCAACCGGTGCTTCCTCTACCACGTGGTCGGGGACGGGACAGGGGAGTGGAACGTCCCCGTCGGCGGCATGGGCGCGGTGTCCGGCGCGCTGGCCACGGCGGCCCGCGAGGCAGGGGCGGAGATCAGGACCGGGGCCGAGGTGATCGGGATCGACCCGGAGGCCGGGGAGGTGACCTTCCGGCTGGGGGAGGCCGAGCACGTGGTGTCCGCGGAGCGGGTGCTGGCCAACGTGCCGCCGGCCGTACTGGATCGGCTGCTGGGACGCGAGCCGGACACGCCCGAGGGAGCCCAGCTCAAGGTCAACATGGTGCTGCGGCGGCTGCCGCGGCTGAAGGACACCGGCGTGGAGCCGTACGCGGCCTTCAGCGGCACCTTCCACATCAACGAGAGCCGGGAGCAGCTCGCGCGGGCCTTCGCCCAGGCGGCGCGGGGCGAGATCCCGGAGCTGCCGCCCGCGGAGGTCTACTGCCACTCGCTGACCGACCGGTCCATCCTCGGCCAGGACGGGGAGACGATGACGTTGTTCGGGCTGCACATGCCCGCCCGCCTCTTCCGCGACGACCCGGAGAAGTCGCGGCGCGACGCCCTGGACGCCACGCTCCGCTCGATCAACTCCGTCCTGGCCGAGCCCATCGAGGACTGCCTGGCCACCACCCCAGCGGGCGAGCCCTGCCTGGAGGCCAAGACGCCCGTCGATCTGGAGAACGAGGCCGGGTTGCCCGGCGGGCACATCTTCCACCGCGACCTGAGCTGGCCGTACGCCGACGAGGGCGGCTGGGGTGTCGAGACCGGGCACCCGAGGCTGCTGCTGTGCGGGGCCGGGGCCCGGCGCGGCGGCGGGGTCAGCGGCATCCCCGGCCACAACGCCGCCATGTCGCTGCTGACCTGACCTTCAGCGAGTTCTCATGATGGCGGCATAGCGTTGGCCCATGAGTGAGCCCATGAGACTCCTGGTGGTGGACGACGAGCCGGCGCTGCGCGAGGCGCTGCAGTCGAGCCTGGAGTTCGAGGGCTACCGGGTGGCCACGGCCGTGGACGGGCAGGCCGCGCTGGAGGAGCTGGCCCGCGAGGCGTACGACGCGGTGCTGCTGGACGTCATGATGCCCAGGCTCGACGGGCTGACCGCGTGCCGGCGGCTGCGGCAGGGCGGCAACCACGTGCCGGTGCTGATGCTGACCGCCCGTGACGCCGTCGGCGACCGCGTCTCCGGCCTGGACGCGGGCGCGGACGACTACCTGGTCAAGCCGTTCGAGCTGGACGAGCTGCTGGCCAGGGTCCGGGCGCTGCTGCGGCGCAGCGCGCTCGGCGCCGTGCCGCAGGACGGCTTGCTCGCCTACGCCGACCTGCGCATGGACCCGGCCACCCGCGAGGTCACCCGCGGCGCCCGCAGGCTCGACCTGACCAGGACCGAGTACCAGTTGCTCGAACTGCTGCTCAGCCACCCGCGCCAGGTGCTGACCCGCGACCAGATCCTCGGCGAGGTGTGGGGCTTCGACTTCGAGCCGACCTCCAACTCCCTCGACGTCTACGTGATGTACCTGAGGCGCAAGACCGAGGCGGGCGGCGAGCCCCGGCTGATCCACACCGTGCGCGGCGTCGGCTACGTGCTGCGGAACGCGCCGTGAGATGGAGCAGCCTGCGCGCCCGGATGACGTTGCTGGTCACGGCGGCGGTGGCGCTGGCGGTCGCGCTTTCGGCGGTCCTGTGCTTCTCCATCGTGCGCATGGAGCTGCTCAGCCAGCTCGACCATGAGCTGGAGGGTCCGCCGGGCAAGCGGCCCGACCTGAGCAAGCTCCTGGTCAGGTGCTCGACCGAGCCGCCGCGCGCGGACGCCTACGCGCCGCCGTACTCCGAGCAGATCATCTACGCCGACCGGAGCCCGACCTGCTCGTTCGGCACGCCGATCCGCGTGACCGAGGACGACCTGCGCGTGGCCCGCTCCGGCGGCCAGTGCCTGCACACGAGCGCCACCAGCGACGGGGCGCAGGTCCGCGTCGTCACCAAGTGGGTCGCGCCCGGCGTGGCGGTCATGAGCGCCCGCCGCCTCGACCGCCTGCAGAACTCCCTCAGCACGCTGGCCGCCCTGCTCGCGGGCGTGGCCGGCCTCGGCGTGCTCGGCGCCGCCTCGGCGGGCCTGTTCGTCTCCCGTACGGCCCTGCGCCCGGTCGGCGAGCTGACCAGGGCGGTCGAGCACATCGCCACCACCGAGGACCTCGACACCTCCATCCCCGTCAAGGGCGACGACGAGATCGCCCGCCTGAGCGCCTCCTTCAACGCGATGACGGCCGCCCTGGCCGGCTCCCGCGACCGCCAGCGCCAGCTCGTCGCCGACGCCGGCCACGAGCTGCGCACCCCGCTGACCACACTGCGCACCAACATCGACCTGCTGCTGCGCAGTGAGCAGACCGGCAGGCAGCTCGATCCGGCCGCCAAGGAGCGGCTGCTGGTCAACGTGAAGGCCCAGTTCGCCGAGTTGTCGGCGCTGGTGGGCGACCTGCTCATGCTGGCCAGGGGCGACACCGACCACGAGCCGCACGTGGAGCTGGCCCTGCACGAGGTGGTGAGGGCCGCCGCCGAGCGGGCCAGGCTGCGCGGCGCGGAGCTGAGCACCGACCTCGGCCGGTGGTACACCGTCGGCAACGCCGCCTCACTGGAACGGGCGGTGCTCAACCTCATCGACAACGCCCGCAAGTTCAGCGAGAACGGCATCGAGGTGAAGCTGCGCGCAGGCGTGCTGACCGTGCGCGACCACGGGCCCGGCATCCCGCGCGAGGAACTGCCGCACGTCTTCGAGCGGTTCTGGCGCTCCCCGTCGGCGCGCGCGCTGCCCGGCTCGGGCCTGGGGCTGGCGATCGTGGCGCAGGCCGTGGCGGAGGCGGGCGGGAGCGTCCGGCTGGACAACGCGCAGGGCGGCGGAGTGATCGCCACGGTGCGGCTGCCGGGAAGTCTCACCCCACTCTCATCATCGGCTAAGTCCGGCTAAAGACCGGGCCGGTGATCTGGGGAGCATGCCAACATCCATCAAGACGCGGCTGGTCGAGGTGGTCGTCCCGGTCCACAACGAGCAGCGTGCCCTGCGCGCGAGCGTGACCCGGCTGCACGGCTATCTGCTGGCCACCTTCCCGTACGGCTTCCGCATCACGATCGCCGACAACGCCAGCACGGACGGTACCTGGCCGCTGGCCAGGGAGCTGGCGGCCGAGCTGCCGCACGTGCGGGCCGTACACCTGGAGGAGAAGGGGCGCGGCAGGGCGTTGCGCCGGGTGTGGTCGCGGAGTAACGCGGACGTCGTCAGCTACATGGACGTGGACCTGTCCACGGACCTGGACGCCTTCCTGCCCCTGGTCGCGCCGCTGCTGTCGGGCCACAGCGACCTGGCCATCGGCACCCGGCTGGCACCGGCGGCGCGCGTGGAGCGCGGGCCCAGGCGTGAGGTCATCTCCCGCTGCTACAACCTGCTCCTGCGCGCCCTGCTCGGGGCCCGCTTCACCGACGCCCAGTGCGGCTTCAAGGCGGCGCGTACCGAGGTGGCCCAGGCGCTGCTGCCCGCGGTCGAGGACGAGCAGTGGTTCTTCGACACCGAGCTGCTCCTGCTGGCCCAGCGGCACGGGCTGCGCATCCATGAGGTGCCGGTCGACTGGGTCGACGACCCGGACAGCCGGGTCGACGTCGTGCGCACCGCGCTGGACGACCTGCGCGGCATGGCCAGGCTGGCCCGCGCGCACGCGCTGCGCGCGCCGATCCCCTCGCGGGAGGTGCCGCGCGGGCTGGCCAGGCAGCTCCCGCGGTTCGCGGTCGTGGGCGTCGTCAGCACGCTGGCCTATCTCGGGCTGTACACGCTGCTGCGCGGGGCGCTCGCCCCCATGCCGGCCAACACGATCGCGTTGCTGGTCACCGCCGTGGCCAACACCGCGGCCAACCGGCGCTTCACGTTCGGGATCAGCGGGTCAGCGGGGGTCGTCCGCCACCAGTTCGAGGGCCTGATCGCCTTCCTCGTGGGGCTGGCCCTCACCACCGGAGGTCTCGCGCTGCTGCCCGGCGGGGTCTCGCACGGCGTCGAGCTGGCCGCGGTGGTGCTCGCCAACGCGCTGGCCACGCTGGTGCGCTTCCTGCTGCTGCGCGTGTGGGTGTTCAACCCGCGGAGGGCGGGCCGGTGACGCGCACACGATGGGCGCTCGCCGGGGTGCTGGCACTCGCCTTGGTGCTGTACACGTGGGCGCTGAGCGGGATGGCCAACACCTATTACTCGGCCGCCGTCCTGTCGGCCACCCAGAGCTGGAAGGCGTTCTTCTTCGGCGCGCTGGACGCCGGATCGTTCATCACCGTGGACAAGCCGCCGCTGGCGCTGTGGGTGATGGCGCTGTCGGCGCGGATCTTCGGGTTCTCGACGTGGAGCATGCTGGTGCCGCAGGCGCTGGCGGGCGTGGCGGCGATCGCGGTGGTCTCCTCGGCGGTCCGCCGCAACATGTCCGGATATTTCGGTGAACGGCGGGCGGAAGCGGCCGGGCTCGTCGCGGCAGTCGCGATGACGCTGACCCCGATCACCGTGGCCATCAACCGCGACAACAACCCGGACACGCTCCTGGTGCTGCTGCTCACCGCGGCCGCCTGGTTCTGCCTGGAGGCGCTGCGCACCGGCCGGGCGCGCTGGTTGCTGCTCTGCGCGGTCTTCGTCGGCCTCGGGTTCACCACCAAGATGCTCCAGGCGTACCTGGTGCTGCCCGCCTTCGCCCTCGCCTACCTGCTCTGCGCCCGCACCGGCCTCGTCCGGCGGATCGGCCACCTGCTGGCCGCCGGGGCGGTGCTCGTGGTGTCGAGCGCCTGGTGGATGCTGATCGTCGACCTGTGGCCCGCCGCATCCCGTCCCTACGTCGGCGGGTCCACCGACAACACCGTCCGGGACCTGGTTGTCGGCTACAACGGCCTCGGCCGGATCTTCGGGCAGGGCGGCGGGCGTGGGCCGACGTTCGGCGGGGAGCCGGGGGCCGGGCGGCTGTTCAACGAGGTGATGGCCGGGCAGATCTCGTGGCTGCTCCCGCTCTGCGCGATCGCCCTGCTCGTGGCGCTCGCGGCGGGGCTGCGCGCCCGTGGGCCCGAGCGGACGTGGACCTGGGGGCCGTGGCTGGTGTGGGGCGGCTGGCTGGCCGTGCACGTGGTGGTCTTCAGCTTCTCCAGCGGCACCTTCCACCCCTACTACAGCACGGCCATGGCACCGGCGGTGGCGGCGCTGACCGGGATGGGCGGCGTGCTCATGTGGCGGCTCTACCGTGAGGGACACGCGCTGGGCTGGGCGCTGCCCCTCGCGGTCGTGGTGACCGGCGGGTGGGCGTTCGCGGTGCTGCGCCGTACGCCGGAGTGGACTCCGTGGCTGGCCTGGGCCGTGCTCGCCGCCACCGTCCTGGCCGGGCTCGCGCTGGTCCTGGCCCGGGTACGGCGCGGCGCCGCGCTCACCGTCACCGGCCTCATCCTTGCCCTGGTCGCGGGTCTGGCCGGACCGGCCGCGTACGCGGTCACCCCGCTCCAGTCCCCGGTGAACGGCACCAACCCGACCGCGGGACCCAATACCGGAAGGGGAGGCTTCGGCGGCCCGACGGGCATGCCAGGCGGTCGCCCGCCTACAGGTGATCGCCCGCCCAGGGATCAGGGGACACCCACAGGCGGTCGCGGGAACCAGGGCCTTTCCGGCGGTCCCGGCGGGCGCGGGGTCAGCGCGGAGCTCACCAACCATCTGCTGGCCAACCGGGGGAACGCCGAGTGGCTGGTCGCCGTGGGCAGTGCCCAGCAGGCCGCCTCGCTGATCCTGTCCACCGGCCGGCCCGTCATCGCCATGGGCGGCTTCACCGGCTCCGACCCGGCCATGACCACCGCTCGCCTGGAGGAGCTGACCTCCTCCGGCCGCCTGCGCTACGTGATGACCGGTGGCGGCAGGGGCGGCGGCCAGGCCACCTCGTGGGTCCAGGAGAACTGCGTGGCCGTGCAGGGCCAGGACGGCCTCCACGACTGTTCTTGATCGGGGGTTGACAACGATGTCAACCCCGCTCTTGATAGATCTATGGCCGGACCGCTGCTCGAAGCCCGCGGCATCGTCAAGAGCTACGGCCACGTCGAGGCGCTGCGCGGAGCCGACCTCGCGCTGCCGCCCGGCGAGGTCGTCGCGCTGATCGGGGACAACGGCGCGGGCAAGTCGACCCTCGCCAAGATCTTGTCCGGCGTCGAACCGCCCGACGACGGCGAGATCCTGCTCGACGGCAGGCCCATGGCCTTCTCCTCCGCCGAGGACGCCAGGGCCGCCGGGATCGAGACCGTCTACCAGGACCTCGCCCTCTGCGCCGACCTCACCCCCGCCGCCAACTTCTTCCTCGGCCGCGAGCTGCTCAGGCCCGGCCTGCTCGGCCGCCTCGGCCTGCTCGACGACACCGCCATGCGCGAGCGCGCCCGGCAGGCCTGCGAGCGCCTCGGGATCGAGCTGAAGTCGCCGGCCGCGCCGGTCTCCACGCTCTCCGGCGGACAGCGGCAGGCCGTCGCCGTGGCCAGGGCGGTCACCTGGGCGCGCCGCGTGGTGTTCATGGACGAGCCGACCGCGGCGCTCGGCGTCGTCCAGACCCGCCGCGTGCTCGACCTCATCCGCGGCGTGCGCGACTCCGGCGTGACCGTGCTGCTGATCAGCCACAACATGCAGGACGTCAAGGCCGTCTCCGACCGGGTCGAGGTGCTCAGGCTCGGCCGCAGGGTGGCCCGCTTCGACACCGCGCAGGTCTCCATGGAAGAACTGGTCGGCGCGATGACGGGAGCCATCGGATGAGCGGACGGCTGCCGTCGGCGCAGGTGTTCTGGATCGGGCTCGTGCTCGCGGGCCTGCTCGCCACCTTCGCCCTCCTGCGGCCCGGCAGCTTCGCCACCCCCTTCAACCTCCTGAACCTGGTCAGCGACGCCGCCATCCTCCTGCTCCTGGCCACCGGCATGACCTACGTGATCATCACCGCCGGGATCGACCTGTCGGTCGGCGGCGTGCTGGTCTTCTCGGCCGTGGCCGCCGCCCTGACGGCCGAGGCCACCGGGTCGCTGCTGGTGGGGGCGGCGGCAGCCGTACTGTCGGGGCTGGGGTGGGGTCTGCTCAACGGCGTGCTCGTCGCGCACGGGCGGATCCCCGCGCTGATCGTCACCCTCGGCACGCTCGGCATGTCGCTCGGCGCCGCGCTGCTGCTGACCGGCGGCGTGGACCTGCGCGCGCCCGGCGAGCTGAACCTCGGCCTCGGCCTGGCACGCTGGCTCGGCGTGCCGCACCTCGTGTGGATCTGTGGCGCCATCACCGCCGTGCTCGGCTTCGCCCTCGCCCGCACCCGCTTCGGCCGCCACACCTACGCGATCGGCTCCAACGCCGAGGCCGCCCGCCGCGCCGGCGTGCGCGTCGCCAGGCACCTGGTCACGGTGTACGGCCTCGCCGGACTGCTGGCCGGTCTTGCCGGCTACCTGTCACTGGCGAAGTACGGCATCACCGGCGTGTCGGCTCATTCCACCGACAACCTGCAGGCCATCGCCGCCGTCGTGATCGGCGGCACGTCGCTGTTCGGCGGCGTCGGCACCGTGGCAGGCACCGTCATCGGCGTGTTCATCCCGGCGGTGCTGCAGAACGGCTTCCAGATCCTCGGCGTGCGGCCCTTCTGGCAGCAGGTGGTGGTCGGCGCCGTGCTGGTCGCCGCCGTCTACGTCGACCAGCGGCAACGCGCCCGCCGCGACCCATGAGGAGACTCGACATGCGCAAAGCCCTCGCCGCCGCCCTCCTGCTCGCCCTCGCCGCCTGCGGCCAGCCCGGCGCCGGTGGCGCCGTCAGGGTGACGCTCGTGCAGGGGCTGGCGGGGGAGGAGTTCTACGAGACGATGGCCTGCGGCGCGCGGGCCAAGGCCAAGGAGCTCGGGGTCGAGCTGGAGGTGCAGGGACCGCAGAAGTTCGACCCGACCCTGCAGACACCGATCGTGAACTCGGTCGTGGCCGCCCAGCCCGACGCCCTGCTCATCGCGCCCACCGACGTCAAGGCGATGATCGCTCCACTCACCCAGGCCAAGCAGCGCAACATCAAGATCATCCTGGTGGACACGGTGGTCGAGGACGCCTCGATCGGCCTGTCCAGGATCAGCACCGACAACGTCAAGGGCGGCGCGGCGGCGGCCAAGGCGCTGTCGGAGCAGATCGGCGGCAAGGGCAAGGTGCTCGTCATCTCCACCGACCCCGGCGTGAGCACGGTGGACGCCCGGATCAAGGGCTTCGAGGAGGAGATCAAGGCGGCCCATCCCGGCGTGAGCTCGCTGGGCGTGCAGTACTCGCACAACGACGTCGGCGAAGCCTCAAAGATCGTCAACGCCGCGCTGGCGAAGGACCCCGACCTGGCCGGCGTCTTCGCCACCAACCTCAACTCCGCGACCGGCGCGGGCACGGCGCTGCAGCAGGCGGGCAAGCTCGGCCAGGTCAAGATGGTCGGCTTCGACGCGGGCCCGGCCCAGGTCAAGCAGCTCAGGGACGGCGTCGTGCAGGCGCTCATCGCCCAGTTGCCCGGCGAGATCGGCGCGAAAGGCGTGGAGCAGGCGTTCGCCGCGGTCAAGGGACAGCAGGTGACCGCCTCGATCCCGACCGACGCCACCATCGTGACCCGCGAGAACGTCGACACCCCCGACGTGCGGAAGGTCTTGTACAAGGCAGGATGCTGACGGATACCGGCGTACGGCCCGGCGATAGGATTTCGTGGTGCGAAGTGCTTCCTCCCGAGCCGAACAGGCCGACCAGCGCCGGGCCGAGCTGCTGGCCGCCACCCGGCGCGTCGTCCTCGAAAAAGGGCTGGCCAACACCCGGATCGCCGACATCGCCAAGGCGGTCAACGTCAGCGGCGGCCTCATCCACTACCACTTCGCCACCAAGGACGAACTCATCACCGCGATGCTCAGGGCCACGCTCGACGTGGAGAGCGCCCGGCTGGAGGAGATCGTGCGCGGGCCCGGCACCGCCGTGCGCCGCTTCGACCGGGTCCTGGACTACTACATCCCCCAGTCGCGCGCCGACCAGAGCTGGCTGCTGTGGCTCGACGCCTGGAACACCGCCCTGCGCGAGCCCGCGGTCAACGCGATCGTCCTGGAGCTGGAGGCGACGTGGCTGCGCGCGATCGAGCGGGTGATCACCGACGGGGTGGACGGCGGCGAGTTCGCCTGCGACGACCCGGCCGGAGCGGCCGAACGCCTCGACGCCATGCTCGACGGGCTGGCCATCCGCTACACGCTCCACCCCGACGTGCTCACCCAGGAGCGCCTGCTCGCCCACGCCCGTACCGCCGCCGCCCGCGAGGTCGGGCTGTCTCCCGAGGCGTTCTCCGCATGACGGCCATGCGCGCGCGTGAGCACGGTCTGGCCGGCGGGCCGTACCGGACGGGGGAGCACAACGCGATCACCGACGTGCCCGGCGTGCGCGTCGGCCACACCACGCTGCGGCGCGAGCCCGCGATCCACACCGGCGTGACCGCGGTCGTCCCCGACCGGCTGCCGCTCAGCGCCGGCGTCTACGCGGGCAACGGCTACGGCAAGCTCGTCGGCACCACCCAGATCGCCGAGCTCGGCGTGATCGAGACGCCGATCCTGCTGACCGCGACCCTGTCCACCTTCCGTGTGGCCGACGCGCTGATCAGCTGGATGCTGGCCCGCGACCCCGGCCTGCCGTCGGTCAACCCGGTCGTGGGCGAGTGCAACGACGGCTGGCTGTCCGACATGCCCGCGCGCCCGATCACCGCCGAGCATGTCTTCGCCGCGCTCGACGGCGCCCGCCCGGGGCCGGTCGAGGAGGGCTGCGTGGGCGCGGGCACCGGCACCGTCGCCCTGGGTTTCAAGGCCGGCATCGGCACCGCCTCGCGCACCCTCGACCTGGCCGGGGCCGGTCAGGTGACCGTCGGCGCGCTGGTCCAGGCCAACTTCGGCGGCACGCTGCGCACCGGGGCGCGTACACACGAGGCCGAATCCGCCTCCGAGCTGGAGCTCCTCGGCCTGGAGACGCCGCCCGACGACGGCTCCTGCATGATCGTCGTGGCCACCGACGCCCGCCTGGACGGCCGTCAGCTGACCCGGGTCGCCAAGCGCGGCGTCTACGCCCTCGGCCGGGTCGGCGCCTCCTACTCCAACGGCAGCGGCGACTACGGCCTCGCCTTCTCCACCGCCGCCACCGGCGGGCACGTCGCCGACCGGCACCTCAGCCCGCTGTTCGAGGCCACCCTCGACGCGGTGGAGGAGTCGGTGCTCAACAGCCTCCTGGCCGCGGTGCCCACCCGGGGCCGCGACGGCCACACCGCGGCCGCCTGGCGGCCCGCCTAACGCCACCACGGCCGGTCGGCGGGGGCGGTGCGCAGCACGTTCGTCCCGCAGTGGATCGAGCCCAGGCGGACGTGGTAATACCACGCCTCCACCCACTGCACGCGGTAGCCGAGCTTGTCGGCGACCGCTTCGGTCCAGGCCTCGAACAGGTCCACCTTGTTCTCCGGGATCACCAGTTGGCGCCAGCCGCCGCCCTTCAGCCGCCCGGCGGCGTCGAAGGCGTTCGCGTTGGCCCGCAGGATGTGCCGGCGGATCTGAGCCTCCGGCATGCCGCGGGGGAAGCCGTCGGCGAAGGCGAACGCCAGGTTGGCGAGGTCGGTGGCGGTCGGCTTGCCCACTGACTGGTGGCGGGCCCAGAACGTGGTCCGGTGCAGGCCGCGGGCGCGTAGCCACTGCGGCGTGAGACGCGCGGCGCGCACGGCCTCGGGGAAGCGCGCGGCCACCGCGCGCAGCACCCGGGCCGCCGACTCCGGTGACATGCGCGGCCCGTGCGGGCGGGGGATGAGCAGGCGGTCTCCGGCCACCTGCAGGTTGGCGAGGTTCGGGGTGAAGGCGGTGCTGCGGCCGCTCGCGGGGGAGCGGCGGTCGAAGAAGACCGGGAGGCCGTGGATCGGCATCCTGCCGTCGTACTCCGTGGTGATGCGCTCCACCGCCTCGGTGAGCTGGCCCGCCGCGGGGATCTCCGTCCCGTCCGGGCCGCTCCTGGCGGGTGCCGGCGCCGCCTCCAGGTCCTCGTTGAGGTTGTCGCTGAAGTAGTACATCTCGTAGACCGAGATGCCCGCCGGATAGACCGGCGCGGGCCGGGTGCTCCAGGGCGAGACGGGCAGCGGGATGTCGTGTGCGGTCGGGCCCGAGGCGTTCTGCCGGGCGAGGCGCTGGTAGATCTCCGGGGGTTCGGTGGGCAGCGTCTGGCCCGGTTCGTGATGCTGCAGCCAGCGCAGGCCCCGCAGCAGGTGGGTGATCGGCTTGGTGCCCTGGATCGTGTGGCGGCTCCTGGAGCTGATGTACTGCCAGTTCGTGTACTCGGCGAGGTCGCGGGCGTTCAGCCCGCTCAGGAACTCCCGCTTGGCCTCGGTGATGATCAGCAGTGCCATGGCGGGGGCGGCGCGCAGCACCGTGCCCAGGCCGCGCGGGTCGCGCGGGTCCGGCACGAACGCCAGCATCTCGTCCACGTGGCCCACGTCCAGCCAGCTCGTGTCCACCTCCACCACGCTCTGGTGGCCGTGCGCCTGCCCGCGCAGGAAGGCCAGCAGGTCCGGGTCCATGTCGGTGAGCGTGGAGCCGTCGTCGGCCCGCTGGGTGGTGTTGCCGACGACGACCACTCCGGCGGAGCCGTTCTTGGAGGGCGGGCCGACCTCGATGTTGCCGCCGTAGTTGTGCCCGGAGTGCCAGTTGCCGAGCTGCCGGTCGAGCGTGACCAGCTCGTCGGCGCTCAGGACGAACTCCCGGGCCGGGCGCGGGCCGGTGGCGGGCAGCCGCAGCCGGGCCCGACCGCCCGCCACCGGCATTTCGGCCGTCACGGCGGCGACCTGCCGGCTCGCGTCGTCGAGCAGCGGGTCGATCAGATCCTTCTTCCACGGGGTGTCCGGGCGGGTCAGCGCCGCGCGTGCCGTACCGCGCAACAGGCTCAGCAGCAGCTCCAGCTCCGAGCGGGACTTCCACACGTCAGCCCGCGCCGGGCCGATCGCCCTGCGCATGCGGGCGAGGTCTTCCGCGGTGCCGATCCTGGACACCATCTCCACCATGTGGCGGCGCAGGACCAGGACCTTCGTCAGCACGGTCAGCAGGCGGTCGCTCTCGGCGAAGCCCATCCGCGCGGGTGCGCCGTCCGGGCCGGGGACGGTGAGCTCGCGGTCCCAGAACGCCTGGCAGACCCCGATGTCCTTGCTCAGGAAATGCCCGGCCAGCACGCCGCCCAGGTTCGGGCCACCGGTCCTGGAGGCGTCCGAGCGGGTGCGCGGCGTGTGCAGGAGCACCCGCTGCACCCCGTCCGGGGTTCGCGTGTAGCCGAGCTGATACTGGTCCTGGATCCAGCTGTCCCCGCCGTGCACCTCCTGCGGGATGAGCACCAGCGGCACGCGCAGCGGGGCGAGCGCGGCACGCACGTCGGCGACGGCGGGCCCGTTGTCGTCCAGCGACCTGGCCGGGTCGTCCTCGCGCACCGCGCACATGTAGAGCCGCTCCAGCCGCCCCGCGTTGCCGATCAGCACGAACGGCGCCAGCGTCACCACCGCCTCGTCCTCGACCACGGTGCCGCCCGCGCCGTCGCGCTCCAGCCGCACCACGATCCTGGCGCCGGTCGGCGGACCCGCTCCGGGGACCAGCAGCCTGTTGGTCGCGGGACTGGCCGCCAGGTCCACCGCCTCCAGGGCCAGCCTCTTCGGGAACGGCCCCGCCGGCAGCGGATAGCGGGCCAGGTTCCGCTTCGGCACCGGCCGGATCCGCACCCCGGTCGAGTCCACGACCGCGATCCGCTGCGGATCGGCCCCTTGCAGGACCACGAACAGCGGGCCTGGCTCGTGGCTCACCTCCTGCACCTGCATCCTGATCGGCTCGTCGTCCCCGGCCGTCTTGGCCTGCCGTTCCCGGTCGGGGGTGGCGGGGCCCGACCTGGCGACCGACGCGGGCAGCCTCCTGGCGTCGGCGTCCAGGTTGGCGCGCACCAGCGCGCCGGGCTCGCGCTTCCTGCCGGCCCACTCCGCCGCGTCCCCGCTCAGCCGCCCGGTGCGGTCGTAGTCGGCGTGCAGGCGGTAGGCGCACACCTCAGCCTTCGCCGGCGTCGAGGGTGACGTGGGCGCCGGGGCGCAGCGCGTCCCGCAGCGGCGGCACCTCGGACAGGTCCTGGACCAGCACCAGGTCCGTCGGCACCACCACCTCCCACGGCCTGGACCCGGCCGGGTAGGGGACGCCGCCGTCGATCCTGCCGAGGTTGGTGGTGATCTCGTCGATGATCGGCACGTACAGCTCGTCCTCGACCGTGGGCACGTCGTTGCCGTCCCACACGTTGCCGGTGTGCACGAAGTAGGCCACCGCGCGCTCGAACCCCGGCCGCACCGGCACCTGCACACGCGCCGCCCCGGCCCGCAGGAAGGCGGCGAAGTCCGGGTCGGGGTCGGTGACGTTCAGCGCAGGCACCCAGCGCGCCCGCCGCCCCCACAGGTGCGGATAGAAGACGTAGAGCATGTTCTGCCACTCGAAGGCGTTCTCCAGGAACCGGATGTAGCGGCCGTTGGCGTTGGCCTTGTCGAGATCGAGGACGGGCGCGCCGGTCGGGCTCTTGAACGAGTCGAGGTTGAGCTCGGGCTGCCTGGCCAGCATCATGATGACCCACTTCTTCAGCTCGTCGCGCTCCACCCGCCGGTTGGCCAGCGGGTTGCGGCCGAACTGCCGCGTGTTGCTGCGTTCGAGCTCGCGCTGCGCCTTGCGCTCGTTGTACTCGGCGAGCTGCTGCTGGTAGGCGGCGATGATGGCGTCGAAGGCGGCGTGCTGCCAGCTCGCATACGCCTCGGGGGAGAGCTTGCAGTCGACGTCGATCGCCACCGCCCACGCGTTCGCCGCCACCGAGATCGAGACCGACGCGTCCTTCTCCAGCCAGCTCGTCGGCCCGCCCTGCGATCCCCAGGTGTCGTGGAAGTCGTACATCTTGCCGTCGAAGACGATCTGGAACGGGTGCAGCTGGATGTCGGCGGCCCAGATGTGGGTGGCCTGCACGGTCGCCCGGTAGGCGCGGTAGCCGTCGGGGATCTCGACCTTGCCCGCGGCGCCGGTGGAGGTGTAGTTGCCGCCGTCGTACTTGGCGAAGAAGCTCGCCGTGCGCAGCTCCGGCGGCTGCGGGGGCGCGTCGGTCACCCGGTAGCGGGCCAGCAGCGGGCCGTAGGTGCCTGCGTCGATCTGCCCGGGGGTCAGCGGGTTGCCCGCGACGGTCGGCGGGGCCGGTTTGACCAGCTCGCTGTCCTGCGGCGGGTTCTCCACCAGGCCGTACAGATAGAACGCCGCCGGCTCCGGCACCACGAAGTCGAACATCATGCGCTGGCCGTAGTTGAAGACCTGGGCGTCGTAGACCTTGTTCAGCCAGCGGTAGACGCCCCGGACGTGGCGGGCCAGGTTGTTGCTGAAGCCGTGCCGGTTGTTCTCCTCGAACTCCTCCAGCGTGCGCTTGCGCACCAGCGTGCGTACCTTCTCGCGCACCTTCTCCACCGTGCGCTGGGTGACCTCCTGCGAGAACGACGACGCCTTGCGCTGCGACTCCTCGGTGGTCGTGGAGAAGCCCGCCTTGAGGCTGGAGGTGAAGGAGACCGCGGGGCCGTAACTGCCGCTGACCTGCAGGCCCGCCTCGATGTCGAGCTGGCTCTTGACGTGCTTCTCCGCCTCGTTCTGCAGCTCGTTGCGGGTCGTGGACTGCAGGTCCTTCTCCGTTTCCGTCTCCGTCTCGGTCTCCCGTTCGATGATCTCCTCGACCTGGGTGAGGCGGCGGGTGGAGCGTTCGCGGGACTCGCCGGCCATGACGTTCTCGATGTGGGCGTACTCGCCCAGCTCGTAGGCCTTGATCTTCTGCCGGACCACCAGCAGGTCGGCGACGCCCGCCTGCGAGTGCTGGGGAACCGGCGGCGGGTCGGTGACGGCAGGGGAGTCGCCGAGGGCGCGGTGGTAGCGTCCGAGGTCGATCTCGCCGCCGTCGAAGGCGAGCACCCCATCGGGTACGGCCCGCGTCCCCACCTGGGCGCCGGCCCGCCGCATCTCCTCCTCGATGACCGGAACCGCCCGCAACGGCAGGACCTCGCCGTCGAGCTGACCCAGCCGTTCCAGGACGCCGGTGGTGGTGCCGCTCAGCCGTTCCATCCCGGAGGCCGACAGCCGGGGCCGCCCGGCATCGGCCGCCCGCAGTTCGGCCAGCTGCCGCTCGACATCGCCGTCCGGCACGACGGGGGCCAGCACGTCGGGATACTCGACATGCCGCCCGTCGGTGACCATGCGCACCAGCTCCCGCCGAGCCTCCTCCAGGCTCGCCAGCCAGTCACGCGCCTCCTGATCCGCGTCGCCGGAGGGCAGGGACGGCGGCACCGGGAGGGGTTCCTGCCGGGCCCGCCCCAGGAACCCGGGCAACACCACGACGACCCCACCCATCACGTCCCCCAGCGTCCTGCGCCCACCTCCCACGCCGCGACCCTCCACACCCCCGCTCCGGGCCGCCACGTCTCCACCCCCGACGGCACCTTCGCCCGCTGTGTCCTGGCCCTGACCCGGATGCCCGTGCTCCGCCTGCCCATGATCCACACCCCCGTCGGCCGCGTCCCCCGGACCTACGTCCCCATGGGCGGCCTGGCGGGGGATCGCCTGCTCCGGGATCGCACGCCCCGGTATCGCATGTCCCGGGGCGGTCAGATCCGGGATGGCCCGATCAGGGACGGCCTGATCCGAGGTGCTTTGGCCCGAGGTGCTCTGGCCCGGGGTGCTCTGGCCCGGGGTGCTCCGGTCCGAGGCGCTCCGGTCTGGGGTGCCTTGGCCCGGGGTGGCGGAGAGGGTGGCGGCGAGGGCGAGGAGCTTGGCGTCGAGCAGATGGCGCTGGCCGTCGCCCGCCGGGTCGCCGAGCAGCGCGGTGGTCAGTACCTGGTCGGTGACCCGGGCCCGTGTGGCGGCGAACCGCTCCCCGGCCACCAGCTCCGGCAGCGCCGTCCCGTAGGCATGGCGTACCAGCGCGTCCAGGTCGGCGTCTTCGAGTGGGCGGTCCTGGTTGGCGTAGAACCATTCGCGCAGGGCGGCGGTGTCGAGCGGCTCGGGATGGTCGGCGGCGGCGCTGTATCCGCGGGCGATCTCCCGCAGCCCGGCCCGGTCCGCCCCGCTCGCCACGGCCGCGGCGAGCTGCTGGAAGAGCCCGGCCGCCGGGATCAGCACATTGGGCGGGGGCTGGACACGCGCCTTGGCCGGCCGGACGGTGATGAACCGAAGAATGCCTTCGCTAGCCAATGGGCACCTCACCCTCGCTGGATCCGCCGAACAGCACTCTTGGTGTTCGCATGACCACTCATTGTGCTGTGCTTGACGCGCCAACGTTACGTTCGTCAGGCCAGGTTGTCACGGGGTTTCCCGCTCAGCGGGCCGGCTTCGGAGTCGTCACGGCGGCGGCCCCGCGCGCCGGACGACCGTCCCCCTGGGCAGGGCCCAGCCACGTGCGGCGGGTGGGGTGGGGGCGGCTTGCCGTAACCCCGGAAGGCCGGACACGAGCGGGAAACCCCAAGCACCCGCGAGACACCCGCACGACGGGGGAGACGGCGGGGTGCCCGCGCGGTGGGGCAGGAGGCGGGATGCCCGCGCGTAGGGAGGGAAGGTGGATGGCCGCGCGGAGAGAAGGGAAAGGCGAGGCGCTTTGTTGCGAGAAAGCCTGTGGAGGAGAAAGTCCTCGCGGGGAAAATTGCGCGGGGAGGAGATGCGCGGGGAGGAGATGCGCGGGGAGGAGATGCGCGGGGAAGGGGTGCGCGCGGGAGAGATGCGCGGGGGAGGAGATTATGTGGGGATTTACGCGGGGAGCGCGGCGAGGAGGAAGGCGAGGCGGGCGGCGGCGGCTTCCACGTCGTCGGTGCTGCCCAGGCGGTAGCCCCAGGAGGTGACGAAGGCGCCCTCGTCGGAGCACGTGACGGTCTCGGTGAGCGTGGTGGAGAAGCGGTTACGGACCGACACATAGGCGGGATCGCAGGCCAGCGCCACGCTTTGGACCGAGAGGTCGGCGTGGCGACCCGCGTACCAGGCGAAGCGCTCCAGGCAGAGCGTGGTGTCCAGCATCAGGCGTCACCTCCGCAACGTCTCGCGCCACAGAATTGCACGATCTTCGCTCGCGGGGCAAGCAATTGCAGGGATTAAAGTGAGGATTGTTTCCCGTATTCGTGAAGAATCCGGATGATGAGGGCCCTTCCGGATTCGTCGAAATGGGCGACCTTGCAGTACTCGTCGAACGCGCTCACGTAGAAGGCGATGTCATCGGGATCGCGGAGGACCAGGTCCTTGGTCATCGTGGCGACCCCGACCATGGCCTCGTTGTAGATCCAGAAGCCGTTGATCGGCGAGGACGGCAGCTCGGCGGTGTAGGGGATCACGCCGAACTCGACGTTCGGCAGCGTGCTGACGGCCAGCAGGCGGTCGAGCTGGCCGCGCATCACGTCGATCGGGGCGAGCCTGGTGTGGAGCACGGCCTCGGGCACCACGAAGCGGAAGGTGCGCGTCGGGTCGTAGAGGATCTCCTGGCGTTGCATCCGCACGCGTACCGCCGCGTCGATCTGGTCGGGGGCGCTGTAGAGGCGCTTGACCTTGCGGAAGACGTGCCGGGCGTACTCGGTGGTCTGCAGCAGGCCCACCACGATGCCCGGCTCGAACACGCGGAACAGGCGGGTGCGCGCCTCCAGGTCGCGGATGTCCTCCTGGATGGCGGCCAGCCCGCTGCGGTGCCGCTGCTTCCAGTCGTCGTGCCGCTCCAGCAGCGAGATCGCCTGGCCGATCAACTGGTCCGTCACCTCCGGAGCAGCCTGTACGGCGGTCGCCCACACCACCACGTCGTCCTCCGTCGCGGTCTGGCGGGCGTTCTCCAGCCGGGAGACCTTGGACGGTTGCCAGCCAAGCCGCTCGGCCAGATCCTTGCCGGACAGGTGCACCGCCTCGCGCAGATGGCGAAGCTGGGCGCCGAGGTCGATGCGCGCCTGCTGAAAGGACGTCACGCCGCTAGAGGCTAGACCTGTGGGCATGGATCATGCCAGGCCCGGTTTCGCAATTGTGATCAATCGGTCGCGGCGCGTGGCTTTCCGTCGGCCGGAAAGCGGAATGCCCGCGCCGAGGGGTGACGCGGGCAGGAGGGGCGCTCCGGGGCGGGCGAGCGTCCGTAAGGGGTCAGAGGACTCGGCGGGCGATGTCTACGAGCAGCTCGCGTGGTACTTCGACCGCCGTCTCGCCGTCGAGGACGTCGCGCAGATCGGCGAGCGCCTCGGGGTCGGTGAGCTGGAGGCCCTGCACCACGATGGTGCCGCGGTCGGTCTCGTAGAGAGTGGGACAGGCCCCGGCTTCCGAAGTGGAGCCGAGAAACCGCATACGCATGACGATCCTTCCCCGATCAATCCTGCAATTGCGAGCAATTGTAGGAGCTCCAGGGATTTATGTGATCGTTTTAGTTCAAATTGGTATGAGTCGGTCACCGGGGGCCGGTCAGGCGGACGTCGCCCTTCGCCGACAGGACGAAGACCTGCCAGTTGTAGTACGCGTAGAAGCTGCGCGGGTCGCGCTTGATCTGGGCGGCGTGGGCCAGCACCGCGTCCACGTACCGCACGTCGTGGTTGTAGGCGAAGACGGCGCGGCGGTAGTTCCCGGGAGCGCCGGTGGCCTTCAGGTAGTTGGCGGCGGCCATGATCGAGTCCCTGGACTTGTGGACGTCGCCGCCCATGCCGTACATCTTCCAGGTGCCCGGCATGAACTGCATCGGCCCCTGCGCGCCCGTGGAACTGGCCGAGCGCACGCGGCCGAACTTCGTCTCCACCAGCATGATCGCCGCCAGCACCTCCCACTCGACGCCGAAGCGCTTCTCCGCCTTGACCATGTGGCCGCGCAGCGTCCCGGCCGGCTCGGCCTGCGCCAGGCGCATCTTCGCGCGCCGGGCCGCGGTGATCGGGCGGGCCATCGCCAGCAGTTTGCCCACGGCCTTGGCGTTGTCGCGGGCCTCGGCGGCCATCGGCCTGGGCAGCTTGGCGATGACGGCGCGGGCCAGCGTGGCGTTCCTGGCCAGCTTGCGGTAGACGCGCTGGTGGTGGAGGGCGTACAGGACGACCTCCGGTGGCGGCTGGGCGGCCTTGCTCCTGGTCCAGGCGTCGATGCCGGCGTAGAGGGCGGTGGTGGTGGCCTTCAGGTCGGCGGCCAGCTTGGCGGGATCCGCCGGGATGGGCGTGCCGGGAGCGGGGACGTTGCCGGGCGCGTTCTGGGAGGTGCCCTGGGGCTTGGTGGTGGGAGACTCGGCCGCGGGCTTGAGCTGCTCCCGGGCGGCGGTGCCGCCTGCCGTACCGCCGCATCCGGACAGGAGGACGGCCAGGGACGCTGCGAGGACGAGTCTCATGACGTCCCACCGTAGTGCCTCGATCAGCTAGATATCGGCGTATTTCGCCCGAGCGGCCGCAATCTTGTCCGGCAGGTACTCCGTGGGCCACAAACCCGGCGCGGGCTCGTAGTCCTTCAGCACGCGGCGCGCGATCGAGGCCTGGTGCACCTCCGTCGGACCGTCCATGATGCCCATCAGCGGCGCCGCCTGCCACAGCCGCGCCAGCGGCGTGTCGTTGGAGACGCCGAGCGCGCCGTGCAGATGCATCGCCCGGTAGACCACGTCGTGGAAGACCCGGGCCGCCGCCACCTTGCAGGCCGCGATCTGCGTGCGCGCCTCCCGCGTCGACGACTGGTCGATCAGCCACGCCGTGTGCAGCACGAGCAGCCGGAACTGCTGGATCTGCAGGTAGGAGTCGGCGATCGCCGCCTGCACGAGCTGCTTGCCGGCCAGCACCCCGTCATGGGTGGCCCGCGACAGCGCCCGCTCGCACATCATGTCGAAGGCCCGCTTGACCGCCGCGACCGTGCGCATCGCGTGGTGCACCCGGCCGCCACCCAGCCGGGCCTGCGCCACCGCGAACGCCCCGCCCTCCTCGCCGAGCAGCGCGTCCGCGCCCACCCGCACGCCGGTGTAGCGCAGGTGCGCGTGGTGGCCGGAGCGGTCGCCCATCGTGCCGATGTTGCGGACGATCTCCACGCCCGGGGTGTCCGACGGCACCAGGAACATCGACATCCGCTTGTACGGGTGCGCCTCGGGGTCGGTCACCGCCATCACGATGAAGAAGGCGGCGTTGTGGGCGTTGGAGGTGAAGTACTTCTCGCCGTCCAGGACCCACTCCTCGCCGTCCCTGGCCGCGCTCATCGTGAACAGCCTCGGGTCCGATCCGCTTTGCGGCTCGGTCATCGAGTACGCGGAGAACACCTCGCCGTCCAGCAGGGGACGCAGATAGCGCTCCTTCTGGGCGGCGGTGCCGTACATGGCGATGATCTCGGCGTTGCCGGTGTCGGGCGCCTGGCAGCCGAAGATGACCGGGGCCCAGGTGGAGCGGCCGATCAGCTCGTTCATCAGGGCCAGCCTGAGCTGGCCGAAGCCCTGGCCGCCGAGTTCGGCGCCGAGGTGGCAGGCCCACAGGCCCTGCGCCCTGACCCGCTCCTTGAGCGGATCCACGATCTTGCGCAGCCGCTCGTCCGGCGTGCCGTACGCCTGGCCTGGGAAGACCAGGTCGAGCGGCTCCACCTCCTCGCGGATGAACGTGTCCATCCAGTCGAGCTTGGCCTGGAACTCCGGCTCTACCGCGAAATCCATGTCTGTGCCCTCGCAAAAAGGTCCAGGGTGGTCTGGTGGAGGAGGTCCCCGATGTCCTTGGGCGCCTTCCCGGCGCAGGCGCGGGCGTGGCTGCCTTCGAGCACGATGCCGAGCTTGAAGCAGGCCATGACCGCGTACCAGTCGATCGCCGACATGTCCCGGTCGGTCAGCGCCGCGTAGCAGGCGACGATCTCGTCCTCGGACGGCAGTCCCGGCACGTGCCCGGCGTTCGACGGCCAGGTCGCCAGGAGCCAGCCGAGGTCGAGCAGCGGGTCGCCGACCGTGCACATCTCCCAGTCCACGATGGCCGCCACGCGCGGGCCGTCGTGGGCGAACATCAGGTTCGCGAAGTGGTAGTCGCCGTGCATCACCCCCGGCGTGAACGACGCCGGCCGGTGGCGCTCCAGCCAGGTGGCGGTCTCGCGCAGCAGCGGGATCTCGGGGCCCGGGTAGCCGTCGAGCCCGCCGTAGGACTCCAGCTCGGCCGTCCAGCGCGGCACCTGCCGTTCCAGGAACCCCTCCGGCCTGCCGAACCCCGGCAGCCGCCCGGGATCCACCCGCCCGAGCTCGGCCAGCGCGACCGCGGCCTCCAGCCCCATCCGGTGCCGGATCGCCGCGTCCGAGGCGTGCGGCTGCGGCAGCCCGGTCGAGGGGTTGAAGCCGTCGACCGGCTCCATCAGGTAGTAGACCGGCTCGTCCGCGGTCTGCGCGGCGATCAGCCGCGGCGCGGGCACCGCGGTGTCGCGCAGCACCGCGAGCACCCTCGCCTCACGCCGCAGCACCTCGTTGCTCTTGCGCCGCGGCCGCAGCGGCGGCCTTCTCAGGATGTACGGCCGGCCGCCCCGCGAGAAGCGCACCATCACGTTCTGCGTGCCGCCGAGCACCGGCGCGACGTCCCCGATGGGCCCGCCGGGCAGGCCCTGCCCGTCCATCCAGGCCCCGAGCGCGTCGAAGTCGATCGTGCCGACGTCGATGTGCGTGGAGGTCATGGCACCCTTCGGACCCAGATCAGAATCAAATTCTAGTCGTGAATCTACGGCCGCCCTTCGCCGAAGGTCAACCCAGCGAGACCATCAGCGGCAGGAACCGGCGCGCGTGGTCGCCCGGCAGCTCGCCGCCCCGCACCATCACCGTGTTCGGGAACGGCGAGCCGAGCCCACGCTCCACCGCCCACGCGACCAGTTCGGGACGGCTCATGTCGAGGTCGAGCCTGACCGGCAGGTCCCAGCCCGCGGCCAGGTCGCCGATGAGCGCCGTGGCCTGCCCGGTGTCCCGGGCGATGAGGGGGCCGATGACGATCTGGGTGTCGTTGCGCCACGCGCCGCCGTACCCCTCGATCCTGCCGCCCGCCTCCAGCACCCTGACCCGCCCGTGGAAGGAGGGCATGCGGCGCAGCAGGCCGGAGCGGTCGGCGCCGAACACCTTCGCGTCCAGCGCGAGGATGTCGTCCAGGTCGCGCTCGGTGGCGGGGCGGGTCGCGCCGGACGGCGCGCCCGTGAACGGGCCGCGGTGGGACTCCACGCGGCCCACGGCGCGGAAGCCGAGGCGCTCGTAGACGGGGCGGCCGTTGGCGGTGGAGTAGAGCCAGACGGTGCGCTCGCCCGCGACGTCGAGGAGGTGGCGGACGACGCGGCCGGCCAGGCCCTGGCGCTCGTGTCCCGCCGCGGTCAGGACCATGCTGACCGCGGCGGCGTCCGGCCCGTAGGGGACCAGGAGCGCGGTGGAGGCCAGGCCGCCGCCGGGGGCGTCGATGCCGTAGACCTCGCCGACGTCGAACAGGAAGCGCCACTTGTGCTCCTCCGCGCCCCAATGGCGGGAGACGGCCAGGCGGGAGCAGGCGGGAAGGTCGTCGTGGGTGAGTCGCCGGACGTGCATCCGGACATGATGCCCTGACCGGGCGGGGGCGATCATGCCGGGTCGCGGAGTGCGTGGTGTCCGGTCAGGTCAGGTACTCCGCCGGGATGTCGGCCAGCTGCGCCCGGAGCTCCTCGCCCAGCGCCTTGGCCTGCGGGTCGAGCCGCGGGCTGGCCGCCACGCCTCGCCCCAGCAGCCCGTGGACGACGAAGTTGACCGCGTTCAGGTTGGGCAGTTCGTACCGGTCGAGGCGGTATCCGGCCAGCCGGGGGAGCAACTCCCGGAGCCGGTCGGCCGTCAGGTACGCCGCCAGCCAGCCGTACCGGTCGGCGGATCGTACCCACACACCCAGGTTCGCGTTCCCGCCCTTGTCACCCGATCGCGCCCCGGCCACCCTGCCCAGCGGCGCCCGCACGGTCGCACCACCGGAGTAGGCGGGCGTCCCGGCCACGACCCCGTCGTACCCGCCCGCCGCGTGCTCGGCGACGGGTACCTCCACCGGTGTCCCGTTCACCGTCACCCGCGCCCGTACCGAATCGGCGGGCACGAGAACGGGCCAGTACACCCCATAGGGCGAGGCGTTCCCCGGCGGAGTGAGGCCGTAGAAGCCCGGATAGCTGGCCAGCCCCGTCTCCACCACCGCCGAGGAGAACGCGCGCCCGGCCACCCGCGCGTCGGCCGACATGACGGTGATCCGCAGCAGTGGCGGATCGACGCTCACGTCCACGTCGTCGAACGCCTCGCGCGGCACCCGGGCCCAGATCGCCTCCTGCGCCACCCGCGCCTTCTCCTCCAGGTCCAGGCCGGTGAGCATCAGTGTCATCGTGTTGCGGTAGCCGCCCAGGTAGTTGACGGCCACCTTCAGCGTGTCCGGCGGCGCCGAGCCGCGTACGCCGCTGACGCGGACCCGGTCGGGCGCCTCCTGCTCCAGCGTGATGGTGTCGAAGTGGGCGGTGACGTCGGGGCCGAGGTAGCGGGGGGCGGCGATCTCGTACAGGAGCTGTGCGGTCACGGTGCCGACCGTGACGGCGCCGCCGGTGCCCGGGTGCTTGGTGATCACCGAGGAGCCGTCGGGCTCCAGTTCGGCGATCGGGAAGCCGCAGTGCGCCAGGCCGGGGATCTCGGTGAAGAACGCGTAGTTGCCGCCGGTGGCCTGGCAGCCGCACTCGATGACGTGCCCGGCCGCCACCGAACCGGCGAGCGCGTCGTAGTCGGTGGGGCGCCAGCCGTACCGCCAGATGCCGGGGCCCGTGACCAGGGCGGCGTCGGTGACGCGGCCGGTCACCACCACGTCGGCGCCGGCCGTGAGGGCGGCGGCGATGGGGCGCCCGCCGAGGTAGGCGTTGGCGGTCAGCGGGGTGGCGTCGAGCTTCTCGCCGGTGTCGGCGTTCGTGAGGTCGAGGTCGCGGCCGGTGAGGTCGTCGCCGCTGACCGCGGCCACGGAGGCGTGTAGCCCCAGGCGATCGGCCAGGTCGGTGACGGCGGCGGCGCAGCCCTCCGGGTCGAGTCCGCCGGCGTTCGAGACGATCTTGATGCCTCGGTCCAGGCAGGTGCCCAGCACCTCCTCCAGTTGCCTGAGGAAGGTCGGGGCGTAACCGGGGCGGCCCTTCAGGCGGTTGCCGGCCAGGATGAGCATGGTCAGCTCGGCCAGCCAGTCGCCGGTCAGCACGTCGATCGGGCCGCCCTCGACCATCTCGCGGGCCGCGGACAGGCGGTCGCCGTAGAAGCCGCTGCAGTTGGCCACCCGCAGGGTCACGGCACCCACTTCGGCGGGCGCTTGTCCACGAAGGCGGCGATGCCCTCCTGGCCCTCCTCCGAGGTGAAGCGCTGCGCGGACAACGCAGTCATCTGCCGCAGGCCCTCCTCGAACGACACCTGCGGGATGTCGCGGACCATCCGCTTGGTGATCGCGAGCGCCTCGGGCCCGCCCCTGAGGAGCATCTCGGCGTAGCGCGCCACCTCGGCGTCCAGCCTGTCCCCGGGTACGGCCCGCGTCAGCAGCCCGATCTCCGCGGCACGGGCGGCGTCGAAGACCTCACCGGTCAGGAAGTACTCGGCGGCGGCCCGGGGGTCCATCCTGCGCAGCACCGGCACCGAGATCATCGCCGGTACGACGCCGAGCCGTACCTCCGTGAAGGCGAACGAGGCGGTGTCCGGGGCGATCGCGAAGTCGCACGCGGCGACCAGCCCGAGTCCGCCCGCCCGCGCGGTGCCGTTGAGGCGGCAGATGACCGGTTTGGGACTTTCCCAGATCAGCCCCAGGATCTCCGGGAAGGACGCCGTCACCGGCGCGTCCCCCGCCCCGGCGGCCGGTTCGATGCGCTGCTCCTTCAGGTCGGCGCCCGAGCAGAAGACCGGGCCGGTGCCGGTCAGCACGATCAGGCGTACCTCCGGCTCGGCCAGCGCCCAGTTGAGCCTGGCCTCAAGGTCGCCGAGCAGGCGCACCGACAGGGCGTTGCGGTTCGGCGGAGAGTCCAGCGTGATCGTGGCGATGCCGCCGTCGAGCTCCTTGTGGACCAGACTGCTCACTCGTCCCCCTCCTGGATGATCGCCAGCACGCTGCCCGCCTCCACCTGCTGCCCCTTTTCCACGCGCAGGCCGGCGACGACGCCGTCGGCGGGTGCGGCGATCTGATGCTCCATCTTCATGGCCTCCAGCACCAGCACCACCTGACCCTTGGTCACGTGGTCGCCGGGCTCGACCTCCACGCGCAGCACGCTACCGGGCATGGGCGCGAGCAGTGATCCCGGGGCCACGTGCTCGACCGGCTCGGGCAGCCGCGGCAGCGGCGTCAGGCGGGCGGAGCCGACGTAGACGGCGTCGCCGTAGCGGGCGACGTCGTGGGCGTGCCTGATCCCGTCCCGCTCCAGCACCACGCGGTACGGCGTCGCCGTCACGACCGTGACCCCCTCCGGCAAGGGCCGATAGACCACCTCGATCTCGGCGAACCTCGCGCGTTCCTCCTGCGAACGGACATTGCGCCAGCCGGCGGGCAGCGTGGCCAGGACCTTGGCCCCGGCCCGGTTGGCGGCGGCGAGGGCGAGGGCGGCGGCCAGGGCTTCCAGCTCGGTGGGTTCCGGGGTGGCGGTGAGATCGTGCTGGTCGAGGAAGCCGGTGTGGGTGGCGCCTGCGATGTAGTCCCGATTTTTCAGGATATTGAGGAGAAGATCGCGGTTAGTGGTGAGGCCGTGGATTTTGGCGTGTTTCAGGGCGCCGGTCAGCTTCCTGATCGCCTCGATCCGGGTGTCTCCGTGAGCGATCACCTTGGCCAGCATGGCGTCGTAGTGGGTGGAGACCACGGAGCCCGATTCGACCCCCGAATCCACCCGGACCGGGCCGTCGATCTCGAACCTGTGCAGGGTGCCGGACTGCGGGACATAGTGGGCGTCCTCGGCGTACAGACGGACCTCGACCGCGTGGCCCGCCGGTTCCGGGGCCGCTTCGGGCAGCGCGGCACCCTCCGCGACCCGCAACTGAAGCCTGACCAGGTCGACGCCGTAGACCAGTTCGGTGACCGGGTGCTCCACCTGAAGGCGGGTGTTCATCTCCAGGAATGCCACGGTGTCGTCCTTGACCAGGAACTCCACGGTGCCGGCGCCGGTGTAGCCGATGGCGCGGGCGGCGCTGACGGCTGCCTGCTGGAGCCTGTCCCGCATCTCGCCGGAGATCGCGGGGGACGGGCATTCCTCCAGCACCTTCTGGTGGCGGCGCTGGACGCTGCACTCGCGCTCGCCCAGGGTCCAGACGGTGCCGTGGGTGTCGGCCAGGATCTGTACCTCGATGTGCCGGGCGCCTTCCAGCAACGGCTCCACGAACACCGTGCCATCGCCGAAGGCCGCCTCCGCCTCCCGCCGCGCCGAGGCCACCTCCCGCTCAAGCTCGCCGGCAGAGCGCACCACCCGCATCCCCCGGCCGCCGCCCCCGGCCGACGCCTTGACCAGCAGCGGATACCGCACCCCCGCCGCCTCGACGCCAGGGCCCCCTGCGCGCAGGCCCACCGCGTCCGCCCCGGCCGTCACCGTGTCGGCCACGCCCACGTGCGCCTCCGCCGGCACATCCGTGCCAAGGGCGCCGATGTCCAAGGCCGCCGTATCCGCCCCGGCGGTGTACGCCCCGGTCTCGTCCGCTGGTTCCGCCTTTGCCGCGTCGATGCCCGCCGTGCCATCCGGCGGGCCGGGGTGTGTCGCTTTCGGGGTGGGCAGAGGCAGGGAGGGCAGGACGGGGACGCCCGCTTCGGTCATCAGGCGTTTGGCCCCGACCTTGGAGCCCATGGCGGCGATCGACTCGGGGGAGGGGCCCACCCAGGTCAGGCCCGCGTCCAGGACCGCACGGGCGAAGGCGGCGTTCTCCGAAAGGAAGCCGTAGCCGGGGTGGATCGCGTCGGCGCCGGACACCCGGGCCGCCTCGATGATCCGGGAGATGTCGAGATAGGTGGCGCCGGGGGTGACGCCGCTCAGCCGTACCGCGTGATCGGCTTCCGCCACGTGCGGCGCGTCCGCGTCGGCGTCGGAGAAGACCGCGACGGTCTCGATGCCGAGCTCGCGGCAGGTGCGGAAGACGCGGCGGGCGATCTCCCCGCGATTGGCGACGAGCAGGCGCGTGATCACGGTCATGGACGGAACACCCCATATCTCTGCGGTTCCGGCTCCGGCGCGTTGTTGATCGCCGACAGGCACAGTCCCAGCACGGTCCTGGTGTCGCGGGGGTCGATGACGCCGTCGTCGTAGAGGCGGCCCGACAGGAAGAACGGCAGCGACTCCGCCTCGATCTGCGCCTCGACCATGGCACGCATGGCCGCGTCCTGTTCCTCGTCGTACGGCAGGCCGCGCGCCGTCGCCGAGGCCCGCCCCACGATGGACAGCACTCCGGCGAGCTGGGCCGGTCCCATGACCGCCGACTTGGCGCTCGGCCAGGTGAACAGGAAGCGCGGGTCGTAGGCGCGGCCGCACATGCCGTAGTTGCCGGCGCCGTAGGAGGCGCCCATGGTGACGGTCAGGTGCGGCACGCTGGAGTTGGACACCGCGTTGATCATCATGGCGCCGTGTTTGATGATGCCGCCCTGCTCGTACTCCTTGCCGACCATGTAGCCGGTGGTGTTCTGGAGGAAGAGGAGCGGGGTGCGCGACTGGTCGGCGAGCTGGATGAACTGCGTCGCCTTCTGCGACTCCTCGCTGAACAGCACGCCGCGGGCGTTGGCGAGGATGCCGACCGGGTATCCGTGGAGGGTGGCCCAGCCGGTGACGAGGGAGGGGCCGTAGAGGGGCTTGAACTCCTCGAAGGCGCTGCCGTCCACGATCCTGGCGATGACCTCGCGGGGGTCGAACGGGATCTTGAGGTCCTCGGGGACGATGCCGAGAAGCTCGTCGGCCGGATATTTCGGGTCGTGGGTGGTTCCGGGGGTGGCGCCGAGCTTGCGCCAGCGCAGCGATTTCACGATATTTCGGCCGATGCGGAGGGCGTCATGCTCGTCCACCGCCAGATAGTCGGCCAGGCCGCTCGTGCGGGCGTGCATCTCCGCCCCGCCGAGCGACTCGTCGTCGGATTCCTCGCCGGTCGCCATCTTGACCAGCGGCGGACCGCCGAGGAAGACCTTCGCGCGCTCCTTCACCATCACCACGTGGTCGCTCATCCCGGGCACGTAGGCGCCGCCCGCCGTGGAGTTGCCGAACACCAGCGCGATCGTCGGGATGCCCGCCGCACTCAGCCGCGTCAGCTCCCTGAAGATCTGCCCGCCCGGGATGAAGATCTCCTTCTGCGTCGGGAGGTCCGCCCCGCCCGACTCCACCAGATTCACGTACGGCAGGCGGTTGCGGAGGGCGATCTCCGACGCGCGCAGCGTCTTCCTCAGCGTCCACGGGTTCGACGCCCCGCCCCGGACCGTCGGATCGCTGGCCGTGATCACGCACTCGACACCCTCGATCACCCCGATCCCGGTCACCACGCTCGCGCCCACCGGGAAGTCGCTGCCCCAGGCGGCCAGCGGCGACAGCTCCAGGAACGGTGAGTCGGGGTCGACGAGGAGTTCGATGCGTTCCCTGGCGAGGAGCTTGCCGCGTTCGCGGTGCCGGTCGACGTACTTCTCACCCCCGCCCGCGACGGCCTTGGCGTGCTCGGCGTCCAGATCGGCCAGCTTGGCGAGCATCGCCGCGCGCCGCTCCCGGTATTCCGCGCCGCCCGTGTCCAGCTTGCTCGTGATCATCGGGGCGGCTCCAGGGTGTCTGCGCCGGGAGGCGAAAGCGGCTCGGCGGGATGACGTCCGGCGGACGTGCCGGGGTGGAAGGGCGGTGAAGTTGACGTTGGCGTCAAGCCGATGGCGCGGGCCCAGAGTTTGGTCAGCAGGTCCACGGCGGCCGCCTCGTCGGCGTGCTCACCCAGGTCCAGCCATACGTGGGCGAAATGCTCCACCATGCCGCCCAGCATGATCGCGGTCAGCCTGGGGTCGAGCGTGGGGTCGGCCAGTCCCTGGTCCTGGAGACGCCGCAGGCCCTCGGCGCCCCGCCGGACGAACACCTCGCGCAGTTCCAGCAGCAGGCCGGCGAAGCTCTCGTCGGTGGTGGCGGCCTGTTCGAGCATCCTGACCAGGCGGGAGTTGGCCGCCCAGGCGCGCAGGTAGAGGCGGTTGGCCGCCTCTATCCGTTCGTACGGCGCGCCGGAGGCCGACGGGCCGACGACGCTGGCGGTGAACATCTCGCCCACCACCACCCCGGCGACCTCCCTGAACAGGGCCTCCTTGGAGTCGAAGTACGTGTAGAAGGTGCCGTGGGAGACGCCCGCGCGGGCGCACACGTCGTCGATGCGGACGGCGTCGAGCGGCTGCGCGGCGAACGCCTCCCGGCCGGCGTCGACCAGGGCGGCCCTGGTCCTGCGGCCACGGGCGGTCAGCACCTCAGACTTGACGATCACGTCAACTACCCTACGGCCGCCGTCCTGGCCGGCGGAAGACCCAACCAGCGCAAACAAGACACCGCTCGCCGTCCTGGCCGGCGGAAGACCCAACCAGCACGAACAAGACACCGCTCGCCGTACCACCTGGGCGGAAATAACGGCGGCGCCGCACCCCGGAGAGGGGAGCGGCGCCGCCGGGAGGGGGTCTAACCGCAGTGGCTCCAGCCGGACTTCCAGGACAGGTTGCCCCAGGAACCGCCCCAGATGACGCACTTCTTGAGCGCGGCCAGGCGGACCGGGCCGGCGTAGGCGGTGAACGAGCCCGGGTTCGAGCCGGAGGCGCCGCCCTTGACCTGGAGGATGGCGTTCATCGCCATCTTGCCCGGGTACTGCAGGCGCGACATCGTGACGACGCAGTTCTTGCCCTGGGCCGAGTTGTACATCAGGTAGATGGTCGCCTTGTCGCCCAGCGCGTGGGAGTTGACCGTCTTGAAGCCGGAGCCGCAGACCTGGCCGACCGTGTACGGGTTCGGCTTGGTGCTGGGCTTCGGAGTCGGCTTGGGGGTCGGCTTGGGCTTGGTCGTCGGCTTCGGAGTCGGCTTGGGCTTGGCCGTCGGTTTGGTCGTCGGTTTGGTCGTGGGTTTCGTGGTCGGCTTGGGCTGGTCGGACGGCGGGTCGGTGGTCTCGCCGCCGGGATCCACCTGGTTCTCGGACTTGCTGGGCGTGGTGGTGGGCTTCTTCGAGGAGGGCTTGTCCGACGGGCGCGTCTCGTGCTTGGGCGGGTTCGTCGGGTTGGGCTGCTGGTTCCTGGACTGCACCGGTTCCGGCAGCGTCTCCAGCGACGGCTCCTCGAACGTCGGGTCCTCGCTCGGGAGCAACTCGGTGGGCTCGCCCTGCGTGGGGTCATTCGAGGGTACGGCGGGCAGATCCGTCACCACCGGCGGCTGCTGCTGCCCGGCATCTCCGGAACCGTCGCCCGCCGGGGTCGGCGACTCGTCGGAACCGAGGGCGTTGACCAGCGTGACCGGCGTCTGGCCGTTCTGCGCGGCGATGACGACACCGCCCACGACGAGCAGCGCCACCGCGGCCACGCCGGACAGCGCGTAGGTCAGCGTCCGGCGGCCGCGGGAGGCGGGGTCGGCCTTGCCGCCGTCGCGCCCCTGCTGCCCGGCGACCGCGGCCGCCATGGGCCCACCCTGCGCGGGCACACCGGGTCCGGGCCCCCCGCGCTGTCCAGGTGCGGTGGGGTGACCCTGCGGGGGTACTCCGGGCGGCCCGAACTGCCCGCCTTGAGGATGCGCCTGCCCGGGACCCTGCGGCCCGGAGGGAGCGTGTGGGCCGGAGGGAGCGTGTGGGCCGGAGGGAGCGTGTGGGCCGGAGGGAGCGTGTGGCCCGGAGGCATGCGGGCCCGGGGTGTTCGGCCCAGGCGCCGCACCGGGGCCAGGTGCCGTACCGGACGCCGCCTGAGCACCGGCGACGGCCCCTGGCACGGCCTGAGGGCCGGAAGGAGCGCTGGGCCCGGAAGCGGGCATACCGGCCACAGGCTGAGGGCCGGAGATGGGCTGCGGGCCCGCCACGGGCTGAGGGCCGGGCATGGGCTGAGGGCCGGGCATGGGCTGCATACCGGCCACAGGCTGCGGGCCGGGCTGGGGGCCGGGGGCGGGTGGGTTGGGGCGGACCTGGGCCGTGGGGCCGGTGACGGGCTCGACGGCGGCGCTGGGGACCGGCTGGCCGGTGAGGCGGACGATGATCTGGTCCGCGGTCGGCCGGACGGCGGGGTCCTTGGAGAGACAGGCGGCCACAAGCTCGGCCATCGTCCCGTCCAGCCCGACGATCTCGGGCTCCTGGTGGAGGATCCGGTTCATGACCACGGGGATCGAGTCGGACCCGAACGCGGGCCGCCCGGACGCGGCGAACACCATGGTGACGCCCCACGCGAACACGTCCGCCGCCTCGGACACCGGAGCGCCGCTCAACTGCTCGGGAGCCAGGTACGACGGCGTCCCCATGGCCATCCCCGTTGCCGTGGCGCCGGGAGAGTCCAGAGCACGCGCGATACCGAAGTCGATCACGACAGGACCTTCGGGCCCCATGAGGACGTTCGCGGGCTTGAAGTCCCGGTGCAGGATCCCGGCGCGGTGGATGGCCGCGAGCGCGGTGGCCGTACTGATGGCGAGCCGTTCGAGCGCCGCGCCGCGCCGCGGCCCCTCCTGGTCGACGAGCTGACGCAACGACGGCCCGGCCACGAACTCGCTCACGATGTACGGCCGGCTGCCCTCCAGATCGGCATGAAGCACCGGAGCGGTACAGAACCGGGCCACCCGCTGCGCGACCGCGACCTCCCGGAGGAACCGGTCACGAGCGGTCGGATCGGCGGCCAGGGCATGATGCAGCAGCTTGACCGCGACCTGCTCACCCGAGTCAGATTTGCCCAGGTAAACAATGCCTTGGCCACCCTCGCCGAGCCGGGCGACGATGTCGTACGCACCCAGCCGTCGCGGGTCGTCCGCCGCCAACGGCTGGTACTGATTCACGTCGGACCCCCATAAGTCATCAATAGATGGGGCAAAACGCTACCAGTGTGCTAGTTGGTGCGTCTGCCGACCTGAGAGATCTTTCACGTTTTAACCCGGCGCCAACGCACCCCACCTGCCAGTCAAGAAGCCGTTTACCCGATCACTCCGGCGAGCCGGACAACCGCGAATCCGGGGGCCGGCCAGGCGTGGCCGTACCGGAAAAAGATCAGATGGCCTTGCCGGGGTTGAGGATGCCCAGCGGGTCGAAAACCGCCTTGATGCCGTGATGGATCTCCTCCACGACCTCGCCCGTCTCCAGCGCCAGCCATCGCCTCTTCAGCAGTCCCACGCCGTGCTCACCGGTCAGCGTGCCGCCGAGCGCGAGCGCGCGGGTGAACACCTCGTCGGCCGCCGCCCACACCTCGGGCGGGGGTTCCGCGGCGCCGCGGTCGAAGATGAAGACCGGGTGCAGGTTGCCGTCCCCCGCGTGGGCGACGGTGCAGATCTTCACGCCATGCCGTACGGCCGCCGCCTCGATCGCGCCGATCATGTCGGGCAGGACCGAGCGCGGCACGCACACGTCCTCCACGAGGCAGGCGCCCAGGCGTTCCTTGGCGTGGTAGGCCATGCGGCGCACGCCGATCAGCTCCTCGGCCTCGGCCGGCGACGACGAGACCGCCACGAAGGCCGCGCCGTGCGCCTCGCAGACCTCCTGCATGCGCGCGACGGCCGCGGCCGAGTCGGTGGCGTCGGACTGGCCGATCAGCATCGCCATCGTCGCCGCCTCCAGGCCGATGCTGCGCATGTCGTCGATGGCCTCCAGCGTGGCGCGGTCGAGCAGTTCCAGCAGGGACGGCTGGCAACCGGCCGCCATGATGGCCGACACCGCGGCGCCCGCCTCGCGCAGCGAGCCGAACTCGGCCGCGAACGTCGCCGGCGGCGCCTCCGGTGCCCTGCGCAGGCGTACGGTCGCCGCGGTGATCACCCCGAGCGTCCCTTCGGAGCCGACGAACAGGCCGGTCAGGTCGTAGCCGGTGACGCCCTTCATCGTGCGGCGGCCGGTGTTCAGCACCCGGCCGTCGGCCAGCACGACTTCCAGGCCGAGCGCGGAGTCGCGGGTCACGCCGTACTTGACGCAGCGCAGCCCGCCGGCATTCGTGGCCAGGTTGCCGCCGATGGTGGAGATCTCGTAGGAGGAGGGGTCGGGCGCGTACATGAGGCCGTGCGCGCGCGCCGCCCGGTCCAGATCCGCGGTGATCACCCCCGGCTCGACCACGGCGATCTCGTCGGCCGGCGACAGCTCGCGGATGGCCGTCATCCTGGCCAGGGAGAGCACGATCGAACCGTCGCCCGCCGTCGCCGCCCCGGCCAGCCCCGTCCCGGCACCGCGCGGCACCACGGGCACCCGGTGCTCACTGGCCCACCGGAGCGTGGTCACCACGTCCTCACGCGACCCGGCGAGAACCACGCCAAGAGCCTTGCCGGGCTCACAGAACGTCTTGTCACGGGCGTAGGAGTCGATCACATCAGGGTCGGTAAGTACGCGTCCGTCCGGAAGGCGGTCGATCAAGGTATCAATCACGCTCACAGGAGAACCTTACGGTTTGCGCTGGCCACGGCTTCCGGCCAGACTGCACCAGGTGGATGTGACGTGCCCGGTGTGTTCCCAGGCTGATCAGGTGGCCTCGGTGCCGGGGGTCGTCGCCGCCGGCACGACGTACAAAATCGGACGGGTACGCCTGCCGGGCGACAAACAAGTCCATGATCTGCCCACCGCCCCCGCGCTGGGCGTCTCCAAGCGCGCGATGAGCCGGACCCAGCTCGCGGTGTGGCTCTCCTTCCCCAGCCGCCACTACACGCCATGGGCCCGCAACCAGGGCTACCTGATGCTGCTGGGCGCCGCACTGGTGCACCTGGTGGTCGCGCTGGTCATCGCGATGGGCGGAAACGCGTCCTGGGGCGAGGTACTGCTGGCGCCGTTCTGCCTGACCGGCCTCTTCTGGATCTTCGGCACGTTCTTCGTGGTCGGCTCATACGGCGCCCGCAAACGCGACGACGCCGAAACCCCGGCCAGGGAACGCGCGATAGAAGTGTGGCACGGCCTGTACTACTGCACCCGCGACAACGCCGCCTTCGAACCCGGAGTGGGCGTGTCCTTCCACCCCAGCGAAACCCGCGAATACATCTTCGGCTTCCGCCGCTGACACCCATCCGGCCACGGGCACGCGTGTCGGCGGAATCCACGCGGCGCGGGGATGAGGGCAGGGGCGGCGCCGGGGGTGGGCCGGCGGTGGGGTGTCTGCGGAGCGTCAGATCCTTGCGGGTGTACCCATGCTTGTCGCTCTTCCGCGCCGAGACGGCGGGAGGCGCCCACTGGGCTGCGCCGTAACGGATAAGGGCGCAGCAGACTCGTGCGGCGCCAGGCTCACGGCGGCACGGGACAGCGGCGCAGCAGGCCCGTGCGGCGTGGATTGGGGCGGACTTACGAGTCAGGTGGCCGGGGTCGCGGCCAGGCGGATGCAGGTGACGAGGCCCTGCATGGCTTGTTCGAGTTCGTCCAGGCTCGGGAACGTGGGGGCGATCCGGATGAACCGGTCGGACGGGTCGTGGCCGTACGGGTGGGTGGCGCCCGCGGGCGTCAGGGCGATGCCGGCGTTCTTGGCCAGTTCCACCACCCGCCCCGCGTTCGGCACCTCGAGAGTGATGAAGTACCCGCCCTTGGCGCTGGTCCAGGAGGCGAGTTCGTCCAGCTCCTTCGACAGGATCTGGTCCACGATCGCGAACTTCGGCCCGATCAGCTCGGCGTGCTTGCGCATGTGCGCCGCCACCCCGGCGCCGTCGCGCAGAAACTCCACGTGCCGCAGCTGGTTGATCTTGTCGGGCCCGATCGACTGCTTGGCCGTGTTGGCCAGGAACCACGCGACGTTCGCCGGCGACGAGCCGAAGAACGACACCCCGCTCCCCGCCATCGTCACCTTCGACGTCGAGCCGTAGACGAACACCCGGTCGGCGTTGCCGTGCGCGGCGCACAGGGCCAGCAGGTCGGCGATCTCGGCGTGGTCCTCGGTCAGATGATGCACCGCATAGGCGTTGTCCCAAAAAATCCGGAAATCGGGGGCGGCGGTGCGCATCGACGCCAACCTCCGCACCGTCTCGTCGCCGTAGACGATCCCCGAGGGGTTGCTGTACTTCGGCACACACCACATGCCCTTGACGCTCGCGTCCTCGGCCACGAGCCGCTCGACGACGTCCATGTCCGGCCCGTCGGCGTTCATGGGCACCGCGACCATCTTGATCCCGAACCGCTCGCAGATCGTGAAATGCCGGTCATATCCGGGAACGGGGCAGAGGAAGGTGATCTCGCCGGCCTCCACCCACCGCACCGGCGCGCCCGGCACCGGGCTCAGCAGCGCGTGCACCACCGTGTCGTGCATCATCGTGAGGCTCGAGTTGCCGCCCACCACCAGTTGCTCCGCCGGGACCTGCAGCAGCGGCCCGAACAGCTCCCGCAGCTCGGCCAGCCCCTGCAGGTTGCCGTAGTTACGCCCGTCCATGCCGTCCCTGGCGACGTGGGACGTGGGCAGCGTCAGCATCGCGTCGGCGAGATCGAGCTGGCGCGGCGACGGCTTCCCCCTGGTGAGGTCAAGCTTGAGGCCCCGGCTGACCAGGGTGTCGTAGTCGCGCTGTGCGTTCACGTGATCTCCTCCGATCGAGTCGCTACGAAGGATAGAAGACGCCGGGTCCGCGCGGGTCAGCAGCCGCCGATCGCGCACAACTTGGCCGCCATCCGCCTGGCGTCCCGCTCGTGCCACGCCATGGTCCGCAGGGGCTTGGCGGCGTTGGCCAGGTCCCAGTAGAGGGCCACGGCCGCGCCCCGCCGTACCGCCACGAACTGCTGCGTCTGCGGGATCTTGCCCCTGACCTTCAGCACCCCGCCCACGGCCTCGTCGCCGATCCGCGGCGCGCTCGCCCTGATCTGCGCGCACCCCTTCATCAGCTTGCGCATCCCGGCCATCATCGCCCGCGCCCCGCTCGCCTTGGTGTAGACGAACACCTGCTCGCCGCGGATCGCGTTGGTCTTCTCGCCGCCGCCGATCTCGGTGTCATAGGTCAGGTCACGCCGCGCCGACCAGCCCTTGAGGGTCGCGGGGCGGCACTGCGCGTTCCAGACGTCCTCGTGCTTGCCGCCCTCGACGAGGATCCAGTGCTCGCCGCCCGCGCCGGCGCGCGCCTGCTTCTCATAAAGGAGGAAGTTCTTCGGAATGGACGGCTTCGCCTGCGCCGCCTGCCCCGTGAACAACCCCGCCAGCACAACCCCGGCGCACACCAGCGCGACCCGCTTCATCTTCTGCCCTTCCGTAATCCGATCTTCGCAAGGGTAATTGCGCCAATGCTGCGGTTGGCGTGGAATGGGGTCATCGGGGGCACCGCGTCGGAGGGAGCTGCCGTGACGACCGTCCGCGAGACCTCTATCGAGCATGTACGGCGCCGCCGTACGGGCACCGTGATCGTCTCCTGGATGTCGACCACCGACCACAAGGTCATCGGGTACCTGTACCTGATCACCTCGTTCGTGTTCTTCCTCGTGGCCGGGCTGATGGCCATGGTGATGCGGGCCGAGCTGGCCCAGCCGGGGATGCAACTGGTCAGCCAGCAGCAGTACAACCAGCTGTTCACCATCCACGGCACGGTCATGCTGCTGCTGTTCGCGACGCCGCTGTTCGCCGGGTTCGCCAACGTCGTGATGCCGCTGCAGATCGGGGCTCCGGACGTGGCGTTCCCGAGGCTGAACGCGGTCGCGTACTGGCTGTTCCTGTTCGGCGGGATCATGGTGCTGGCCGGGTTCGTCTCGCCGGGTGGCGCGGCCGACTTCGGCTGGTTCGCCTACACGCCGCTGTCGACCGCCACGTACTCGCCGGGGCTCGGCGGCGACCTGTGGATCATGGGTCTCGCGCTGTCGGGGCTCGGGACGATCCTCGGCTCGGTCAACTTCATCACCACGATCATCGGCATGCGGGCGCCCGGCATGACCATGTTCCGGATGCCGCTGTTCACCTGGAACACGCTGCTGACCAGCATGCTCGTGCTGATGGCCTTCCCGGTGCTGGCGGCGGCGCTGCTGGTGCTGGAGTCGGACCGCAAGCTCGGCACCCAGGTGTTCGCGGCGGAGAACGGCGGGGCGATGCTCTGGCAGCACCTGTTCTGGTTCTTCGGCCACCCCGAGGTGTACATCATCGCGCTGCCGTTCTTCGGCATCATCACCGAGGTCATCCCGGTCTTCAGCCGCAAGCCGATCTTCGGCTACATGGGACTGGTCGGGGCGACGATCGCGATCGCCGGGCTGTCGATGACCGTGTGGGCACACCACATGTTCCCGACCGGGCAGGTGCTGCTGCCGTTCTTCGCCTTCATGACGTTCCTCATCGCGGTGCCGACCGGCGTGAAGTTCTTCAACTGGATCGGCACGATGTGGCGGGGCCATCTCAGCTTCGAGACGCCGATGCTGTTCGCCGTCGGGTTCCTGGTGACGTTCCTGCTCGGCGGGCTGACCGGCGTCATCCTGGCCGCGCCGCCGCTGGACTTCCACATCTCCGACACCTACTTCGTCGTGGCCCACTTCCACTACGTGGTCTTCGGCACGGTGGTGTTCGCGATGTTCTCCGGCTTCTACTTCTGGTGGCCGAAGATGACCGGCAGGATGCTCGACGACCGGCTCGGCAAGGTGCACTTCTGGACGCTCTTCGCCGGCTTCCACACGACGTTCCTGATCCAGCACTGGCTGGGGACGCTCGGGATGCCGCGCCGCTACGCCGACTTCGGCGCCGCCGACGGCTTCACCACGCTCAACGAGATCTCCTCGGTGGGCGCGTTCCTGCTCGGCGCATCGACGCTGCCGTTCCTCTACAACGTCTGGAAGACCGCCAGGCACGGGGCGAAGGTCACCCTGGACGACCCGTGGGGCTACTGCAACTCGCTGGAGTGGGCGACGTCCTGCCCGCCGCCGCGCCACAACTTCGTCAGCATCCCGCCGATCCGCTCCGAGCGTCCCGCCTTCGACCTGCACTATCCCCGCGAGCCGGCGCCGGCCCAGCCCCCGGCGGTCGAGCAGCCGCAAACCGGGAGAGACATCTGACCTATTCAGGAGGTCCTCGTGGTGCTTGTGTGGAGATGACATTTCGCCTTTCTAGGGAGATCGGCGATGACGGGCACCAAAATCCCCTTCACTCCAGAACAGGCCCCCTGCGGGAAACGATCCGGCGGTGAGCGCCTCGTCGACGACGACGGCTACGGCCTGGTCATCAGGGATCAGTTCTTCGAGTGCGGCTGCCGCAGGATCCGCCACGAGTACCACGACGGCAGCATCCATCTGTCCGCCATCCGGCACGACGGCAAGCGGGTGAAGGACCCCATCGAACCCGACCACGGGAAGTGACGCCCATGATCGATGTGCTCATCGTCGGAGGGGGCGGCGCCGGGCTCCGCGCGGCCATCGCGGTCGCCGAGGCCGACCCGGAGCTGAGCGTGGCGGTCGTGTCGAAGGTCTACCCGATGCGCAGCCACACCGTCTCGGCCGAGGGCGGCGCCGCCGCGGTGATCGCGGCGGGGGACTCCCTGGACGAGCACTGCTACGACACCGTCTCCGGCGGTGACTGGCTCTGCGACCAGGACGCCGTCGAGGCCTTCGTGGCCGAGGCGCCCCGGGAGCTGATCCAGCTGGAGCACTGGGGCTGCCCGTGGAGCCGGGAGGGCGACGGGCGGGTGGCCGTGCGGCCGTTCGGCGGGATGAAGCGCGAGCGCACCTGGTACGCCGCCGACAAGACCGGCTTCCACCTGCTCCACACCCTGTTCCAGACCACCATGAAGTACGGGGAGATCCGGCGCTACGACGAGTGGTACGTCACCCGGCTGATCGTCGACGACGGCCGCGTCCACGGCGTCGTGGCCGTCGAGATCAGGACCGGGCGCATCGAGACCATCGCCGCCCGCACCGTCATCCTGGCCACCGGCGGCTGCGGCCGGGTCTTCCCCTTCACCACCAACGCCGCCATCAAGACCGGCGACGGCATGGCCCTGGCCTACCGGGCCGGGGCGCCGCTGAAGGACATGGAGTTCATCCAGTACCACCCGACGGGCCTGCCGTTCACCGGCATCCTCATCACCGAGGCGGCCCGCGCCGAGGGCGGCTGGCTGATCAACAAGGACGGCTACCGCTACCTGCAGGACTACGACCTGGGCAAGCCGACGGAGAAGCCCAGGCTGCGCAGCATGGAGCTGGGCCCACGCGACCGCCTCTCGCAGGCGTTCGTGCACGAGCAGCAGCGCGGCCGCACCGTCGAGACGCCCTACGGCCCCGTCGTCTACCTGGACCTGCGCCACCTGGGCGAGGGCAGGATCGACGCCAGGATCCCGTTCGTGCGCGAGCTGTGCCGCAGCTACCAGAACCTCGACCCGGCCACCGACCTCATCCCGGTCCGCCCGGTCGTGCACTACGTGATGGGCGGCGTCCACACCGACCTGGACGGCGCCACCCCGATCGCCGGCCTGTACGCCGCGGGTGAGACCGCCTGCGTCAGCATCAACGGCGCCAACCGGCTCGGCTCCAACTCGCTGCCCGAGATCCTCGTCTTCGGCCGCAGAGCCGGTACGGCCGCCGCCGCCTTCGCCCGTGCGCACCGGCAGGCGGAGCCGCCCGCCGTACGCGCGCAGGGGGAGGACGAGCGACGGCGGCTGGAGCGCGCGCGGGAGGGCAACCACGGCGGCGATCGCATCGCGGACCTGCGGGAGCGGATGCAGCACACGCTGGAGGGCGCGGCCGGGATCTACCGCACCGGCGCCGAGCTGGCCAAGGCGGTGGACACGCTGGCCGAGCTGCGCGAGCGGGCGGACGGCGCGCGGATGGAGGACACCAGCGCCACCTTCAACACCGAGCTGATCAACCTGCAGGAACTGCACACGATGCTGGACGTGGCCCAGACGATCGCCGCCTGCGCGCTCAACCGGCGCGAGTCGCGCGGGGCGCACCAGCGCACCGACTACGAGGCGCGCGACGACACGGAGTTCCTGGCGCACTCGCTCGTCTACCGCGCGCCCGACGGCGCGCCGTCCGTCGGGCTGCTGCCCGTGACGATCACCCGCTGGCCTCCCGGCGAAAGGGTATATGGCCGTGACTGAGGCGAAACACCACGAGGCGCGCCAGGCCACCACGCGCACGATCACGCTCGAAGTCACCCGATACCGGCCGGGGCAGGACAGCGTGCCCGTGCCGGAGAGCTTCGACGTGCCGCTCATGGACGACTGGGCGGTGCTCGACGGGCTCAACTACATCAAGGACCAGCTCGACGGGACGCTGTCGTTCCGATGGTCGTGCCGGATGGGCATCTGCGGCTCGTGCGGCATGAACGTCAACGGCGAGCCCCGGCTGACCTGCGGCACGTTCTTCACCGAGTTCGGCGACGGGCCGATCAGGATCGAGCCGCTCAAGGGCTTCCCGATCATCCGCGACCTGGTGGTCGAGGTCGACGACTTCCTCGACAAGCTGCGGCACGTGAAGCCGTGGCTGATCAGGGAGGGTGAGGAGCTGCCGCTGACGACCGAGCACGCGCAGACCCCGGCGCAGCTGGAGGCGTACAAGCAGTACTCGATGTGCATCAACTGCATGCTCTGCTACTCGGCCTGCCCGGTCTACGTGCTCGACCCCGACTTCCTCGGCCCGGCCGCGATCGCGCTGGCCCAGCGCTACGAGCTCGACTCGCGTGACATGGGCGACCGCTTCGACCTGCTCAACCTGAACGAGGCGGTGTGGGGGTGCACGTTCGTCGGCGAATGCACCCGGGTCTGCCCCAAGCACGTCGATCCGGCCGAGGCGATCCAGCGCTACAAGGTCACGGCCGCGATGCGGTCCATCCTCCCGTGGAGCAGGCGATGACGACGGCGTACCGGCCGCCGCGCGACCACGCGTGGTTCCTGCGCAACCGCACCTGCGCCTTGTTCGTGGCGCGCGAGCTGACCAGTGTGTTCGTGGCGTGGGCGATCGTCTTCCTGATGGTCGTCATCGACGCCGTGCTGAACGGCGGCGACCCGGCCGCCTTCGCCGGGCAGCCGTGGGTGATCGCGCTCAACGTGGTCGCGCTGGCAGCCACGACCTTCCACGCGGTGACGTTCCTGAACCTGGCCCCCAAGGCCACCGTCGTCCGGCTGGACGGCTACCGCCTGCCCGCCTGGATGATCCAGGGCGGCAACCACTCCGCCTGGCTGCTGATCTCGGCGGTCATCGCCTACTTCGTGCTGAGGACGCCATGAGCCGGCGGCGCACGGCCGAGCCCTATCTGTGGCTGTTGTTCAGCGGCGGGGGAGTGGTGGCCGCGCTCCTGCTGCCCGTGCTGGTGCTGCTGTTCGGGGTGCTCATGCCGCTCGGCGTGCTCGACTGGCCGTCCACGCCGCATCTGACCGCGCTTCTTGACCCGGTTCCGGTACGGCTGGCCCTGGTGGCCGTCATCGTCCTGTGCCTGTTTCACGCGGCGCACCGGATCCGGCACACCAGTGAAGAACTTCTGGGCGTGGCCAGATTCGACGTGTTCATCGCGCTGCTCTGTTATGGCGGCGCTATTGCGGGCGGCACACTAGCCGTGCTTCTGCTGTTCTGAAATACCCCACTGATACATCACATTTCCCGAAAGGGCTTTACGATCACTTGACCTTGGGCTTAGCGTCCGCTTTGTGCCAAGCAGACGCTACTTAGCCACAGTCCCCGCGCTCACCCTCATCGCCACGGGACTCGCCGTCGCACCCGCGGACGCCTCTATCGCGAGGTACGTCCCCAGCGCGGCAGACGCCTACATCAACTACGCGCCGCCCCGGGTGGAGAAGCCCCTCTCGGAGCCGCCGGCGCCGGGCTCGCCCGCCGCCCGCAGCCTCTCCCCCGCGCAGAAGTTCGACCAGAAGTTCACCAGCGGCAACCCGGTCGCCGGCCGTGTCCTGGCCGCCCGGGAGAACGAGGCCATCAGAACCGGCCGCAACCCCGCCGACTGGATCTTCAAGAAGTCGAAGCAGACCAAGACGGCCAAGCTGCTGACCCTGCTCGTGGAGTTCAACGAGAACGCCAACGACGACTTCTCCGGCTACAACCGCCTGCGCACTCCCGACAGCGCCCCCGACGACTGCGTCGTGGAGCCTCCGGGCACCAAGATGAACGGCCCGCTCCACAACAACATCCCCGACCCGGCGAGCCTGCCCCAGAAGGACAACAACTCCTTCTGGGTTCCCGACTTCAGCCCCGCGCACTTCAACAAGATGCTCTACACCGACAAGGGCATCACCGAGCGCGTGCGCAAGGACCTCAAGGACCCGCGCGACGGCCGGCCCGGCATCGACATCTCCGGCCACACCATGAAGAAGATGTACGAGGAGATGTCCAAGGGCGCCTACTCCGTCACCGGCTCCGCCGTCGGCTGGATCAAGGCCCCGCATTCCGAGGCGTGGTACGGCGCGGCCGCCTGCGGTGGCGCTCCCCAGGACATGTCCGGCCACCCGGACAACCCGCTGGGCGCCGGCCAGCTCGCCATCGACGCGGTCAACGTCCTGGCGCAGACGCAGCCCGGCTTCAACTGGGCCGAGTACGACCAGGAGGACACCTCCGACGCCGACGGAGACGGTAACTTCGCCGAGCCCGACGGCGTGATCGACCACCTCGTGCTCGTCCACGCCGGCAAGGACAAGTCCTCCGACGGCGGCAAGGAGGGCACCTACGCGATCTGGGCGCACTCCAGCGCGGTCGCCGGCGGCTACCAGGTCCCCGGCACGGACAAGAAGATCTCGAACTACATCGTGCAGCCCGAGGACTCCGGCGTCGGCGTCTTCGCCCACGAGTACGGCCACGACCTCGGCCTGCCCGACCTGTACGACACCAGCGGCGCGGGCAGCTCCGCCGTCGACTTCTGGGACCTGATGTCCAGCGGCTCGCACTCCGGCCCGATCTTCCAGTCGATGCCGACGCACATGGGCCTGTGGGACAAGTGGGTCCTCGGCTGGGCCAACCCCAAGACGCTCAACCCCGGTGACGCGAGCAAGCTCGTCACCGTCGGCCAGTCCTCGCGCACGCCCAAGCTCACCGCCGACGGCATCCGGGTCAACCTGGCCAGCCAGCCGCTGAAGATGATCGACGCCCACAGCGGCACCAACGCCTGGTGGTCCGGCATGGACCAGGAGTGGGCCAACGTCAAGGTCACCCGCGACGTGCAGGTGCCCGCCGGAAGCGACCTGCGCTTCTGGATGTGGAACAACTACGAGATCGAGGCCGACTGGGACTACGGCTTCGTCGAGGTCTCCACCGACGGCGGCAACACCTGGACCCAGCAGAAGGTCTTCAACGAGGCCGGCCAGGAAGTCACCACCCCGGACGACTACCCGGACCCGAACAAGAACCTCAAGACCTTCGGCAACAAGAAGTACGGCCTCACCGGCAACACCGACGGCTGGCGGCACGACTACGTCAACCTGACCCCGTTCGCCGGCCAGACCGTCAAGCTGCGCCTGGCCTACAACACCGACGCCGCCTCCACCCCGCGCGGCTGGCACGCCGACGACTTCCAGCTCACCAACGGCGGCACCGCCGTCTGGAGCGACGACGTCGAGGGCGGCGAGAACGGCTGGAAGGCCACCGGCGGCACGTTCACCAACACCAGCGGCCAGGGCTGGACCGTGAACAACGGCTCGCGCGAGATCTCCCGCTTCTACCTCGCCGAGTGGCGTAACTTCGACGGCTTCGACAAGGGCCTGCAGTACGCCTACGACACCACCTACTCGCGCGACGGCGCCTGGAAGGTGCAGAAGGTCAAGTACAACGCGCCCGGCCTGCTGGTCTGGCTCCGCGACTCGACCTACACCAACAACGTGATCATCCCGAGCCTGGAGCAGCTGCCCAGCATCGGAGCCAAGGGCAGCCTGCTGGTCGTGGACTCCCATTACGAGCCGCTGCGCCGTACCGGGACCGCGGCGGCCAAGGACCCGAGCCGCAACAAGAACCTGGAAGGCCGCTCCCAGACCTCCAACGCCGCGTTCTCCTTCAACAAGACCTACCCGTTCAAGGAGTGCCTGGAGGCGCCGGACGAGCCGTTCAGCGAGTACTGCTCGGACATCGCCGCGCTGAAGGGCGTGCCGAACTTCACCGACGCGAAGACCTGGTACCCGGGCTTCGAGCTGCAGAACGGCTCGCTGTTCTACCGCGACTTCGACGCCTCGGCGGTCGTCCCCGCCAAGGGCGACCAGCAGTACAGCACGCGCGTCGTCAACTTCGACGGCACCCCCGCCCCCGACCTGTACGGGACCGACATGGGCCACGGCCACAAGCTCGGCACCGGCAACCCGGGTGACGAGGGCAAGGCGCTGGGCGTCCAGTTCAAGCTGGTCAGCCCCCTGCCCGGCAACCTCGGAGCCATCGTCCAGGTCATCGCGCCCAAGAAGTGATCGTAGGGGCCGCTCCGGCGGCCCTACGATGAGGGACCATGACGGACCTTAGGACCAAGGCGGAGCACACCGCGGCCATCCGGCGTGAGCGCCGGGTGGCCGTGGTGATCAACACACGCTCGCGCCGCGGTCGCCGCCACTACTTCGAGGCACTCGACCTCATCCACGGTCTGGGCTTCGAACCGCTCGCCGAGTTCTCGGTGCTCAAGCCCAAGCGGTTGCGTGAGCATCTCGACAGGGCGCTGGCCACCCAGCCCGACCTGCTGATCGTCGGGGGCGGTGACGGCACCCTGTCGTCGGCCGTGCGCCACATCGCCCACCGCGACGTCGCGCTCGGCGTGCTCCCGCTCGGCACCACCAACAACTTCGCCCGCAGCCTCGGCCTGCCGCTCGACCTGGCCGGCGCGATCAACGTCTTCGCCACCGGCAAGGTCGCCGACATCGACCTCGGCATGGCCGACGACCGCCCGTTCGCGAACCTGGCCAGCTTCGGCGTCTCCGTCGAGGTGGCCGGCAAGGTCAAGCCGTGGCTCAAGCGCATCATCGGCCGCCCCGCCTACCCGCTGACCGCGCTGACGATCCTGCCGGGCCACCGGCCGTTCCGCGCCTTCATCACCGTCGACGGCCAGCGCCACGAGCTCCTCACCCACCAGCTCAACATCGCCAACGGCCGCTTCCACGGCGGCTGGCAGGTGGCCAAGGACATCAGCATCGACAACGGCCAGCTCGTCGCCTACCAGCTCGGCTCCGGCAAGAAACTGCGGCTGCTCGGCGAGACGCTCGTGCGGGCGGCGTCCGGCCGCTGGCGCAGCATGGCGGGCGGGCCGTTCGTGACCGGCCGCGAGATGCTCCTGGAGACCGACCCGCCGATGGCCGCCGACGTCGACGGCGAGGTGCGCCTACGCACCCCCATCAGGCTGCGCGTGGTGCCCAACGGGGTGCGCGTGATGGTCCCGGAGACCTTCGAGGACCGCTGAGATCCGCTCCAGCGTGAGCGGCCGCGTCAGCATTTCGCGCAGGCGGGCGCGCGAGCGCGCCCGGTTCTCCTCGCCCTCCGCGGGGTCGCTCGCCCGCCGTGCGTAGAACTCCAGCAGATGCCCCTGTACGGCCACGCGCATCGAGAAGTCCTCCGGCCGGGTCACCCGGGCCGGACCGCCAGCCGCCACGTAGGCGGGGTAGACCTCGGGATCGCGGGCCACGATCGCGGCCAGCTCCCAGGCGGGCACGGCCGGGCCGCAGTTCTCCCAGTCCAGGACGGTGAGCAGGCCCGCGGCCGACATGCGCAGGTTCTCCTCGTTGAGGTCGCGATGGCAGGTCGTCACCCGTGCCGGATCCGGCGCGACGACGATCGCCTCCACCGCGACGAGGTCGTCCAGCCAGGTGCGCAGCGCGTCCTCCCACTCCTGGCGCCGCGACCTCGCGGCGATCCCCGCCCACCCCTCCGCGCCCAGCGGGGCGGCGAACCAGGCGGGCACCGGGCCGCGGGCGGCGTGCCGTACCCGGTGGACGCTCGCGGTCGCCGCGCCGAGCTGGGCGGCGGTGATCTCGCCGGCGGCGAGATCGGCCCACTCATAGACCCTCAGGTCGTACGGCCGCGCCCGCAGGATCACCCGCCCGCCGCGGTCCACGACCGGAGCCGGGAGCACCACTCCGGCCGCGGCGGCGGCGCGCTGGAAGGCCACGTCGGCGGCGGCGTCGTGCTCGGCCACGTCGATGAGCGACTCCTTGACCGCCCACGAACCCCGGTCGGTGTCCACCCGCCAGATCAGGCCCAGCTCGCCGCGTGCCGCGTAGACCGGCTCCGCCGCCACCTCGCCCAGCCCGAACTCCCGCGCCACCCGCTCGGCCGTCTCGATCAGCATGCGCCGACGCTACGGCACCCCGCGGATCTTCCACACCAGAAGGGCGCCCGCGATGCCCACGGCGGCCGTGACCGTGTAGAGGGCCGGATAGCCGCCCAGCTGCGTGACCAGCGGCGCGGCCAGCACCGGCGCGAGCACCTGCGGCCCGGCAGAGGCCAGGTTGAGCACGCCGAGGTCCTTGCCCCGGTCGAGGTCGGTGGGCAGCACCTGGGTCAGCAGCGCCTGGTCCACGGCCAGGAACGCGCCGCTGCCCGCCCCGAGTATCACCGCCGCCACGATCACCGTCGGCCAGGACGTGGTGAACGCCAGCAGCACCCCCGCCGAGGCGGTCAGCAGCGCCGCCACGCTGACGATCGGGCGCCGCTTGCCTATCTTGTCCGACAGCCAGCCGGACAGCAGCGTGGGCGCGATGCCGGCCACCGTGGAGACCGCCAGCAGGATGAGCACGCCCTCGTCCACACCGTGCCCGGGGAACAGCCGCTCGTAGCCGATCGCGTCACGCAGGTAGTAGAGCAGGTAGCCGGTGCCCATCGAGATCGACAGGTTCAGCAGGAAACGTGTCACCCACGCCCACGCGAAGTCGGGGTGGCGGCGCGGGCTGACCCAGAGCGTGCGCCAGTCGAAGCGGGCCTTGGCCGCGTCCGGCACCGGCCCCTCGCCGGTCGCGAGCGCGAACGGCAGCACGGTCGCCGGCAGCAGCAGCGCCATCGCCAGATAGGACGGCAGCACGCCGGTGACGACCAGCGCCACCACCAGCCCGCCCAGCAGCGGTCCCGCCGCCTGCGCCGCGCCCGCCACCGCCAGCACCCGGCCGCGCTGCCACTCCGGCACCCGGTCCGGCACCACCGCGACCGTCGAGGCGTACGCCGCGTTGAACGTCAGCTGCACCAGGCTCCAGCCGATCGTCATGCCCAGCACCGTCTGCTGGGTGCCGAGCAGCACCAGGGCCGCGGCGCCGGTCAGCGCGCCGAACATGATCCACGGGCGGCGCCTGCCGAAGCGGCCGCGGGTGCGGTCCGACAGCGCGCCGAACGCCACGTTCGACACCATCGACACCGCCGCTCCCACGGCGAACACCACCGCCAGCGACGCCTCCTTGTTCGCGTCGTCCACCACCACCATGTGCTGGGGGAGCACGATCTGGATGAGCGTGAACCAGCCCATCATCAGCCCGAGCTGGGCAAGGGCGAGCCGTGCCGTCCAACCGCCGGAGACCTTTGCCGTTAACGCGGGTGAGCTCACGAGGAGTCCTCTCCGGTTCGGGGCGAGAGGGCCCTCATATTAGGTCTCGCCGGCGGGTGCCTCAAGATCTGCGGCCATGCCGATATAGGCCGGTCCGAGCTGGTGCGCCAGCCCTTCCGGCGGCGGGAACAACCGCAGCAGCAGATCGGGCGCGCCGGCCGCCCGCCGCTCGGGCCGCCGCACGCTCGCGCCCGCCGCGTAGAAGTCGGCCGGCCGGTCGGCGAACGGCACGTCCGTCACCGCGAGCGGGTCGCCGCCCGTCCCGCCGTCATCGGCCAGCGACCCCAGCAACTGCTCCTTGGTACGGCCCCGCCACGCCAGTACCAGGAACGGGTCGTCGTCGAACGATTCGGCCAGCAGGTAGAGCACCGCCGACAGGTGCTTGCACGGAAACCCCCAGTCCGGGCACGAGCACTCCATGTCCAGATCGCGCGGGAACAGGTCGACGCCCATCGCGGCGAAGACCTCCTCGATCTCCGCCGGCATCTCCCCGGCCAGCAGCTTGGCCCGGTGCACCGCCTGCCCGGCGATCGCCGCCTCCAGTTCGGCCCACAGCGCCTCGGCGTACACCTCGACCCTGACCGCCACCTCGTACGGGTCCGGGCGCGAGCCCTGCACGCCGGCGCTCACCAGTCCCGCGGCCAGCTCCAGCGAGAGCACCTGGCCCTTGCGCGCGTACGTGCGCCCGCGCGCCAGCCGCCCCTTGTCGCACACCCGCTCCAGGATGTCGATGAACCTGCGCGACCACCACGAGGCGCCGATCGTGCCGCGCTGGGTGCGCGCCTTGAGCCCGCCCTCGACCGCGATCGGCCGGCCGCCGTCGTACCATCCGTCCCTGCCGACCGGCATGCTCAGCCCACCGCCTCGGCGCCCAGGCGGAAGACCTCGCGCAACTCCTGGGAGGACAGGTCGGTGAGCCAGTCCTCGCCGGTGCCGACCACGCGCTCCGCCAGCGCCTTCTTGCGCTCGATCATCTCGTCCACGCGCTCTTCGAGGGTGCCCGCGCAGATCAGCTTGCGCACCTGGACGTTCTTGCGCTGGCCGATGCGGAACGCACGGTCGGTGGCCTGGTTCTCGACGGCCGGGTTCCACCAGCGGTCCACGTGGATGACGTGGTTGGCGGCGGTCAGGTTGAGGCCCACGCCGGCGGCCTTCAGCGAGAGCAGGAACACCATCGGCTCCGGGTCGTTCTGGAACCGGTCGACGAGCCGGTCACGCGCCTTCTTCGCCAGGCCGCCGTGCAGCCAGAGCACCGGGCGGTCCAGCCGGGCGGCCAGGTGCGGCTGCAGCATCGTGCCGAACTCCGCGTACTGCGTGAAGACCAGCGCCTTCTCGCCCTCCGCCACGATCTCCTCGGTCAGCTCCTCCAGCCGGGCCAGCTTGCCCGAGCGGCCCGGCAGCCGCGAACCGTCCTTCAGCAGGTGGGCCGGGTGGTTGCAGACCTGTTTGAGCTTGGCCATCGCGGCCAGCACCAGTCCGCGCCGCTCGATGCCCTCACTGCCGTCGATCTTGCCCATCATGTCGTCGACCACCGCCTGGTACAGGGAGGCCTGCTCGGGGGTGAGCGAGCACCACTCCTTGACCTCCAGCTTCTCCGGCAGGTCGGTGATGATGGACCGGTCGGTCTTGAGACGGCGCAGAACGAACGGTCCGGTGGCGCGTCTGAGCGCGAGCGTGGCCTGCTCGTCCTGGCGGGCCTCGATCGGCTCCTGGTAGCGGGACCTGAACGCGGAGCGCGAGCCCAGCATCCCGGGATTGCAGAACTCCATGATCGACCAGAGCTCGGCCAGGTGGTTCTCCACCGGGGTGCCGGTCAGGGCGAGGCGGGTGCGGGTCGGAATCGCCCGTACGGCGCGGGCCTGCAGGGTGCCGCTGTTCTTGATCGCCTGGGCTTCGTCGCAGACGACGCGTTGCCAGGTGAAGCCTTTCAGGGTCTCCAGGTCGCGCTGGGCGGTGCCGTACGTGGTGATCACCAGATCGGCGCCCTCGGCCAGGGTGGCGTCACGTCCGCCGCCGTGGTGGACATAGACCTTCAGCCCGGGCGCGAACCTGGCCGCCTCCCGCTGCCAGTTACCGACCAGCGACATCGGGCACACCAGCAACGTCGGCGACGTCTGTACGGCCTGAGCCCTCTCGTGGGCCAGCAGCGCCAGCGTGGTGATCGTCTTGCCCAGGCCCATGTCGTCGGCCAGCACGCCGCCCAGCCCCAGCTCCGACAGGAAGCTCAGCCAGGCCAGCCCCCGCTCCTGGTAGGGCCGCAGGGTGGCGTCGATCCCGGCCGGGGTGGCCAGCGGGGTCAGCCGCCGCTCGGCCTGCCCCGACAGCAGATCGCCGAGGACACCATCGGCGTCGATCTCCAGCAGGGGCAGCTCGTCGTCCTCGCCCTGAACGACGTTCCGCAGGATCTCGGCCGCGCTCAGCTCGCCGTCCCTTCGCCCCTCGACCGCCCGCAGGGCCGCCTTGAGCTGGCGCTCGTCCAGCTCCACCCACTGCCCGCGCACGCGCACCAGCGGCACCTTGAGCCGGGCCAGCTCCGCCAGCTCGGCCTCACTGATGCTCTCGTCACCGACCGCCAGATCGACGCGGAAGTCGACCAGCTCCCGCAACCCGAACCCCTGACCGGTGGCCGCCTGCTGGCTCTTGGTGCGGGTGGTCAGCTTGAGCCCCAGCCTGGCCCGCCCGGCCCAGCGGGGCAGCTGCACCCCGAACCCGGCCGCCTGCAGCAGCGGCGCCGCCTGTCGCAGGAAGGTGAACGCGCCCGCGGTGTCGAGGACCAGCTCCCGGGGTTCTGCCACCCTGAGAGCGGGGTCTAGGTCGGGATAGAGGCGTACCGCCCGGCCCAGCCCGGTCAGGAACTCCCGCTCGGGCCGCGCAGGCAAGCCCGGCAGTGGCTCACCCCGCCAGATCTGGTCGGCCGGGACGTACAGGCTCGGATCGTCCACGGCCTGCAACGCCAGCTCCACCCGCCATCGGTCATCGCTCCCGGACCGCGCGTCCCCGGCCTCGTTTCCGGAACCCCCCGCTTGGCCCCAGGTTCCCGTGGCCTCGTCCCCGGCGCCGTAACCGGCGTCCGTGGAGGGCTCGACCAGGCGGAAGCTGACGCGCGCCGAACTGTCGGCCGACGCCACCGCGTCGTACCACGCGGTCAGCGCCTCCCGCAGCTCCGGCACGTCCGGGCAGGAGGCGCCGGGCCCGGTGAGCGCGGCCAGCCAGCGGTCCCTGAGCGTGCGCGGCCGCGCCACCAGTGGCTCCCGGACCTTGGTCCTGACGTGGGCGTCCGCGAAGTGGTCGAGCGCCGCGCGCAGCACCCCCGCCGAGGCCCGCTCCACGGCTCCGGTACGGCAGGCGGGCGGCATCGCCAAGGCCAGCTCACGGAACCGCACGGCGTCCTGCCCGGTCAGCACCACCCGCCACCGGGCCTGCGCCGTGTCCTGCGGGATGGCCCACATGGCCGACCCGTCGTCCACGTCCGCCGCGGCCGGGGGTTCCGCGTGCTCGCCGGACGGCACGAGCTGGGGCAGGACACGGCCGCGCCGTACGAGATCGCGGGCGAAGTCCGCCACGACGCCCCAGAACCGCACCGTCGCCCCGCCGGAGTCGAGCAGCCGGAGGCAGTGTCCGGCCTCCGGCACCACGACCGGTACCCGCCAGGCGCGCACCCGCGGTCGTATCCCGTCGCCCAGAAGCCCGGTCTCCGGCGACGGCACGGGGGCGGCGGCCGAACCCGGCAGCAGCATCTCCAGCACCCTGTGCCGGAAGCCGGCCGGTTCGGCGAGCCCGAGATGCGCGGCCAGCTCCTCATGCCCGGCGGCGAACGGATGAGGCCGTGGCCAGGTACCACGCGACGCGGCTCCGACCGCCTCGGTGTCCTCCGCCCAGAAGGCGAGCCCGCCACCCGCCCACACCCCATGCACCACCAGCACCCCGGCAGGTTACCGCCGACCACCGACAGCACGCCGCCGGTGGAGTGACGCTTACCGGATGGATCCTCGCCGGAGGCTCGCGGCGGCGGTGGGGGCCGACGTACGCTGAAGGTATGACCGGATCCTGGTGCGAACGCCCCAAACCGCCGGCGCCGCCGTGCGAGCTGCCCTCCCCGTTCGCCGCGCCGGACAAGCCGGGTGGCTGGTGCGAGGTGCCCAAGTCGTCCGACGCCGCGGCGGTGGTCGGGTTCCTGCTGAGGCTCGCCCGGCGCTGACCACATCGTGGCCTGGGCTTTGCCGTTGATCTCGACCCGTGCGGTTAGAACCACGGGTGAGAGCACGGGAAGGCAGGGCCGATGGAGGAGCACGAGGAGCACGAGGAGCACGAGGAGTACGTCGAGGGAGTGACCGCGGGATACGTCGGCGCGCACGAGGCCGTCGTGGGCACGCCCGTGGACTCGACCTCGATCAACGTGCCGCAGACCCGGGCGGGTGCGGCGGAGAACGCCGAGGCCGCCGAAGCGGCGCGCGAGGCGCGCGGCGTGTTCGTCGCGGCCGACAACACGCACGGGGACGTCACGGACGTGCGCGCGGAGGAAGAGCGCGCCGCGATCCGTGAGCACGCCGAGGACAAGGACCCGCTCCTCGCCGCCCGCGACGCCATGCGCGAGGACCTGCGCGGGGGACAGCCGTGATAGAGCGCCTCCCGGCTGGGTAGGCGCCTTTCTCGTCGGAGGAGGCGGCAGCGCACCGCGGGCGCCTCCATCCGTGCCGACATGGTGAAGGAGGGGCCCGGCGATGACCGAGGCAGATCCCGGGATGGACCGGGACCGCAGCGCGGGAGACGTGGGCGCGCACCGGGCCACGGTGGGTACCCCGGCCGGCGCGGAGTCCGATGAGACGACCGGAACGAGAGACAAGGCAGGCGACGCGATGGCGACGGCTAGGGATAAAGCAGGCGACATGGCCGACACGGCCAAGGACAAGGCGGGCGAGGTCGCCGCCACGGCCAAGGACACGGCGGCGGCGGCCAAGGACAAGGCGGGCGAGCTTGCCGCGACGGCGAAGGACAAGGCGGGCGAGATGGCGGTGGCCGCCAAGGACACGGCCGCGGCCGCGACGGACAAGGCCGGGGAGGTGGCCGACGCCGCCGCCACGGAGGCGAAGAAGCGCCCCATCCTGGTGATGGCCGCGGTCGGCACCATCGTCGCCCTCGTCGTACGCCGCCTGCTCAAGCGCAAGCGCTGAACGCGCCGCCGTACCCCCGAGGAGGGAACGGTACGCTGCGGCAGGTGAAGAGGACATGGGCCGCGGCGGCCCTGCTGGCCGTCGCGGCGGCGGGCTGTGGCGCGGGTTCGGCGGTCAGCGACTACGGCACCGTCGTCAAGGGGGCGAAGGGCCGGACGACCCAGGTCGACGTGAGCCAGGGCGATCGTTTCTCGCTGGTCGTCGCCGACAACCCGTCGGTCGGCGACAACTGGTCGCTGGTCGAGGTGCCGGACGCGACGGTGGCCTCGTTCATCAGCGAGGAGCACGAGAGCGAAGGCGACGCCCCGGGCAGCGGCGGCAGCGGCTACTTCGTCTTCAACGCCAAGCGGCCGGGCACGACGGAGGTCAAGCTGTACAACTGCTGGCGCTGCGGGGCGGAGAAGACGCCGTCGGCCCCGGACAGCGTCAGGGAGTCCGGAACCGCGATCTTCACCATCACCGTCAAGTGATCACGACAGAGTGTCTTGAAACCTGACGCGTGGTCGTAGAGGCTTCACCCCATGGATTTCCTTCGGGTGCGCGCCTCGACCGACGGCGCCGAGACGATCTCGTGGTGGACCGGCGACGTGTACGGCTGGCAGGACGACGACGGCCCGCACCACCTGTTCGGGTTCGAAGGCCTCAACGTGGCGCGCGTGGTCGAGGCCGACGGCGCCTGGCAGCTCCTGACCCGCGAGGCCGCCGCCTACCTCGACCCGAAGTCCCGCGAGATCCTGGGGACCTGGGACAACCCGTTCACCGGCCGGGAGGTCGAGGTCCAGCACGTCTTCAACGACCCGGTCAATCAGCGTCTGGGCGCCTACCCGGTCCCGCAGACGCGGATCGGCGACCAGGTCATCTTCAATGTGGACATCCGTCTCGCCTACCCCTCACCCCTCAAAGTCGCGGAATTTCCGGAAAATTCGGCAAACGACACCTATCGCGCCCTGGAGCTGTTCCAGTTCTTCGCCAAGGCCGAAGACGTCGACTCCGGCGCCGCGAACGTGCCCAGTTTCTTCTCCTGGAGCCGCGTCTCGCCCTGGCTGCCCTGGATGGCGATGGGCGGGCGCCCCGGCGGCCTCGTCTACCACGTCAGGGGCGGCAAGGTCGCCGAGGCCCCCGAGCGGCTGGCCGCGCACGTCGGCGAGCACTTCCTGCACGCGCCCCGGGAGTGGGGCGGCCCCAACGTGAGCAGCTGGTCGGCGTTCGCGGCTAAAGTCGGCAGGTGAGCACCGACCTGTTCTGCGAGATCATCGCGGGGGAACGGCCCGCCTTCACGGTCTTCTCCGACGAGGTGGCCGTCGGCTTCCTCGACACGAGGCCGGTCTTCAAGGGCCACGTCCTGGTGGTGCCGCGCCGCCACGTGGAGACGCTGGCCGACCTCACCGACGTCGGCCCGTTCTTCGAACGCGTCCAGGCCGGCTCCCGCGCGGTGGAGGAGGGCCTGCAGGCGGCGGGCACGTTCGTCGCGATGAACAACCGAATCAGCCAGAGCGTCGCCCACCTGCACGTGCACATCGTGCCGCGGCACAAGAAGGACGGGCTGCGCGGCTTCTTCTGGCCGCGCACCAAGTACGCCGACGACGCCGAGGCCGAGTCCTACGCCGAGCTGATCAGGAAGTCATGGAACTCGCCGTCGGCCTGATCCTGGCGGTGGTGCTGGTCGGTGTCCCGGCCGTGGTGCTGTGGCGGGTCCTGCGCGGCCGCCGCGAGCTGGGGACCGGTCCGGCCGAGCGGGCCACGTTCGAGACGCTGCACACCGCCTCGCTGGCCGCGCCGCCGCTGCGCGCCGGGCTGACGGCCGAGGGCGCGCAGAAGGCCTCGCGCCACCTGCGCGAGCTGCTCGGCTCGCCGGCGCTGGCGATCACGGATGGCGAGCGGCTGCTGGTGTACGACGGCATCGGTGACCACCACGCCGCCGACGCCCTGGACCACGCGGCGGCGACCCTGCGCGACGGCCGTACCCAGGTGCTGTCGATCCCGTGCGAGCTGCTCGAATGCCCGATCAGGCACGCGGTCGTGGTGCCGCTGACCACCGACGACCGCATCGTCGGCTCGCTGGCCGCCTATGGCCCGCACGCCTCCGCCGGGCTGGTGCGCGCGGCGCAGGAGACGGCCGGCTGGGTCGACTCCCAGCTTGAACTGGCCGAGCTCGACCGCTCCCGCACCCGCCTGATGGAGGCCGAGGTACGGGCGCTGCGCGCGCAGATCTCCCCCCACTTCATCTACAACTCGCTGACCACGATCGCCTCGTTCGTCCGCACCGACCCGGAACGCGCCCGTGAGCTGCTGCTGGAGTTCGCCGACTTCACCCGCTACTCCTTCCGCCGGCACGGCGACTTCACCACGCTGGCGGAGGAACTGCGCTCCATCGACCGCTACCTGATCCTGGAGCGGGCCCGCTTCGGCGACCAGCTCCAGGTCACGCTCAGAATCGCGCCGGAGGTGCTGCCGGTCGCCGTGCCGTTCCTGTGCCTGCAGCCGCTCGTGGAGAACGCGGTACGGCACGGCCTGGAGAGCAAGAACGGCGTCGGCCGGATCACCATCGTCGCCGAGGACGCCGGAGCCGAGTGCCGCATCAGCGTCGAGGACGACGGTCTCGGCATGGACCCCGACCGGCTCCGGCTCATCCTGGCCGGGGAGGTGGTCAGCGCGGGCGGCGTGGGCCTGGCCAACGTCGACGAGCGGCTGCGCCAGGTCTACGGTGATGAGTACGGCCTGGTCGTGGAGACCGGCAAGGGCGCCGGGACCAAGGTCAACGTGCGCGTGCCGAAGTACCACCCGGGGGTCTCGGCCCGCTAGTGACCTGTGACCTGCGCGTGACGGGCTTGACGCCTCTTGTCGCTTTTATCACTGTCAAGGGATCGGAAGGAGTGTTGCGTGGCTGGCTTGCGCGTCCTGGCGGTCGACGATGAACTTCCGGCTCTGGAGGACCTCTCCTTCCTGCTGCGCGCCGACCCGCGGATCGACGAGGTGCTGACCGCCCGCGACGGCGCCGCGGCGCTGCGGCAGCTCGACCGCGGCATCGCCGAGGGCCGCCCCGTCGACGCGGTCTTCCTCGACATCAGGATGCGCGGGCTCGACGGCGTGGTGCTGGGCCGCCTGCTGGCCCAGTTCGCCAACCCGCCCCGGGTGGTGTTCGTGACCGCCTACGAGGAGCACGCGGTCGACGCGTTCGAGATCAAGGCCGAGGACTACCTGCTCAAGCCGGTACGCCCGGAACGCCTGGCCGAGGCGATCCGCAGGGTCGCCCTGTCCTCCGACGTGGCGCCCGACGGCGAGGACGCCGACACCATCCCGGTCGAGCTGGGCGGGGTGACGCGCTTCGTCTCCTCCGCCGATGTCGTGTACGTGGAGGCGCAGGGCGACTACGCTCGCCTGCACACCCAGACGGGCACCCACCTGGTCCGCATCCCCCTCAACACGCTGGAGGAGCGCTGGGCCACGGCCGGGTTCGTCCGGGTCCACCGCAGCCACCTGGTCGCGGTCAAGCACATCGAGGAGCTGCACATCGACTCGGGCAGGTGCACGGTGACCGTGGGCAGCACCGAGATCCCGGTCAGCCGCCGCCACACCCGTGAGCTGCGCGACCTCCTCGTCAGAAGAGCCAAACGATGAGCAACCGCCGCGTCGCCGTCACCAGCCCCCGCACCGCCGCCGCGCGCCGCCGCCGCTACCCGGCCACGCGCGAGATCGACGAGCAGACCGTGGTCGGCGAGGTCTACATGCGCTCCCTGCTGCGCACCCAGTTCCGCCTGGCGCTGTTCGTCTGCACCGTGCTGGCCTGCGTGATCGGCGGGCTGCCGCTGCTGTTCCTGCTCCTGCCGGACGTGCGCGGCCTGCACCTGCTCGGCGTGCCGCTGCCCTGGGCGGTCCTCGCCTGCCTCATCTATCCCGCCTTCGTGGTGGGAGCCTGGCTCTACGTACGGCAGGCCGAACGCAACGAGCGCCACTTCGCCGACCTGGTCGAGCGCAGATGAGCGAGCGAAGCGAGTGAGCGGTCAGCACGGTCTCGTCAACCTCATCGGGCCGGCGGAGCCGATCCGATGAGCTTGACCGCGGTCGTGGTCGTCGTGGTGGCCGCGGTGCTCATCGGCGCGTTCGGCATCCGGTTCTCCCGTACCACCTCCGACTTCTACGTCGCCTCCCGCACCGTCAGCCCGCTCTGGAACGCCTCGGCCATCGGCGGCGAGTACCTGTCGGCCGCCTCCTTTCTCGGCATCGCCGGCCTGATCCTCACCTACGGCATCGACATGCTGTGGCTGCCGGTCGGCTGGACCGGCGGCTACCTGGTGCTGCTCGTGCTCGTCTCGGCCCCGCTGCGGCGCTCCGGCGCGTACACGCTGCCCGACTTCGCCGAGGCCAGGCTGGAGTCGATGGCGGTGCGCCGTACGGCCAGCGTGCTCGTGGTGCTGATCGGCTGGCTCTACCTGATGCCGCAGTTCCAGAGCGCCGGGCTGGTGCTGCGCACGATCACCGGGGCGCCCGTCTGGGTCGGCGGGCTGCTGGTGGCGGTCGTGGTGGCGGTCAACGTGCTGTCGGGCGGGATGCGCTCGATCACGTTCGTGCAGGCCTTCCAGTACTGGCTGAAGCTGACCGCGCTGGCGGTGCCGCTGGTGTTCCTGCTGCTGGCCTGGAAGCGCGACGGCGCCCCGGGCCTGAGCGCGGCCGACGCGGCCACCTGGCAGATGCCGCTGGGCAGCGGCAAGGAGTACGGGCTGTACTCCACGTACTCCCTGATCCTGGCGACGTTCCTGGGCACGATGGGGCTGCCGCACGTGCTGGTGCGCTTCTACACCAATCCGGACGGGCGGGCGGCGCGCCGTACGACGCTCGTGGTGCTGACGCTGCTCGGCGCCTTCTACCTGCTGCCCGCCGCCTACGGCTGGCTGGGCCGGCTGTACACCCCCGACCTGGCCCGCACCGACGCGGTCGTGCTCACGCTGCCCGGCACGATGGTCGGCGGCACGCTCGGGGACCTGCTGACCGCGCTGGTGACGGCGGGGGCGTTCGCGGCGTTCCTGTCCACCTCGTCCGGGCTGACCGTGTCGGTGGCCGGGGTGATCGCGCAGGATCTGCTGGGCGGCGGCGTGCGCTCGTTCAGGATCGCCACGCTGATGGCCGTGGCGGTGCCGCTGGCGCTGGCGTTGTGGGCGCGCTCGCTGCCCGTGGCCGACGTGGTGGGCCTGGCCTTCGCGGTGGCGGCCTCCTCGTTCTGCCCGCTGCTGGTGCTGGGCATCTGGTGGCGGCGCCTGACCACGACGGGCGCGCTGGCCGGGCTGTTCGCCGGGGGCGGGCTGGCCTGCTGCGCGGTGCTGGCCACGATCATCGGCGGGCCGTACGACGGGGTCATCAACGCGCTGCTGGCGCAGCCGGCGGCGTGGACGGTGCCGATCGCGTTCACCGTGATGGTGGCGGTGTCGTTCCTGACCCCGCACCGGGTGCCGCCGGGCGTGGCCAGGACGATGGTCCGCCTGCACACGCCCGAGGACCTCGACCTGGACCGCGGCGACTGGCGTCCCAAGGGTTAGGGGCCGCGCTCGCCGGATCCGCGTACGACCAGCTCCACCGGTACGGTAACCCGGCGCGGCCGTCCGGACGGATCGAGCAGGAGGCCGACCGCGCTGCGGGCGATGCGGTCGATGTCGTAGCGGACCACGCTCACGCCGGGGTTGAACACCTCGGCCAGCGCGAAGTCATCGAAACCCACGTAGGCGGGGCGTTCCGGGCGCTCGCGCAGAGCCTGCAGGATGCCGATCGCGGCCCGGTTGTTGGTGGCGAAGAACGCGGTGGGCGGGTCGGCCAGGTCGAGCAGCCGGGCGACCTCCTGCGAGACCCGCCACGGGTCGAACACGCCGTGCACGACGAGGCGCTCGTCCGGGGCGCCGAGCGCCTCGCGGTAGCCGGTGGCCCGGTCGCGCACCGAGCTCAGCCGTACGTCGTCGGAGACCAGCGCGATCCGGCGATGGCCGTGCGCGAGCAGGTGCCCGGTGGCCAGGCGGCCGCCCCTCAGGTCGTCGAGCAGGACCACGTCGCTGTCCTGGCCGGGCGGCAGCCGGTCCACGAAGACCGTGGTCAGGCCGGTGTGCCTGGCCAGCCACGCGTGGTCGCCCGACGACGGTACGACGATCAGGGAGTCGACGCCGCGGGCGTACATCGACTCGACCAGCATGCGCTCGCGCTCGGGCCGCTCCTCGTAGGAACCGAACACGACCAGCGCCTCGTGCTCGGCGGCCGCCGCCTCGACCGCCTTGGCCAGGCGCGAGTAGAACTCGTTGGAGATGTTCTCCATGACCAGCCCGATGGTCAGCATCGTGGCGCCCCTGGCCAGCCGGGCCGCCGCCTCGTTGCGGCGGAAGCCGAGCGCGCTGATCGCGGCGCCCACCTTGAGCTGGACCTCGGCGCTGACGTGCGGCTCCCGGTTGACCACCCGGGAGACCGTTTTCAGGCTGACGCCCGCGTACCTGGCCACGTCGGCCATGGTCGGCTTGCGCGCTGTCATACTCTGCCCCCATGGATGATGAATGGATCTGCGGACGCCTCGGCGAGGACGAGCCCTGGCTGCTCGGCGCGGTCAACCCGCCGGTGTTCGAGAACTCCCTGTTCACCTTCCGCACGGCCGGTGAGCTGGGCGAGGCGATCAAGGACGAGGACGAGCGCTACGTCTACTGGCGCGGCACCAACCCGACCGTCGACCTGGCCCAGCGCAAGCTCGCCGCGCTGGAGCGGGGGGAGCGGGCCAAGTGCTTCGCCTCCGGCATGGGCGCGATCTCGGCCACGATCTCGTCGCTGGTGTCGGCGGGCGACCACGTGCTGGTGCTGGGCGCCGTCTACGGGCCGACGACCCAGTTTCTGCGCTATCTGGAGAAATTCGGCGTCACGCATACGCACGTCAGCGATCTCGCGGGGTGTGACAGCGCTATCAGGTCGAGCACGCGCCTACTCTACTTCGAGTCGCCGTCCTACATGCGCTACGAGGTCTTCGACATCGCGGCCGTCACGGGCTGGGCCAGGGAGCGCGGCCTCGTCACGGCCATGGACAACACCTGGTCCACGCCCATCTTCCAGAAGCCGCTCACGCTCGGGGTGGACCTGGTGCTGCACTCGCTGTCGAAGTACGTGGGCGGGCACAGCGACCTGGTCGGCGGCGTGGTGGCCGGCCCGTCGCGGCTGATCAGGCCTCTCGCGCTGACCGAGTATCAGCTGTACGGCGCCGCCATGTCACCCCACGACGCCGCCAAGGTGATCAAGGGGCTGCGTACGCTGCCGGTGCGGATGGCCGCGCACCAGGAGCGCGGCCTGGCCGTCGCCGCCTTCCTGGACGAGCACCCGGCCGTCCGGGTGGTCAACCACCCCGGCCTGCCCTCCCACCCCGGCCATATACGGGCGAAGGCCCAGATGTCCGGCTTCTCCAGCCTGTTCAGCATCGAGCTGGACACCGAGTCGCGTGAGGAGGCGGCCGAGTTCCTGGACCGGCTGCGGCACTTCCGCATCGGCGTCTCGTGGGGCGGCTTCGAGTCGCTGGTCAACGTGCCGGCGCTGTCGGTCGAGGAGAGCGTGCGGGCGACCATGGGCATCCCCGTGGGCCTGGTGCGGCTGTCGGTCGGCCTTGAGGCCGCGGACACATTGATCAAGGACCTCGGTCTAGCGCTGGAGGGTGTCGGTCGCCTAGCGTGACTGACAGCGCTGTCACATCTATGGAGGCGTCGTGAAATCCTTCCTTGCCCTTGCCGCCCTCACCGTGCTGCTCGCGGGCTGCGGGTCGTCCTCCGGCTCCGGCCCCGGCGAGGTACGGCTGCGCATGGTCGAGAGCCTGACCAGCCCGGAGCGCACCAAGCTGCTCAAGTCACTGCTCGCCGACTTCGAGAAGGCCAACCCGGGCGTCAAGGTGGAGCTCATCTCGCCGCCGCTGGACAGCGCCGACCAGAAGATCACCCAGATCCTGCAGACGAAGAAGGACCTGGACGTGCTGGAGGTCCGCGACCACACGGCCAAGTCCTTCTCCAACAACGGCTGGCTCGGCGAACTGCCCACGACCGGATGGAGCGGCTGGGCCGGCCTGACCGACCTGACGCAGAAGAAGGCGGTCGAGGTGGGCGGCAAGCCGTACCTCATCCCGTATGGCTTCTACCAGCGCACGCTCTTCTACCGCACCGACTGGGGCATGGCCGCGCCGCCGAAGACCTGGCAGGAGCTGTACGAGGCGGGCAAGAAGATGACCGGCGGCGAGCGGTTCGGCTACTCCTTCCGCGGCGGCAAGGGCGGCGCCGACTACGCCGTCATGATGATCAGCGCCTACAACGGCGAGGCACTCAACCCGGACAAGTCCTTCTACCTGAAGGACAAGCGCACGATCTTCGCCACTCCCGAGGCCGCGCAGGCGCTCGACCTGTTCGTCAAGATCTTCAAGGAGGCCTCGCCGCCGGACTCGGTCTCGTGGGCCTACCCGGAGATGGTGCAGGGCTTCACCTCGGGCGTCACCGGCATGCTCATCCAGGACCCCGAGGTGATCAAGACGGTCGAGGAGAGCGGGGTCAAGGCGTGGTCCACGGCGCCGATCCCGAAGGGCCCGAGCGGCTACGCCTACCAGCCCGTCGGCTACGCCGGATGGGGCGTCACCTCCTTCACCAAGCACCGGGACCAGGCGGTCAAGCTGGTGCAGTTCCTGTCGGAGTCGCAGCAGAGCATCCGCTTCGCCAAGGGCAACTCGCTCATCCCGATCTCCAAGCAGGCGCAGAGCGACCCGCAGTTCTCCCAGGGCGCCTGGAAGGCCTACCTGGAGGCGCAGCAGGACCCCAAGCAGGTGATCACGATCCGGCCCGTGGACTACCCGGGATGGAGTCAGTTCCTCGTCGACTCCGACCGTGACGTGCAGGCCCTGCTGACCGGCAAGAAGAGCACGGCCGACGTGCTCAAGGCCTGGGACGCCTTCTGGGCCGACCAGGCGAAGAAGGTCTCGTGACCAAGAGGGCGTTCACCGGGCGCAGGGCGGCGTTCATCACGCTGTGCCTGCTGCCCGGGATCGTGTTCGTCGTCCTGTTCACCTACTGGCCGATGGTGCGCGGCAGCGTCATGGCCTTCCAGCGCTACAACCTGTTCGACCTGACGCAGACGCCCTTCGTCGGCCTGGAGAACTTCGCCGCGGTGCTGGCCGAGGAGCGGTTCTGGACCTCGCTGCGCAACACCGGCACGTGGGTCGTGGTCTCGCTGTTCTTCCAGTTCGTGCTGGGTTTCGGGCTGGCGTTGCTGCTCAGGAGGCACTTCAGGGGCCGGGGACTCTACCAGGCGTGGGTGTTCTTCCCGTGGGCCATGTCCGGGTTCCTGATCGGGCTGCTGTGGCGGTGGATGTTCAACGGGCAGTTCGGCGTGATCAACGACCTGCTGCTCAAGACCGGGATCATCGACCAGCGCATCGGCTTCCTGTCCACGCCCGGCTGGGCGATGACCTCGGTCATCGTGGCCAACGTCTGGTACGGCACGACGTTCTTCGCCATCATGATCATGGCCGCGCTGCAGTCGGTCCCCAAGGAGCTCTACGAGGCGGCGGGCGTGGACGGCGCCTCCCGGCTGCGCCAGTTCTGGCACGTCACCCTGCCGCACATCCGGCCCACCCTGGCGCTGATCGTGCTGCTGCGGATCATCTGGATCCTCAACTTCCCCGACCTGATCTACTCCATGACCGGCGGCGGGCCCGCCGGCAGCACCGACATCGTCACCACCTTCCTCATCCAGCAGGTCATGGGCGGCGACTACGGCCGGGCCGGCGCCGTCGGGCTGCTGGTCCTGGCGTTGCTGCTGGCCTTCAGCATCTTCTACCTGAACGTGACGAGGTCCGCCGATGGTGAAAAGGCTCGCTAAGGGGACGGTGCTGGGCGCCTGGCTGCTCATCACCGTCTTCCCGCTCTACTGGATCGTCGTCACCTCGCTCAAACCCAAGGCCGAGATCTTCTCGATGCCGCTGAAGTACTGGCCGGCCAACCTCACCTTCGAGCACTACGCGGAGCTGTTCGAGTTCGCCGACTTCGGCCGCTACCTCGCCAACAGCCTGATGGTCTCGCTGGTCGCCGCGGCCGCGGTCACCGTGATCGGCGTCCTCGGCGGCTACACCCTGGCCCGCTTCACCTTCCCCGGCAGGGGCGCGCTGATGCTGGCCTTCCTGGTAACCCAGATGATCCCGCTGTTCATCGCCCTGGGCCCGCTCTACCTGCTGATGTCCGACCTCGACCTGCTCAACCGGCTGGCCGGCCTCATGGTGGTCTACGTCGCCATGCTGGTGCCGTTCTCCACGATCATCATGCGCGGCTTCTACGAACGGGTGCCGGTCGCGCTGGAGGAGGCCGCCCAGGTGGACGGGGCCTCGCGGCTGTCGGCGCTGGTCCGCGTGGTCATCCCGGTGATGCTGCCGGGGATCGCGGCGACGTTCATCTTCGCGTTCGTGCAGTGCTGGAACGAACTGTTCCTGGCCATCACCTTCATCGACAGCGAGGACGCCAAGACGGTGCCGGTCGCCATGAACTCCTTCATCACCCAGTACGACATCGACTGGGGCTCGATGGCCGCCGCCACCGTGGTCTCGGTCGTGCCCACCCTCATCCTGTTCGCCGCGATCCGCCGCTACATCGTCGAGGGCCTGACCGCCGGGGCCGTCAAGGGCTGACGCTGCCGCCGGTCAGGCCCTTCCGCGTGCGGTGCCCGGCCGCCGGCGAGCTTGCTTGATTACACAGGGTAGTTGAGTGTATACAAGTCAAGCGGCCATTTATCTCGAATGCCCGGACTTATCCCGTGAAACGGCGACGGTTACCGCTTATCGCGTCAAACGGACCTTTCACCGCAGGCCATGCCCAACTAAACGCCACGCGGCGGCGGCTCGCCGAACGACGGGACTGTGGACCTCCACGGAGGGTAGTTTGCGCTCTTACCTTGTGCGTGATCCCCATCACACTAAGCGGGAGGCATGGTGACAACACAAGAACACGACGCGTCGGTCTATGAGCGGGTTCAGCAGAGCAAGGAATTCCAGGAGTTGAAGCGCCGGTTCCGCGCTTGGACCTTCCCGATGACGGTCGCGTTCCTCGTCTGGTACCTCCTGTATGTCGTGCTGTCCGGGTGGGCGCGGGACTTCATGGGCATTCAGGTGCTCGGCAACATCAACGTCGGATTGATTCTGGGCCTGCTGCAGTTCGTCTCCACCTTCTTGATCGCCTGGGCCTACTCCAGGCACGCGGAGAAGAAGCTGGACCCGCTGGCCGACAAGCTCCGGCACGAGGTTGAGGAGCAGACCAAGTGAGTTCGTCCACGCTTTCCACGATCCTGTTCCTGACGTTCGTGGCCGCCACGCTCGGCATCACCTTCTGGGCCAGCCGCAACACCAAGACGGCCGCCGACTATTACGCGGGCGGGCGTTCCTTCACCGGCGTTCAGAACGGCCTGGCCATCGGTGGCGACTACATGTCGGCCGCGTCGTTCCTCGGCATCGCCGGCATGATCGCGCTGTCCGGTTACGACGGCTTCCTGTACTCCATCGGTTTCCTCGTGGCGTGGCTGGTGGCGTTGCTGCTGGTCGCCGAGCTCATGCGTAACTCGGGCAAGTTCACGATGGCCGACGTGCTGGCCTTCCGGATGAGCCCGCGCCCGGTCCGCACCGCCGCCGGCGTCTCCACCATCGTCGTCAGCATCTTCTACCTGCTGGCCCAGATGGTCGGCGCGGGCGCGCTGGTCGGGCTGCTGCTCGGCATCACCAGCGCCGAGGCCAAGAACTGGACGATCGTCGCCGTCGGCGCGCTGATGATCGTCTACGTGGTGTTCGGCGGCATGAAGGGCACCACCTGGGTCCAGATCGTCAAGGCCGTCCTGCTCATGGGCGGCGCGGCGCTGATCACCGTGCTGGTGCTGGCCAAGTACAACTTCAACCTCTCGACGCTGCTCGGCGCCGCCACCGAGGCCAGCGGCAAGGGCGCGGCGTTCCTCGAACCCGGCCTCAAGTACGGCACCGAAGCCCAGGGCATCATGGGCAAGATCGACCTGATCAGCCTCGGACTCGCGCTTGTCCTCGGCACCGCCGGCCTGCCGCACATCCTCATCCGCTTCTACACCGTGCCCACCGCCAAGGACGCCCGCAAGTCCGTCCTGTGGGGCATCGGCATCATCGGCACGTTCTACCTGCTGACGCTGGTGCTCGGCTTCGGCGCCGCGGCACTGGTCAAGATCCCCGCCTCGGACACCGCGGGCAACACCGCGGCGCCCCAGCTCGCGGCGGCCATCGGCGAGAACTTCTTCGGCACCGTCGGCGGCACCGTCCTGCTGGCGCTCATCGGCGCCGTCGCCTTCGCCACGATCCTGGCCGTGGTCGCCGGGCTCACGCTGGCCTCCTCGTCCAGCTTCGCCCACGACCTGTACGCCCACGTGTTCAAGAAGGGCAACGCCACCGAGCGCGAAGAGGTCGTCGTGGCCCGGGTCTCCGCCCTGGTCATCGGCGCCGCGGCCATCGGACTCGGCATCCTCGCCCAGGGCCAGAACGTGGCGTTCCTCGTCGCGCTGGCCTTCGCGGTCGCCGCGTCCGGCAACCTGCCGGCGATCCTGTACAGCCTGTTCTGGAAGCGGTTCAACACCGCCGGCGCCGTCGCCGCCATCTACGGCGGCCTGATCTCCTGCCTGATCCTCGTGGTCTTCTCGCCGGTGGTCTCCGGCTCGAAGACCGCGCTGATCAAGGGCGCCGACTTCCACCTCTGGAACCTGTCCAACCCCGGCATCATCTCGATCCCGCTCGGCTTCTTCTTCGGCTGGCTCGGCACCGTGCTCAGCAAGGAGTACAACGCCGCCAAGTACGCCGAGATCGAGGTCCGCTCGCTCACCGGCGTGGGCGCGGAGAAGGCCACCGAGCACTGACCGCGTGGGGCGCCCGGACCCGGGCGCCCCACCCTCCCGGCCGAGCCCGGGAGATAGAGTCTTGTCATGGAAGACCAGGCCGCCGCGCTGCTCGCCACCTGTTCACCGGAGATCCGCACCCTGGCCGGAGCCGCCCGAAACTTCCTGCACCGGCTGCTGCCGGACGCGCAGGAGGAGGTCGACGAACCGGCCCGCCTGATCGCCTACACGTACCAGCCCGGAACGTACAAGGGGCTGATCGTGGCGATCGCCCTGCATCAGGCGCACATCAACCTGATGTTCGCCCGCGGTGCCGACCTGCTCACCCAGGACCCGACCGCGCTGCTGGAGGGAACCGGCAAGAAGGCCCGCCACGTCAAGATCGCCACCGAGTCCCGCCTCTCCGACCCCGACCTCGCCACCCTCGTCTCCGCAGCCGCCCTGATGTCCTCCCGCTGAGCGCGCGCCTTTTTCGGGGCTTTGCGTCTTTTTTGGGGTTACGGCAAGCCCAGCCGACGCCTCCCGCCGCCGTGGGCGGCGCGTCCGTGCGGGGTGCCCGGCAGTCGGACGTGGTCCTCACCGTCACAACGCACGTTTGCCCAGCCGCCGTGCCTTCCGCCGGCCGCCGCACCAACGCGCCGAAGCCCACCGCCCACCTTCCCGCCGCCTCGGCGCGCAAAACCCGCCTGTCGGCCCCTCGCCTCTCGGCCCCTCGCCTCTCGGCCTCCTGGGGTCTCCGGAAGCCTGGGCCCTTGGGGCTGGTGGGGCTCTGGTCAGGGGTTGTCGTGTCCTTTCGGGTCTTCTGGGTCTGGCTGCTCTTCCGGGCTTGGGGGACTGTGGGTGCTGGCTGCAGGCGGAGAGTGGCGGGTGGGACGGAGGGCTATGGCGGTGGCCAGTGTGGCCAGGAGGCCGCCTGCGCCGGCGATGATGAAGGCCGTCGCCGCCGAGGTGGCGTCCAGGAGGAGGCCTCCTGCCACGTAGGAGAGGGCGGCGGCCACGCCTATGGCGCCGTACAGGGTGGCGAAGGTGCGGCCCATCACGTCCGGCGCCACGTTGCGCTGGATCAGGGTGGTGGAGGCCACGTCCATGGCCGCGATCCCCAGGCCGCGGATCGTCTGGATCGCCAGCGCCGCCCCCACCGCCCACGCGAACCCGGTCAGCAGGTTGCCCGCGCTGCTCACCGCGAACCCGGCCACCAGCAACGCGCCCATCTGCGGCGGGACGCGGCGGGCCAGCAGGACGTAGCCGGCCAGCAGGCCGATTCCGGGGCCGGCCAGCAGCAAACCGGCGGACGCCGGGTCGCCCAGGTCGGTGGCCAGGAAGACCAGGGCCACGTCGTCGATGCCGTTGAAGGCCACGACGGCGAAGAAGCCCAGGCCGACGGCTCTGATCAGGCGGTGGCTCAGGATGTAGCGCAGGCCTTCGCGGGTGTCGGACAGCAGGGAGCCCCGGGTGTGCGGTTCGCCGGGCGCCCCGCCGTACCGGATGGCCTTGGTGAGGACGAGACCGGAGACCAGGAAAGTGGCGGCGTCGATCAGCAGGACGGCGCGGATGTCGATCACCGACAGCAGCGCCCACGCGGCCAGCGGGCCGAGGGCTTCGCCGCCGTTGGTGCCGAGGCCGACCGCGGTGTTCGCGCGCTCCAGGTCGCGGTCGGGCACCAGCGACGGCACCACGGAGCGCGAGGCGGCCTGGAACAGCTGGCCGATCACCGCGCGCAGGCCCACCAACGCCAGCAGGACCGGGAGCGGCGGCAGCCAGAGGGCGATCAGCACGACCAGCGCCCCCTGCGCGAACTCGCAGGTGATCATGACGCGGCGGTGTCCGTAGCGGTCGCTGATCGCGCCGGTCAGCGGGGCGAACAGGGCGGGGGCGAAGTCGCCGGCGAGAAGGAGCAGCGACACCGCCAGCGCCTCGCCGGTGGAGGAGGCGACGTAGACCATGAGGGCGACCAGGCTGAGCGAGTCACCGGCGAACGAGACGGAGCGCGAGACCCACAACCATCGGAAGGGGACGTTACCCCGCAGGAGTTGCCACACGGGCTCGATGGTAGAAGGGGGAGTTGTGACGATGGACAGATTCAAGGCGGTTTTCGAGGTACTCGACGAGCGGTTCGCCTTCGACGGCGGCGACGAGTACGTCGAGGTGCTGCACCGCGGCAGCCGCAAGACCGAGGGTCCCGCCTACTTCGCCGCCGGGCGGTACCTGGTGTGGAGCGACATCCCCAACGACCGGCTGCTGCGCTGGGACGAGACGACCGGCGCCGTCGGCGTCTTCCGGCACGGCTCGGGCAACGCCAACGGCAACACGGTCGATCTCGAAGGCAGGCTGGTCACCTGCGAGCAGGGTGCCCGCCGGGTGACCAGGACCGAGCACGACGGGACGATCACCGTGCTCGCCGACAACTTCGAGGGCAAGCGCCTGAACAGCCCGAACGACGTCGTGGTGCGCTCGGACGGCACGATCTGGTTCACCGACCCGCGCTACGGCATCACCGGCTACTACGAGGGCAGCCCCGCCGAGAGCGAGATCGGCGGCGACCACGTCTACCGCCTCGACCCCGCGACGGGCGAACTGCGGATCGCCGCCGCCGGCTTCGTCCGGCCCAACGGGCTGGCCTTCTCGGCCGACGAGTCCCTCCTGTACGTCGTGGACACCCGCGAGCGCCACCTCCGCGTCTTCGACGTGGCAGGCGACGGCGCCCTGTCGGGCGGGAAGGTGTTCGCGGAGAGCTGGTTCGACGGCATCCGCGTGGACTGCCACGACCGGGTGTGGGCCGCCGCCCTCGACGGCGTTCGCTGCTACGCCACCGACGGCACGCTGATCGGCAGGCTGCTGTTGCCCGAGTCCGCCTCGAACCTCGTCTTCGGCGGGCCCAAGCGCAACAACCTGTTCGTCACCAACTCGGCCGGCGACCTGTACTCCATCCGCCTGACGGTCGCCGGCGCCCGGCGTCCCGGCTCAGGCGGCTGAGGCCCCGGCCAGAGCGGCGAGCTCCTCGGCGCCCAGCGCCAGGCGCGCTCCGGCCATCAGCGGCCTGAGCTGCTCCGGGGTGCGGGCGCTGGCGATCGGGGCGGTGATCGTGGGCTGGGCGGCGAGCCAGGCGACGGCGACCGCGGCCGGTTCCACGTCGCGGACGGCGGCGATCTTGGCGAGGGCGTCCAGGACGCGCAGGCCGCGCTCGGTCTTGAGGTACTCGGCCGCCCTGCCCGCCCTGGGGCTGTCCACGGTGACGCCGGGGGCGTACTTGCCGGTCAGGAAGCCGCGGGCGAGCGCGTGGTACGGCGTGGTGGACAGCCCCTCGCGCTCCACGACGTCGCGCAGCGGGCCCTCGAAACCGCGCTCCATCAGATTGTACGCCGGCTGCAGCGCCACATACCTGGCCAGGCCCTCGTCGTCGGAGACCTTCAGCGCCTGCGCCAGGCGTGGGGCGGTGTGGTTGGAGGCGCCGATGTAGCGGACCTTGCCCTCCCGCACCAGCGCGTCGAACGCGGCCAGCGTGTCGGCCAGCGGGGTGCCCTCGTCGTCCACGTGCGCCCAGTAGAGGTCGATCCGGTCGGTACGCAGGCGGCGCAGGCTGTTCTCCACCGCGGTCCTGATGGTCCTGGGCGCCAGGCCCGCCCATCCGGACAGCATGCCGACCTTCGTGGCCAGGACGATGGAGTCGCGGTTGCCGCGCTCGATCATCCAGTCACCGATGATCCGCTCGGCGGTGGACTCCCCGGTCGCCCACGCGGGGTAGACGTCGGCGGTGTCGAGGAAGTTGCCGCCGTCCTCGACGTAGGCGTCCAGGACGGCGTAGGACGCCTCGCGGTCGGCGGTCCAGCCGAAGACGTTGGTGCCGAGGCAAAGAGGAAACACGGACAGGGCCGTGGTGCCGATCGATCTCACCTCGCTATTATCCGCGCATCCAACAGCGGTTCCGCCGTCAGGGCCCGGGTGCCGCGTGAGGAGGGCCGATGCGAGCCCGGATGCGTGGCTGCCTGATCGGGGCGATCCTCGCGGGTGCGCTGTTCGTGCTGGTCGTGATCGCCCTAAGGGCCAATTGGCAGCCCCAAGTAGTGAAAAATCCGGAAAAATCACCGGAGCCCGCGATCGAGGTGCTGGAGGAGAAGCGGCTGGACGAGCGCCGCCTCGAACTCACCCTCCGCTCGCCCGCCCTCGACGCCACCACCAAGGTCCGCCTCCTGCTCCCGAAGGGCTGGGGCGAACGCGCACGCTGGCCCGCGCTGTGGCTCCTGCACGGCGGCCTGGACGACCACACGTCCTGGACCGCCAGGACCGACGTCGACGACCTCACCCGCGACGACGGCCTCATGGTCGTCATGCCCGACGGCGGCCGGTGCGGCAGCTACTCCGACTGGTGGAACGGAGGCGAAGGCGGCCCCCCGAAATGGCAGACCTACCACCTGAAGGAACTCCTGCCGCTCCTGGAGTCCCGCTACCGCGCCGGCCCGGCCAGGGCGATCGCGGGCTACTCCATGGGCGGCCAGGGCGCCATGCTGTACGCCGCCAAGGGCGGCTTCAAGGCCGCCGCCTCCTTCAGCGGCGCCGTGCACATCCTCAGCGACGGCGTCCCCCAGGCGGTGATGGCCGGAACCACACTCGGCTGCCTCGGCACCGACTGGAAGCGCATCTGGGGCGACCCGGGCCGCCAGCGCGCCAACTGGCAGGCGCACAACCCCTACGACCAGGCGGAAAAGCTCAGGGGACTGCGCCTGTACGTGGCCGCGGGCTCCGGCGACCTGGTCGAGGACCTGGCCGGCCGGGCCGCCAGAGCCTTCGCCGGCCGCCTGCGCGAGCTGGACATCCCGGTCACCACCCACTTCTACCGAGGCGGGCACAACCATGCCTTCTGGCAGCGGGAGCTGCGCCGGGCGTACCCGATGCTGAAGCGCGCGCTTCAGTGATGGGCCGCGCCGATGTCGAGCGTGCGCGGCGTCAGCTTCCACACGACCACCGCCGCCAGCAGCATCAGCGCCGCGCCCACCGCTCCCGTCACCGCGATCGAGTCGCCGAAGGCCACCTTGGCCTGCTCGGCCAGCCGCGCGCCCCGCTCACCGAGCGTGGCGGCCACGTCGAGCGCGCCGCCGATCGACTCGCGCACGACCTCCGCCTGGGCTCCGGTGTACGGCAGCGCCGAACGGTAGACCGCCGCCGCGACGCTGCCCAGGACGGCCACCCCGAGCACTCCGCCCACCTCGTAGCTGGTCTCCTCGATGGCCGCGGCGCTGCCCGCCTTCTCCAGCGGCGCGCCCGACATGATCACGGCCGAGGCGATGGCCAGCGAGCCCATGCCCGCGCCGATGAGCAGCAGCGCGAGCGCGACCCAGCCGTAGACCAGCGGAGCCGCGAACAGCACCAGGAACCCGAGCCCCGCCACGACCAGCCCACCGGCCAGCACGGTACGCGCCCCGATCCGCTCCGCCATCGCGGGCGCCAGCGGTGACAGGATCAGCGCGGTGATGGCCGTCGGCAGGAGGCGTACACCCGTCTCCAGCGGCGTGTAGCCCTGGACGAGCTGCATCCACTGGGCCATGAGCAGCATCATCGCGGCCATGGCGATCGAGGTGGTGAGCGCGGCCAGCACTCCGGAGGTGAACGGGCCGCTGCGGAACAGCCTGACCTCCAGCAGCGGGTCGGGGCGGCGCAGGCTGCGCAGGACGAACCAGGTCAGCGCGAGCGCGCCGGCCGCCAGCGACACCAGCGCGGTCGGGTCGGTCAGGCCGTCCTTGGCGAAGTGCTTGATGGAGTAGACGAGCCCGGCCATGCCGACGATCGACAGCACGGTGCCGAGCGCGTCCCAGCGGCCGGGGCGCGGGTTGCGCGACTCGGGCAGCAGGAACAGTCCGGCGAGCACGGCGACGGCCATGACCGGCACGTTCACGAGGAACGCCGCGTGCCAGCTGAAGTTCTCCACCAGGAAGCCGCCGAGGATCGGGCCGAGCGCGCCGCCGACCGCCGCCATGGCCGCCCAGACGCCCAGCGCGGTGGCGCGCTCGCGCGAGTCGGTGAACAGCGCGCGGATCATCGACAGCGTGGACGGCATGATCATGGCGCCGCCCACGCCGAGCAGGGCGCGCACCGCGATCACGGCGCCGGGGCTCTCGGCCCACATCACCAGGACGGAGGCGAGCCCGAACACCCCGAACCCGGTCAGCAGCATCCTCTTGCGCCCCCACCGGTCGCCGAGGGCGCTCACCGTGACCAGCAGGCCGGCCAGGACCAGCGAGTAGACGTCGACCATCCACAGCAGCTGGATGGCGTCGGGGCGCAGGCTGGCCGAGATCGCCGGCAGGGCCACGTTCAGGATGGTCATGTCCATGACGACCAGCAAGAGGCTGGCCGACAGGACGGCGAGTCCGGCCCATCTGCGCTTGTGCGCGACGGGCGCGGTGGTGAGCGTCATGTGGTCCCCCGATAGAACGTTTCAAGGAAGATCCTGGGCAGGTCCCTGCGCGCGACGTCCCCCCGCCGCATGCTCTCCCTCACGGCCACGAGCAGGCCGTACACGAGATTGCTTACCCAGCGCGGCGGCAGGTCCGCGCGCAGCACGCCGGCCCGCTGCGCGGCGGTGAACAGGGCGATCTCCCTCTCCTCCAGCTCGTGCGCGCGGCGCACCAGGTCCTCGTGGCGGTCCGCGGTGTGGTCGGTGAGCGCGAAGCCGTGCTCGTCCGAGTGGGCGAGCGTGACGGTCAGCAGCTCGTCGAGCACCCGTTTGAGCCCGGCGGCGTCGAGGCCGGCGCTCAGGGCCTCGTCGAGGCCCACGGCCGCGTGCGTCTTCGCCCAGGCGTCCATGGCCCGGGAGCTGAGCTCGTACTGCAGCTCGGCGCGGGTGCTGAAGTGCCGGTGCAGTGTGGCGCGACTGATCCCGGCGGCTTGCGCGATCTCCGCCATCGACGCGTTCGGCGCGTGGTTGAGGTGGTGGATCGCCACGGCGACGATCTCGTCACGACTGGCAGCCATCACACATCCTCGTCTTGTTTGCGACATCGATGTCGCAAATACTACATCAATGTACGATGGGGTGTGTACGGTGATCTTCCCTGGACGGCATGGCAGGCGTGTCAGCCGTGGCGATATCGTTCGGCTGTGGTGATCGGTGACGCGCGCACGCGCATCCTGGACGCGGCCGAGGAGTTGTTCGCGGGCGGTGGCTACGAGGCCACCCCTACCGCGGTCATCGCCAAGCTGGCGCGGGTGCCCAAGGGACTGGTCTTCCACTACTTCCCGCGCAAGATCGACGTGCTGGTGGCGCTGATCGACGAGCGCACCCTCGTGGAGGAGACGAAGGAAGTCGACGCCGTGCCGGGCGATCCGGCGGGCACGCTGTCCAAGCTGGCCCGCAGGCTGCCGCTGCGCGCCTCACCGGCGATGCGGCGCATCCTGTTCCGCGAGGCCGACACCCACCGCTCGGTCAAGGACCGCCTCGGGCGGCTCAACGGCGAGCTGATCAGGCGTTCCAGGTTCGCGCTCGAACTCGCCCTGCCCGGCCGGCGCGGCGAGAGCGCGCGACTGGAGGTGGCGGCGGCCACGTTCGCCGCCGTCCTGCTCTACCAGGAGAACCTCTGCCAGCTAACCGGACACCAGATCGACCCCGACGCCGTCGCCGAGCTCATCGCCCACTCGCTCATCTAGCAGCTCGTCCAGCGCGGCGCGCAGGTGGCGCGGCAGCGACCAGACGTCGTCCAGCCGCTCCGGGCAGGCCACGACGCCGAAGTCGAGCATGCCGTCATAGGAGAAGCAGGTGATGTTGACCCCGCCGCTCAGGTCGGTCAGCACCGAGATCGGGTAGTAGGACAGCACCCTCGCCCCGCACAGATACAGCGGGAACCGCGGGCCCGGCACATTGCTGATGATCAGGTTGATCGGCGGGCAGGCCACCGCCGCCAGCCGGAAGATCGCCGGGGAGGCCAGCCGGGTCACCGGTGGCGGCAGCAGCGAGCACAGCTCGTGCAGCCAGCTCGACGAGGCCGCGGCGAAGCGCCGCTTGGCCGCGCGCATCATGGAACGGGTCGCGTGCAGCCGCGCGTGCCGGTCGGCCACGTTCGTCGCCAGCGGCGTGACCATGGCCGAGATGTGGTTGCCGACCAGTTGCCGGGCGCCCGCCGTACGCACCGCCACGGGCACCGCCGCGATCAGCGGTTCCTCCGGCAGCGCGTCCCGATCCCGCAGCCAGGTCCGCAGCGCGCCCGCGCACAGCGCCATGACCACGTCGTTCACGCTCATGCCGTGCCTCTTGGCGACGTCCTTGACGTCCTTGAGCGGCACCGAGCAGAACGACAGCCGCCGCTCGGCGCTGATCGGCCCGTTGAACGGCGTGCGCGGCGCCATCAGGCCGGGCAGTTCCGGCCGCGGTCGCCGGTCGCCGGCGACGAGCCTGGCCGCCTGCGCGATCTGCCGCGCGCCGGGCAGCCCCGCCGCCAGCGGGATCGCGTCGAGCTCGCCTGCCGCCCTGGCGAGCGAGCCGAGGGCGCGCACGGGGTGTGCGGCCGTGCGTACGGCGGCGCCGTACAGCATGCCCGCCAGACCCGGGCCCCGCTCGGCCGGTGGCGGCGTGACGTCGATCACCCGTGGCTCCGGCGAGAGGTCGAGCAGGGCGGCGAGCGTCTCCGCGCCCGAGACGCCGTCGATGGCGGCGTGGTGGACCTTCGTGTAGACCGCGACCCTGCCTCCGGTCAGGCCGCGCAGCAGGTGCATCTCCCAGAGCGGGCGGGTGCGGTCGAGCTGCCCGGCGTGGATGCGGGCGACCGCGTCCGCCAGCTGATACTCGCCTCCGGGCGCGGCCACTTCCGTCTCGAACAGGTGATTGGCCAGGTCGAACGCCGGGTCCGGTTCCCAGTAGGGATGGTCGAGGCCGAACGGCACCTCGCTCAGCCGCAGGCCCAGCGCGGGCGACAGGTGCATGCGCTCGCGCAGCAGCGCGGCGAGCGTCTCGCGGTCGAGGACGCCGCCGAGCGGGTCGAGGATGGCCAGCCCCGCCACGTGGGCGGAGGTCGTCGCGGACTCGGCGTTGAGGAACTGCGCGTCGAGTGCGGTCAGCTGGCGCATCGGCTCTTCTCCCGGGTGTTCGATTCGAGGTCAGCTTCACATCGCGGGGTTTCCGGGACGTTTCCGCGAGAGTCTTACAGATGAATTCGGATGCTCCGCGCGGACCCGCAGCTCAGCGACTCGGTGACAATTGTCTATCCATGGATAACGGTAATGGGGTGTCTTACCGCGGCGTCGAAGTGATACCCGAACTCGTGCCGCGGCCTTTTCCGTTGCTGCGTCGCGCCGCTCGCGTCGGTGGCCCTGACGAGGATCGACCGCTCGCCCAGGCGCCTCGGCACCCACGTGATGTGCCACGGCAACCAGGCGCTGACCAGGTGCGGGCCGCGGTGTTCCGCCCGGCGCCAGGTCCGCCCGTCGTCGAAGCTCACCTCGACCCTGACCACCCGGCCACGGCCCGACCACGAACGGCCGCGCAGCAGTTGCGGGCGGCCGAAGGGTACCTGCGCGTTCCAGCCGAGTTCCAGCGCGCTTTTCACCGGGTTCACCGTGACGTCGCGGTAGAACTCCGTGTTCCACGGGGTGAACAATTCACGCGTGGCCACTTCGATGTCTCCGAGCCATTTGATGGACGCTATTCCCACCCATCCCGGCACCACCAGGCGTACCGGGAATCCGTGGTCGGGCGGGAGGGGGTGGCCGTTCATCTCGTAGGCGACCAGGACGTCGTCCATGGCCTTGCCGGCGGGCAGGGGGCGGCGTACGTGGCCGTGGTGTTCAAAGGGGGCGTCGAGGCCGGTCGGCAGCACGTCCACGGCTCTGGCGGTGATGTCCGAGCGCTCCAGCAGGTACCGCAGGGGCACACCGCGCCAGCGCGCCACCCCGATCGCGCCGAGAGCCCACTGCGTGCCGGGGGCGGGCTCACCCTGCTGGGTGCCGTAGAAGCGGCGGCCGTTGCCCGCGCATTCGATCGCCGCGTCCAGCGTGCGGGCGGGCATGGCGCGCAACTGGTCGTAGGTGTACGCGCCCGGACATCGCACACCGTCGCCGTGGATGGCCAGTTGCCAGGTGGCGGGGTCGATGGACGGGGTGAAGGTGTGGTTGCGGACGAAGAAGCGGTCGGTGGGGGTATGGAAACCTTGGCCCGCCATGGCGTCCCAGCGCATCTCCGCGCTCGCGCCGTGCGTCCTGAAGAGCTCTGGGGGGAGCGGCTTGACGATGGTCGCGGTGGCGTACATAACTCCCCTATTCCCTACCAGTTAACTAGCCAATCCCATCCTATGGTGTGACCTGCGTGATCGTCGACTCTCACCTTTGGATACGTGCCCCCGTGTGTCTCTCCCGAAAACGTGTGCCTGGCTCGTAACTGGGTCTGTGGGGGGTGGGGTTGGGCGTGCATAATCGGCGCAAGCGCTTGTCAGCCGTCAGCGGAGCGAGGCCGCCATGCCCCCCACCCCAGACCCCAGCACCCCCGCCCAGCCCTCGAACCCCCCACCTGCCACGGACCCGCCGTTACCGGAGCAGCGGCACGCGACGTCATCCACGGACTCGCCGTTACCGGAGCAGCGGCACGCGACGTCATCCACGGACCCGGCGCCACCGGAGGGTGTGGAGCCTGCCGCAGGCACACAGCCGGAGACACCCGGCGACGCGGCTCCCCAGACGCCCGGCGACGCGGCTCCCCAGACGCCCGGCGACGCGGCGGCTCCCCAGGGTCGAGGGCCGGAGTCATCCGGTGGCGCCGCGTCCTCTGCGGGTGGGCGGCCGGAGCCGTCCGGAGGTGGGCGGGCTTCGCGGGCAACTCCGGAGAGTGGGGATCCTGTGGGCGCGGGGGTGCCGGGGAGTCTGGTGGTGCTCGCGGTGTTGTCGGCCGGGGCGGGGGCCGTGCATTTCGCGGCCATGGGGGAGCACTTCGCCATGGACTGGCGGCATGGGGCGTTCTTCGCGGTGGCCGGGTGGGCGCAGGTGCTCTGGGCGGCGGTGGTCCTGCGTCGCCCCGCGCGGCCCGTGCTGCTGGCCGGGATCGTGGGCAACGCCGCCATCGTGGCCCTGTGGGGAGTCAGCCGCACCCTCGGCGTTCCCTTCGGCCCCGGTGCGGGCCGGCCGGAACCCGTGGGCGCCCCGGACGTGCTCGCCACCGCCCTGGAGATCGTCCTGGTCTGCTGCGCTCTCGCCCTGCTGGACCGGACCGCGCGCCCGGCCGTTCCCAGCCGGTCGGGGCGGATCGGGGCGGGGCTGGTGGCCGGGCTGGTGGTGGTCGCGGTCGGTACGGTCTTCCTGCCCGTCTTCGGCACCCACGGCCACGCCGTACCCGCGGACCAGGCGGACACCACGGCGGCGGGAGGCCACCAGCACGGCACCGACCAGAGCACGGGCACGGGGCCCGGCACCGGCTCGAGCACGGATACGCGGCCCGGCACGGACCCGAGCGCCGATCAGCAGGGTGGGCACCAGCATGGCGACCAGGGGCCGGTGGTGCCGCCGAGTGAGGGGGAACGGGCGGCCGCGGACCTGGCCGTGGCGGCGGCCAAGCAGGAACTGCCCAAGCGGTGGCCCACGTTGGCGGCGGCCACGAAAGCCGGGTTCGCCGAGTCGATCGACACCGGTGGCGTCGTTCACCTCACCAAGATGGCGTGGATCATGGACGACCGGGTGCTCGACCCGACCCGCCCCGAAGCGCTGGTGTACTACCGCAAGCCGGGCGGCGGCAGCATCCTGCTGGGCGCGATGTACATCATGCCTCCGGGTGCCCAGGGCCCCAGAATCGGCGGCTCCCTCACACACTGGCACGCCCACGACGACCTCTGCGGCCTGCCCGGCGGCGGCGTGGCCGTCCTGAACCCGGACGGCACCTGCCCCAAGGGCACCACGAAGCTCCCCGCCACCCCCGAAATGCTCCACGTCTGGGTCGTCGACTATCCCGAGGGCCCCTTCGGCGACGCCACCGCCCCAGCTCTGCGCACCGCCATCACCACCCTCCTGTCCAAAGGCGCCTGACCTCCGCCGCCCGTCGTCTCCCGCCTGCTGCCCGGCCCCCACGCGACCTGGCCCGCCTCCGGGCGTGGAGGACCGAGAGGGGCAAGAGCGTCACGGAGGCGCCAGGATGCGCGTCTACCGCGGGATCCGCGCGGATCGCCCGGTCGGCGAGGTCGCGGGCGATCCGGACAGCCGTGCTCGCTGGCCCGTGGAGTTCGTCGGTCACCAACCCGGCCCGCGCGGGTGAAGTCACGGACGGGGCGGGTGAGCGGGTCAGGGCCGGGGGTCCCGGGGCGGGGCATCGGGTGTGGCCGGAGGGGGCTGGGGCGGGGCTTCGGGTGTGGCCGGAGGGGGCTGGTCGGCGAAGGTGATGATGAGGTATCGGCCGTTGGAGTAGCTGACCACGCGTTGGCCGAGCATGTCGCTCACCCGGCGGGCCACGTTCTGGAACAGCTCCACCAGTTCCGGGTTGTCGGCCGCCACCCGGAAGTGACCGTGGGAGATGAGCTGCTGGGCGACGAAGGGGGAGAAGTTGGCCTCACTTCTGGCCATTTCCTCCGCGGTGAACGGGGTTCGCCGGAATGCGGGCTGGGCGCCGAAGGACTGGGTCATCGCGTGCCTTTCTTCTGGTGGGGGTTGTCGTGGGGGGTCAGCGGGCCGCCGTGGTGAACGGCTCGCCGGCGTTGAGCCTGCCGATCAGGCGCAGGACTCCGTCCCGGCCGCCATGGGCGGCAAGCCAGCGGCTGACCCGGCAGGCCGCCTTCGCGTACGTCTGCCGATCGGCCGAGGCCGCCCGCAGCCACTCCGCCAGCGTCACCGGCAGCGCCCCTGACGGCTCCACCAGGCAGCGGTCGCCGGTGGGGCCGAGGTAGCGCGGGTCGCCGGAGACCACCACCGCCAAGCCCTCGTCGAACCACTGCGGCACCTCCCCGGACAGCCGCGCGTGCAGCTCCACGTGTGCCATCTCGTGGGAGGCGATCACCGGATCGAGGCCGCCCGGCGACAGCATCACCGCGCGGTTCAGGACCGCCACGCCCTTCTCCTTGCCGCCGCCTATGCCCGCGTAGCAGGAGGCGGTGCCGCACGCGAGGACTCTCGGCGTGCTCACCCGACCGCCGTAGAAGTCGCCGACCAGCCGCCGGGCGGCGGCCACGGTCGCCAGGACCGGCCCGGCAGGCACGCCTTCCTCCACGTGGACGTCGTCACCGGCGGAGCTCAGCCCATAGCAGCCAGGACAGGCGGTGGCGGCCACCGACGGGTAGGCCCAGGCCACCCCGCCGACGGCCAGCACCAGCACGGTGACCACCGCGATGATGGTGATTCTCATGGAGGCAAGCCTGCCGGGTGGTGGGCGCGATTACATCAGCCCGGGGTATGTCATCCCCAGGTATGCGGCCACCTGCCGCTTGCCCCCGTACTCCGCCCAGCCCAGCGGCGTCGAGTCGTGCTCGTCGTCCTTCGCCGATGGGTCGGCCCCGAGTTCGAGCAGCGCCGTGACGGTGTCCACGTCGTCGTTCCAGGCCGCCAGGTGCAGGGGAGTGCTCCGCTCCCGGTGCCCGACGTCGAAGCCGAGCCCCGCCAGCAGCCGCACCACGTCCGGCCGCCCGTGCTCGGCCGCCCGGTTCATCAGGCCGGGCGTCTCGGTGAGCGCCCGCGCGAGCACCTCGGGCCCGAGGGCGGCGACCGCGCCGGCGTCGCCGCTCATGCACGCCGCCGCGAACGTCTCCAGCTCGTCGAGCTCCGGCCGCCGCGCCCCCGCCGCCGCCAGCAGCCCGGCCACCTCGCGGTGGCCGTGGACGAGCGCCAGCTCGTACGGCGTCCGCCCGCCGAACACCGGATGCGCACCCGGCCCGTCGACCGGCACGCCGTACTCCAGCAGAAGCTTGACCCGGCGCGGACCGCCACGCAGCGCGGCCGTCGCCAGTTCCTCGGCGAGCAGTTCGGCCGGCGAGGCCAGCTCGTGCCCGAGCCGCTCGCGCCACGGCCCGCCGTCGCCGCGGCCGAGCCCGTACTCCAGCAGCAGCTCCAGATGCGCGGTGTCGTCGGACCAGGAGCCGCCGAGTCCGAGGTTGTAGACGGTCTGGGCGTCGTTGGCGTCGGCACCGGCCGCCAGCAGAACGCGGGCCAGCCCCAGCCCGCTCGGGTGCGGCGGCTGGTCGCCCTCTCCACCGCCGAACGCGCCGGTCAGGGCGGTGAACGGCGACGGCAGCCCGTCCCACAGGAACCCGGCGTCCGGGTCGGCGCCGTGATCGAGCAGGACGCGGGCGGCCTCGGCGTACCGGCCGGGCCGCTTGAGCCGCGCGTAGGCCAGGTAGAGCAGCGGCTCCCACCCGAACGGGCCGCCCTCCGCGGTGGCGAGCGACGGCGCGGCGGCCAGCGCGGCGCGCAACGCGGACGCGGAGCCGGTGGCGGCCATCGTGAAGACGTTCGCCGTGGCCAGGGCGGGGTCGGCGGCGAGCAGCTCGTCGGCCTCGCGCAGGCGGCCGGGGTAGTCGTCGCCGTAGGTGAGGCAGGCCAGGCGCAGAAACTCGTCGGCCGGATCGGCGCCGGCGGGTACCTCGTGCGGCGAGCGGGTGTAGCGTCCGACGGTCTCCAGGTGCTTCATCAGCCGTCCCCAGCTGGGGAAACCGTGGCGGCGGGCAGTCACGAGCTGGGCGTCGGCCAGCTTGGGCGCGCCGGGTCGCCGGGGATGGAACTCCTCGACCATGGCCAGCGCCTCCGGCACGCCGGCGCGTACGTAGCGCAGCAGCGTCTTGGCCTGTTTGCGCAGCGCCTCGGCGCTGGGATGGTCGGGAAGACGAGAGATGGGCACGATGGCCTCCCTTCCGTATGCGTCTGACGTCCGCATGATCAGACCGGAAAAGAGGTCAGGCCTAACAACACACCGTGACCAGGTGGGCTTCGCCCTTCCCGCGGACCGGATGCGCCCTGACGCGCCCGTCCAGCATACATCCGGACAGTCCTGTGGCCGTCGCGCGCCGGCTCCGGCGCCCGTGTGGCCCAGCGGAACTCCCACGCCAGGACCGGCGCCGACCTCCACCCGATCAGGGAGGTGCCGCTCCGGACCTGGGAGTAGGGTCCTCCGCGTATGGCCGCCTGATCGCCGATCTCGACGCCGCCGGGGCCGGGTACCGCTTGATCGACCACGCCCCGGAAGGGCGCACCGAGCTGGTCGTGGATCCGGCGCTGCCGGCCGTACCGGAGATCTACTTCAACGCCGCGCGGCTGGATCGCTCGATGGCGTTGTGCACGAAGGACTATGTTCTCGTCGCCGCGCCCAGAGCCGAGCGCATCACTTAATACTGGGAAATATGCGCCACTCCGACTGGGGTACGGTCAGCGCCCGCTGGGCGGGCATTCGCAGCGAGACGGTCGACGTGCACGGCGCCGCCGTCCACTATCTCCGGGCCGGATCCGAGCGCGACGGCCCCGCGCACCTGCTGGTCCATCCGCTGGGCGGCAGCGCGACGCTGTGGATGGACCTCATTCCCCACCTGGCCGCCTCCGGCCCCGTCTACGTGCCGGACCTGCCCGGAACCCTGTTCGGCCACACCGAGCTGCCACATCCGCGCGCGGCCAGGCTGGCGCCGAACGTCCGTTTCCTGCGCGCCTTCACCGGCACGCTCGGGCTGGAGAAGGTGACCGTCCACGGCTGGTCGATGGGCGGGCTGGTGGCGGCGATGTTCGCCGGCCTCGCGCCGGATCGGGTCGGCCGCCTGGTGCTCGCCACCCCTGCCCTGCCCGCCCGGCTGCCGGAGAAGGAGGCGCGGTGGTGGCGCACGATCGGCCGCGCGTGCCTGTCGGCCGCGCAGCCGCTGGCCCGCACGGTCCTGCGCGCCGGCGCGCGTCCCCTCCTGGAGATGAAGATCAGGACGTACGCGGACCGTGACACGCTGACCGGCGGCGAGAAGCTGGTCGGCGGAGACCTGACCCGCCTGTCGCCGGAGATGACCGCGCTGATCGGCGAGGAACTGCGCACGGCGGACCCGGCCAGGCTGGGCGACACCGTCACCGCGATGACCTCGATCATGCGGGCGATCTTCGTCGACCCCGAGCCCGTCCGCGCGGCCCTCTCCCGGGTGAGCGCCCCCACCCTGGTCCTGTGGGGCGAGACGGACAACATCGTCATCGACGGCGCCCGCGAGGACCTGAACGTCCGCCGCCCCGACTGGACACAGCACACCCTCCCGGACACCGGGCACGTGTTCCCGCTGGAGGTACCCGGCGCGTACGCGGAAACCGTCGCGCGCTGGGCGGGGTCCGGCTCGTAGTCTTTGCCGGATGCAGCACGTTCTGACCACCGACCGGCTCGAACTCCGGCCCGCCGGCGCCGCCGACCTCGCCGATCTGCTCGCCCACTGGACCGACCCCGGCGTGCGGCGCTTCCTGTTCGACGGCGAGGTCCTCACCGCCGGGCAGGTGGCCGAGGCCATCGCGGCCAGTGAGCGCGACTTCGCCGCCTCCGCCTGCGGTCTGTGGCTGATCCGCGAGCGCGCGACCGGCGCCCTCGCCGGCACCGCGGGGCTGCGGCCGCTGGAGGATCTCGGCCTGGAGATCACCTACAGCCTGTCGCCACCCTTCTGGGGGTACGGCTACGCCACGGAGGCGGCCCGCGCGGTGGTCGAGCACGCCCTGGGCCCGGCCGGCCTGCCGGAGGTCCTGGCCGAGGTGGACGAGGGCAACACCGCCTCCATCGCCGTGGTGGAACGCCTGGGGATGACGCCGTTCGAGACGGTTCCCGGCCTGCTGGGGCCGATGATCCGCTACCGGAGGACCGCGCATGGCTGACCGCCTTTTCACGGAACCCCGCCTGGCCGAGCTCTACGACACGCTCTGCGCGGGACGCCCCGACTTCGCCTTCTACCTCCCGCTGGTGATGGAGGCCGGATCGGTGCTGGACGTCGGCTGCGGCACGGGCGAACTGCTCATCGCCGCCAAGGACGCCGGCCACGCCGGCCGCCTGACCGGCCTCGACCCCGCCGAGGCCATGCTCGGCGTCGCCAGGCGGCGTGAGGGCGTGGAATGGGTGCGCGGCGACCTGTCCACGTTCGGCCGGCGAGGCGCGTTCGACCTGATCGTCATGACCGGCCACGCCTTCCAGGTCCTGGTCGAGGATGACGAGCTGCGCGCCGCCCTGGCCGCCGTACGCGCGGCCCTGGCCGACGGCGGCCGCTTCGTCTTCGAGACCCGCAACCCGCTCGCCCGTGACTGGGAACGCTGGACGGGCGCCGAGATCACCGACGCCTCCGGCACACCGGTGCGCGTGGACGTGGAGGTGCGGCAGGTGACGGCGGAGCGCGTCACCTTCACCCAGACCTACACGAGCCCGGGATGGGAGCGCCCCGAGGTCAGCTGGAGCACCCTGCGCTTCCTCGGCGTGGCCGGGCTCGCCGCGTTCCTGACGGAGGCCGGGCTGGAGATCGAGGCCCAGTACGGCGACTGGAACCGCGAGCCCCTGACCGGCACCGCCCCGGAGATCATCACGTTCGCCCGCCGGGACGCCGCCGGGTAGCCCCGCGCCGGAGCGCGCCGGCGGACAGAATCGGGGTATGCGCTACCGCATCCTGGGCACGACCGAGGTGGCCGGCGAGCAGGTCAACGGGGACGGCCTGCGGGCGCTGCTCGCGGCGCTGCTGCTGGAACCCGGGCGGCCGGTCTCCGCGGACCGCCTGCGCGAGGTCGTCTACGGCGGAGAGGGGGCCGCGCCCAACGCCCTGCAGTCGCAGATCTCCCGCCTGCGGAAGTTCGTCCCGGTCGAGCGGGTCGGGCCCGGCTACCGGGTCAGCGTGGACCCCGACGACGTGGACGCCCACCGCTTCGCCCGCCTGGTCACCGAGGGGCGGCGGGCCGGCCGTACACCGGAGGCGGTGCGGCTGCTGGGCGAGGCGCTCGCGCTGTGGCGCGGCGAGGCGCTGGCGGGGCTGCCGGGCCTGGACGGCCACCGCGAGCGGCTGGCGAGCCTGCGCGCGGAGGCGCTGGAGAACCGGATCGAGGCCGAGCTCGCGCTGAAGGCCGAGCCCGCCCGCCTGATCGGGGAGCTGCGCACCCTGGTAGCCGCCGACCCGCTGCGCGAGCGCCCGCGCGAGCTGCTGATCCGCACCCTGGCCGCGACCGGCAGGCAGGTCGAGGCGCTGGAGTGCTACGAGGACTACCGCCGCCTGCTGGCCGGGCAACTCGGCACCAGCCCGTCGCCGGAGCTCAGAACCTTGCATGTCGCGGTGCTGCGCGGCGAGCACGCCCAGCGCCCGCTGATGGCCATGCCGGGGCCGCGCCGCCAGGTGAGCAGCTTCGTCGGCCGTGAACGCGAGCTCGCCGACCTGCGCGACCTGCTGCGCGAACACCGGCTGGTGACGCTCGTCGGCCCCGGCGGCTCGGGCAAGACCCGGCTGGCCGCGGAGGCGGTGAGCGGGCCGCTCGCCGAGCGCGTCTGCTTCGTCGAACTCGCCCCGGCGGCAGGGGTAGGGCAGGCCGTACTCGGCGCCCTGGGCGGCGCGTTCACGCCCGGCGGCGACCCGGTCGCCATCCTGTCGGGAGAGCTGCTCCTGCTCGTGCTGGACAACTGCGAGCACCTGGTCGACGAGGCCGCCGCCCTGGCCGACCGGGTGCTGGCCGGGGCGCCCGGCGTACGCGTGCTGGCCACCAGCCGTGAGCCGCTCGGGCTCGACGGCGAGGTCAGCCTGCCGCTTCGCCCGCTCGCGCTGCCCGCCGAGGGCGCCGACCTGGCCGAGGCGCTGGACAGCCCCGCGGTGAGCCTGCTCATGGACCGCGCGCGGGCCGCGGACCCGCACTTCGCCGCCACCGACGCGGTCGTGCGGATCTGCCGCGCCCTCGACGGCCTGCCGCTGGCGATCGAGCTGGCCGCCGCCCGGCTGCGCGCGCTGTCGGCCGAGGACCTGGCCGAGCGGCTGGAGGAGCGGCTCGGCGACCGGCTCGACCTGTTCGGCGCCGGGCTCCGCGGCGGCCAGGCCCGCCACCGCACGCTGCGGGCGGTCGTGGCGTGGAGCTGGGAGCTGCTGTCGGCCGACGAGCAGCGGCTGGCCGCGCGGCTGTCGGCCTTCCCGTCGGGGGCCTCGCTCAAGGCGGCGGAGCAGGTCTGCGGCGCCACGCCCGGCCTGCTCGCGGCACTGGTGGACAAGTCGCTCGTCCAGGCCGATCAAGGGCGCTACCGGATGCTGGAGACCGTGCGCGCCTTCTGCGCCGAGCATCTGGGGGAAGACGACGCCCACGCCGTACGCCTGGCCCATGCCGAGTTCTTCGCCGACATGGCCGTGCGGGCGGAGCCGTACCTGCGCAATCATCGGCAGGCGGGCACGATGGCCGGGCTCGCGGCCGAGCACGACAACCTGCACGCGGCGCTGCGCTGGGCGATCGCGGCCGGGCGGCCCGCGACGGCGCTGCGGATCACCGCGGGGCTGTGGCTCTACTGGTGGCAGCGAGGGCTCGGGCAGGAGGCCGCCCAGCTCACCTCCGCCGCGCTCGCGCTGCCCCGGGCGGAGGAGTGCGGCGCCCACTACGTGATGTCCGTGCTGCAGGTGGCGTCGGCGGCCGGTCCGCGCGCCCAGCTCCGCCCGCTGCTGGAGCGGGCCGAGCGGCTGGCCGAGCGGCTGGGGCCGGTGCCCGAGTACCCGCTGATCCAGATGGTGCGCCCCTATCTCGCCGTCGCCGAGAGCGACTACGGCGCGATCGTGCCCTCGCTCCTGACGGCCACCACGAGCTCGCAGCCGTGGTCTCGCGGCTTCGCCCACCTGCTCCTGGCGCAGGTACGGCTGGGCGGCGGCAACCAGGTGAACCAGGCCTCCGGGCACCTGAGCAGCGCGCTGACCGCCTTCCGGCTGGCCGGCGACGGCTGGGGCGCGGCGCAGGCCCTGCTGCAGATGGCCGAGATCGCCGGCTGGCGGGGCGAACACGCGCGCGAGCTGGCCCTGACCGAGGAGGCCATGGCGCTGACCTCGGTCTTCGGCGACGCGGAGGACACCGTGTTCGTGCTGGCCCTGCGGGGCTCGGTCAAGGCCAGGGCGGGCGACCTCGACGGCGCCAAGGCCGACCTGGAGCGGGCCGACGTGCTGGCCAGGTCGAGGAAGGGGCCGGAGGTGATGGCCGCGGCCACGTACGTGCGGGCCGAGGTGGCCAGGCTCGAAGGCGACGGCGGACGGGCCGCCGAGCTCTACCGCGAGGCGCTGACCGGCTGCGGGCACACGCTCTGGGTGGGGGAGGAGGAACTGCGCGCCCGCGTCCTCATCGGGCTGGGACAGGTCGCCGGCGACGAAGGGCTCTTCCGCGAGGCGTTCGACATCCTCCTGCGCACGCTCGACGTGCCGGCCGCCGCCGGCGCGGTCGAGGGCATGGCCGGGCTGGCGCTGGCCGCAGGCGCCGCCGAGCGGGCCGCGACGCTGCTCGGGGCGGCCGGTACGCTGCGCGGGCTGCCGGGTACCGACGCCGCCGGCGTCGAGGCGGAGACCAGGCGCGTGCTCGGCGACGCCGCGTTCTCGCTGGCCCACCGGCGGGGCGCCGGGATGGACCGCGAGGAGATCGTCGTGCTCATGTCAGCGCCGCGTGCGGGCGCCGTCAGCCCCGCCACCCACCGTTGAGGCATGAGACAGCTTCCGATGACGCGCTCCTGCCCGTTCAGCCCGCCGGACGGGGCCACCGACGAGGCGTTCGGCAAGGTGCGGCTCAACACCGGCGACGAGATCTGGTACGCCACCAGCCACGACCTGGTCCGACGGCTGTTCGGCGACACCCGCTTCAGCTCCGAGGTGGAGGGCGGCCAGCAGGGCGTACCGCTGTACAAGGCCGCGCCGCCGCCGGGGATGTTCGTCCAGATGGACCCTCCCGGGCACACCCGGATACGCCGCATGCTCACCGGCCGCTTCACCCTCCAGCGCATGAACCGGCTGCGGCCCAGGATCGAGCAGATCATCGCCGACCAGCTCGACCTCGTGGAGAGGCAGCCGCGGCCGGTTGACCTGGTCGAGCACTTCGCGCTGCCGGTGCCGACGCTGGTGATCTGCGAGCTGCTCGGCGTGCCGTACGCCGACCGCCGGACCTTCCAGATTGCCAGCGTCAGGCTGCTCGACACGAACCTCGACATCGAGACGGCCACGGCGGCGCTGGAGGACTTCGGGGTCTTCCTCACCGAGCTCGTCGCGGCCAAGCGCGCCCGGCCGGGGGAGGGGCTGCTGGACGACCTGCTCGCCGGCACCGACCTGACCGACGAGGAGGTGGCCGGGATCGCCGTGCTGCTGCTGATCGCCGGGCACGAGACCAACGCCAGCGTGCTGGGCGTCGGCACGCTGCTGCTGCTCCAGCGGCCCGACCAGCTCGCGCTGCTGCGCGACGAGCCCGAGGTCGCCAAGACCGCGGTGGACGAGTTGCTGCGTTACCTGTCGGTCGTCGACACGCTCCTGTTCCGGCGGGCCTCGCAGGACCTCGAACTGGACGGGACGACGATCCCGGAGGGCGACTTCCTCACCGTCTCGCTGGCCGCGGCCAACCGGGATCCGTCCCTGTGCGAGAACCCCGACGTGCTGGACCTCACCCGGCCGCGTACCCACCACCTGGCCTTCGGGTTCGGCCCGCACCAGTGCCTCGGGCAGAACCTCGCCAGGATGGAGCTGGAGATCGCCTTCCCCGCGTTGCTGCGCCGCCTGCCCGGGTTGCGGCTGGCCGTACCGCCGGAGGAGGTGCCGAAGCGCGTGGGGATGCTCGTGTACGGCGTGGACCGGCTGGAGGTGACGTGGTGATCGTCGTGGACCGGGAGCGGTGCGCCGCCTCCGGGCAGTGCGCGATGTGGGCGCCCGAGGTCTTCGACCAGGATCCCGAGGACGGCCGGATCGTCCTGCTCACTCAGGCCGACGGCCCGCAGGTGCGGCGCGCGGTCTCCGGCTGCCCCACGGGGGCGATCACGCTCATGCCGTCGAGCAGGTAGCCGAGGCCGCGGGCGAAGGTGGCCGCCCAGTCGTGGGCCAGGCCGTGCGCGGCCAGCGTGGGATAGGGGCGCAGGTGCTCGGTGAGGTCGGCGGCGCCGTCGTGGGCCTGGAGGGTGACCGAGCCGATCACGAACGTGGACAGGCTGTGCGCGGCCGCCCGCACGTCGGGCAGCCCGGCCTCCTCCAGCGTGCGGTAGAGGAAGTCGGTACGGCCGAGCGCGTTCGGCCCCATCATGGGCCGGTCGAGCAGCGTGATCGACCACGGATGGCGCAGCATCGCCGCCCGCCAAGCCGAGCACAGCCGCTCGGCCCGTGCCCGCCAGTCGCCGCCGGAGGGCAGCTCGGCCTCGCCGAACACCGCGTCGAGTGCCAGGTCGAGGACGTCGTCCTTGGTCTTCACGTGCCAGTACAGCGTGGTGGAACCGGTGCCGAGCCGTTCGGCCAGCCGCCGCATGGTCAGCCGGTCGATGCCCTCCTCGTCGAGCAGGGCGAGCGCCTCGGCCACGATCCGCTCGATGGTCAGCACCTGGCGGGCGGGTTTGCGGGGCCGCAGCCACACGTTCTCGTCGCTCACCCGGCCGATAATACGCTGTACGCCGACCGGACCCATGGTCTAGTAATAGAACAGTGAGCCATATCGAGGTCGACGACCTGACCTACGTGCTGCCCGACGGCCGCCTGCTGCTCAACGAGGTGTCGTTCAAGGTCGGCGAGGGCGCCAAGGCCGCCCTGGCCGGCCCCAACGGCGGCGGGAAGACCACGCTGCTGCGCCTGATCGCCGGTGAGCTGCGGCCCACCTCCGGGCGGGTGCGCGCCGGAGGCGGGATCGGGGTGATGCGCCAGTTCCTCGATGCGGGCAGCGTCGGGGATCTGCTGCTGTCGGTCGCGCCCGCGGCCGTCCGCGCCGCCGCCGCGTCGGTGGGCAGGACCGAGGCGGCCCTGGGCGACGACGAGGCGAGCCAGCTCGCCTATGCCCAGGCGCTCAGCGACTACGCCGACGCCGGAGGCTACGAGCTGGAGGTCGTCTGGGACGTGTGCACGACGGCGGCGTTCGGCCTGCCGTACCCGTCGGCGCGGGAGCGGGACGTGCGCACGCTGTCGGGCGGCGAGCAGAAACGCCTGATGCTGCACGCGCTGCTGCGCGGCCCCGACGGCGTGCTGCTCCTGGACGAACCGGACAACTACCTCGACGTACCCGGCAAGGAATGGCTGGAGGGCGAGCTGCGCGCCTCGGCCAAGACCGTGCTGCTCGTCTCGCACGACCGCAGGCTGCTGGCCGAGGTCGCCGACCGGATCGTCACCGTCGAGGCGCGCGGCGTGTGGGTGCACGGCGGCGGCTACACCGGCTACCCCCAGGCCCGCCGCGACCGCGCCGCCCGCCTCGACGAGCGCCGCCGCCGCTGGGAGGAGGAACGCGCGAGGCTACGCGGCGCCGTCCACACGCTGCGCCAGCGCGCCACCCGCAACGACGCGCTGTCCGGGGCCTACCAGTCCGCCGTGACCCGGCTCGCCCGCTACGAGGAGGCCGGCCCGCCGGAGCGCCCGCCGAAGGAGCAGAACATCCGCATGCGCCTGCGCGGCGGCCGCACCGGCAAACGCGCGCTCACCGTGCGCGACCTCGCCCTGCCCGGCCTCGTGCGCGCCTTCAGCACCGAGATCTGGTACGGCGAGCGGATCGGCGTCCTCGGCCTCAACGGGACCGGCAAGTCACACTTCCTGCGGCTGCTGGCCGGGGAGCCGATCGTCCACACCGGGGCGTTCACCCTGGGCGCCCGGGTGCGGCCAGGATGGTTCGCGCAGACCCACCTGCGCCCCGACCTGCACGGCCGCCCGATCGCCGAGCTGATCATGGCGACGTACGGCGTGGAGCGCAACGACGCGATGTCCGCGCTGGCCCGCTACGAGCTGGCTCCGGCGGGCGGCCAGCACTTCGAGACGCTCTCGGGCGGGCAGCAGGCGCGGCTGCAGATCCTGCTGCTCGAGTTGTCGGGGGCGACGTTGCTGCTGCTGGACGAGCCCACGGACAACCTCGACCTGGCCAGCGCGGAGGCGTTGCAACGGGGGCTGTCGGCCTACGAGGGCACCGTGCTGGCCGTCACCCACGACCGCTGGTTCGCCGCCGACTTCGACCGCTACCTCACCTTCACCGCCACCGGCCACGTCCACGACTCCCCCAACCCCGACCTGACCTCCTAGCAGCTCCCGACACCCCGACACCCCGACAAGCCCGGCACCACGGCACCTCCGACATCACGACACCCCGACACCCGCGCTGCCCGCGACCTCCGGGTGCCTCAGGAGGTCCGGGAGCGCCAGGGCGACCTGCGCGGGGGCCGGCACCCGCGCTCCAGGGGGTGAACACCCGCGCGGCCACATCACGGGAGGGCGTGACCTGGGTACCGGAGGCAACGGGACGCGGGTGCCGAGGCGCTTCGGGCGCCGGGGGGCGTGAGGGGCGCGAGGGGCGGGTGGAGGCCGGGCGAGGGGCGGAGGGTGGGCTGGCATGCTGGGGATGGCGTGTAACACCGGTAGCGTCGAGCGGTAGTTTGACGCGGCGGACAACGTGTAGCGGAGTGGGTGGATGGAAGCGGAGCGGCCCAGCGCGATCGGGCAGGCGCTGCTGGCGGTCAGCGACCAGTGGACGATGCTCATCCTGCAGCGCGCCTTCCTGCTGCGCCTGCGGCGCTTCGCCGACTGGCGCGACGAGCTCGGCATGTCGGAGTCGGTGCTGTCCAACCGGCTCAAGGAGATGGTGGCGGGCGACCTGCTCAGGCCGGTGCCCTACCGGGAGCAGGGACGCACGCGGACCGAGTATCTGCTGACCGAGCGGGCCATCGAGCTGTGGCCGGTGCTGGTGGAGATCTGGTCGTGGGAGCGGCGCTGGGTGCCCAGGCGGCATGGGCTGCCGGAGCTGGCGCATGACGTGTGCGGGAGCCGTACCGACGTCGAGCTGGGGTGTCTGGGGTGCGGGGCGGCGCCCGTCGGCGCGCGCGACACCGAGACGTCGCGTGGGGCGGCCACGTTCGCCCAGGTGACCGTGCCGCGCCATCATCGCAGGATCGTGCGCGCCGGGGACGATGACCCGCTGTCGTATTTGCCGGAGACGTTCGAGCTGCTCGGGGATCGGTGGAGCACGGTGGTTCTGGCCGCCGCCTTTCTGGGGGTACGGCGGTTCGCGGACTTCCAGGCCGAGCTGGGGGTGGCGCCGTCGGTGCTGTCCAGCAGGCTGCGGCGCTTCACTGAACTGGGCGTGCTGGACGTGGAGGAGCCGGGGGCGCGGCCCCGCTACCGGCTGACCGGCAAAGGGCTCGGCTTCTTCGGGATCTTCGCGTTTCTGGTCGAGTGGGCGAAAAAGTGGTACGAGGGGCCGGCGGACACCGATCTGCGGTTCACCCATCGGGCCTGCGGGCGGCCGTTTCTGCCGTATCTGAGGTGCGGGTCGTGCGGGGTGGCGCTGAGCCGTACCGAGGTGCACTTCGTGATCCCCGAGCGGCGGTTGCCGCTGGCCGGGACCGCCTGAGGCTCGCGGCGGGCTGTGGCATCATGTGCGGGTGCATGTCGGCCGGCCCGTTCTGCGCGCTTTGCGCGCCACCGTGTTCGCGGTGGCCTGCGTGCTGGCCTCGCTCACACTGCACATGCTGGCCGGAGGCGCACAGGTACGGCCCGTCACCCTCGGCCTCGCGCTCGCGCTGACCTGGGCCGGGGCCTACCTTCTCGGCCGCCGCCAGCGTGGCGGGGAACTTCTGCTCGCCGCGAGCTTCGCCGCCCAGTACGGCATGCACCACCTGTTCACCGCCGGTGCCGTGCCCGTGGCCGCCCCGGTGGCCGCCCATGGGCACGGCGACGGGCTCGGCAACGGCCTGGGCATGTTCCTCATGCACACCGTCGTCGCCGTGATCTCCGCCTGGTGGCTTGAGCGCGGCGAGTGCGCGCTGGCCCTGCTGGCGCATCTGGCCGTCGCCTCCGTCGGCGGTCTGTGGGCCCGGCTGTTCGTCCTGCTGACCGCCACGCCGGAGACCGGTTCCACCGGGCTGGCACCGGTCGAGGACGAGGGCACGCTCGCCCCGCGTGCGCCCTTCGTCACGATCGTCTCCCGGCGCGGACCGCCGCTCGTTCTCTCCGTTCACTGATCCCGGGCAACCCCGCCCGGGAGCTCCCGGGCGTCTGCGCCCGGGCGTAAGGCCGTGTGCTCCGGCAGCCGCGGCCTCCACGGGTGTCCTCCTCGATCAGGGCCGCGTCCGAACCCCCTGACCGGATCGCGCGTACCTCGCTGTGCGCGCCACCGGCCGAACGGAGAAACCACCATGAGCTCCTCCACCGACGTCATCGAGCGGACCGAGAGCGTCGATCCACCCCCCGCGCGATCGGCGAGCTGGCCGGCGCTACGCCCGCTCGTGCTGCGCCTGCACTTCTACGCCGGGCTCCTCATCGCCCCGTTCCTCCTGGTCGCGGCCACCACCGGCTTGCTGTACGCGGCGTCGTACCAGATCGAGAAGATCGTCTACTCGCATGAGCTGACCGCGCCGCCCGGCGGCCCGAGCCTGCCCCTGGAACGCCAGATCGCCGCCGCCCGCGCCGCACACCCGCGGGCCCCGATCACCGCGGTACGGCCCGCCGCCGAACCCGGCGAGACCACCCGCGTCCTGCTGGACGTGCCCGGCCTGCCGGCCAGTACCCAGCTCGCGGTCTTCGTGGACCCGTCCACCGCCCAGGTACGCGGCTCGCTGGAGAGCTACGGCAGTTCCGGCGCGCTGCCGGTGCGCGCCTGGATCTCCCATCTCCACCGCAACCTGCACCTGGGCGAGCCCGGCCGCCTCTACAGCGAGCTCGCGGCCAGCTGGCTCTGGGTGGTCGCGCTCGGCGGCCTGCTTCTGTGGGTCGGCCGCAAGCGGCGCAAGGGCACCCGCCTGCGCCGCCTGACCACGCCGGAACGCGGCGTCGCCGGCCGGCGGCGCGTCCTGTCCTGGCACGGCTCGATCGGCCTGTGGGTGGTGGTGGGCCTGGTGTTCCTGTCGGCCACGGGTCTGACCTGGTCGAAGTACGCCGGTGACAACGTCGACCGCCTCCGCACCACGCTCGGCTGGACCACGCCGTCCATCGCCACCGGCGGCGAGCACGGCGCCCACGCCCCCTCCGCCGGTGGCGGGCACCAGCATGGCGGCGGCGACGTCGGTCCCGACCGGGTCACGGCGGCCGCGGCGGGCCGGGGGCTGTCCGGGCCGCTGGAGATCGTCTGGCCGGCCAAGCCCGGCGAGCCGTACCTGGTCAAGGAGTCCGACAAGACCTGGCCGCAACGCCTGGACCAGGTGGCCGTCGACCCCGCCACCGGCCAGGTGCGCGCCGAACTGCGCTTCGCCGGCTTCCCCCTCGCCGCCAAGCTCACCCGCTGGGGCATCGACGGGCATCAGGGCCTGCTGTTCGGCCTGGCCAACCAGATCGTCCTGATGCTGCTCGCGGCGGGCGTCATCACCATGATCGTGCTCGGCTACCGGATGTGGTGGACGCGCCGCCCGAAACTCGGCGGCTATCCGCGCGGCGGCTGGCGCGGCGTGCACTGGGCGGTTCTGGTCCCCTTTGCGCTGGTGGCAGTGGGTGTGGGGTACTTCCTTCCGCTCCTGGGTATCTCCCTGTGCGCGTTCCTGCTGCTCGACATCGTGCTCGGGCGGGTTCTCGCGGGCAGGCGCGGCTGACACTATGGCGGATGTGTCCCCTCGGGATCCGAGCCTGCGCCTGATCCGCGCCGCCGTGTTCGGCATGGCGTGCGTCGTGGTCTCCGCGGGAGGACACCTGCTGGCCGGAGGCGGCGCCATCGCGTCGTGGGCGCTCGCCCTCGGCGGCGCCGCCTCCCTTGCGCTCGCCCTGGTGCTCGGCGGGCGCGAACGGAGCCGCGAAGGAGTCCTGGCCGCCACCGCCGGGACGCAGATGCTGCTGCACCTGCTGTTCGCGCAGACGTCGGCGCACGTCGTCGTGCCCGACCACGGGCATCCGCGCCCCGGCATGGCCGTGGCCCACTTCACGGTCGCGCTGCTCACCGGGTGGTGGCTGTATCGCGGCGAGAGCTCCGTGTGGACCCTGCTGCGCCTGTGGTCCGCGCCGCCGCCGCGCCTGCCGCGGCTGCTGGCCGCCGCTCCCGTGCGGCTGCCTTCCACGGTACGGCCGGCCGTACCGGAAGGTGAACCGGAACCCCGCGGGCGGCGTGAGCTCGCCGCGGTGGTGCACCGGCGCGGACCCCCGGGGCCGTCGCGCGCCGGCTGACGTGCGCCGGCGCCACAGGCGTCCATCCGGTGTCCCCGGCCTTCGCAGGTTCTGCGGGCCGGGTCGTTTCCATGGAGTTTCAGACGATGGCGAAGCTGCCGCGTTCCATCCTGACCGCGGTGATCTGCGGTCTTGTACTGATCTTTCTGCCCACCGCCGCTCTTGCCCACGACGCGCTCAAGTCGAGCTCGCCGGGCAAGAACGCCAAGGTGAAGTCGCTTGAGGAGATCGAGCTGGAGTTCACCGCCAAGATCCGCATGCCCGTAGTGGTGCTGCGGGACAGTGGTGACAAGCTCGTTCCCTTGAGCAAGCCCGTCGCCGACGGGAAGACCGTCACCACCGAGGTGCCCGAGGCGCTGGCCGCCGGGCGCTACGTGATCGGCTGGCGGGTGGTCTCCTCCGACGGGCATCCGATCCAGGGGGAGATCCCCTTCACCGTAACCGCCCCGCCCACCCCCTCATCCGACCCCACTCCCTCCGACACCGCCTCCTCCGAGACGTCCGGCCCCGCTGAGGCCACGTCCACCGCTCCGGCGCCGCCGGTGGAGAGCGCTTCCGCACGGCCCGCCGATCCGGGGCAGGCGGCGGCCGCGGCCCAGGAGGGTCAGGGGCTGCCGGGCTGGATCTGGGTGGTGGCCGCCGTGCTGGTGGTGCTGGGTGCGGGCATGTGGTTCGCGGGCTCCCGCCGCCGCACCGCCCCCGACGGCCCCACACCCGGCAAGCCGACCGACGGCGGCCTGGCATCCGGCCAGCCGGCCGAGGACGGTCCGGAGCGGGGTGGCCCGACCAGCTGACGCCTTCACGATCCTGACGCGTAGAGACCAGGACGCTTCTGTGACCCGGGCGTCACCAACGCCGGGATGCCCGGAGCTCACGACAGGCTGTGGGTGGCTCAGGGGGCCGGTATGCGGGAGGCGAGGGTTTTGAGGGTGGCGGTGCCGGCGGGGTCGCGGTCGGTGCTGACCGGCACCAGCGCCACCTCGTCCACCCCCGCCCGCGCGTAGGCCGACAGACGGGCGGCCACCCTGTCCGCGTCGCCGAGCAGTGTCACCGAGGCGACCAGCTCGTCCGGCACCGCGGCCAGCAGTTCGCGCGGGTGCGGGCCGGTGCGCGCGTAGGCGACCACGTCCGCGAACCCGGCCTCGGCGAACATCTCGCCGTAGCCGGGCGCGGGCAGGTAGCCGACGACGGCGCGGCGGACGCGGTCCACGGCCTCGCGGTCGGGGTCCACGGCCGCGCTCACCCAGGCGGCCACCGAGACCCCGGGGTTGAGTGCGCGTACCTGGGCGGCCAGCCGTCCGGCCGACGCGGGGGTGACCAGGTTGAGCACCATCCGGTCGGCGCGGGCGGCCGTGCGTACCGCCGACGGCCCGAAGGCCGCGACGGTCAGCCGTGAGCGCGGCGCCGGCAGCCTCAGCCGGTAGCCGTTGCTGGTCACCGACTCGCCGGTGAACGCCGACCGTTCACCGTCCAGCAACGGCCGCAGAGCCTCGACCGACTCCCGCAGCGCGGCGGCCGAGCGTGCGCGGGAGCGTCCGTGCCAGCCCTCGACGACGAGCGGGCTCGAGGTGCCCAGCGCGACGTCCACCCGCCTGCCGGTGAGCGCGGCCACGGAGGCGGCGCCCATGGCGATCGTCATCGGGTCCCGTACGGTCACCGCCAGCGGCCCGACCGTCAGCCCGATCCGGCCGGTGGCCAGCCCGATCGCCGTGGCCAGCGCGAACGCGTCATAGGTGGCCATCTCCCCGACCCAGAGCGACGGGTACCCGAGGGCGTCGGCCGCCCGCGCGGTCGCCAGCGCCTCCTCGGCAGGCCGGTCCTGCCACAACCCGAGCGAGACGCTGAGACTCAACCCGAGCGCGCCGCCGGGCCACCCAAGGGACCCGCTGGGCTGCCCAAGGGACTCACTGGGCTGCCCAAGTGACCCGCTGGGCTGCCCAAGTGACCCGCTGGGCTGCCCAAGGGACCCGCTGGGCTGCCGAAGGGACCCGCTGGGCCCAAGGGGCTCGCCGGGTTCACGGGGCTCGCTGTGGCTCATACGCGCTCCAGCAACACGGCCGACCCCGACCCGGCGGCTCCGCTCACCGCGGCCACCCCGTAGCGCGCACCCCTGCGGTGCAGTTCGGCGACGCAGGCGGCCACCAGCAGCGCCCCGGTGGCGCCGAAGGCGTGGCCCATGGCGATGGTTCCGCCGTTGACGTTGAAGCGGTCGTCGCCGACCTTGAGGTCGCGCTGGAACTTCAGGCACAACGCGGCGAACGCCTCGGCGAACTCGAAGACCTCCACGTCGTCCGCGCTCAGCCCGGCCTGGGCCAGGACCTTCTCGACCGCCGCCTGCCCGGCCGTGAGCATGGTGACGGGGTCGCCGACGGCGGTGGCGCTCCCGGCCACCCTGGCCAGCGGCTCCAGGTCCAGGCCGGTCCCGAGGAGCACCAGCCCGGCGGCGTCGCACAGGCTGGGCGAGGTGCCCCGGGTGTGGAGATGACGGACCCGGCCCAGTCCGGGCAGGTGGGCGAGGGCGACGGCGTCCTGGTCGGGGGAGCCGGCGAAGGCGGGTTCGAGCGCGGACAGGGCGGCCTGGGTGAGGCCGGGCCGTACGTGCTCGTCGTGGCCGAGGTCGTTCACCGGGACCAGGAACCGGTCGTAGCGGCCGCCTGCCCACGCCTCCGCGGCCAGGGTCTGGGTGCGCAGGCCGTACCGGTCGAGCTCCTCGCGTGAGAAGCCCTCCAGGGTGGCGACCACGTCGGCCGCGACGCCCATGTGCAGGGAACCGACCGGCAGCGACCACAGCGGCCCGCGGTCGGAGAACATCGGCACGCGCGAGACGGACTCCACCCCGCCCGCGACGACGACCCGGGCGCCTCCCGAGGAGACGAGGGCGGCGGCGGTGCGCACGGCGTCGATGCCGGAGGTGCAGTACCGGTTGAGCGTCATGCCGGGTGTGTCGAAACCGGTGGTCAGGGCGGCGGTGCGGGCGAGGTTGCCGCCCTGCTCGGCGTTCTGGGTGGCGCAGCCGACGATCAGGTCGTCGGCCCGTGTGATCCCGGTACGCCCGCCGAGCGCGCCCAGCAGCCCTTCGAGCATGGCCAGCGGCGTGACGTCGGCCAGTCCGCCGCCGGAGCGGGCCTTGCCGCGCGGGGTCCTGACGCAGTCGTAGACGTAGACGGTCATCGCAGCTGGTCCGCCCGCACCCAGGTGGCGTGGAAGCCGAGCGGAACCCGTCGCGGCAGCAGCACGCGGGCGAGCGGTCCCTCGGAGATCCGCGAGGCGGCCAGGATCTGCACCTCGGAGCGGCCTTCGCGCTCGTCGGTGACGAAGGTGACCAGGTAGCCGTCGTCCTCGCCGGTCGAGCCGTCGCGCGGGGCGAAGGGGGCCTCGCTGCCGTAGACGCCGGGGCCGTAGGTGTGGGTCTCCTTGGCGCCGGTGGCGTTGTCGTAGCGGACCAGGCCGTCGAACAGGTTGGTCGCGGCGTCGGCGACCGAGACGTTGTAGGCGTAGCGGCTCGGCAGGCCGGTGGCGCGCGCGTCGATCGAGGGGAACTCGGTGTTGTGGTCGGCGTCCACGTAGTGCTCGGAGGTGGCGCCGGTGCGCAGGTCGAAGCGGTAGCGGTACATGCGCGCGTCGAGCTTGAGGTAGGCGATCATCCGCGACAGCGCGGAGCCGTTCCCGGACGGCGCGGGCCGCGAGACCCGGCAGACGTCCATGACGATCTCCCCGCCTTCCTCCCACGCGTTGACGACGTGGTAGATGTAGCAGGGCTTCGCCTCGAACCACCGGATCTCATGCGCCTGCCCCCGGCGCGGGATCACCCCGAAGCGCGAGGGCAGCTCACGGTTGAAGGTGAGCTTGTAGCGGCCCTGCCGCGCGGCGTCGAGGTCCTGGTAGAGCGGCAGATCCATCAGGATCGCGTGGTTCTGGGTGATGGCCATGTCGTGCGGCAGCCGCGCGCCCGGCAGGTCCAGCTCCACGCAGTGCTCGACCCGCCCCGACGCGCCCACGACCCCATAGCGCAGGTACGGCGGCCGCGGCCCGTAGTCGAACCAGAACAGCTCCCCGGTCCGCTCGTCCACCTTGGGATGCGCCATGAAGTCGCCGTTGAGCGTGTCGAGGAAGGTGTCGGCCCCCAGCGTCTCCAGCGACAGCGGATCCACACCGTACGGCGAGCCGCACAGATACCAGGAGGCCAGCACCCGCCCCCGGTGGAAGATCACATCGGTGTTGGCCGTGTCCTTGAACGGCAGCCCGCGCGCGTTCCCGAACGGGTTGCCCTTCGGGTTCTCCATCACGCCGGTCCAGAGCGCCTGCCCGGCGGCGGACTCCGCCTCGAAGGCACGGGTGCGGATCCAGCGGTTGCGGTAGCGGGCGCGGCCGTTCTCGAAATGTACGGCGTGCACCATGCCGTCCCCGTCGAACCAGTGGTAGCGGCCCTTCATCGGGAAGCGGGCGTTGGGCCCGTTGCGCAGGTAGACGCCGTTGAGGTCGGCGGGGATCCGCCCGATCACCGTCAGGTCGCCGGTGGTGAGCTCTTCCTGGACCGGCGCGTACAGGCCCAGCAGGTACGGGTTCCGCTCGCCTGACTCGTCCATGATCACGACAGTTTCGGCCATGATTGGAAGCTACGATAGACGAAGTCAGCCGTCAATATCCGGACCGTTGACGACCTGACTTCTGCTTTCGTAGTGTTGCGGCCATCACACCCCTGGGGAGTCGCGATGACGCATTCCGCCGACCGGATCGCCCGCTACGTCGCCGCGGGCTGGTGGACAGACGAGACCATTGACCAGCTCCTCCGCACCCACGTGGCGGCCCGCCCCGGCGTGCTCGCGATCGTGGACCCGCCCGACAAGGCCGCCCATCTCGACGGCCCGATCAAGCGCCTGACCTGGGCGGAACTCGATACCGATGTGGACAGGACCGCCGGCGTCCTGCGCGAGCGCGGCATCGGCCCAGGCGACGTGGTGGCCGTCCAGCTGCCCAACAGCGTCGAGCTGGCGGTGACCTTCCTCGCCGTCGTCCGGCTCGGCGCGAGCGTCACGCCGTTCCCGGTCCAGTACCGCGCGTACGAACTGGCCCAGCTCCTCCCGCTGTCCGGCGCGTCCCTGCTGGTCACCGGCCGGGAATCGCGCGCGCCCGCCGGCACCCCCACGCTGTCGTGGCCCGCGGACCTGGAGGGCGTGCGCGCCGCCGCGCCGCCGCCGCGCACGGCCGACCCGGCCGAGCGGGTGACGATCTGCTGGACCTCCGGCACCGAGGCGACGCCCAAGGGCGTGCCGCGCTGCCACTACGACTGGCTCGCGGTCGAGTCCGTCTGTACGGCCGCGCCCGCCCTCACCGCCGATGACGTGATTCTCAACCCGTTCCCCATGGTCAACATGGCCGGCATCGGCGGCGTCTTCCTCCCCTGGCTGCGCTCCGGCGCCCTGCTGGTCCAGCACCATCCCTTCGACCTGCCCACCTACCTGGCCCAGATCGCCGCCGAACGCGTCACCTACACCCTCGCCCCGCCCGCGCTGCTCACCCTGCTGCTGCACCAGGAGGCGATCCTGGCCAAGGCCGACATCTCCTCGCTGACCAGGATCGGCTCCGGCTCCGCGCCGCTGCCGCCGCCGATGGTCCGCGGCTGGCAGGAGAAACACGGCATCGCGATCATCAACTTCTTCGGCTCCAACGAGGGCGTCGCGCTGCTGTCGGACCCCGCCCACATGCCCGACCCCGAGACCCGCGCCCGCTACTTCCCCCGCCCCGGCGCGCCCGGGGCGCCCGCCCTGCTGGACCGGGTCAGCACCAAGCTCGTCACCCCCGACGGTCACGAGGTTACCGAACCCGGGGTGCCCGGGGAGCTGCGGCTCGGCGGCCCCACCGTCTTCGCCGGCTACCTGCCGGGCACGGCCGTGGCGGAGCCGTTCGACGAGGACGGTTATCTCAGGACCGGCGACCTGTTCGAGATCGCCGGCGAGCACGGCCAGTACCTGCGCTACGTCGACCGGGCCAAGGACATCATCATCCGCGGCGGCATGAACATCGCCCCGGCCGAGCTGGAGGGGCTGCTGGCCGGGCACCCGTCGGTGGCGGAGGCCGCGGTGGCCGGCTACCCCGACGACGTGCTCGGGGAGAAGGTCTGCGCGGTCGTCGTCGCCAAGGGCGAGATCTCGCTGGAGTCGGTCGTGGCGTTCCTGCGTGACAAGGGCATCGCCTCCTACAAGCTGCCCGAGCGGCTGGAGATCGTCGAGGCGCTGCCCAGAAGCCCGGTCGGCAAGATACTCAAGAGGGAGCTGAAGCTGTGATCCGCGTTCTCGGCGGCTACCAGACCGACTTCGCCCGCTCCGGCGCGAGCCTGTACGACATGATGCGCGAGGCCTCGCTCGGCGCGCTGGAGTCGGCGGGCGTTCCGGCACGGGAGGTGGAGGTCGCGCACGTCGGCAACCTGGCCGGAGAGCTGTTCGCCGGCCAGGCCCACCTCGGCGGCATGGTCGCCGCCATCGACCCGGCCTGGTCCATGCTGCCCACCTCCCGCCACGAGGCCGCGTGCGCGTCCGGGTCGATGGCGGTGCTGGCCGCGATGGCCGACCTGGAGGCGGGCCGCTACGACGTGGCGCTGGTCGTCGGCGTCGAGCTCATGCGCAACGTCGGCGCCAAGGAGGCCGCGCGGCACCTCGGCTGCGCGGCGTGGGCCGGCCGCGAGGCGCAGGGGGCGGACTTCCCGTGGCCCGCGCTGTTCGCCGAGATCGCCGACGAGGTCGACGTCCGCCACGGGCTCGCCCACGAGCACCTCGCCCGCATCGCCGAGATCAACCACGGCAACGCCCTGCGCAACCCGCTCGCCCAGACGCGCTCCTGGACCTTCCCCGACGGCTGCTTCGGCGCCGACGACGTGCTCAACCCGCCGGTCGAGGGACGGCTGCGCAAGTACGACTGCGGCCGCATCACCGACGGCGCCGCCGCCGTCATCCTGGCCTCCGACCGGTACGGCAGGCCGGGCCCCGCCATCTCCGGCTGGGGGCACAGGACGGCGCCGATGCCGCTCAAGGACAAGCTGGCCGCGCGCGAGCCGTACCTCTTCCCCCATCTGCGGCGCGCCGTGCTCGACACCTACGGGCGGGCCGGGCTGCGCGGCCCGGCCGACGTGGACGTGATCGAGACCCACGACTGCTTCACGATCACCGAGTACGTGGCGCTCGACCACCTCGGGCTCACGCCGCCCGGCGAGTCGTGGCGGGCCGTCGAGTCAGGGACGATCGAGTTCGGCGGATCGCTGCCGGTCAACCCGTCGGGCGGGCTCATCGGGCTCGGCCATCCCGTCGGCGCCACCGGGGTGCGCATGCTGTACGACGCGGCCCGGCAGGTGTCGGGCGGGGCGGGGGAGTGCCAGGTGGAGGGCGCGCGCACCGCGCTCACCCTCAACATCGGCGGCAGCTGCACCACGGTCGCCCTGTTCGCGGTCACGGCCTGAAGACGTTAAGGCCCGCCGGCCCAGGGCAGTGGCGAACCCATGAGCAGCATCGAGTATTCCGTAGACGTCATGGTCCCCGTCAGGGTGGCCTATAACCAGTGGACGCAGTTCGAGACGTTCCCCGAGTTCATGGAAGGAGTGGAGTCGGTCAAGCAGCTCACCGACACGCGTAACGCGTGGCTGGCGGAGATCGCCGGGGTCAAGCGGGAGTTCGAGACCGAGATCACCGAGCAGCACCCGGACGAGCGCATCGCCTGGCGCTCCGTCGACCGGCCGCACCAGGCCGGCGTCGTCACCTTTCACCGGCTCGACGACACCACGACCAGGGTCACGCTGCAGATGGAGTACGACCCGGAGGGCTTCGTCGAGACCGCCGGCGACTGGCTGCAGCTCGTACGGCTGCGCGTTCAGGGCGACATGCGGCGCTTCAAGGACTACATCGAGGCGCGCGGCGGCGAGACCGGCGCGTGGCGCGGCGACGTGCCGTATCCGCACAGCACCGACGCTCAGACACCGGGCAGCCAGCAGACACCGGGCAGCCCGCAGGCGCCGGGAAGTCAGCAGACACCGGGCAGTCCGCCCGCTCCGGGCAGCCCGCGGGACCCGGGTTACCCGCCCGCTCCGGGCAACCCGCACGACCCGGGCATCCCGCCCACTCCGGGAACCCCGCACGTGCCCGGCAACCCGGCCACCCCGGGCACTCCGTACCCCGGCGACCGGCCGCCCGGCACGGGCCACCCGCGCTCGCCGGAACCGGGCCTGTAGCCCGTCCATCCGCCTTCGGCCCCCTTCCCGGTGCGGGAAGGGGGCCTTCGCGTGTTCTAGCCGGGCTGGGTCACGCCGTTGACCTTGAGGGTGTAGGGCGCGTACTGCTGGACCTGCTCGCCCGGATCGTCGACCGCCACGATCGCGGCCACCTTCGGGAACGGAGCCAGCAGCGCGAGCTGCAGCCGGTTGAGGCCGAAGGCGAACTTGTCGTCCACCTCCGCGTACAGGGCCACGGACCGCTTGCCGTCGTACCCGATCAGCCGGACGTTCCAGCTGTCGACCGCGATCGGCCTGACCTCGGTGACCGAGTCGAACGGGTCGAGGCTGGAGCCGTCGCTCACCGCGGTGCCGCCCACGGCGATGTCGTCGAGCTTGAGACCGCCCTCGTTGACGCCGCCGTCGCTGACGTAGCGGAAGTTGACGAGGATCTCCTGCCCGGCGTACGCGGCCAGGTCGAAGGTGTGCGGCTCGAAGCCGGTCGTGGTGCCGTTCAGGCCGGGGCCGAGCGGCGCCTGCGTGGTCTTGTCACCGGCGATCGGGGTGTAGGTGGCCCCGCCGTCGGTGGACACCATCACGTACGCGTAGTCGTACCCGGTCTCGGCCCCGTACTTGGCCAGGAAGCGCAGCACGGGATCGGCGGCCGGGACGGTCACCTTGGCGACGGCCGTGGCGTCGAGGTTGTTGCGGTTGCCCGACCAGAGGACCGGGTTGCCGGGCCGGTCGGCGTCGTCGCCGACGACGGTCCACTGCAGCGGCGCCGGCGGCAGCGACCGTACCCCCTCGAAGGAGAGGGAACGCAGGTCCCGCCCGCGCAGCTCCTTGCCGGCGGCGTCGCGCAGGGCGAGGTAGTCGGCGCCGTTGGGCGCCGCGCCGGGGGTGGCGTGGGAGTCGGGGTTGGCGAAGTTGACGCTGGAGCGCAGGTTCGCCGCGGTGACCCGCTTCTTGGGCACGCCGATCACGACGCCGTGACGGGACTCGCCCACGATGCCGTCGAGCAGCGTCATCGACTGGTAGTCGTGGATCACCCGGTAGAGGTCGTTCTGTCCCTCGGCGGCGAGTTGCGCGGTGACGCTCTGAAGGCCGCGCTTGGCGTCGTTGTGGAGCCTGGTGAGGATGTCGGCGCCGAAGCGGTCGGCCAGGTAGAGCATGAAGGCGTAGGCGTTGCCGTAGTCGGCCAGCACGTCGCCGCCGGTGTTGCCCTCGCCCCACAGCGTCAGCGAGTTCTCCGGGCCGCCGCAGTCGCGCACGTTGGGGTTGGCGGGCGTCTGTACGGTGGCCCAGCCCTGCTGGCAGATCAGGTGGCTGTCCCAGCCCTTCTCGTGCACGGTCTTGAGGCTGTCGGAGTACCCGGTCAGGTACATGGCGTAGTCCGACAGGCCCTCGTTGATCCAGTTACCTTCGAAGGAGTCCGTGTAGTACATCTGCAGGTGCTGCCACTCGTGCGCGAACGTGCCCTCGTAGGAGTTGGGGCGGGCCGGGCGGCTGGTGCAGGGGTCGGACGTGGGCTCGTCCGGCGGGTTGACCCCGGTGCGGTGGGCCCAGTCGAAGGCGTCGATCGTCATGACGTTGCGGTCGGTGGCCTCGTTGAGCGCGCCGGAGAAGAATCCCGCCGTGTAGGTGGTGTTCGCGGGGAAGTCGTAGAAGTTCGCGTCGCGCACGTTGTCGACCAGGGCGACGGTGTTGTCGCCGTCGCCGGTGAAGTCCCTGGGCACCTGGGAGGAGGTGCCGTCGCGGTCCGGCGGGGTGCTGAAGGCGGCCGTCTCCTTCGGGTACATGTTGGTGTCGAACTCGCTGATCATCCGGGCCACGTTGGCGTCGGTGATCGCGACGGAACTGGCCGGGCGGCAGTCGCCCGCGGGGAAGGCGAGGTCGTTGGCGACCCACACCTCGATCTTGTCGCCGACCCCGCGCAGCGTGAAGTCCTTCAGGTACCAGCCGGTGTTGTCGTCGCTGGCGAACCACTGCCGGACCGTTCCGACGGGCGGCGTGGGGGCGGCGGAACGCGCCTTCGCCGCAGCCTTCGGCGTGTAGGTGGCCGGCATCTCGTAGGTGGTGCCGCCGACCACCATCCGGGAGCTGGTCTTGGCGCCGGCGATCATGTCGCCCGGTGGAGCCGGGTCGGGCGCCGCCGCCGCGCCGGAGGGCGCCGCGACGATCAGGAGAGGGAGGGTGAGTACGGTGGCGGCTAAGCCGATGAGGCGGCTACGAGCCATAAAAGGGTTCCCTTCACGTACCTCGGTTGACAGTAGGTACCTAAAGGGCATTTCCTGGCTAGATCAAGTGGAGTAATTGCCAATAAGCGCCGGCATTATTGGCTCATTCCCCAACGCTGAACATGATCTCCGCGCGCCGGTTTCTCCTCGATCTCCCGGCTCGGTCCCGCTGAACGGACGGCGATGCCCCGGCCGTTCAGCGGCTCGACCTCGGCCGGCGGGGTTCCTACAGCTCACGGGCCTTCTGCTCGGCACCCCACCGCTCCAGCGCCTCCTGGTCGGCGAAGGCGAGCGCTCGCATCATGTTCCCGCCGTCGCTCGCGCGGATCCGCGTCACCAGCCGCCGTCGCAGCTTCTCGGGCAGCCGCGTGGTGCCCGCCTCGACCGCGTCGCCGAAGTGGGGCGCGAAGGCCACCCCGGAGAATCCGGTACGGCGCAGCAGCACCGGCAGCGTGTCCGAGGAGTAGAACATCAGGTGGTTCTTGGTGAAGCCGCTCCAGCGGGAGCCGTACGCCTTGAGCAGCAGGGAATTGGCATTGACGGTCAGCACCAGCAGGACCCCGCCCGGCGCCAGCAACCGGCGGAAGCGCGCGAAGTCGTCCAGCGGGCGCGGCAGGTGCGCCAGCACCGACCAGAGCGTGATGACGTCGAACCCGCCCGCGGCGATCTCCGGCACGTCCTCGGGGTCGCCCAGGTGGGCGCGGGCGGTGCGGAGCGTGGCGTTGGCCCGTTCCACGGAGTCGGGCGAGAGGTCGACGCCGACCGCGTCGAAGCCGAGCTCCTCGGCCAGGCCCAGGAAGAGCCCGGCGCCGCAGCCGAAGTCGAGCAGCCTGCGGCCGGCGCCGTCGTCGAACACGGGGGAGAACGCCTTCATCGTCAGCTCGTAGCGTCGCCGGCGCTGGGCGGCGTACTTGCCGGTCAGGAAGGAGCTGTAGGAACCGGCGTACAGGTCGCCGAGGTGCTCCGGGCGGACGTTCGGGTTGCGGTAGAGGAAACCGCAGGCCGGGCAGCGCACCACCCGGTAGCGCCAGCCCTTGCCGCCGGTCGGCTCGAACAGCGGCTGCTGGCGCTCCTCACCGCACAGCGTGCAGGCCAGGAACTCCTCGATCTCCCCGAGCGGCACCGACCCGGAGTAGTCGGGCAGCGAGGTCACGGGCGCGCGGCGCAGCCTCAGCCGCCACTGCGCCTCGCGGATCACCCGCTCGCCCGGTCGTACGTAAGCCCGCTGGCCGTGCGGCAACCGGTCGTAGCGGGAGCCGTAAAGAATCCGGACCAGCATCTTGCGGGGTGTCACCATTTCTGGCTCTTACCCGTGGCCCATCCTTCCTCACCCAAACTTCACACCATGGGCCACCATAAGCTGACTTTCATGGAATATTCGCGTCTCGGTAACACCGGTCTTCAGGTCTCCCGTATCTGCCTCGGCATGATGAGCTACGGCGATCCCGGCAAGATGGAATGGACTCTGCCGGAGGAACAGGCCGAGCCGCTCGTCCGGCGCGCCGCCGACGCGGGGGTGACCTTCTTCGACACCGCCGACGTCTACAGCGCCGGCGCCAGCGAGGTCATCACCGGCAACGTGCTGCGCCGCGTCTTCCCCCGCCGCGAGGACTACGTACTGGCCACCAAGGTCTACTTCCCCATGGGCAAGGCCCGCAACGACCGCGGGCTGTCGCGCAAGCACATCATGGCCGCGATCGACGCCTCGCTCGACCGCCTCGGCACCGACTACGTGGACCTCTACCAGATCCACCGCTGGGACGACGAGACGCCGATCGAGGAGACCATGCTGGCCCTGCACGACGTCGTGCGCTCCGGCAGGGCCCGCTACATCGGCGCCTCCTCCATGTGGGCCTGGCAGTTCGCGAAGGCCCAGCACGTGGCCGAGGTGAACGGGTGGACGAAGTTCGTGTCCATGCAGAACCACTACAACCTGCTCTACCGCGAGGAGGAGCGGGAGATGCTGCCGCTCTGCGCCGACCAGGGCGTGGGCGTCATCCCCTGGAGCCCGCTGGCCCGCGGCGTCCTGGCCAGGGCCGGATCGGCGCGGCAGACCGCCAGGCAGGGCTCGGACGAGCGCATCGACTTCCTGTACGAGCCGGAGAACGACCAGGTGATCCTGGACCGGGTGGCCCAGGTGGCCAGGGAGCGCGAGCTGCCGGCGGCGCAGGTGGCGCTGGCCTGGCTGCTGGGGCGCACCGGAGTGACCGCGCCGATCGTGGGCGCCACCAAGGACCGGCACGTCGACGACGCCGCGGCGGCGGTCGCCGTGGAGCTGACGGAGAAGGAGATCGCGTTCCTCGGCGAGGCCTACACCCCTCGCGAGGTACGCATGTGAGCGCGTGGGCCGGGCGCCCTCGTGACGCCCGGCCCACGCGTCATCTCACTGGGACGTGCTGTACAGGGCCCGCGCTACCTGCGCGAACAGCCCCTTCGGGTGGTTGCGGAACATCGGCTCGGTGCCGAACAGCACCACGCGCGCCCCGCGCTCGTCCTGGCCGCTGACGACCGCCGCCTGGCCCTTGGCGGCGTCCTGGCCGCCGGAGCCGTCCTGGTTCGGGCGCCAGTGCCCGGACACGAACGCGTCGTAGGTCTGCTCGGCCTTCACCTCGGGACCCAGCCCGGTGAACCAGCGCGGCGAGTACACGAACCCGTGCTCGCCCGAGGCCATCCTGACCACGCCGTTGGCGTCGCCGCGCCCGGCCACCGAGGTGACGGTCAGGAGCCCGGCGGCGGCGTTGAAGGTCGCGCCCGTGCCGCCGCGGGTGACGACGCCGCCCTTGGCCAGGAAGGCGTCGAGGGCGGCCTTGGCCGCCGGGTTGAGCGCGGTGTAGGACAGGCCGCTGGAGACGAACAGGACGTCCACGGCGTTCCAGTCGAATCCGGCGTTGGCCAGGGTCGTGGAGACCGGCGTGACCGCGAAGCCCATCTCGCGCAGCGTGAACAGCTCGTCGGCCGAGGCCGCCGCGGCGATCCTGACCGGGGAGAGCTTGGGGCCGCCCGCCGTACCGGCCCGGGAGAATCGCACGCCGAAGCGCTGGGCGACCTCGCGGGCGGTGGCGCGCGCCGAGCGGGGCAGCGTGGCGGTGTCGCCCGCCCAGGTGACCTCGACGCCGCGGGCGAGCAGCGCGTTGAGCGCCTGCGCGTCGCGGCCGTCGGCGACCTTGAGCGCGAGCGCGCCGTCGCCGTGCGGGACGTAGCCGGTGGAAGCCGCGGCACGGACCGGCTCGGCGAGCACGCGCAGGTCGCGCACCGAGGTGACGCCGGCGCCCCAGAGCAGGGCGTGGCTCCAGCCCGAGATGTCGTACATGGCGTCGACGCGCGGGCTGATGTCCGCGCCGGGCTCCAGCATCACGTTGGCCAGGCCGCGCTTGGGCTGGCGCATGTCGACCACGTACGTGCCGGACGGGTAGAAGCGTCCGCCCGCACGGAAGGGCAGGATCGCCCGCTCCACCTCCACGTCGTTGGCGATCAGGTGGTCCACCAGACGGGCCGCCGCCGGGGTGCCCTCGGGGATCACGTAGCCGCGCGGGTAGGTCGTGGTGTAGACGTCCTCGGAGCCGAAGCCGGGCACGATGCCCAGCGGGACCGTCCTGGACGGCTCGCCCGCCGCGCCGCGGCGGAAGACCTCGGTCTGGTCGGCGATCAGCTTGTCATGGTTGGCCAGGACGTGGCCGTAGGTGGCGCGCACGGCCGCGGCGGCCACGTCGGTGTTGATCCGGGAACGGCGGCGCAGCTCCTCGACCGGCAGGTTGGTGTAGTCGGAGCCGTTGACGCGCAGCGGGATCTCCACCGTGTGCGCGGCGACCGCGCCATGGAACGGCGCGTACTGCGGGGTGAAGATCGGGGGCCAGTCGTCCCAGCCCTCCTCGGAGTCGCGGAAGGGGATCTGGACGGGGAAGACACCGTCCTTCTCCGGCGTGTAGCCCAGGCCGTTGACCCCCGCCTCCATGCCGAGGCCGTTGGCGTAGGTGTTGGTGATGAACAGGTCGTACTCGTAGTTGGCGCCGTGGGGCGGGGTGGTCGGCTCGATCAGCGTGCCGTTGACGTAGCCGTGCAGGTCGAGCATGGCGACCGGCTGCGTGTCGATCATGATCTGCCGCATGGCCCTGGCCTCGGGCTGGGAGGCGGTGATCATGTCGCGGTTGAGGTCGAAGCCGTTGCCGTTGGGGCGCTGGCCGAGGACTCTGCCGTCGGGGTTGGCGGTGATGTTGAAGTACAGGCGGGCGCGCTTGAGCAGGGTGGCCGCCTGCGGGCTGGTGGCCAGTTCCTCGATCACCCTGAGGGAGGCGTCGGTGCCCTCCCACTCGTTGCCGTGGATGTTGCCGTTGATGAAGATCGGCGTTTTATAGCGATTTTTCGGGACTTTTCGCCCTGATTCGATCTGCCGGCGCAGGCGTTCCTGCTCGCGGACCTCCGCGGGGCTCTCCGGCGCGGTGACCGTCACGAAGTAGAGGTCGCGCCCGCCCGCGGAGCGGCCGAGGACCTCGGCGCTGACGCGGTCGCCGAGCGCCTGCAGCGCGTTCAGCTTCGCCGCGATCGCGTGGTGCGGGATCAGGCCCAGCTTGATCGAGGCGTCCGCGGGGTTCTCCGGCGGGAGGGGGAGCTGGTTCTTGCGGGGATAACCCCTGGTCTTGTCGTGGTGGTACGGCGCGGCCGCCTGGGCCTTCAGCGCCGCGGCCGCATCCTCGACCAGGGCGGCTTCCTCGTTGCGCTCGGGGCCGTTGCCGAAGTCCCTGACCGCCGGGGACGGCGTGGGGACGGGGGCGGCGGCAGCCGTACCGGCTGGCAGGAGGAGGACCGATAACAGGGCTAAGAGGGTGGTTCTGCGCATGATCGAGCGTGACATGTCCGGGCCGACATGGCGAGAGGAAATGTCGGCCCCACCTCCTAAGCTGTGCACATGGCACGGGCAAATGAGCAGGCGGCGGCCGCCCTTCAGGAATACGCAGAGCTGTTCGCGCTGACCGGGGGCGACGCCTTCCGGGTGCGCAGCTACCAGAAGGCGGTCAAGGCGATCGCCGGCTTCCCCGAGGACATCGCGCAGGTCGACGTCCGCAAGGTGCCGGGCGTGGGTGAGGCGATCGCGCTGAAGATCGAGGAGTTCCTGGAGCGCGGCAGCTTCCGGCAGCTCGACGCCCTGCGCGCGAAGGTGCCCGACGGCGTGCGCCGGCTGACGAGTGTGCCGACGCTGGGGCCGAAGACGGCCATCATGCTGTTCGAGGACTTCGGCATCGACTCGCCGGCCGCGCTGGCCGAGGCGATCACCGCGGGCCGCCTCGACGGGGTCAAGGGGCTCGGGCCGAAGACGCTGGCCAATCTGGCCAAGGGCATCGAGCAGATGGAGCAGGCCGGGCGGCGGGTGCACGTCGGCGTGGCGATGTCGCTGGCCGAGCAGGTGATCGCGTCGCTGTCCGACCTGGCCACGCGGATCGGCTACGCGGGCTCGCTGCGCCGGATGAAGGACACGATCGGCGACATCGACATCCTCGCCGTGGCGCCGGTCGAGATCATGGAGCGCTTCCGCGCGCAGCCGTACGTGGCGGAGGTCATCGCGGCGGGCGACAAGAAGACCTCCATCCGCACCACCGCGGGCGTCCAGGTGGACCTGCGCGTGGTCCCGGAGGAGTCGTGGGGCGCCGCGATGCAGTACTTCACCGGCTCCAAGGAGCACAACGTCACCATCCGCGAGATCGCGGTGAAGAAGGGCTGGAAGCTCTCCGAGTACGGGCTGTTCGAGGGCGATCGGGTCCTGGCCGCCGCCGCGGAGCAGGACATCTACACCGCGCTCGGCATGCAGTTCGTGCCCCCGCCGATGCGCGAGGACGGCGGCGAGGTGAAGCTGGCCCTGAAGGGCGAGCTCCCGGCCCTGGTCGAGCTGGCCGACCTGAAGGGCGACCTGCACACGCACACCAACCTGACCGACGGCATCGCCTCGCTGGAGGAGATGGTCGCCGCCGCGCACGCCCTCGGCTACTCCTACTACGCCATCACCGACCACGCCCCCGACCTGACCATGCAGCGCATGACGCTGGAGAAGGCGCTGGAGCAGCGCGAGCAGATCAGGAAGCTGCAGGAGTCCTATCCGGGGATGCGGCTGCTGCACGGCAGCGAGCTCAACATCGCGCCCGACGGCTCGGTCGACTGGCCGGAAGACATCCTGGCCGGGTTCGACGTCTGCGTGGCCTCGGTCCACTCGCACTTCACGCAGTCGCGCGAGGAGATGACCCGACGGTTCATCGCCGCCTGCGAGAACCCGTACGTCGACGTCATCGGGCATCCGACCACGCGTAAGATCGGCAAGCGCCAGCCGGTGGAGGCCGACTGGGACGCCGTGTTCGCCGCCGCCGCGCGCACCGGCACGGTCATGGAGATCGACGCCTACCCCGACCGCAGCGACCTTCCCTCCGATCTGGTCAGGCTGGCCAGGCACCATGGGGTGAAGTTCTCCATCGACAGCGACTCGCATGCCGTACCGCATCTGAAGAACCAGCGTTTCGGCGTCGGGATCGCCCAGCGCGCCTGGCTGACGACCGACGACGTGGTCAACACCTGGCCACTGGAGCGCCTGCTCGCCTACATCCGCCCTTAGGGAGCGACGTGCCTGATCTCCGGGTGGCGGGGTGAGGGGCGGTCCAGGAGGGGCTGGGGCTTCCCGCGCAGGTGCAGGTCGAGGAAGGCGCCGGCATAGGTCCGGGTGAGCTCCCAGGAGCGGGGTCCCGGCACCTGGGCGCCGGTGTCGAGCCCCAGCTGCGCGGCCAGCGGCCCGAGGTCGTTGAACGACTCATGCTGCGCGCCCGTCATCAGCAGCCAGCGCTTCCAGCCGGTCAGGCGCTTCCAGGCCTGTTCCCAGGTGGCGGTCTCGGCGCTGCCGGATCCCGGGGTGTAGGTGGCGGGCTTGCCGAGGAACATGAACGGCCGCGCGAGATCGGTTTCCGGTACGCCCGGCGGGACGGTGCCGTCGATGTCGATCCCGGCGCGGATCCTGCCGTCCTTGACCATCGCGGCGAGGCTGCTCGCGCCGCCCAGGGAGTGGCCCGCCATCGCGACCTTGGACCGGTCGATCAGCGCGGCGCCCTTCCACGTGCCCTTGGCGGTCAGCCGGTCGATCACGAACGAGACGTCGGCCGCCCGCCCCTTGGCCGCCTTCGTGAAGGTCGCCGGCTCGCGCTCGCCCTCGCAGGGCACGCAGGTGGTGACCCGCCCGTCGGGGAAGGCCGTGGCGATGCTCTCGTAGGTGTGGTCGATGGCGGCCACCACGTAGCCCCGGCTGGCCAGGTCCTCGGCGAGCGCGGTCAGCGTGGCGCGGGGCTTCTTGAACCCCGGCGAGAGCACCACGAGCGGCAGGCCGTGCCCGCGTCCGCGAGGTTTCACGTCGGTGTAGGCGTTGGTGCGCGTGGTGGCGAGGACGCCGGGCGGCACGCCGGTGATCCCGCCGTCCTTGAGCAGCAGCTCCGACTCCTTCGCCGTCATGTACGGCGCCCGCCGCTTGCCCGGCGACGTGGCGGGGTACCAGACCGAGACCATGAGCTCCCGCATCTTGACGGAGGGCACCCAGGGGTCGGGACGCGAGGTGTCCTTGAGGTGGAGGGACGTGGTGCCGACCGCCCGCGAGCCGGTCGGTTTCGGCAGCCGCGGCGTGACGGCCGTGGTTCGCAGGTGTGGCGCGGCGGCCGGGCTGGGCAGACGCGGCGCTGATGTCGACAGAGGCGGAGGCGTGGCGGCGGCAGCCGTGGCGGCGGGTGACAGCAGGCTTGTGACGACCACCAAGCCGCCCAAGGCACGACGATGCATGAAATTTCCCCGTTTCTCGTGTGAAGTGGTGACGACGCTAGGGGCGGGGGATCGGCGGGCGCGTCGGCCGTGACGGCGATGCCGGCTACCTCCCGGGGATGATCCGCCGGGACGTCATCCTCGCGATGTACGCCCGCCGGACGATCACCCCGGTCACTCGGGACGATGCGCGGCAGCCGGGCAAACGCGACAATACGCAGGTGACAGCTGATGAACGGCGGCTCTGGTGGCAGCACGCGCGCGCCCTGGTGCGCCCGGAGACACCGGCCGCCCGGCCGTCCCGCGCGGCGCTCGTCACCGACGTCCTGCTCGCGGTCGCCCTGACCGTCGTGGCGGTGTTCGCGACGACGAGCCTGGACGAGGCCGGCCGTGGTGCCGCGCCCCAGCCGGTGTCGGACCTGCTCCGCCTCCGGCACGACCCGGCGCCCCTGTCCACCCATCCGTCCGCGACCCAGGCGCTCCCGCTACCGCCGCCGACCCTGCTGACCCTGACCCTGCCACCCACGACCCTGCCACCCACGACGCCGGCCACGCCCAAGCTCCCGGCCACGCCCAAGCCCCCGACGCCGCCTGTCCTGCCGACGCCGCCGGTCCTGCCGTCCGTGACCCCACCGCTCGTATCCCCACCGCTGATGACCCCACCGACGGGCCCGATGTCGTCGCCCGTGCCGGTGGTGCCCGTTCCCGACGAGGACGACAGTCTGGCGGTGTCGCTGGTGGTACTCGGCACCCTGCCGCTGGCGGTCCGCCGCCGCTTCCCGCTCGCGACCTTCTGGGCCGTGGTGCTCGCGACGCTGGCCATGGACGGGGGCGAGACCTGGATCACCGTCCTGGCCTGCGTCATCGCCGCCTACAGCGCGCTCGCGCACAGCCGCCACCGGGTGGCCGCGGCTGCGGGACTCCTGCTGGCGGCCGTGCTCGCGGGCGCCGCCGGCGCGGACATCGTGCCGAGCCTGCCGAGCTGGCTGGGGCCGTACGTGGTGCTGCTCAGCGCGGGCGCGCTCGCGGTGTTCGTGCGGTTCTGGCAGCGCAACCGCGAGCGCCTCGAAGCGCTGCGCCGGGACCGGGACGAGGCCACGGCCAGGGCGGTCCAGGCCGAGCGCTCCCGGATCGCGGGCGAGTTGCACGACGTCGTGACCCACAATGTGAGCGTGATGGTGATCCAGGCCGGGGCCGCGCGCAAGGTGATGGACGCGTATCCCGAGCAGTCGAAGCAAGCCCTGGTGGCGATCGAGGCCAGCGGCCGGGCCGCCATGGCCGAGCTGCGCAACGTGATGGGCCTGCTCGCCGCGTCGGAAGAGCGTCCCGGCGGGCTCGAACCGCAGCCGGGAATCGACCAGCTCGACGGCCTCATCGAGCGGGTACGCGCCGCCGGGCTCCAGGTGGAGGCGAGCGTCGAGGCCGGTCTCCAGCCCCTGCCTCCGGGTGTGGACCTGGCGGTCTACCGTGTCGTACAGGAGGCGTTGACGAACACGATGAAGCACGCGGCGGGCGCGTCGGCCACCGTCACGGTCGCCCGCGCGGGCGACTTCCTGGAGGTCGAGGTCGGCGACACCGGCGGCGGCCCGGCCGCCGGGTCCGGCACCGGCCAGGGCCGCGGCCTCATCGGGCTGCGCGAGCGGCTGGCCCTGTACGGCGGGACCCTGGAGACCACCCGCGGGCCGGACGGCTACCGGCTCAGCGCCCGCATCCCCTGGACCTCCGCGTGACCGCGCCGCCGCCGCTGCGCGCGGTCATCGCCGACGACCAGGCGCTGGTCCGCACCGGGTTCCGGATGATCCTGACGGCCGACGGCATCGAGGTGGTGGCCGAGGCGGCGGACGGCGCGCAGGCCGTCGCCGCGGTCCGGCGCACCAGGCCCGACGTGGTGCTCATGGACATCCGCATGCCGGGAACGGACGGCATCGAGGCCACCCGGCGGATCGTGACCGGCGGCGCTGACGACACCCGGGTGCTCATCCTGACCACCTACGACCTCGACCACTACGTCTACGCCGCGCTCACCGCCGGAGCCAGCGGCTTCCTGCTCAAGGACGTCACCCCCGAGCACCTGGTGGCCTCGGTCCGCCTGGTCCGCTCCGGTGACGCGCTGCTCGCGCCCACGATCACCCGCCGCCTGGTAGAGCGCTTCGCCCGCCGCGACGACGCCCGCGCGGCCCTGCACCGCGACCTGTCCGGCCTGACGCCGCGCGAGCTGGAGGTCCTGCGCCTGCTGGCCACCGGCCTGAGCAACGCCGAACTGGCCGACCGGCTGACGCTCAGCGCGACCACGGTGAAGACGCACGTGGCCCGCATCCTGTCCAAGCTCGGCCTGCGTGACCGCGTGCAGGCGGTCGTGCTCGCCTACGAGACCGGCCTGGTCTCCCCGGGCGGCCACGACTAGCGTCACCAGCCCCCACCGGGCGGCCAGGCCGCCTGGACTGCGCCTTACGGTGTACGGGTAAAGTGCTGGGGTGCCTCTTTGGACCGACGAAGAATCCGATGAGCAGCCCCGTGTCCCGCTGAGCCGCAGGCGGGTGCTGCGCGCCGCCGTCGAACTGGCGGACCGGTCCGGGCTCGACGCGCTGACGATGCGGCGAGTGGCGCAGGAGCTCGGGGTGGAGCCGATGTCGCTCTATCACCATGTCGCCAACAAGGAGGCGATACTCGACGGGGTCGTCGAGATGGTGATCGTGGAGATCCTCGGCGTGGTCGAGGGCGCCGAGGGGCCGGATCCGGCCGGTGACTGGCAGGCGGCGTTGCGGGGGCGGATTCTCGCCGCGCGCGAGGTGCTGCTGCGGCACAAGTGGGCGCCGGGCGTGATCCAGACGCGTACGTCGCTCAGCGAGGCGGCGATCGCCTACCACGAGGGCGTGCTCGGGATTCTGCGGGCGGGCGGCTTCTCCTACGATCTGGCGCATCACGCGCTGCACGCGCTGGGCAGCCGGGCGATGGGGTTCACACAGGAGTTGTTCGAGCCGGACGACCAAGCCGACGGCATGGACGAGGCGATGATGGAACAGATGGTTATGAAATATCCCCATCTGGCCGGGATGATGGCGGCGATCGCCCACGAAGGCCCCGAAACCACGCTGAGCTGGTGCGATGACAACACGGAGTTCTCGTTCGCCCTCGATCTGATCCTCGAAGGACTGGAGCGCCGCCGGCTCGGCTGAGAACGGTCTCAGGCTGGGACTTGACAACCTTACGTCGTACGACAACCTTATGACGTATGGCAACCTTACGACGTACGAAGGCTTGGGTCTGGGAGCGGTACGGCTCGCCGGACGTCCTGGCCCTGCGCGAGGTCGATGTGCCCGAGCCCGGGCGCCACGAGGTCCTGGTCCGGGTACGGGCCGCCGCCGTCAATCCCTACGACTGGCGCCACCTGCGCTCGGACCCGCACCTGGTGCGGCTCTCCGCCGGGCTGCGGCGGCCCAGGCCGGGGTCGATCCTCGGCGCCGACCTGGCCGGGGTCGTCGAGCGGGTGGGGGCCGACGTGCGCGGCCTGGCCGCGGGTGACGAGGTGTTCGGAGGTGTACGGCTGGGCGCCTTCGCCGAGGCGGTAGCCGTACCCCAGGAGACGCTCGTCCCGAAGCCCGCGGACGTGAGCTTCGAGGCGGCGGCGGCCGTGCCCATGGCGGGGCAGACCGCGCTGAAGGCGCTCGACGGGCTCGTGGCCGGTCAGCGGGTGCTGGTCAACGGGGCCTCAGGGGGCATCGGCACCTTCACCGTCCAGCTCGCCAAGGCGCTCGGGGCGCACGTCACCGGCGTGTGCGGCGCCCATAACGCCGACCTGGTCCGCTCGCTCGGCGCGGACGAGGTCGTGGACTACAACCGCGAGGACTTCACCCGGCCGCCGGAGCGCTACGACCTGCTGGTGGACCTGGTCGGCAACCGTTCGCTCAAGGACTTCAGGCGCGCGCTGACGCCGAAGGGCACGCTGGCGCTCGTCGGCGGCCTGTCCTCCGGCGGCGGGCGGGTGCTCGGGCCCATGGTGCAGGTGGTCAAGGGCATGGTCGTGGCGAGGTTCGTCGGGCAGCGCATCACCGGCGTCTCGTGGAAGCCGGGCAAGCAGGCGCTGAACCATCTGGCCGAGCTGCTCGCGGCCAAGGAGATCGTGCCGGTCATCGACCGCGTGTACCCGCTGGCCGAGGTTCCCGAGGCGATCCGGTACGTCGAGAGCATGCGCGCCCGCGGCAAGGTCGTCATCACCATCGGACAGGGGGAAACTCGATGAAAGTCTGTATCGTCGGCGCCTCGGGCAAGCTGGGGCGGTACATGGTCCGGCACGCGCTGGAACGCGGCTACGAGGTCGTCGGCGTCTGCCGGAAGAAGAGCGTCGGCAAGCTCGACGCCGTCAAGGACCGCATCACCATCGTCCCCGGCGACACCAACGACCGGCGGGTCATCGAACGCGCGGTCGCCGGGTGCGACGGAGTTCTCACGGTCCTGGTGCCGTGGGGGATGCGGAAATACTCCAGCGGCACCGCCCAGGCGGTCATGGACTACGCGCGGCCGGGCGCCCGCCTGGTGTTCTCCTGCGGGTGGCACATCACCCGCGACGGCAAGGACGTCTACACCTGGCAGCTGCGGACGTTCGCCGCGGTGTTCGGCGTGCTCGCCCGGCTGGTCCGCTTCGCCGACCTGCGCGACCAGGTGGAGGCCTGCCGGCGCATCTTCGCCAGCGACACCCGGTGGACCGTCGTGCGGGGCAGCGACCTGGAGGAGGGCGAGAGCCAGGGACTGCCCGTGTGGAGCCGGCACGTGGGCGACCCCATCCTGGCCGGCAATCTCACCCGGCGCGTCGACTTCGCCCTGTTCATGGTGGACGCGCTCACCAACGACGAACTCGTGCACGAGGCACCGGCCATCGTCGGCCGCGAGACGGCCTCGGCCCGCGCCCACGCGCGGACGCGCGGCTAGCTCGCCGCCGGGACCTGACCGGCCAGCCACTCGTCGAACGTGGTCGGCATGATCCGGGCTCCCTCGCCCGGCAGCATGACATCGCCCGCCATGTCCGGGCCGAAGATGCCCGACCACGTCGGCACCAGCACGATCTCCTGGCCGCGCGCCGTGTACGTGCGCCGCGCCATGTCGACCAGGTCCTGCTGGCCGGGCCCCGCGATGTCGGCGTAGCGGCCCTGCGGCCCGCCGGTGGCGACCTCGGCCAGGACGGCGGCCACGTCCGCGGGGGCGATCGGCCGCATGAGCAGCGGCGCGACCCTGGCGACGCCGTCCAGCTCGTCCCAGCTCGCGGCCATCGCGGCGAAGTCGTGGAACTGCGTGGCCGGCACGATGGTCCACGGCACGGGGCCCGCCGACACGAGGCGTTCCTGCTCGCGTTTGCCGGCGTAGTGGGCGTTGCCGCCGGTGCGGTGGAGGCCGGCGATCGAGAGCAGCACGTGGTGGCCGACGCCGGCCCGCTGCTCGGCGGCGAGCAGGTTACCGGTGGCGCCGGAGAAGAACGCCACCGTCTCGGCCTCGCCCGCCCCGGGCATGCTGATGGCGTCGACGACCGCCTCGACGCCGGTCAGCGCCTCGTCCAGGCCCTCGCCCGTGGACAGGTCCACGCCCAGCGACCGGCTGATGCCGACGACCTCGTGCCCGTCCCTCTCCAGGGCGGCGATGGTGAGGGCGCCGATGTTGCCGGTCGCGCCGGCTACTGCGATGCGCATGGTGATCTCTCCTCGTCTCGATACCGAGGTGACAGTATCACGGACTAAATGGGTCCGTAATATCTCCTATAGACTCATGGGCGTGAAGTTGCCTGTGAGCACGGAATGGGTCCTGCACTGCGCCACGACGCTGGCGCAGCTCGAACCGGGGGCGAGCGCGTCCACGACCCAGCTCGCCCTGTACTTCGACCTGCCCGTGCCCTACCTCGCCAAGCAGCTGAAGGCGCTCGTCAAGGCCGGGCTGCTGACCGCGAGCACGGGGCCCCGGGGCGGGTTCCGGCTGGCACGGGCGGCGGCCGAGATCACCCTGCTGCAGGTCGTGGAGGCGGTGGACGGGACGTCGTCGCCGTACGAGTGCCGGGAGATCCGGCAGCGGGGGCGGGGAGCGCTGCCGCCGGAGGAGTGCCGGGCCCCGTGCGTCCTGGCCGTCAAGATGGCCGAGGCGCACCAGGCCTGGCGCCGCACCCTGGCCGCCACCACGCTGGCCGACATCCTCGCCGACATCCCGCCGACGGCCCCCGCCCGCACCCGCCACCGCCTCATGACCCCCACCTGACACCCACCATCTCTGCCGCGCTCCGGTACGGGCCGCCGCCTCGCGATACGGCCTACCGGGCGGGCCGAGCCATGGGGTGGAGGGCAACGCCTGGCGGTCGGCCCGGCAGCCGCGCTCGCGGGGAGGGCGGGGGCCGGGCGGCACCACGAGGCGTCAGCTCCACCCCGTACCGGCGCAGCCCGGTCCCGGCGCTCCAGGCCGTGCCGGAGAAGGGGCTGTGCGGCTAGGGGACGATCATCGTGACGCCGGGCACCGAGCCGATGGCGGCCAGCGCCTTGCCCGCGTCGGCCAGGCCGATGGTGCGGGTGACGAGCTGGTCGGGGTGCAGGATGCCTGCCCTGATCAGCTCCAGCATCCTCGGGTAGGCGTGGGCGGCCATGCCGTGGCTGCCGAGCAGCCGCAGCTCGTGCGCGATCACGCGGCCCATCGGGATGGGCGTCGCCGCGCCCGGCAGAAGGCCGACCTGGACGTGCCGTCCCCGGCGGCGCAGCGACTCGACGGAGGCCGCGCAGGTGGCCGGGCTGCCGAGGGCGTCGAGGGAGACGTGCGCGCCACCCCTGGTCAGCTCCCTGACCTGCGCGGCGGCGTCACCGGCCGAGGCGTTGACGAAATGGGTGGCGCCGGCGCGCTCGGCCAGGTGGAGGGCGTCGGTGCTGATGTCGACGGCCACGACCCGGCCGCCCGCGGCGGTGGCGATCATGATCGCGGACAGGCCCACGCCGCCGCAGCCGTGCACGGCCACCCACTCGCCGGGGCGTACGTCGCCGACCTCGGTGACGGCCCGGAAGGAGGTGGCGAAGCGGCAGCCGAGGCCGGCGGCCGTGGTGAAGTCCATCTCCTCCGGCACCGGGATGAGGTTGACGTCGGCGTGGTCGATGGCCACGTACTCGGCGAAGGAGCCCCAATGGGTGAAGCCGGGCTGGGTCTGCCGTTCGCACACCTGCTGGTCTCCGGCGGCGCAGGCCGTACAGGATCCGCAGGCGCAGATGAACGGGACGGTCACCCGCGCGCCCTCGGACCAGCCGCGCACCAGGGAACCGGTGGCGACGACCACGCCGGCCAGCTCGTGCCCGGGTACGTGCGGGAACGCCGTGATGTCGGGGTCGTGTCCCTGCCATCCGTGCCAGTCGCTGCGGCACAGGCCCGTCGCCTCGACCCTGATCACCGCCCCGTGGGGCGTGGGCGCCGGATCGGGGAGCTCGCGCAGGTCCAGCTCGCCGCCGAAGATGTCAAAGGCTACCGCTCGCATCTCATGAGCTTAGGGTCACCTGCCGCAACCTGCGCAAGGCCTGGTGAGAGGGGGAGCCGGGTTCGGTGGTGCAGATGACCGGGCGCAGGAGGACCCGCGCCCGAGCGCCGCCGGGCCGAGCGGCGGCTCCTTCGGGGACGCCGGTCCCCTTCCCGGGTAGGTGTGGACGCCCGCCCCCAGGACAGAAGGGAGGGATGGGACGAGACTTGGACAAGGAGCGGTTCTCCGAGGCGGAGTTCGCCCGTTTCGGAGAGCGGCTGGAAGAGCAGCTCGGCACGTTGCGCGCGCTGCTCGATAGGCCCGGCTTCGGCCAGGGCCCGACGACGCTCGGCGCCGAGCTGGAGCTCTTCCTCATCGACGAGAAGGGCCTGCCGCTGCCGCGCAACCAGGAGGTACGCGCCGCGCTCGACGACCCGCGCGTGGTGCTGGAGCTGGGCAGGTACAACCTGGAGATCAACCTGACACCGGTGCCGCTGGCCGGCCGGCCGTTCTCCGCCATGGGGGCGGAGATCCAGGAGACGCTGCTGAAGGTGGACGGCGCGGTCGAGGGCGGCGGGGCCCTGCCGATCGGCATCCTGCCCACGCTCGGCACCGGCGACTTCACCCGGCAGGCGATCAGCGACGAGAACCGCTACCGGGCGCTGAGCAGGGGCATCAGGCGGCTGCGCGTGGAGCCGTTCCTGGTCGTCATCGACGACCTGGAGCTGCAGGTGGAGGACGTCGTCCTGGAGGCGGCCAACACCTCCTGGCAGGTGCACCTGCGCACGCCGCCTGAGCGTTTCGCCCGGTTGTTCAACGCCGCGCAGCTGGCGACCGGGCCGGTGCTGGCCGCCTGCGGGAACTCGCCGCAGTTCCTGGGCCGCACGCTCTGGGAGGAGACGCGCATCGCGCTCATGGAGGAGGCGGCCGACGACCGGGACGTGGAGCGGCGTTTCAGAAGGGACGGGCGGGTCACGTTCGGCTCCGACTGGGTGCGCGAGGGGGCGTATGAGCTGTTCGAGCGCTACGTCCGCGACTACGACCCCGTCATGCCGGATATGTCATCCGATGGTGAGCTGGCCGAACTCCGGCTTCACCAGGGCACCGTCTGGCAGTGGAACCGGCCCGTCTACGACCCCGGCGACGGCGGCCACCTGCGGGTCGAGATGCGCGCGCTGCCCGCCGGGCCGAGCTGCGCGGACATGACCGCCAACACCGCGTTCCTGGTCGGGCTCACGCTGGCCTGCGCCGAGCACGACCTGACCGGCTACCGCTTCGCCGAGGCGTACCAGAACTTCTACCGGGCCGCCCAGAAGGGCCTGGACGCGCGGCTGTCCTGGCCGGGCCGGGAGGGCGAACTGCCCGCCGCCGACCTGGTGCTCGCCCTGCTGCCCGAGGCCAGGGCCGCCCTGCTGGGGGCGGGGGTCGCGCCCGACGAGGCCGACCGGGCGCTCGGGGTGATCGAGCAGCGTGTACGGCTGCGCCGTACCGGATCGGTGTGGCAGCGCGAGGCGCTGGAACGCCACGACGGAGACGTGGAGCGGCTGGTGCGGCGCTATCGCGAGCTGGCGCTGTCCGGGCGGCCGGTGCACTTGTGGCGCTGAACGCAACTTCTGGCCCGCCCCATTCGTCAAACGGAGACAAAGGAGACGAACAAGCGAGGGGTACATGGCTACCACGGGAATGGTCCCGGCAGACGCGGCGCCCTTCGCGCTGCGGCAGGCACCCGGCGAACTCGCCGAGGGCGCGGCCAAGCTGGCCGGCGAGATCGGCAGCACCGGCGTCGAGGCGCTGCTCGCGCAGGCCAACAGGACGGCCGTGCGCAAGGGCGCCGCGGCGGCGCTGGGCGCGATGAGCCCGAAGCCGCACGAGTGGTACGCCTTCGACACCAAGGACCAGGAGACCGTGGACTGGTACCCGCAGGGGCTGACCGGCGGCGAGGATTCCGGCGAGGCGGGTGTGCCGGTGTTCGCGGTCAGCTGGTACTTCAAGCCGAAGGCGCCGGTGCCCGAGCGCGGCGTCCGGGTGACGTTCCTCAGCCCGTCCACGCTGAAGTACCAGCACGTGCTGCTGGTCGAGGCGAAGCCGGACGGCTCGTACGGGCCGATCAACATCCACGCGGGCGGCATCGCCTGGTACGGCGACCTGCTCTACGTGGCCGACACCAAGCGGGGCCTGCGCGTCTTCGACCTCAACGCCATGCTGGACCTGCGCACCGCGCAGAAGGACCTGGGCGACGACAAGCGCGTGGGCCGCCACGGCGGCAGGTTCCACGCCTACGGCTACCGCTACGTCGTCCCGCAGAGCGACTTCTGGCGGCTGGCCTCGCCGAGCGGCGCGATCTTCTCGTTCGTGGCGATCGACCGCAGCGCCGGCCCCGACCTGCTGATCACCGGCGAGTACGACCCGGACGGGCCCACCGGCCGGGTGGTCCGCTACGAATTTGCCGGCAACCGGCCCGGCCCGGCCCGCGACTGCTTCCAGATGGGCGCCGCCAAGATCCAGGGCGCGGTCTCCCAGGGCGGCACGTGGTACCTCAGCCAGGCCTTCGACGCCAACAGGAACGGCAGGCTCCTGGTCACCAACGGCGCCAAGCTGAGCGCCCGGCCCTTCCCGATCGGCCCCGAGGACCTGACCGTGCAGGGCGGCAGGCTCTGGAGCGTCACCGAGTTCAAGAACCGGCGCGTGGTCTTCGGGGTCAGTCTCTGAGGTGCTTCATCAGCACCTCGCGGTAGGACCGGTCGAAGGCGTCGTAGCGTTCGCGCAGCTCGGCGCCCGGCCAGCCGGGTGGCAGCAGAGCCGGTGGCAGCAGCGGGTCCTTCAGCAGGTGGCGCAGGACCGCGGCGGAGACGATGAAGCCCTCGGCCAGCCCGTCGGCCCGCTGCAGCTCCCGCTCCAGCGCGCGCGCCTCGGCCGCCCACCCGTCGAGATCCCACAGGAGGGGAGTGGGATCCCGGCGCGGGCGGCCGTCGACGAGCGTGCACTGGGCGGTGACGCTGTCCGGCCAGTCCCTGATGAGGTTGGATGGGCGCATCCAGGTGCCTTCGCGCAGCTCCGCCAGGCGTAGCGCGCCCATCGCGTGGCGGAAGGCGGCCCGGTCGGCGGGGGCGCGCCGCTCGGCGGTCACCAGTGCGATCTCCCAGGCGCCGTCCCACGTCCTGGTGTGCGGGTCGCGGCTCTCGTCCTGCCTGCCCTGCCGTTCGAGCAGGCGTTCCGACAGGGTGTAGCGGCCGTCCTGCTGGACCAGGTCACCGGCGGCGACCATCCGGGACAGGGCCACCCGGACGGTTCCCTCGGCGATGCCGAACAATTCGCCGATGCGCACGAGGTGGCGGGCGGCCAGCCGGGGCGGGTAGCTGCCGAGCAGCGCGCTGAGGACGGCGGACCGGGCACTGAGACTATTACGCTCTTCCATCGCGTGTTGAGTATATGTAACACTCCGAGCATGGGCCGCTATCTCATCGAACCGTTCGACAACAGTGACCGCTACGCGACCGAGCGCTACCAGGGCGCCGCCGGGCGCGACTGGTGGGCCATCGACCCCACGCTGCAGCTGCTCATGCGCCACCACCTCGGCGACGGTTACGCGTGGGCGGAGCCGTATCTGCGCAGGCTGGGCGTCGTCACGGGCGGCGTCGTGGCCGAGTGCGCGGAGGAGACCGACCGCAACCCGCCGCGGCTGGAGAAGTACGACAAGTGGGGCCGCGACGTCAGCCAGGTCGTCATGCCGCCTTCCTTCCACACCGCCCGCGCGGCGATGATGGCCGACAACTTCCTCGCGCCCTCCTTCGTGCAGGAGGCGCTCGCCCACGGCGCCAGCCCGGCCGCGCTCGGCGCCGCCTGGACCTACCTGCTCAACCAGGCCGACATCGGGATGGGCTGCGCGCTCGGCACCGGCGGCGACATGGTGGTGCAACTGGCCGAGAAGCACGCGCCCGCGGACGTACGCGACCGGGTGCGCGAGATCTTCGCCAACGGCTTCTACTCCGGCGAGGCCGCGCAGATGTTCACCGAGCGCACCGGCGGCTCCGACCTGGCCGCGCTGGAGACCACCGCCGTACCCGAGGGCGAGGCGTGGCGGCTGGACGGCTTCAAGTGGTTCGCCTCCAACGCCAACGGCTCCGCCTTCGTCGTGCTGGCCCGGCTGCCGTCGGAGGAGGTCAAGCCGTTCCTCGTGCTGTGGGAGCGGCGCGACGGCGCGCGCAACGGCGTGCGCGTCCGCCGGCTCAAGGACAAGCTCGGAACCCGCTCGGTCGCCTCGGCCGAGGTCGAGTTCACCGGCGCCGAGGCGTTCCTGCTGTCCGGCTCGGGCTCCGGCTCCGGCCTCGGCACGATGATGAAGCTCACCAACGCCTCCCGGCTCGGCGTGGCCATGATGGGCGTCGGCGTGGCCCGCCGCGCGCTGGTCGAGGCCGTCTGCTACGCCCGCGCCCGCGAGGCGTTCGGCAAGCCGCTCATCGCCCAGCCGCTCATGCGCCGCAAGCTCGCCGAGCTGATCGTCGAGGTCGAGGCGGCACAGGCCATGGTCTTCGACGGCCTGATCAACCGGCTGCGGCTCGGCCCCGCCGTGATCAAGCTGCGCACCGCCAGGCTCGGCGTCACCGCCGCCAGCGACGCCATCGAGGTGCACGGCGGCAACGGCTACATCGAGCAGTGGCCCGTCGCCCGCCTGCTGCGCGACGCCCAGGTCAACCCCATCTGGGAGGGCGGCGACAACATCCTCTGCCTCGACGTACGGCGGGCGATGCTCAAGGAGCAGGCCCACCTGCCCTTCCTCGACCGGCTGCGCGGCGCCGCCACCTCGCCCCTCACCCAGGAGCGCGTCGAGGACCTCGCCAAGGCCGTCGAGGCCTGGCTCGGCGCCCCCGACGAGGCCAGGCTCTACCCGCTGGCCCAGTTCATGGCCGACGTCTACGCCGCCGCGCTGCTGGAGGAGCAGGCCACGTGGGGCATCGACGACGAGCGCAAGGCGCTGGTGGCCCGCCTCTACGCCGAGGCGCACCTGGCTGAGCGCGGCCCGTTGCGTGGCCTGGACGCCCCCCACGCCGACCACTTCGACGCGTTGCTGGCAGGGGCCATCGCGTGATCCGTACGGAGACCGCGGGCGGCGTCCGCTCGATCATCCTGAACCGCCCGCAGGAGTACAACACGATCACCCCCGGCCTGCGGGACGCGCTGGCCGGGGCGATCGACGAGGCGGACGCCGACCCGGACGTACGCGTCATGCTGCTGCGCGCCGAGGGCCGGGCCTTCTGCGCCGGTTACGGGCTCGACTGGTCCACCGAGGCGCAGGCGGCCGAGGGCGACTGGGACTCGGCCAAGGACTTCCGGCTGATGAAGTCGTTCGTGGACGTGTACATGAAGCTCTGGTACGCCGCCAAGCCGACCGTGGCCGCGGTCAACGGCTGGTGCCTGGCCGGAGGCACCGACCTGGTGTTGTGCGCCGACATCATCGTGGCGGGGGAGGGGGCCAGCTTCGGCTATCCGCCCGCCCGGGTCTGGGGCACGCCCACCACCGCCATGTGGGTCTACCGGATGGGCTTCGAGCAGGCCAAGCGCTATCTGCTCACCGGCGACGAGATCCCCGCCCGCCGGGCCGCCGAGATCGGGATGATCGCCGAGGTGGTGCCGGACGAGCGGCTTCACGAGCACGCGACGGCGCTGGCGTCCCGGATGGCCTTGCTTCCCGGCAATCAGCTGGAGATGCTCAAGCTGCTGTGCAACCAGACCGCCGAGAACATGGGGTTCGGCGCGAGCCGTACCCTGGGGACGTTCCTCGACGGGGTGGCGCGCCACACGCGCGAGGGCCGCGACTTCGTGGCCAGGGCCGCCGACGTGGGATTCCGGCAGGCGGTGCGCGAGCGCGACGACCCGTTCGGCGACTACGGATCACGGAGGCGAGAGCCATGAGCGTCCGAGTGGAACGCGAGGGCCCGGTGACCACGGTCGTGTTGTCGCGGCCGGAAGCGCGCAACGCCGTCGACAGGAAGACCGCCGACGCGCTGGTGTCGGCGTTCGCCGAGTTCGAGGAGTCCGACGCGGCCGTCGCCGTGCTGTGGGGCGAGGGCGGCACGTTCTGCGCCGGCGCCGACCTCAAGCGGCTCGACAACCACGTCGGCGAGGAGGGCGACGGCCCGATGGGGCCGACCAGGATGCGCCTGTCCAAGCCGGTGATCGCCGCGATCGCGGGGCACGCCGTCGCGGGCGGGCTGGAGCTGGCCCTCTGGTGCGACCTGCGCGTCGCCGAGCGCGACGCGGTCTTCGGGGTGTTCTGCCGCCGCTGGGGCGTGCCGCTCATCGACGGCGGCACGGTACGGCTGCCGCGCCTGATCGGCCTGTCGCGGGCCATGGACCTGATACTCACCGGCCGTCCCGTCGAGGCCGGTGAGGCCCTGGACATGGGCCTGGCCAACCGCGTCGTGCCCACCGGCACCGCGCGGCAGGAGGCGGAGGAACTGGCCGCCACCCTGGCCGCCTTCCCGCAGACGTGCCTGCGCGGCGACCGGCTCTCGGCCCTGGAGCAGGACGGCCTGCCCGAGCGCGAGGCCATGGTCAACGAGCTGCGCCACGGCATGATCTCCCTGGAGGACGGGCTGGCGGGAGCCGCCAGGTTCGCCTCGGGGGAGGGCCGGCACGGCCACTTCTCCTAGCGCTGCGTCTGCGGGTTGAACTCGCCGGGCCCGGCCGGGTCGAACGGCACGCCGGTCAGCTTCAGCACGTCCAGGCCGGCGATCATGTCGCTGGAGTAGATGTGGCCGGCGTAGAAGTAGGCCGCCCACGAGCCGCCGTGGTCGAAGGGCGACTTCTCCCGCTGGAAGTAGGCGATCTCCCTGGCCCGCGCCGGGTCGGTGAAGTCGATCACCGACACGCCGCCGTCGTACCAGCCCTGCACCATCATGTCCCGGCCCCGTGCCGGGACCAGCGAGCCGTTGTGCGCGCTGCACGTCTTCGGCGCGAGCTGCGGCCGGGGGATCTTGAAATAGCCGAGCAGTTCGAGCTTGCCGTCCTTGATGGCGTAGACGCCGTTGCCGCCGAGGGCCGGGCCCGCCTTCGGGTCGCAGACCACCGACCGGCCGGCGCCGAACTCGTCGGAGAAGACCACCCGGTCGCCGTCGCGGGTGAAGACCGCCGAGTGCCAGTACCCGAAGTGCTCCGGGTCCTGTACGCGGTCGAGCACCCTCGGGTCGTACGGGTCGCTGACGTCCAGCAGCAGGCCGTCGCCGATGCAGGAGGCGGCGGCCAGCTTCTTGGCGGCGAAGACGGTGACGTCGTGGCAGCCGCCGTAGCCGAACGGCTCGGGCAGCGCGGTGCCGCCGTCGTCCAGCACGAGGGGCGTGGCCGCCACCACCGCCCTGGCCGGGTCGCCCACCGGCACCTTCACCACGGTGAGCCGGCCCTTGTTCCGCTCGCAGGCCGCACTGGCGCCGCCGCCGAGGCGGCTGGGCGCGGAGGAGGAGTAGAGGACGACGTTGCGCGCGTCGGCCGAGACGAGCGTCGCGGTGTGGGACCCGCACGGCGTCGCCACCGCGCCGACGTACTTCGGGGCCGCCTTGTCGGTGATGTCGAAGATCCTCAGGCCCTCCCAGGTACGGCCGGACACGCCGGGGTCGCAGCTCGCGCTGCCCATGGGCAGGTCCACCGACAGGAAGAGCAGGTTGCCGCTGACCGTCACGTCGTTCTGCGGACCGGGGCAGTAGACCTGGCTGACGACCGCGGGCCGTCCGGGCGCGGAGACGTCGTAGACGGTGAAGCCCTCGTAGTTGCCGGCGATGGCGTGGCCGCCGGTGAAGGCGAGGTCGGTGCCGATGGCGGCGGCGGTGTCGAACGGGGGCGGGTTGCGCACCCCGGCAAGGGGCCGGAGGTTGCCGCTGTGCCTGATCGTCGCGTCGTGCTTCTTCAGGATCTCCGGGTCGATCGGGGCGCCGGTGGGGGCCGGGGTGTCGGACACCACGGGCAGCGGGGCGGCGCGGAGCGGCGGCTCGCCCGCGCACCCGGACAAGAATCCGGACAACAGAACGGCGAGCGGCCCGATGAGAACACCCCGTCGCACGGTCACCCCGTTCGTCGTAGATTTTGCCCAGATGAACCGTAACGCGGTGCTCGCCGCCGTGACAGTGCTCGCCTGCGCGTGTACGGCCCAGCCGCCCCCGCGGGGAGTCGTCCCCTCCGGCGGGCCACCCGTGATCCTGCCCGGCGGCCCCGGCGAGCCCGCGGCCACCGCCACCCCCGGTCAGACCGTCGCGCCGGTCAAGCGGCCGAACGCGGCCGACGTGCGCTTCGCCGAGGCCATGATCGTCCATCACCGGGCGGGGCTGGAGATGGCCGCGCTGGCCCGCGCGCGGACCACCTCGCGGCCCGTCCTGGCGGCGGCCGAACGGGTCAGGGTCGCGCAGGAGGCCGAGATCACCTGGCTGACGACGTGGCTGGGGCGGCTGGGCCGTACGCCGGAGCACGCCGCACACCCCGGCGGGCACGCCATGGCGGCGCTGCGCGGCGCGGACTTCGACCGGGCCTTCCTCACCGGGATGATCGCCCACCACGAGGGCGCGCTCGACCTGGCCGGACGCGTGGTCGAGGAGGGCGCGGACCCGGCGATCCGGGCGCTGGCCGCAGACATCGACCAGGGGCAGGGCGCGGAGATCACCCGGATGCGGGCGCTGCTGCGGGGGTCCCGGGCTTTGTCGGAGTGAGCACGTATGTTGAGACCATGGACGTGGCTGGGCGAGAGGTTCGCATCACCAACCCCGACAAGGTGGTCTTCCCCGAGGCCGGATACACCAAGCTCGACCTGATCTCCTACTACCGGGCCGTGGCCGGCGGGGCGCTGCGCGGCGTCGCCGGGCGGCCGATGATCCTCAAGCGGTTCGTGCACGGGATCCGGGAGGAGGCCTTCTTCCAGAAGCGGGCGCCCGCCAAGCGGCCGGACTGGATCGAGGTGGCCGAGCTCAAGTACCGCTCCGGGCTGAGCGCGGCCGAGGTCGTGGTCAGTGACCTGGCCCAGCTCGTGTGGGTGGTCAACCTGGGCTGCGTCGACCTCAACCCGCATCCGGTGCGGGCGGGGGACCTGGCCCATCCCGACGAGCTGCGCATCGACCTCGACCCCATCCCCGGCGTGCCCTTCCGCGACGTGCTGTCCACCGCGCAGGTGGCGCGGGAGGTGCTGGAGGAGCACGGGCTGACCGCCTGGCCCAAGACGTCCGGGTCGCGGGGTTTCCATGTCTACGCCAGGATCGAGCCGCGCTGGCCGTACGCGCAGGTGCGCAAGGCGGCCGAGGCCGTCGCCCGCGAGGTCGAGCGGCGTGCGCCGGACCTGGCCACCGCCCGCTGGTGGAAGGAGGAGCGCGAGGGTGTCTTCGTCGACTTCAACCAGAACGCCTACGACCGCACCGTCGCCTCCGCCTACTCGGTGCGCGCGGTGGCCGATGCCCGCGTGTCCACGCCGCTGACCTGGGACGAGGTGCCCGGTTGCCGGCCGGAGGCGTACACCATCGAGACCGTGCCCAAGCGCTACGCCGAGATCGGCGACCCGTGGGAGGACATGGATCTGCACGCCGGCGTGCTCGACGGGCTGCTGGAGCTGGCCGAGTCGCTGGGGCCCGCCCCCAAGGCGCCCAAGGGGGAGGGGCGGCGGCAGCAGACGATGCCGCTCATCGAGATCGCGCGGGCGCAGCACAAGGACGAGGCCATGGCCGGGTTCGAGCGCTGGAAGGAGCGCCACCCGGCGGTGGCCGCCCTGCTGGAGCCGGCTGACGTGCTGGTCGACGGGATGCGCGGGCGCAGCAGCGTGTGGTACCGGATCCGGGTCAACCTCCAGCACGTGCCCGAGGAGCAGCGGCCGCCGCAGGAGGAGCTGGAGGTCGACTACGACCCGTTCGAGGGCGTCGAGTGGCCGGGAGCCGGACGCTCCTGACCCGGCCGGACCGTCCGTCCGCGGGCGGCGGGGTCGTCGGGCCAGGTGAGCAGGCGGTCCCCGACCTGGGCGGCGTCGCCCGTGCCGCGCCGGCGCAGCAGACCGGGACCGGCCAGTTCACAGGTCGACCAGGCCAGGATGCCGGCGCCCGCAGGGAGCGTGACGTCCTCGGGATGCCTGACGTCCTCAGGGAGCGTGACGCTCTCGGGAAGCATGACGCCCTCGGGGAGCATCAGGCCCGAGCGGGCGGGCAGGTCGATCCTGCGCCCGCCGAACAGCGGCAGGCCGTCGCGGCTGAGCACGAGTGACTGGTCCACCGGGCCGACGTTCAGCAGGTGCACCAGGCGTTGCCCGCCCGGGTCGGCGGTGGAGGTCACCACGATGCCCGGGACCGGCGCGTCGTGGGTGTGGCGGGGCCGGGCGCCGAGCAGGGCGAGCAGGCCGGTCCAGAAGTCCAGGTGGCACGGGTAGTCGCAGGTCAGCACGATCGCCTGGCCGGACCCGGCGCGTACGCGCACGCCGACCGGGGCGCCCGAGACCGCCTCGCGGACCAGGACCTCCGCCTCCGGCGCGCTCAGGTGCTGCAGGACGCCGACCCGGACCTCGGGGCGGCCGTCCGCGCGTACCGAGGGGAACAGCTCGGCGGTGCCCTCCACCGGAGGCCCGGCCGACAGGCCCAGCGCCTCGGCCAGGATCGTGCAGGGCGCGCCGTCGGTGTCGCGGGCGGGCAGCATGCCGGCCAGCAGCAGCCGCCCGCCGTCCAGCACGTACGCGGCCAGCCGCCGCTGGACCCGCGCCGCGAGCGTGGTGGCGCTGCCCAGCACCAGCACCCGGCCAGTGGCGAAATCCTCCTGGAGGTCGACGGCGGGGAAGGAGAACCCGGCCAGGAGCAGCGCGCGGGCCGGCACGTCCCTGGAGCCCATCCCGCGAAAGCGCTCCAGGTCGGCCACGACCGCCCGCCGTCCGGCGTCGCCCGGGTAGGCGTACTCGGTCAGGTAGTGGTCGGGCACGAAGCCCAGTGCCACGTCGTCGTGCTCCTCGTCCATGTCGGCCAGCAGTTCCGCCGCCCCGCGCACGGCCGACAGCACCGACCGGATCGCCGCGAACGCCGGGCCGGTGCGCCCCTCCGGGTCCACGGGCGCGGCGAAGCCGTGGCGTTCGCCGGTGAACGCGACGCGGTCGTTGCCGTCGCCCGCGGGGACGTCGAGCGGCGGGTTCACCCCGCCCGCGAACAGGTAGTAGTTGATCAGCCGGTTGCCCTGCGCCACGCACAGCCGGGTCTTCAGCTCCAGCGCCGACGGCGGGACCATCAGCGCCAGGTCCTCGCCGTAGTCGCCGGTGCCCGCCTCGAACTCCAGCGAGGTGAGCGGCTGGTCCGCGTCGTGCACGGCGGCCATGAACGCGTTGCCGACGTACAGGTCGGCGACGTTGCCCACGGTGAGGTCGCCCAGGTAGTGGTCGGAGCCCGAGGTGAGCTGCGGCTGACCCCGGTAGGCGCGGTAGAGCTGGCTGATGCCGATCGGGTAGGTCCTGCCGCGCCCGCCGCCGGTCCCGTGGATGTTGACCAGGTACGGCACGCCGCGCACCCCGTACGCCTCGGCCCGTTCGCGCAGGAAGGCGAGGTAGCGGGCGTAACGGTCGCGGTTGTAGGCGCCCAGCGCGTGGTGGAAGGCGAGCGAGCCGGGGCCGGACGGGCTGCGCGGCGACAGGCCGCCGAACGCGCCGCCGCTCCAGGCGGCGAAGTCGGCCAGCACGCCGTCGGTGAGGTCGGGGGAGTTGCTCACCCACGACAACATCCCGACCTCGTTGTCGAGCTGCACCGCCGCGACCGGCCCGCCGCGCGGCGCCAGCCGTTCGGCCAGGACCGGCATGATCGCCGCGTACCAGGCGTCCACCTCCTCCAGGAACGCGGGCGCGAGGTAGTCGAGGGTCCTGGTCGGCACGGGCGCGCCGTCCCACGTCACCGGGCGCACCTGCGGGTGCCGCACGTAGACGCGATGGGGGATGCCCTCGTTCTTGAGCTCGGCCATCACGAACGGCCCCGGCCGGGCGATCACCGCCAGCCCGCGCTCGGCCGCCAGGTCCAGGAACCCGGTCAGCCCGCGGTGCCCGCCGGTCCTGCCGGTCAGGTCGACGGACCCGTCGGGCAGCTCGTGCACCAGCCACGGTATGTACGTCGCGACCGCCGTGCACCCCGCCTCCGCCAGCCGGTCGAGGCGGTCGCCCCAGTCGCGGGGTGCCAGCCGGAAGTAGTGCACCTCCCCGCTCATGACCAGCGAGGGCACGCCGTCGATCAGGATCCTGCGCCGGCCGAGACGGATGTCGCGCATGCGGACGGGTCCTCTCCGTGGGGTCTTGCCGTGGTGAGGTTCCTCACATATGGTCGCTGAAAGCGGTTACAGCAACACGTTACGGTGGAGGCGGGCACATGGGCAACAGACGCCCGACAGTGCGGGAAATCGCCAAGATCGCCCAGGTCTCCGTCGCCACCGTCTCCCGCGTCTCGCGGGGAACGGGCCAGGTCAGCCCCGAGACGCGCGAGCGCGTGCTCCGCGTCATCGAGGAATACGGTTACCGCCCCAGCCAGATGGGCCGCGCCCTGGCCGAACAGAAACACGGCTCGGTGGCGATGGTCTTCCCGGGGCTGGCGGGGCCGTACTTCTCCGAGCTCATCCAGGGCTTCGAGTCGGAGGCGATGGCGGCGGGGGCCTCGGTGCACATCCTGGCCACCCACCACCGCGCCGGCGCCGACGAGCAGGTGCTCACCATGGCCGAGCGGGTGGACGGCATGGCCGTCCACGGCGGCACGATCAGCGACGACGCGCTGCGGCGGGCCGCCGGGCGGGTCCCGGTCGTGACACTGGCCGGGCGCTCCATGGACGGCGTGCCCGCCGTGCGCGCCGACAACACGACGATCGGCGAGCTGACCAGGCACCTGCTGCTCGACCACGGGTACCGGCGGCTGGCGTTCGTCGGCAACCCCGACGGATCACCCGACGTGACCGAGCGCTGGGAGGCGTTCAAGGCCGCCCACCGCGCGGCCAAGGTGAGCGCGCCGCGCGAGCCGTTGCGGCTCGGGCTGCAGCAGTCCGACGGCGTCATCGCCGCGGGCGAGCTGCTCGAAGGCCGCCGCCGCCCGCGCGCGGTGGTCTGCGCCAACGACGAGACCGCGCTCGGCCTGCTCATCGGCGCGCTCGGCCGCGGTCTGTCGGTGCCCGCCGACGTGGCGATCACCGGCTTCGACGACGTGCCCATGGCCTCGCTCGTGCAGCCGCGCCTGACCACGGTCCGCCAGCCCATCAGGGAACTGGGCGCGACCACCGCGCGGCTGCTCATCTCCGGCCTCGGCGGCCCGGGTGCCGTCATGGACGCGGTCCTCGCCACCGAACCGGTGCTGCGCGAAAGCTGCGGCTGCACCACCAGCAGAAGGAGTGAAAGCAAAGGTGAGAGGACGTAAGCAGATCCTCATCGCGTTAGTGGCGGCACTGGCTGTCGCCGGATGCACCGGCACGGAGGGCATGGCCGCCCCGCAGGACACCGCCCGGGGCATGATCGGCCACCTGGACTACGGCGACTTCGGCGGCGGCACCGAGCCACAGGCCAACTACAACCCCTACCTGCTCGCCACCCAGCTGGGCGCCACCGGATACCTCTTCGAGAAGCTCGTCGAGTACGACCACTTCTCCTGCACCCCCAAGCCCTGGCTGGCCGCCGCGTACTCCTGGACCGACCCCAAGACCCTCGTCCTGCGGGTACGGCAGGGCGTGAAGTGGACCGACGGCGCCCCCCTGACCGCCAAGGACGTGGCCTACAGCTACTCCCTGATCAAGAAACATCCGGCCTTCGACAACGAGGGCGTGTGGCGCTATCTGTCCTCGGTCGAGGCCACCGACGCCGCGACCGTCACCATGCGCTTCAAGGACGCCGGCGCCTCCGCCTTCACTCTCGCGGTCAACGTCCTCATCGTGCCCGAGCACATCTGGTCGAAGGTCCCCGACCCGACGACGTTCGTCAACGCCGACAACCCCGTCGGCACCGGCCCCTTCACCGTGAAGGCGTTCAACCGCCAGCAGCTGACCATCCAGCGCAACCCGGACTACTGGCAGGCCGGCAAGATCAAGGTCCAGGAGATCCGCTTCCACAAGGCCGACGGCGGCGGCCCGATCGACCAGCTCAAGATGAGCCGCGGCGAGTACGACCACAACGCGATGTTCATCCCCGACGTGGACAAGGCCTACGTGGCCCGCGACCCCAAGGTCAACCACTACTGGTACCCGCCGGGCGGCACGATCAGCGTCTACCTCAACCTCACCAGGAAGCCCTTCGACGACCTGGCCTTCCGCAAGGCGCTCACCGGCGCCTTCGACCACAAGCAGATCATCGACAAGTCGCAGAACGGCTATGTCACCCAGGCCAGCCAGAGCGGCCTCATCGTCCCCGGCCACGACAAGTGGCTGCCGCCGGGCCTGACCGGCCGGGGCCTCATCCCGTACGACCCGGCCAAGGCCGACGCCGCCCTCACCGCCGCCGGCTACGCCAAGGACGCCGACGGGACCCGGCTCGGCAAGGACGGCAAGCCGCTGACGTTCACGTTCAAGGTGCCGGGCGAGTGGACCGACTGGCTGGCCGCCGGCCAGATCATCGTCAAGAACCTCAAGGCGCTCGGCTTCGGCGTGGACCTGGAGACCCCGGACTTCCCGACCTACGAGAGCGACCGGGCGATCGGCAGCTACGACGCGCTGCTCGGCGTGCACGGCGGCTCGTGCAACATGTTCAGGAACTTCGCCGAGCCGCTCGCCGGCGACCAGAGCGCGCCCATCGGCAAGAAGGCGGCCTCCAACTTCGTGCGCTGGAAGGACGCCGAGACCGACCGGCTGCTGGACGACCTGCGCGTCGCCACCGACGAGGCCACACAGAAGAAGGCCGTCGCGGGCCTGGCCACGATCATGATGGAGCGGGTTCCGGTCATCCCGCTGTGGTACGGGGCCAAGTGGTTCCAGTACCAGACCGACAAGGCCGTCGGCTGGCCCGACGCCAAGAACCCCTATGCCAACCCGGGCGACAACCTGCTCATCATCACGAACCTGAAGCCCGCATGAGGTACTTCCTGCGGCGGGCCGGCTTCTTCGCGGCCACCCTCTGGGCCGCCGTCACGCTCAACTTCCTCATCCCCCGGCTGCAGCCGGGCGACCCGGCCGAGGCCATCGTCGCCCGGCTCAGCGGGCGCAGCCAGGCGATCGACCCCGCCCAGGTCGCCGCGGTGCGCACGATGCTCGGCGCCCCCGACGGCACCCTGCTCACGCAGTACGTCAACTACCTGGGCGCGGTGCTGCGGGGCGAGTTCGGGGTCTCCTACACCTACTTCCCCTACCCGGTCACACACATGATCGGGCAGGCGCTGTGGTGGACGGTGATCCTGGTCGGGGTCACGCACGTGCTGTCGTTCGCCGCGGGCACGCTGCTCGGCGCGTGGGCGGCCCACCGGCGCAACACCCGCACCGACTCGGTGATCACGCTGGGCTCCACGTTCGTCGGCACGCTGCCGTTCTTCTGGCTGGCGCTCATGCTCATCTACGTCTTCGCGATCACGCTCAACTGGTTCCCCGCCCGCGGCGGCTACGGGCCGGGCTCCAACCCCGGCTGGAGCTGGATCTTCTTCTCCGACGCCTTCCAGCACAGCGTGCTGCCCGCGCTGGCGCTGCTCATCGTCGGCCCGATCGGCTGGATCATCGGCATGCGCAACAACATGGTCCAGACGCTCGGCGAGGACTACGCCCGCCTGGCCAGGGCCAAGGGCCTGTCCCAGCGCAGGATCGCGCTCACCTACGGAGCCCGCATCGCCGTCCTGCCCAACGTGACCGGCTTCGCCATGGCGCTGGGCGGCATCCTCGGCGGCACCGTCCTGGTCGAGTCGATCTTCAACTATCCGGGACTCGGCCGGATGATGCTCGACTCCGTCACCAACCGCGACTACCCGCTCATGCAGGCCCTGTTCCTGTTCATCACGATCGGCGTCCTGCTCGCCAACTTCCTGGCCGACATGCTCTACGGGGTGCTCGACCCGCGCGTGCGCAGGGAGGTGGCCGCATGACGGCCGAACTGGCCGCCACCGAGGCCCGGCGGGCCACCCGGCTGCCCGGCTGGCTGGTCATCCTGTGGCGCAACCGCAAATGCCGGATCGGGCTGGTCATGCTGGCCGGGTTCGTCGCCGTCGGGCTGCTCGCGCCGTGGCTGGCGCCGTACGGGCCGCGTGACGACTCCTTCGACGGCTCGCTGCCGCCCGGCGCCGGGCACTGGCTCGGCACGACCGCGCGCGGAGAGGACGTGCTCTCCCAGCTCATCTACGGCGCCCGGATCTCCCTGGTGGTCGGGCTGGCCGCCGGGGCGCTGTCCACGGTGATCGCGCTGATCGTCGGGCTGACCTCCGGCTACCTCGGCGGGCTGGTCGACGAGATCCTCTCCTTCTTCACCAACCTGGCGCTGGTCGTGCCCGTCCTGCCGCTGATGATCACCCTCGCGGCGTACTCGCCGGTCAAGGGACTGTGGCTGATCGTCGCGGTCATCAGCGTCACGGGCTGGGCGTACGGCGCGCGGATCAAACGGGCGCAGATCATCTCCCTGCGCACCCGCGACTACGTGACGGCCGCCAAGTTCGCCGGGGACTCCACCGCCCGGATCATCATGAAGGAGATCATGCCGAACATGACCTCGCTCATCGTGGTCGGCTTCATGGGCGCCTGCCTCGGCGCGATCGGCGGCGAGGCCGGGCTCTCCTTCCTCGGGCTCGGCGACCCGGCCAGTGTGAGCTGGGGCGCGATGCTCAACCAGGCCAACAACGGCGGCGCGATGCTCACCGGCCAGTGGGCCTGGCTGGTGGCGCCCGGCCTGGCCTTCGCCGGGCTGATGATCGCGCTCACGCTGGTCAACTTCGGCGTGGACGCGCTGAGCAACCCGCACCTGAGGGAGGACTGACATGGCCCTGCTGGAGGTGCGCGAGCTGTCGGTGACCTACCGGCCGCGCGACGCCGCGCCGGTGCGCGCGGTGGACCGGGTCGGCTTCGACGTGGACGAGGGGGAGTTCGTCGGGCTGCTGGGGGAGTCCGGGTGCGGCAAGTCGACGCTCGGCAACGCCGTACTGCGGCTGCTGGACAAACCCGCCGCGATCAGCGGCGGGAGCGTCGTCTTCGACGGCGTGGACGTCACGCACGCGAGCGAGGAGAACCTGCGTCCGCTGCGATGGGCCAGGATCTCCACCGTCTTCCAGAGCAGCATGAACGCCCTCAACCCCGTCATCACGGTCGGCGCGCAGTTCGAGGACGCCTTCCGCGCGCACGACGCCCATGGCGACGCGGCGGCGCTGATGGAGATGGTCGCGCTCGGCCCGGACGTGCTGCGCCGCTACCCGCACGAGCTGTCCGGCGGCATGCGCCAGCGGGCCGCGCTCGCGCTGGCGCTGGCGTTGCGGCCGACGTTCGTGCTGCTGGACGAGCCCACCACCGGGCTCGACGTGGTCGTGCAGCGCACCATCCTCGACCGGCTGCGCGAGCTGCGGGCCGAGCTGGGCTTCGCCGTGCTGTTCATCAGCCACGACCTCGGGACGGTCATGGAGATGGCCGACCGGGTGATGGTGATGTACGCCGGGGAGATCGTCGAGGACCAGCCCGCCGCCGCGATGCTCACCCGGCCGATGCACCCGTACACGCGCGGCCTGCTCGGGTCCTACGCCGACCCGCGCGCCGCCGAGGTGAGCGTGGACTCCGTGCCCGGCCGCCCGCCGGACCTGTCGCGCGAGCAGAGCGGCTGCCGCTTCCGCGAGCGCTGCCCGGTCGCGGTCGCCGCCTGCGCCACCACCCACCCCCCGCTGGCCCCGGCCGGGCCGGGCGCGGTCCGCTGCGTGCTCGGCGGCGACCTGCCCGAGGCGGGCCGGGCCCGCGCGTTCACCCCGGACCGCACTGAGCTCACGCCGCGCGAGCCCGTCGTGTCGGTGCGGGAGGTGGTCAAGGACTACCGGGTACGCCGCGGCTGGCGCACCACCGTGACGCGAGCCGTGGACCGGGTCTCCTTCGACCTGCGGCCTGGCCGGGTGACCGCGCTCGTCGGGCAGAGCGGCTCCGGCAAGACCACGCTGGCCAGGCTCGTGACCGGCATCGAACGGCCCACCTCGGGCAACGTCTCCTTCGCCGACCTCGACGTGGACGGCCTCGACGGGGGCGGCCTCGACGTGGGCGGGCTGCGCGGGCGGCGGCTCACCCGCTACCGGCGGCACGTGCAGATCGTCTTCCAGGACCCGTTCGCCGCGCTCAACCCCACCCGCACGGTCGGGTACGCGCTCGCCCGCCCGCTGCGCAACCACCTGGGGCTCGGCGAGCGGGCGGCGGCGGAGAAGGCGGCCGAACTGCTGGAGGCGGTCGGGTTGCATCCGGCGGAGCAGTACCTGGACAAGCTGCCCCACCAGCTGTCCGGCGGGCAGCGCCAGCGGGTCGTCATCGCCCGCGCGCTGGCGCCCGAGCCGGGCGTGCTCGTGGCCGACGAGCCGATCTCCATGCTGGACGTCTCGATCCGCGCCGAGATCCTCCAGCTCCTCGACCGGCTGGTCCGTGACCGGGGCATCGCGATGCTCTACATCACGCACGACCTGCTCAGCGCGCGGCTGCTGGCCGACGAGGTGATCGTGCTGCGCGACGGGAAGGTGGTCGAGAGCGGCCCGGCGCTGCGGGTGATCAGGCACGCCGGGCACGAGTACACCAAGCTGCTGCTCGACTCGATCCCGACGCTCACCGGCTCCCCGTAGGAGGTCTCACCATTCGGCGAACGAGCCGTCCTCGTGGCGGAAGACCGGGTTGCGCCAGGCGTGCCCCCGCTCGGCGGCCCGCCGTACCGTGCGCTCGTCCACCTCCACGCCCAGTCCCGGCGCGGACGGAAGCCCGACGTGGCCGGCGGAGAAGGCGAACACGGACGGGTCGGCCAGATAGTCGAGCAGGTCCGCGCCGGTGTTGTAGCCGATGCCCAGTGACTGTTCCTGGATGAGGAAGTTGGGCGTGGCGAAGTCCACCTGCAGGCAGGCCGCCAGCGCGATCGGGCCGAGCGGGCAGTGCGGCGCGAGCGTGACGTCGTGGGTCTCGGCCATCGCGGCGATCCTGCGCACCTCGGAGATGCCGCCCGCGTGCGACGGGTCCGGCTGGGCGACCGCGATGCCGGTGGTCAGCACGTCGAGGAAGTCCCAGCGGGAGTAGAGGCGCTCGCCGGTGGCGATCGGCACCGACGTGCTCGCCACCACCTGGCGCAGGTCGCGGGAGAACTCCGGCAGCACCGGCTCCTCGGCGAACATCGGCAGGTACTCCTCCAGTAGCGGCAGCACCCGGCGGGCGGCGGCCGTGCTGAAGCGGCCGTGCAGGTCGACGCCGACGTCCACGCCGTCGCCGACCGCCTCGCGGACCGCGGCGAAGCGGGCCACGACCGCCCGCACCTGCGCCGCCGACGGCACCGCGGGCAGGGGCCCCTCCCACGCGGCGAACTTGACCGCCGTGAACCCGGCCGCCGCCTTCGCCCGCGCGTCATCGGCCAGCTCGCCGGGGTTGTCTCCGTGCACCCAGGTGTAGACCCGGACCCGGTCCCTGACGGGGCCGCCGAGCAGTTCGTAGACCGGCACGCCCAGGGCCTTGCCCTTGATGTCCCAGAGCGCCTGGTCGATGCCCGAGACCGCGCTCGACAGCACCGGGCCGCCCCGGTAGAAGCCGCCCTTGGTCATCACCTGCCAGTGGTCCTCGATCCGGCGCGGGTCGGCGCCGGACAGCACGTCCATGAGCGTGCGCACACAGGCGGCGACCGTCTCGGCGCGGCCCTCGACGATCGGCTCGCCCCAGCCGCTCACGCCCTCGTCGGTGTCGACGCGCAGGAACAGCCAGCGCGGTTCCACGAAGAAGAGCTCGAACCCGCTGATCCTCACAGGGTGATCTCCAAGCTGGAGTAGAAGGGATCGCCCGGCCCGATCTGGCCTCTGCGCACGGTCTGGCCGGTCTGCGCGGCGCGGTACATGGCGGTGATCAGCTCCAGGAAGTGGCGGCCGTCGCCACCGCTGGCCCGCGGCCGGCGACCAGGCTCGTCCCTGTCCCGCGAGGGCAGCCACGCCGCCGCGACCGTCGGCGGCAGCAGGTTGAACGGCCCCGCCCAAGAACCCGGCGCTGATCCGCTCCGCCCAGCTCGTGGGGCTGGAATGAGCGGCCTGTCGCGGCGCACGACCACGGCGAGCGTGGAGCGCGTCACGGTCTGAGCCGCTCGCGCACCAGGGCTTCGACGCCGTCGAGCAGCCGTGCCAGGCCGAACTCGAAGCTCTCCTCGGGCCGGGGCGTCAGTGCCCCGGCCCTCGCCGCCCTGACCAGCGCCGGGTAGGCCTCCGCCGCCCCGTCGGGCTCGTCGTCGCGCGCCGGCGCCGGGTCGAGGGCCGAGCGGGCCATGCCGCGCACGTAGGCGTCGAGGGTTTCCACGACGTCCACCTTCTCGGGTTCGGTCAGGCCGGTGGACTCCAGCGAGGCCAGCGTCGAGTCGTACCACGCCACGAGGTTCGGGCCGGGCCGGACCTGGGCGACGGCCAGTTGCAGGACCCAGGGGTGGGCGCGGTAGCCGTACCAGTCGGCGCGCGCGCCCGCCTCCAGGCGCTCGCGCCAGTTGCCCGGCAGGGTGTGCGGCAGCGGGCCGGTGCCGATGATCCAGTCGAGCATGAGCGCTTCCAGCGCGGGCTTGCCCGGCACGTACGTGTAGAGGGACGCGGCGCCCGCGCCCAGCGCCTTGGCCAGCCGGTTCATGGTGAGCGCCGCCAGGCCGTCGGCGTCGGCGATCTCGACGGCCATGGTGATCACACGCTCCAGGTCGAGACCCTGCTTGGGCCCCCGGGTCGGGCGCCGCACGCGCCCCCACAGCAGATCGTCGATCGTCATCTTGCGGCCATCCTACAACTCCGTATACCGTTCGGAGTCACGAAACTCCGAATGTCAATCGGAGTTGTGAAGGGGGAGTGATGGCTTCAAGCGAACGCTCGGCCGCGCCCGACCTGGCGCGTGGCCTGATGCTGGCGATGATCGTGCTGTCGAACGTGGTGTTCCACCTGTGGGCCGCGCCCACGGGACCCTCCGGCTGGCACCCCTCGGACGGGTCGGCGGCCGACCGGATCACGCAGTTCCTGATGATCGTCCTGGTCGACCTGCGGATCTATCCGCTCTTCGCGTTCCTCTTCGGGTACGGCATGGCCCGCCTCATGGACCGGCAGGTCAGCCGGGGCGACTCACCGGCCGCGGCGGTCCGGCTGGTACGCCGCAGGAGCCTCCTGCTGATCGCCTTCGGCCTGGTCCACGCGGCCCTGCTGCTGGCCGGCGACATCCTCGCCGTGTACGGCCTGATCAGCCTCGTACTCGGCGCCCTGTTCCTGCGCCGAACCGGCCGCACCCTGCTCGTCTGGGCCGCGATCTTCGCCGGTCTGCTTCTCGTGCTGGCACTCGGGCTGAACGCGCTGATGCTCGCGACCGGCGCGTCCGACGCCGCGCCCGGCCACGTCGCCACCCCCGGCCACGCCGAGTACGCCACCGGCGAGGACGGCTGGCTCGCCGCCGCCGCCGGGCGCCTGACCACCTGGGGAATGCTCCTGCTCGGCGCGCCCGCGCAGTTCGGCATGCACGCCGTCCTGCTGCTGGGGATCTGGACCGCCCGCAACCGCGTCCTGGAGGAGCCCGCCCGCCACCGCCGGCTGCTGGTCGTCACGGCCGCCGTGGGCATCCCGATCGGCTGGCTGGGCGCGCTGCCGTCCGCCCTGGCCCACCTCGGCGTCCTGACCGTGCCGAGCGGGGCGCAGACCGACCAGGGCGAGCTGTTCCTGCTGCAGGCGGCGACCGGGATCTTCGCCGGGCTCGGCTACGTCGCGGTGTTCGCCCTGCTCGCGACCGGCGGGTGGGTGCGCCGCCCGCTGGCGGTCGCGGTGAGCGCGGCCGGTCGCCGGTCGCTGTCGGTCTACCTCGCCCACTCGGTGCTGCTGGGCCCCGTGCTGGCCGCGTGGGGCCTCGGGCTCGGCGCCCACCTGGGCAGCGCGGGCGCGGCCCTCTACGCGCTGGGCGCGTGGCTGCTCACGCTCGCGCTCGCCCTCTTCCTGGAACGGCGGGGCCTGCCCGGCCCGGCCGAGGCACTCATGCGCCGCCTGCTCTACCGGCCTCAGGCCGCGGCCGACGTGCGCACGTAGTGCTCGGCGATCTCGTCACTGGTGGTCAGCCAGATGTCCGGCTGGGCGGCCAGGTACTCCAGCGCCTGGTCCACGTACTTGGCGCGGAAGGCCTGGCCGGTGACGAACGGGTGCAGCGCCAGCGCCATCACCCGCCCGCTGTCCCGGGAGTCGGCGCGCAACTGCTCGTACTGGTCCTTGACGATCCGCAGAAACTCCGGCCCGGTCGTCCCCTTGGAGAACAGCGCCAGGTCGTTGAGCTCCAGCGTGTACGGCACGCTGATCATGCCGGGCACGTTCAGCCGGTACGGCTGGTCGTCGTTGGTCCAGTCGAGCACGTAGCTCAGCCCGAGCTCGGCCAGCAGGGCAGGGGTGTTGAACGTCTCGGTCAGCCCCGGGCCCATCCAGCCCCGCGGCCGCCGCCCGGTCGCCCCCGCGATGGTGTCCACGACGTCGGTGAGGAAGGCGCGCTCCTCCTCCAGGTCCATCCCCGTGTGCAGGATGGAGTTGGTACGCCCGTGCGCCAGCCACGCCCAGTCGCGGCGCAGGCCCGCCTCGACGATCTGCGGGTAGTGCGCGGCCACGTCGGAGTTGAGCAGCGCGCTGGCCCGTACGCCGTGCCGGTCGAGGCTCTCGACCGTGCGCCAGATGCCCACGCGCACGCCGTAGTCGCGCCAGCCGTAGTTGAGCGCGTCGGGCACGAGGTCGGCGGTGCCCGGCCAGATGCTGGTGGACGGGCGGTCGATGAGGAAGTGCTCGATGTTGAGTCCGACGTAGGCGGCGACCTTGGCGCCGCCGGGCCAGGTGATCGCGGGCCGATCGGTGATGGGGCTGTAGTCGAAAAGCGTGTGGTTCGTCATGCGAGCACGGTAAGACTTGCCATTGATGTCAGGTTCAAGCCGGCGCGGGGCCGTCCGGCACCCCGCGCCCGCCCCGCGGCCGGTCGAAGACCGTCGCCGGCACCGCGTCGGACTCACGCGGCCCGCGTAACGCGTTGACGCGCTCAACCCTTGATCTGGGGGACCATCTGCTCGATCGCGTACGGGATGCTCAGCACGGTGTTGAACGACAGCGCCGCGCCGATCGGCGGGTCCTGGTAGGTCAGGAACAGGTCGCGGCCCTCCTTGGCCACCTTCAGCTCCTTGTAGACCGCGTCCTTCTTGATCCGCTCCCACGGCTCCTTGCCGGTGGTCAGCCAGACCAGCCGGTCGACCTCCAGCATGTTCAGCCCCTCCGAGCCGAACTCGGCCACGTTGGACGTGCCCGCCTGCTTGGTGATCTTCTCCGGGATCGTGAAGCCCAGCTCGGCCAGGAACGCCGACTTCGGGTCGCCCTTCTGGAAGGCCGAGTAGGTGCCGGCCTTGAAGCTGTCGGCGGCCACCGCCGTCTTGCCCGCCCACTGCGGGTTGTCCTTGCGCGCCTGGGCGAATTGGTCCTGGATACCGGTGATCAGCTTCTTGGCGTCGGCCTCCTGGCCCAGGGCGCGCCCGGCCAGCAGCGTCATCTCCTGCCACGGGGCGGCGTACGGGTCGAAGCCCTTCGGCTGCGCCACCACGGGGGCGATCTTGGAAAGCTGGTCGTAGGTCGCCTTCTGGACGCCCGAGTACATGGCGAAGATCAGGTCGGGCTTGAGCGCGAGCAGCTTCTCCATCTTCACGCCGTCCTCGCGCAGGCCGAGCACGGTCGGCTCGGTGCCGGCCCACTTGTCCTTCGTCCACGGCCAGTCGCTGAACGGGCTGCGCTGGAACCAGTCCACCACCCCGACCGGCTTGTGGCCGAGCGCCAGCACCGGCTCGTGGTCGCTGAGCCCGATGGTGACGATCCGCTCGGGCTTCTTCTTGATCTCCGTCGTGCCGTACAGGTGCTCGACCTTCACGGGGAACGCGCCGGCCGCGCCGGGTGCCGCGGAGGCCGTGGCCTCGCCTTGGGCGGTCTTGTCTTGTGCGGGCTGCGTGCCACCGCAGGCGGTCGTCAGGCTCAGCGCCAGGGCGGCGAGGGACACCAGCAGGCGTCGAGGAGTGCTCATGGGACCGTGATAGTAAGGTAAGCCTTCCCTCTTCTTCAATTTGATCGGACCTCGGTGACTCGTCAGAGATCGTTGCTGATCACGGGCACCGTGGTCGTCCTGCTCGGTCTGGTGCTGCTCTCCCTGGCCGTCGGCAGCCGGGCCATACCGCTCGCCGACGTCGCCCGCGCGCTGACCGACCCCGCGAGCGTCGACCCGGAGACCGCGGCCATCGTCCGCGGCACCCGCCTGACCCGGACCTTCGTCGCGATCCTCGCCGGGGCCGCGCTGGGACTGGCGGGCGCCGTCATGCAGGGCCTGACGCGCAACCCGCTGGCCGACCCGGGCCTGCTCGGCGTCAGCGCGGGCGCCGCCTTCGGCATCGTGGCCTCCGCCACCTTCCTGGCCGCCACCGGGCTGCTCACCACCATCTGGTTCGCCTTCGGCGGCGCCGCGCTGGCCGCCGTCGTCGTCTACACCCTGGGCAGCCGCGGCAGGGGCGGCGCCTCCCCGGTCAAGCTCGCGCTGGCCGGCGTCGCGCTCACGTACCTGCTCGACTCCCTGACCAGCGGCCTGGCCCTGACCGACCCCGAAGCGCTCGACCGCTACCGCTACTGGTCGGCCGGCTCGCTCACCGGCCACTCCAACGAGACCGTGCTGACCGTCCTGCCGTTCCTGGCGCTCGGGGCGATCCTGGCGTTCGGCACCGCCCCCGCGCTCAACTCCCTGGCCCTGGGCGACGACGTGGCCGTCACCCTCGGCCGCCGCCTGGGCCCGACGCGCCTGCGCGCCGCGATCGCCGTCACCGTCCTGACCGGCGCCGCCGTGGCCGTCACCGGCCCGATCGTCTTCGTCGGCCTGGCCGTCCCGCATCTGGTCCGCATGGTCACCGGCCCCGACCACCGCTGGCTGCTGCCCGGCGCCGCCCTGGTCGCGCCCTGCCTGGTGCTGGTGGCCGACATCCTCGGCCGCGTCGTGGCCCGCCCCCAGGAGATCGACGTGAGCCTGGTCGCCGCGCTGCTCGGCGCGCCGTTCTTCATCGCCCTGGTCCGCCGCCGCAGGGTGGCCGAGCTGTGAGCGACCGTCCCGGCCAGGCGGCTGAGGGCGGCCGCGCAGGTGCGGCGCCCCGTGGCGGCCGCGCCGTGAGCGCTTCCGGCGGTGTGCGGCTTTCCCGGCATCGCGCGGCCTTCCGGCTGGTACGGCCGGCCGTCTCGGGAACCGTGCGCCCGCGTGTCCTGGTGGTCTGGCTGGCCCTGGCGCTCACCGCCTTCCTGGCCTTCTGCCTGGCCGTGGGGATCGGCGCCGGGGACATCGCGGTGCCGTTCGGCGAGGTGCTGCCCGCGCTGTGGGGCAGCGGCGAGCCCGCCACCCTCTTCCTGGTCCACGAGCTGCGCCTGCCCAGGGCGGTGGTGGCCGTGCTGACCGGGGCGGCGTTCGGCATGGCGGGGGCGGTGTTCCAGTCGATCACCCGCAACCCGCTGGCCAGTCCGGACATGCTGGGCATCACCCAGGGCGCGGGAACCGCGGTGGTCGCCGCCATCGTCCTGGGCTTCACCGGGATCGGCTCCCAAGCCTTGGGCCTGGCGGGCGCGCTGGCCGCCGGTCTGCTGATCTACGTGCTGGCCTGGAACCGCGGCACCACCGGCTACCGGATCGTCCTGGTCGGGATCGGCGTCAGCTGGATCTGCGTGAGCGTCACGTACTACCTGCTCAGCCGGGCCGAGCAGTACCAGGCGGCCAGGGCGCTCGGCTGGCTGGTCGGCAACCTCAACGACCGCGGCTGGGACCACGCCCGGCCCCTGGCGCTGGCCCTGGCCGTCCTCGTGCCGGTGGTGCTGCTGCTGACGCGCGGGCAGCGGGCCCTGCAGCTCGGCGACGACGTGGCCATCGGGCTGGGCGTGCGGGTGCAGCGTTCGCGGGTGGCGCTGCTGCTGTGCGGGGCCGCGCTGGCGGCGTTCGCGACGGCCGCCGCGGGCCCGGTGCTGTTCGTGGCCCTGGCCGCCCCGCACCTGGCCCAGCGCCTGGCACGGGCCCCGATGCCACCGGTCACCGCCTCGGCCTGGGCGGGCGCGACGCTCGTGGTGGTCAGCGACCTGATCAGCCAGCGCCTGCTGACCGAGACCGTCCTGCCGGTCGGCGTGGTCACCGGCGCGCTGGGCGCGCCGTTCCTGCTGTGGCACCTGGCCCGCTCGCGCACGTAGGCGCACGTAGGCGGGTTCTCGCGCACGTAGGCCGGTTTCTCGCGCGTAGGCGGGTTCTCGCGCGTCGGTGGTTCTCGCGCGTGGCGGTTCAGGGGAGGCGGTTCAGGGAGGCGGTTCAGGGGAGGCGGGACAGATGGTCGGCCCGGCGGATCGGCTCCGGGATGCGGTAGACGGGCGACAGGCGCAGGATGTGCGCGCAGGCGTTGTCCAGGCCGACGCCGTGGCCCTGGGAGACGAAGACCGGCTTGACCCCCTCGCGGGTGCGCAGCGCCCGGCCGACCACCTCGCCGTCGAGCCGGATCGCCGACCAGGCGCCACGGGCGGGCGGCGGCTCGGCGTGCTCGCCGACGAAGGGCGTCTTGGCCACGCCGATCGAGGGCAGCCCGGTCAGCACGCCCAGGTGGCAGGCCAGGCCGAAGCGGCGGGGGTGGGCCAGGCCGTACCCGTCGCACACCAGCAGCTCGGGACGGACCGACAGCCTGTCCAGCGCGGCCAGCAACGGCGGCAGCTCGCGGAAGGCGAACAGGCCCGGCACATAGGGGAAGCTCGCGCGCTGCCTGACCACCGCGCGGTCCACGACCTCCAGGCTCGCGGCGTCGAGTACCACGACGGCGCCCACCACCTCGTCGTCGTCCCGGTACCCGACGTCGAGACCGGCGACCAGACCCACCTCGGCCGGTCCCGGGCTGTCAAGGTCGGCGAACGGCCGCAGGCGATCCTGTTCGGACTCGGCCTCGGCGACGGTCGCGGGCCAGTGGGGTACGGGGGAGTGGAAGGTCACCGGCGCCATTCTGCCACGCGCTTTCAGCATCGCTAAAGGATGGTTGAAAGACCTTTTCACTGGTTACCCGGGTGGCCCGCGGTTAGCATCGAATTCGAATCCCTTTACTCCGTGTTCCGGGACGAAAATTCGTGGGGGCCTCGATGAGTATTATCGTGCTGCATAAAAAGAATTTGAGCCGGCGCAGGCACCTGGCGCGCACGCGGAAATACGCCGAGGAGCACGGCCACCGGGTCATCATGATCATGAAGGATCCCGAATGGGAGGCCGACTACGTCGACGAGGTCGTGGTCGCCGACACCAGCAGCATCGACGAGACGCTCAGTGCCGCCAAGGCCGTGGCCGCCGCCGAGAGCACGATCGACGCGGTCGTCACCTTCGCCGAGGCGGCGGTGCCCTCCGCCGCCCGCGTCGCCGCCGAGTTCGGGCTGCCGGGGGTCAGCGAGCGGACCGCCCATCTGGCCAGGGACAAGTACCTGATGCGGGCCGCGTTCGCCGAGGGCGGGGTCGCGCAGCCCAGGTTCGCCCTGGCCGGATCCCTGGAAGAGGCGGTGAAGGCGGCCGACGAGGTGGGCTTCCCGATGGTGCTGAAGCCGATCATCGGCACCGGCAGCATGTACGTGCGCAGCGTCGCCACCATGGCGGAACTGGAAGAGCACTTCGACATCATCCGCGAGGGCGCGTGGGCCGGCTTCACCTACGACCCGCTGCACGACTCCGCGATGCGCTCCTACGGCGGCGGCGTGCTGGCCGAGCAGTTCGTGCCGGGACCGGAGATCTGCGTCGAGTCCCTGGTCGTGGCGGGCACGACCCACATGCTGGCCATCCATGACAAGCCGCTGCCGACCGGGCCGACCTTCGAGGAGGTCTACGCCTGCACGCCGACCCGGCTGCCGGCGGAGACGGTCGAGCGGATCGCCGCCGCCGTACGGGACGTGCACGAGGCGATGGGCATACTCACCGGGCCGACCCACGTGGAGTTCCGGCTGGCCGGCGGGGTCGAGCCGGTCGTGCTCGAGGCCGCGGCGCGCATGGGCGGCGGACCCATCTACCGCTCGGTCCTGCTCAGCACCGGGGTGGACCTGGTGGAGGCGGCGCTGGACCTGGCGCTCGGCCGTACCCCCGAGATCGCGCCGCGCGAGGTCGCGCGGCCCATCGGCTTCTGGAACATCTTCCCCGAGCGGGCGGGCACGCTGAGCGAGATCGTCGGCCTCGACCGGGCCGCCGCCGACCCGCGCGTGGACGAGGTGGAGATCTACCGCCACCTCGGCGACCACCTCGAGGTGCCGCCCCGCACCTTCCAGGGCCACGGCCACCTGATCTTCAAGGTGGGCGACGTGGACGAACTCGACCCGGTCTTCGACGAACTGGTGAGCACGCTGCGGCTGCGCACCGACCCCGAGGGGCGATGACATGTCCGACGGATTCCCGCCCGACGACCCCGCCGACCACCGGCCGCTGATCCTGCTGGTCAACAGCGGGATGAACCCGCAGTACCGCGAGTGGGGGCTGCGCGGGCTGCACCGCGAGTTCCGGCTGTGGCTGCTGGACGCGCGCGAGGCCACCTGGGACCGGCCCTACCTCGCCGGCCAGACGAAGGTGGACGCGCTCGACCTGGACGAGGCGCTGGACGCGGCGAAGGAGCTGTTCAAGCGCATGCCGTTCGCCGGCGTGCTCTGCTACGACGAGATGCGCGTCCACAACGCCGCCCGCATCGCCGAGGCGCTCGGCGTGCCCACCAGCCCGTCCGAGGCCATCCTGGCCTGCAGGGACAAGAGCCTGACCCGCGCCCGCATGACCCCGGACATCCCCGGCTCGGTCCGCTCGACCCCCGTGCCCGACGCCGCCGCGGCCCACCGCGTCGCCGCCGAGATCGGCTATCCGGTGGTGCTCAAGCCGCGGGCGCTGGCCGGCAGCGAGGGCGTGGCCCGCGTGGACGGGCCCGAGCAGCTCGACGCGCAGTTCGCCTTCACCGAGCGCGCCCACTTCGCCGAGGTCGAGCGCTACGCCGAGGGTGTGCTGGTCGAGGAGTACCTGGACGGCCCGGAGATCGGCGTCGACGCCGCCGTCTTCCACGGCGAGGTCGAGCCCGTGTTCATCTCCCGCAAGGAGCTCGACCGGCCGCCCACCTTCGAGGAGACCGGCCACTTCGTCAGCACCGACGACCCGCTGCTGCGCGACCCGGAGATCGTCGAGGTCGTGCGCGCCGCGCACGCCGCGCTCGGCTTCGACAACGGCGTCACCCACACCGAGCTGCGGCTCACCGCGAGGGGCCCGCGCGTGGTCGAGCTCAACGGCCGCCTCAGCGGCGACCTCGTCTCCTACGTCGGGCTGCTGGCCACCGGCGTCGACCTGCTCGTGGCCGCCGCGCGGATCGCCTGCGGCGAGCGTCCCGACGTACGGCCACGCCGCCGCTCCAGCGCCGCGGTGCGCTACTTCTACCCCCCGCACGACATGGTCGTGGACGACCTGCGCCTGGACACCGACCGGCTGCCCCCGGGCATCTGGGAGGTCACCCTGCTGGCCGAGCCGGGCAAGCGGCTGCTGCTGCCGCCGGGCTCGTTCGTGAAGGGCCGGATGGCCGCGGGCTTCGCCGTCGGCGAGGACGCGGCGGCCTGCGACCGCTCGCTGAAGGGACTCGGCGAGCTGTTCCACATCCGTGGCCGGAGGATCGATGGCTGAAGGCGGCGGGACGGGGGCGGAGACCCTGGAGGAGCGGCCGGGTTCGCTGTTCCGGGTCAACCGCTCCTTCCGGCTGCTGTTCGCCGCCGCCGCGGTCAGCATGTTCGGCACCCAGATCAGGCTGCTGGCGCTGCCCCTGGTCGCGGTGATCGTGCTCAACGCCTCGCCGGGCCAGGTCGGCGTGCTCGGCATGCTGGGCACGATCGCCTTCCTGCTGATCGGGCTGCCGGCGGGCGCGTGGATGGACCGGGTGCACGGGCGCCGCAGGGTGATGGTGGTGGCCGACCTGGTGCGCGCCGCGCTGGTCGGTTCGGTGCCGGTGGCGTACGCGCTGGGTGTGCTCACGCTTCCCCAGCTGTACGTGGTCGTGGTCCTGAGCGGCTTCGCCACCGTGTTCTTCGACGTCTCCTCGCAGAGCTACCTGCCCGCCATCGTCTCGCGCGAGCGCCTGGTGGAGGCCAACTCCCACCTGGGCGGCATGGAGGCGGTCAACAACGTGGCGGGGCCGGCCGGCGCCGGGTTCCTCATCCAGCTGATCACCGCGCCGCTGGCCGCCGCCGTGGACGCCGTGGGCTACGTGTGGTCGGCGCTGTGCCTGTCGCGCATCCGCGGCCGCGAGGCGCCCCCGCCGCCGCCCGAGGGCGGAAAGCGCCACCTCGTGCGCGAGATCAGGGAGGGCCTGGTCCTGGTCGTCGGCCACCCGCTGCTGCGCGCCATCGCGATCAACGGCGCCATGGTCAACATGTCGGTCTCGATGATCATCGTGATCATGCCGCTGATGTTCCAGCGCGAACTGGGGCTGTCGGCGTTCACGCTCGGCCTGTTCTTCGCCGTGGACGGCATCGGCATGCTGCTCGGCGCCATGACCGCGCGCCGGGTCACCGCCTGGCTCGGCCAGGGCCGCGGCCTGTGGATCATCGGGCTCGCCGTCGTGCCGGCCTGCGCGGTGTTCCCGCTGGTCGACCGTGGGATCTGGCTGTGGCTCGCGGGCGCCGCCTGGCTCGTGCTCAACTACCGGATCGGCGTGAACAACGTCATCCTGATCAGCTTCCGCCAGCAGGTGACCCCCACGCATCTGCTGGGCCGGATGAATGCCACCATGCGATTCCTCATGCACGGCGTGCTTTCACTCGGCGCCGCGCTCACCGGGTTGATCGGGCAGTTCGCCGGCGTGCGGACCGCCCTTTGGGTGGGCGCGGCCGGACTGGCCCTCGCGTGGCTGCCGCTCTATTTCTCGCCGATGAGAAAGATGCGGGAACTGCCGCGAGAGGAGCCGGAGTCCTAGGAGCCGGTGAATGCGTCGAACGGCACAAAACCACCCGACCGGCAGGGCTGACGGAGGAGGAAGGCCCACGGTTAGGATCGGCACATGATTGAGTTGGCGTTAATGCAGACGTTGCACGCCGTAGCTCGGAGCGGCTCGATCAGCGCCGCCGGGGACGTGTTGCACATCACGACCTCGGCGGTCTCCCAGCGCCTGGCCAAGCTCGAACGCGAGGTAGGCCAGAGCATGCTGGAGCGCCACGGCAGGGGGGTGCGGCTCACCGACGCCGGACGGCTCCTGCTCGGATACGCCGAGCGCATCCTGTCCCTGGCCGACGAGGCGGAGGCCGAGCTCGACGGGTACCGGGGCGCGGTCGTGGGCAAGCTGTCGATCGCGGGCTTCCCGTCCACGGTGCGGGGGCTGCTGCCCCGGGCCGTCACCATGTTGAAACGCGAGTATCCGCAGCTGCGCGTGGAGCTGTCGGAGCAGGAGCAGGAAGGCTCGATGCCCCTCGTGTCCCGGGGGGACCTGGACGTCGCCGTGGTCCAGGACTGGTTCAACGTGCCGCTGGCCGTACCCGATCGGCTGGCCACGAAGCAGTTGCTGGAAGACGTCGTGGACGTGGCGCTGCCGGCCGGGCACCCGCTGGCCGAGCGTTCGGTGCTCGACCTGGAGGACCTGGCGCAGGAGGTGTGGATCACCTGGTCGCCCGGCACGGGCTGCCACGACTGGCTGCTGCACACCATGCGCGAGCGCGGGGTGGAACCGCGGGTGGGACACACCGCCGGTGAGCACCCGACGCAGCTGGCGCTGGTGCAGGCGGGCTTCGGGGTCGCGGTCATGCCGAGGCTGGGCCGCGACCAGGTGCCCGACGGTGTGCGGATCGTGCCGGTACGCCCCCGCCTGAGCCGGCGCGTCTACGCGGTCTGGCGCCAGGAGGCCGGCCGTCGTCCGGCGGTCATGGCGGCCGTGGAGATGCTGGCCACGGCGGCCCGGCTGGTGACCCAGCCCGACCACCGGCTGATCGACGGGCCCCTGCCCGCCGGGACGCCGTCCGTCCTGCCCGGACCGCGCGCCCCGGCGGCCGCCATAGGCGCCTAGCCCCCCGCGACCTCGCGCGTGAGGTAGGCGAACTGCTCGTCGGTCAGCTCGACGTCGCCCGCCGCGACGTTCTCCTCCAGGTGGGGGATCGAGCCGGTGCCCGGGATCGGGACGATGACGGGGGAGCGGCGCAGCAGCCACGCCAGCGAGATCTGCGCGGTCGTGGCGTCGAGCTGCTTGGCGACCTGTGCCAGCGCGCCGCCGGCGCTGGCGTGGCCGCCCCTGGCCAGTGGCAGCCAGGGGATGAACGCGATGTTCTCCCGCTCGCAGTAGTCGATGACGTCCTCATAGCGGCGGCTGGTGATGTTGTAGAGGTTCTGCACGCTCACCACGTCGATCTGCTTGCGCGCCTGCTCGATCTGCGCGACCGAGACCTCCGACAGCCCGATGTGGCGGATCTTCCCCTCGTCCTGGAGCTGCTTGAGCGCCCCGAACTGCTCCTCCGCCGGGACCTTCGGGTCGATGCGGTGGAGCTGGTAGAGGTCGATGCGCTCGACACCCAGGCGGCGCAGGCTCAGATGGGCCTGCTGCAGCAGGTACTCGGGGCGGCCGAGCGGCACCCAGTCGTCGCTGCTGGGCCTGCTCTGGCCAGCCTTGGTGCCGATCACCAGGCCGTCGGGGTACGGCCGGAGCGCCTGCGCCAGCTGCTCCTCGTTGGTTCCCGGGCCGTAGGCGTCGGCGGTGTCGATGAAGTTCACGCCGAGTTCGACCGCGCGTCTGGCCACGTCGAGCGCGTACCCGGGGTCGTCCGGCAGGCCCCAGTTGCCCTCACCGGTCAGCCGCATCGCGCCGAAGCCGAGCCTCCGGATCGGAAGGTCGCCGCCCAGCGAGAAAAGGGAACTTGGCATCAGACGTTTCTCCATAAGCCGGAATCCGTTTCGGGCCCCATTATGGAGGGTCGCCGCGGAAAGAAGTAGTGAAAGATTCTGTGCCCTGGGTTGAAGCGCCGCTTAAAGCCTCGCGATCCCCCGAAATGCGTGCACAATGGATTTTCCGCGGAAATTGTGGGGGTGTCATGCTGACGCTCGGCTTCTCGGCGGACGACCTCGCCCGCACCCGCTTCGCGACCTCCCCGCTGCAGGAGGTCGTCGCCAGCATCCGGGTGCTGAAGGATCCGGCCGCCCACATCGTGCACGAGCCGTGGGTGGCCGAGATCCGGCCCCTGCTGGCGGCCTCCGGCCTCGACCTCGGCCCGCTGTCCGACCTGGTGCCCGTGCCGAGCTGGTACATCCCGGACTTCCTGACGCCGCCGCCGCTGACGCCGGCCCCCGAGTTCGCCGCCCAGCTGGAGACGCTGCGCGCCACGCCGCCCGGCCAGGTCAGGACCGACCTCGGGCACATGGTCGACGCGCGCTCGCCCTGGGTGGACGCGCTCCACGACGACCCGGTCCCCGGCCTGGCCAGGCTGGCCGGGGTGATCGAGGCGTACTGGGAGCTGGCGATCGCCCCGCACTGGCCGCGCCTGCGCGCGCTGCACCAGGGCGACGTGATCTACCGCGCCCGCCGCCTGGCCGACGGCGGCGCGGCCAGGCTCTTCGCCGACCTGGCCTCCATCGTGCGCTGGCAGGACGGCAGCCTGCACATCGCCCACCCGCGCTACTCCGGCGAGCGCTCCCTGGACGGCCAGGGCTTGCTGCTGGTCCCCTCCGCGTTCGTCTGGCCGTCGGTCTTCTCCAGCACCATCCCGCCCTGGCAGCCCACGCTGACCTATCCGGCGCGCGGGGTGGCCTCGCTGTGGGAGCGCCGCGACCGCACCACGGCCGACGCCCTCGCGGCGGTCATCGGGCGCTCCAGGACCCTTCTGCTCATGGAACTCGACACGCCCGCGTCCACCACCGAGCTCACCCATCGGACGGGTCTGGCCGCCAGCAGCGTCTCGGAGCATCTCGCCGCCCTGCGTTCCGCCGGACTGGTGACCGCGCATCGCGCGGGGCGATTCGTCATGTACGCGCGCACCACCGTGGCCGAGTCCCTTGTAATGGCCCCCATCGCGTGATATCCCGCTCCATTAATTCGCCGAGAACATCGGACCACAATGTTGAAGCCCTGCTGAAGGGTGGCGTCCAACGGGGCTTTAAGGCCATCCTGACTTAATGCGATCCACCTGGCTAAATATGTCATGTGTTGACAGTGCGACGACCGGTCGTGTAACACTTGACCAGTGATTTGTGGGGACCTCACATAGATCCGCGGCCAAATGGGCGCTTGGATGAGGCCAGGGGTGAAATCGGGGTGTGATCGATACGGCAAGGGCGGCGCCGGTTGATCGGCACGGATAAACAATCCAAAGGTGTATTCGGCGAGCATGCTCGCCTGGGCGGAGACACTTGAGGATCTCCCATCGCATGGCGCTGACCAGCGCTGGAGCATGCTTCCTCTGGTACGAGTCGGTTACGGCCAAGAGTGCGGAGCGACAAACATTCGCGCCGCACGTCGACACGTGTGCATGGTAAAGGGGAAAAATGAGTTCGCGGGAACTGGCAATAGCCGGCCGAGTGATCTCGGATGGTTCCGACGCGTATGTAATCGCGGAGATCGGGCACAACCACGAGGGCGACCTGGATAAGGCGGAAGAACTCGTCCTGAAGGCCGCCGCCGCGGGCGCGAGCGCGGCCAAACTTCAGAAGCGCGAGAACACGACCTTGTACACCAAGGCGATGTACGACGAGCCCTATACCGGCAGAAACAGCTACGGCGCCACCTACGGCGCCCACAGAGAGGCCCTCGAATTCGGGCACGACGAATACACGCACCTCGCGAAGGTGGCGGGCGAGGCGGGCATCGACTTCATCTCGACCGCCTTCGACTTCGCCAGCGTCGACTTCCTCGTCGGCATCGGCGTCCCGGCGATCAAGCTGGCCTCCGCCGACCTCACAAACACCCCGCTGCTCAGCTACGCCGCGAAGACCGGCCTGCCACTGATCATGAGCAGCGGCGGCGCTGACATGACCGACGTGCGCCGCGCGCTCGACGTGGTGCTGCCGATCAACTCCAACGTGGCGATGCTCCAGTGCACCGCGATCTACCCCGTCTCGGCCACCGACCTGAACCTGTCGGTCATCGGCACCTACCGGCGGGAGTTCCCGCACGTCGTGGTCGGCTTCTCCGGCCACGACCTGGGACCCGACCTCAGCTACGTCGCCTACGCGCTGGGCGCCCGGGTGGTCGAGAAGCACTTCACCCTCGACCGCACCAGGCCGGGCAGCGACCACCACTTCTCCCTCGAACCGGAGCAACTGGCAGAACTGGTGGCAGGGCTGCGCCGTACCCGGGAGTCGCTCGGCTCGGGCGAGAAGCGCCAGCTGCCCGCGGAGGCGCCGGCCCTGCGGAAGCTGGGCAAGAAGCTGGTCGCCGCCCGTGACCTGGACACCGGCCACGTGCTGACCGAGGACGACATCGCGATCAAGTCACCCGGTGGCGACGGCATGCGGCCGTACCTGCTGGGACAGGTCGTGGGGCGCACGCTGCGCGCGCCGCTGGCCTTCGACGCCGACCTCAGCCCCGACCTTCTCGACTGAGGGTGACTGCGCTGAACATCGACCTCACCGGGGAGATCGCGGTCGTGACCGGCGTGCTGGGCCGGCTCGGCGCGGTCTGGACCGACGCGCTGCTCGGCGCGGGCGCCAAGGTGCTCGGCCTCGACATCCACACCGAGCTGAGCGCGGAGCTGGCCGAGACTCTGACCCGCCACGGCGACGAGCGCTTCGTGCTCGCCAAGGCCGACATCACCGACCGGCTCAGCCTGGGCGCGGCACTGGAGCTGTGCCTGGCCGAGCTGGGCCGGCCGGCCATCCTGGTCAACAACGCCGGAATCGACCAGCCGCCGTCGGCCACCACAGGGAGCTGGACGTTCGACGACATCCCCGACGAGCGCTCGGCGGCCGTGCTGGACGTCAACCTGCACGGCACGCTGCGCGCCTGCCAGGTGTTCGGCGCCGAGCTCGCCAGGAACGGCCGGGGCTCGGTGGTCAACATCGGCTCCCTCTACGGGAGCATGGCCCCCGACCCCCGGCTGTACGAGCACCTGCCGCTCGACCCGCCCTTCCTCAAGCCGCCCGCGTACGGCATGTCGAAGGCCGGGGTGTCCGCGCTGACCCGGTACCTGGCCGCGCTGTGGGGCCCGCGCGGCGTGCGGGTCAACACGCTCTCGCCCGGCGGCGTGCTCGGCGGCCAGGACCCCGAGTTCCGCAGGAAGTTCAGCGCCAAAGTGCCCCTGCAGCGGATGGCCCGTCACGAGGACCTGGCGGGCCCGCTGCTCTTCCTCGCCTCCAACCAGAGCAGTTACGTCACAGGAACGGAGTTGCAGGTCGATGGCGGCTACGTCTGCTGGTGAGACCCGCACGCTGGCCTGGGTGCCGGTCAGCGAGATCACGCGCGTGCTCGGCGGCATCGAGGACCCCAACCGCCGGGCCCACGCCTTCGCCACCCTCACCAGGATCAACACCCTCTACATGATCATGCGCGCCGGGTCCGGGCATCTCGGGTCCAGCTTCAGCGCGGCCGACGTCATCAGCCGGCTCCTGCTCGAAGAGCTGCGCGAGGACGACCTGTTCTTCTCCTCCAAAGGCCACGACGCCCCCGGCCTGTACGCGGCGCTGATCGGCCTCGGCAGGCTGGAGGAGGACCTGCTGCACCGGCTGCGCCGCCTCGGCGGCCTGCCCGGCCACCCCGACGTCGGCACCCCGCACATGCCCTTCAACACCGGCTCGCTCGGCATGGGCATCTCCAAGGCGAAGGGCGTCGTGCTGGCCAACCGGCTGCTCGGCCGCGACCAGCGCGTCTACGTGCTGACCGGCGACGGCGAGCTCCAGGAGGGCCAGAACTGGGAGGCCCTGGCCGGCGCGGCCCGCTCCGGCATGGGCGAGCTGACCGTCATCGTCGACCACAACAAGATCCAGTCCGACACCTGGGTACGCGACGTCAGCGACCTCGGCGACCTGGAGGCCAAGTTCACCGCGTTCGGCTGGGCCGTCCTGCGCTGCGACGGGCACGACCAGGAACAACTGGCCGCCACCTTCGCCCGCCGCGCCGACGAGCACGCCGACCAGCCCGCCGTGATCATCGCGGACACGGTGAAGGGCGCGGGCTGCGCGCGCTTCGCCGCCACCTCGATGCGCGAGGACGAGTGGCGCTACCGCTTCCACAGCGGCGCGCCCGCGCGCGAGGACTACCTCGCCGCGCACGGCGAACTCCTCGACGCCGCCCGCGCGAGCTGCGGTCCGTTCGGGATGAGCACCGCCGACGACCAGCCCCCCGTCAAACTCCAGACGCCCAAACTCCCCGAGGTGTACGGCGAAGCCCTCGCCGACCTGGCCGCCCGCGACGCCCGGGTGATCGCCTTGGACGCCGACCTCGTACTCGACACCGGCCTGATCCCGTTCTGGCGCCGCTTCCCCCAGCGCTTCGTCGAATGCGGCATCGCCGAGCAGGACATGGTCTCGATCGCCGGGGGCCTGGCCTACCGGGGGCTGCTGCCGTTCGTCCACTCCTTCTCCTGCTTCCTGCACGCCCGGCCGAACGAGCAGATCTACACCAACGCCACGGAAGGCCGGAAGGTGATCTACGTCGGGTCGCTGGCCGGGCTGCTGCCCGCCGCGCCCGGCCACTCCCACCAGGCGGTCCGCGACGTGAGCGCGCTGGCCGCGATGCCCGGCCTGGTGATCCTGGAGCCCGCGAGCCCCGAGCAGACGCGGGCCGCGGTCGACTTCTGCGCCAACACCCCGCACAGCGTCTACCTCCGGCTGGTCAGCGTGCCCTGCCCACCGGAGACCGCCACGCTGCCCGCCGCGCCGCTCGTGCCCGGCCGGGGCACCGTCGTGCGCGAGGGCGGCCCGACGGTGGCCATCGGCTCAGGGCCGATCGTCCTGGCCCAGCTGCTGCGCGCGGCCGAGGCCCTGGCCGCGACCGGCCTGGAGCTCACCGTGGTCAACCTGCCCTGGCTCAACCGCGTGGACGCGGGCTGGCTGGCCGACCTCGCCGGCCGCGCCGACCGGCTGTTCGTCGTGGAGAACCACTACACCAGGGGCGGCCAGGCCGACGTCGTGGCCAGGACGCTTCTGGAGCTCGGCCTGCCCGGCCCGCCGGCCTTCCTCGGGATCGGCATCGAGGACGTGCCCCGCTGCGGGCGCGACGACGAGGTGCTCGCCGCCCACGGGCTGAGCGCGGAGCACCTGGCCGACACCATCCGCAAGCACCTTTCCTGACCAGCGCCCCTCCCCGAAAGGACCACCGTGGAGACCATCTACAACGACGTCGAGCGCCCGCCGCGTGAGCTCGTCGACGCCTTCCGCGAGGTGTTGAAGGAGTACAGCCCGAGCTGCCTGGTGACCGACGCGCGCCGCCGTACCGGAGCCATCGGGGGATTGCTGCCGGTGCTGCCACACCACAAGATCGTCGGGCCCGCGATCACCGTGAACCTGTCCATCGACGACCTCGTCGACTGCATGCCGGTGCTGAGCAGGGCGCAGCCGGGCGACGTGATCGTGCTCGCCTGCCACCGCTCCACCAGGACCGCGATGTGGGGCGGGCTGATGTCCACGCTCTCGCTGAAGGCGGGCGTCGCGGCCGGGATCGTGGACGGCGCCATCCGCGACGTTGACGAGATCCGCGACCTGGACTTCCCGGTCTGGTACCGCGGCACGGTGCCCAGGCCCTCGCCCACCGCCGTGCACAACCGCACCGAGCCGGTGCAGGTGAACGTGCCCGTCGTGGTGGACGGCCAGGTCATCCACCCGGGCGACATCATCGTGGCCGACGAGAACGGCATCGCCGTCGTCCCCTCCGCCGACGCCCAGGACGTGCTGGAAGGCACCCGCGTGCAGATCGGCAAGGAGAAGACGATCCGCGACAAGATCAACTCGGGGGCGACCGTGTCCGAGCTGCTGGCCGAGTTCGGCCACCTGTAAAGGAGACGCGGGGGAATGCGGATCTACCTCACCGGAGCCGACGGGATGCTCGGCACCGCACTGCGCGCCGCGCTGGCCGCCGACCCGCTCACCGCGGGCTGGGGCGTGCGCGGCGTCTCCGTGGCCGACTTCGACATCGGCGACCCCGGCGCGGTGCGCGCCTCCGTCGAGGACTTCGCGCCCGACGTCGTCGTCCACACCGCCGCGCACGCGATCGTCGACGAGTGCGAGGCCGACCCGCAGCTCGCGCTGCGCGTGAACGTGGCAGGCGTCCGCAACGTCGCGGACGCCTGCCGCAGGACCGGCAGCCGCCTGGTCTACGTCTCCAGCGACTACGTCTTCGACGGGGCCGACACCCCCGACGGCGGCTACCGCGAGACCGACACCCCCGGCCCGCTCAGCGTGTACGGGCTGAGCAAGCTGGCCGGCGAGCGCATCGTGGCCACCGTCGACGACCACCTCGTCATCCGCACCTCCTGGCTGTTCGGCGGCAGCGACGAACGCACCGACAACGTGCTCGCCATGATCCGCCAGACCGAGCGGGGCGAGCGCGTACGCCTCATCCACGACCAGTTCAGCTGCCCCACCTACACCGTCGACCTGGCCCGCGCCATGGTGCTGCTGCTCAAGCGGGGCACCGCGGGGACACTCCACGTGGCCAACACCGGCTCGGCCAGCTGGTTCGACGTCGCCAGGGTGGCGCTGGGGCGCGAAGGCCGCGCCGCCGAGCCGGTCGCGCTCGACGACTGCGGCTTCCTCGGCCGCCGCCCGCGCAACTCCACCCTGAGCACCGGCCGCCTGAAGCACCTCGGGATCACCATGCCGGACTGGTCCGACGCGGTCTCCCGCTACCGCACCCACCTCTCCACAGGGAACGGGAGAACATGAGCAACCGACCCACCTGGCGCACCTGGTCGGGCACGGCGCGCTGCGCCCCCGCCACGCTGCTGGCGCCGACCCGCGAGGAGGAGATCGCCGCCGCGGTGCGCACCGCGGCCAAGATCGGCCGCACCGTGCGCCCGGTCGGCACCGGGCACTCCTTCAACCAGCTGGCCTGCACCGACGGCACGCTGCTCGACCTGACCCGCTTCCGTGGCGTCACCGGCGTGGACCGCGCCGCCGGGACCGTCACCGTGCGCGCCGGAACCTCCTTACACATGCTGAGCTCCGCCCTCGACCGCGCCGGGCTGGCGCTCGGCAACCTCGGCACCATCGCCGCGCAGACCGTCGCCGGGGCGCTGGCCACCGGCAACCACGGCACCGGCCTGACCCATCCGCCGTTCTCCGGCCAGGTCACCCGCCTGCGCCTGGTCACCGCCGACGGCTCCGTACGCGAATGCGACACCCGCGAGGACCCCGAGCTGTTCCGGTGCGCGCGCACCTCGCTCGGCGCCCTCGGCGTGATCACCGAGGTCACGCTGCGCGTGGTGCAGCGCTTCAACCTGCGCGCCGTGCTCGGCCGCGAGCCGCTCGACGGGCTGCTCGAACGCTTCGAGGAGTGGGCGGGCAGCGCCGAGCACGTCTCGTTCTCCTGGCTGCCGTGGGCCGACAGCGCCGCCACCCGCGCGCTGGACCGTACCGCCGCGCCGCCCACCCCGCGCGCCGCGCGGTACCGCTACGACAGCACGCTGGCCGAGGTCCGCTGCGGCCTGTCCGGCCTGGCCGGACGGCTGCGCCCCGGCATCGTCCCCCGCCTGGGCCGTACGCCCGCCACCGGCGAGCGCGTCTCCTACGTGGACACCGCCCACCGGGTCTTCGCCTTCCCGCAGCCGATCAAGTTCCTGGCCATGGAGCACGCGCTCCCGCTGGAGAACATCCCCGCCGCGCTGACCGGGCTGCGCGGCGCGCTGCGCCGCTTCGGCCACTACTCGCCGTACTCGGTGCTCGTGCGCGTCGGCGCCCCCGACGACTCCCCGCTCAGTCCCGCGTACGGCAGGCGGACCGGCTACGTCAACCTGTGCGTGCCCAGGACGGCGGGCTACATCGAGATCCTGCGCGTCGCCGAGCCCGTGCTGCGCGACCTCGACGCCCGGCCCCACTGGGGCAAGGCGCACACCGCCACCGCCGAGATCCTGCGCCCGCGCTACCCGGAGTGGGAGAACTTCGCGCGCGTGCGCGCCGCGCTCGACCCCGACGGCGTGTTCGCCAACGACTACCTCGGCCGCGTCCTCGGCCCCGTCCACGCAGGGCAGCCCGCGTGATGGCCGTCCGGGGACTGTTCTTCGACTTCGACGGCCTGCTCTGCGACACCGAACGGGCCGCCAGGCAGTCCTGGCGCGACCTCTACGCCCGCTTCGGCCTCGCCTTCCCCGAGTCGGTGTGGGCGGCGATGACCGGACGCTCCTCCGGCGCCGAGATCGCGGCCGGGCATCTCGGGCGTACGCTCGGCCGCGCGGTGACCGAGGAAGAGATCGCCTGGCGGCTGGCCCGCAAGCAGGAGCTGTCCGACGCCGAGCCGCTGCGGCCCGGCGTACGGGCGCTGGCCGGAGAGGCCGCGCGGCGCGGCATCCGGCTGGCGGTGGTCTCCGGCTCGCCGCGGACCTGGGTGGCCGGGCACCTCGGGCGGCTCGGGGCGCTCGAGTGGTTCGACCACCTGGTCACCGCCGACGGCGGCATCGCGGTCAAGCCCGCACCCGACCTGTACCTGCTTGCCCTGCGGCGGTGCGGGCTGCGGGCCGAGGAGGTGCTGGCGCTGGAGGACTCCGAGGTGGGGGTCGCCGCCGCGCGGGCCGCCGGGCTGCGCTGCGTCGCCGTGCCCAGCGCCGCCGGCCGCCACGCCGACCTCGGCGCGGCCAGCGCCGTCCTCGACACCCTGTACCAGATCTCGCTCGACGGCCTGGAGGTGGCGGCCGCATGACACACGCACTCGAGACGCACACCCCCGACCCGCAGGCCCCCGGCCCCCAGGCCCCCGACCCCCAGGCCCCCGACCTCCAGGCCCCCGACCCTCAGGTTCCCGGCCTCCAGGCCCCCGACCTCCAGGCCCCCGACCTCCAGGCCCCCGGCCCACAGGTCCCCGGCCCTCAGGTCACCGGCTCCCAGGTCACCGGCCCACAGGCTTTTGACCCCCAGGCTCTTGACCCCCAAGGCTCCGGCTCCCGGGCCCCCGGCCCAGAGGCTTCTGACCCTCAGGCTCTTGACTCGCTGGCCGCCCGTGGCAGCGGGCATCCGGAGTGGATCTGGCGCGACGGCGCCCTCGTGCCGTGGGAGCAGGCCACCGTGCACGTCAACGCGGTCGGCCACGCCTCGGTCGCCGCCGTCTTCGAGGGCATCAAGGCCTACCTCGCCGCCGACGGGCGCCGCCTGCTGGCCTTCCGGCTCGACGACCACCTGCGCAGGTTGTTCGAATCGGCGCGGCTGTGCCGGCTCGACCTGCCCGGCGACGTGGACGATCTGCGGGAGGCCATCCTCGGCCTGCTGCGCGCCAACGCCTGCCGTACCGACACCTACATCCGGCCGTGGGCCTTCCCGCGCGGCGTGATCCGCGAGCAGATGGTCCCGGCGGGCACCCGCTGCGAGATCGTCGTCGACAGCTGGCCCTTCCACAGCCACCTGCTGACGCCGCGCGGCTGCCGCGCCGCGGTGAGCTCGTGGATCCGGGTCAGCGACGCGTCCATGCCGCCGCGGGCCAAGACGTTCTCCAACTACCACAACGGGCGGCTGGCGATGATGGAGGCCAGGGAGAACGGTCACGACTGGCCCATCCTGCTCAACGACCGCCACAAGGTCAGCGAGGGTCCCGGCGCCTGCGTCGCCCTCGTGCGCGACGGTACGGTGATCACGCCGTCGCTGACCAGTGGCCTGCTGGCCGGGCTGACCAGGGACAGCGTCTGCGCGCTGACCGCCGGCCTCGGGCTGGCGCTGGAGGAGCGGGAGGTCGACCGCAGCGAGCTCTACCTGGCCGACGAGGTGTTCTTCATGGGCACCGCCTGGGAGATCCTGCCGGTTACCACCGTCGACGGCCGCCGCGTCGGCGACGGGACGATGGGGCCGGTGACGGCGCGGCTGGAGCGGGAGTACGCGGCGATCGTGCGCGGACGCTCCGAGCGCCACCCGGAGTGGCTGACCGAGATCCCGCTGGACCCCGGCTGACCGAGATCCCCGCTGGACCCCAGCTGACCAAGATCCCCGCTGGACCCCAGCTGAGAAGGCCCGGACCGCCGAGCCGAGGAGGCCCGGACCGCCTAGCTGAGGAGGCCCGGACCGCCGAGCTGAGGGGCCCGGATCGCCGAGCCCCCCGCCCGTTCAGATCGCGAAGGACTTCACCATGTCCACCGTCTCCCGCGCGCACCCCCACGAGAAGCTGAACCCGGCGCCGCCGTGCGCGTAGTTGTGCACGATCCGGGTCCCGGGCTCGCTCTCCAGGCAGACGTTCTGCTTGCGGAAGGGGCGCAGGCCCGCGCGTACCGGCTCGACCGGGTCGATCTCCGCCTTGCCGATCGCCGGCATGAACTGCACGCACCGGTTGTACATGTCGCGTACCGGCTGGTGGTTGTCGAGGTTGATGTCGGTGCTCCACTGGTCGGGCTCGGCGAGGCCGCCCAGAACGACGAGGTTCTCGCCGCGGGGCACGATGAACACGATGTCCTGCTCGTCCCCGTTGCGCTCGTCGTGGGAGACGCAGTGCGCCTCCTCGATCTTCGGGATCCGGGTGCCGTCGTTGAGCACCCGCACCAGCGCGCCGCGCAGCGGGTACATGGGCACCCCGTGCAGTTCGGCCGCGCCCAGGCCGGTGCAGTTGACGATCGCGTCCACGCCGTACGCCTGGTGCAGCTCGCGCTCCTGCTCACGCAGCAGGCCGGAGACCCGCGCCCGCACGACCTTGACCCCGGCCTCCTCCGCCTGCCGCAGCAGCCAGCCGGTGTAGGTGTCGGTGTCGATCATGGGGGCGAGGTGCCGGTAGGCGTCCAGGATCCCGTACGTCGGGTTCACGCCGTTGGCCGAGGCGAGGCCGGGGTCACGCTCGAACCCGCGTACCCTGGCGGCCAGCTCGTTCATCTTGTTCTGGTCGTGGACGTGCTGCTCGACGCGGTGGGTGAAGTAGAAGTTCGAGACCCGCATGAACACGCCCGTCGACGGGTCGGCGGCGAGGCCGTCGAAGATCTCGTACGACTCCATGCACCACCCCTTCGAGCGTGTCAGCGAGATCTGGTCATGGTGGTAGCCGCACACCGCCGGCGGCCACTCCCACAACGCGCCCGCCACCACGGACACACACTGCGAAGCGTCCTTCTCGGCGGCGACGACGACCTCGAACCCGGCCCGCGACAACGACAGGGCCGTGGTCAGGCCGCTCACACCGGCGCCGATCACAAGGACGCGCTCGGCCCGTTTCCTGATGATCTCGGTCATGGTTGCAGACCCTTCAGAAACTCACTCATGCGGATAGGTGAAGACGCTGGTGGTACGCATCGGCGGCTGCGTGGACGGGCTGATGATCGGCCCCGAGCCGGCCGGGATGGCGCGGATGAACGACGAGCCCGCGTAACCGCGGTCGGTGAAGAAGAAGCTCCAGGCGGCGATCCAGTCGGCCACCTCGCCGCTGCCGGCGTCGCAGACCGGCTCGGCCTGCGGCGTCACCCGCCGCTGGACGATGTAGCCGTCGCCGGTGTGCGCCGCCACCGCCTCCCGCCACTCCCGCTCGCCGGCCGCCCACCCGGCGACCGTCCCGGTGCCGGCATAGCCGACGCGCGGCTTGAGAATGAGCGAGTCGCGTTCGGCGAGCGCCTGCTCGACCACGTCCGCGCCCGACAGGGCCCGCGTCCACGGCAGCACCCGGTCGATCAGCGCGGACTCCTCGGCCGTGAACGCCTCCCGCCAGCGCGGGTCGGACAGCAGGTACATGCAGCCCTTGTTGGAGTAGAGATAGCTGTCGAGCGTTGAATGGAGAACCGTCCGGCCCGATTCGTGGGCCCGCACTATCGGCTCCACGACGTCTTCTCCTGACGGGTCGGAACATATCTCGTCGACCGAGAAATAGCGCAGGACCATGTCGACGGGAGTGCCGTCCAGAAAGAGCTTTCCGGCCTTTTCCTTGAACTGGCCAACCTCGGCGAGCCGTACGTCGAGCCCGGCCGCGCCCATTTGCTCCCGCAGCACCTGCATACGGTGCCCATAGGCGGCCAGGCCGTCCGTCCATTCGGTCATGGCCACCACCGGGCTGTCGCCTTCCGCCACGGGGGCGGCGATGTCGCGCAGGGCCGCGGCGAACTCGGCGGCCGTGTCGGAGAACCCGAGCCGGTGCTCCTCGGCGAAGGCACGGAACTCGGGCACCTCCAGCAGCGCCCGGTTGACCGCCGCCTGGTCGAGTCCGCCGAGCGCGCTGCAGATGTTGAGCTCCAGCAGCTTGAACGCCGAGCCGTCGAAATACACGTCAGGGCGGGCGTACCTGGGCGGATTGCGGGTCGCGTTCCTCGTCATGACGGCGGCGTGCCGGGGGCTGACACCCAGCGTCGCGCAGTACGCGGCCAGGTCGCCGTCGAACAACCGCCACGGCAGCGACACCAGCAGATCCAGGAACGGCCGCAGATCGGCGGCGAACTCACGCAGCCGCGCCTCGCCGGCGAACCACGGCCGATCGGCCAGCCGCTGCCCGTAGGCGTTGGCGAAGGCCGGTGAGAACGGCGCCCGCCGTACCGCGTCACGCAGGCCTGATCGCTCGTCCAGACATTGGTCGACGTAATGCTTGGTCACGGAATTCGGCATGGCGGAATCCCCTTCTGAACATACGTGGGAAAACGGCGCGCCCCGTACGGCCTGCGCCAGAAGTTCATCCCCGATTACCCCTTGGACGCGACGTTATGGGCCCCGGCGGCGGCTGCCAATCTATTCGGGCTCAGCCGAATCGAGGGCGTTTCAGTATTCCTTAAAGATGCACCGGAGAGTTTTTCGCTGGTCGTCGGGGGTGGGGCTGGATAAACTCGGCGCGGGCGTCGGCCCTGTATCCATCGACTTTCCGACGGCTTTCCTCCGACACAGACAGGGGCTCACCGCATGTTGCGCACCTTCATGAATTCCAAGATCCACCGGGCCACGGTCACCGACAGCGACCTGAACTACGTGGGCTCGCTCACGCTCTCGCCCGAACTGCTGGAGGCGGCGGGCATCGGCGTCCACGAACTGGTGCACGTCGTCAACGTCAACAACGGCGCCCGGTTCGAGACGTACACGATCCTTGGGACGCCGGGCGCCAACGAGGTCGTGGTGAACGGCGCCGCGGCCCGGCTCGTCCAGCGGGGCGACACCGTCATCATCATCACGTACGCCCAGCTGGCCGAGAACGAGATCGCCGAGCACCAGCCCCGCGTCGTCCTGGTGGATGAGCAGAACCGCATCCTCGAACCCGCCTTGACCTGACCATCCAGGAAAACCCGGCGCCGGCCCCGCCCGCCGGCGCCGGGGAGCCCTCCCGGGGCGGGCGGGCCATCCTGCCGGGGTGACGAAGACGACTCTCGCGGGGATCGTTCTGCTGCTCCTCGCCGGCTGCTCCGCTCCTCCCAGGCAGGCGCTGATCGAGAGCGCCGACGAGAAGTGCCGCGTCATCGGCGAACGGTTCGCCGGCGACCTGGCCTACGGCGACGGGATCGGCGCCGACGACTCGCCGGGCATCCGTGAGCGCGTGGCCCTCCTGAAGGACCTGCACGACCACACCCGCCAGATGCCCAGGCCGGAGACCGGCCAGGCCGAGCTGAACGACTGGCTGACCAAGCTCGCCGCATACACCGCCGACCTCCGCAAGATGGCCGGCATGATGGAGTCGCCGCAGGTGGCGGACATCATCCGGGTCATGCAGGCGGGCATCGCGATGGAGTCGGCGAAGGCCGTGGGCCAGGCGGCGCGGCGCTTCGGCTTCAAGGACTGCGCCAGGACGGAGACATGGGAGCACATCGCTTCCTGACCGGAACCGGGGTGTCCCTGCCGTCCGACCCGCGTCCGTCACACGATCCGAGACCGCAAGCCGTGGCCTTCACCCGTGTGCCCTTCGGCGGACTCCCGGCGGACACCGTTCTGGCGCCGCCGGCCGTCGGCCGGGCGGCCCGGTGCTGGTCGTCGGCCGGGTGGTCCGGTGCCGGCCGCCAGCGGGGCGGTCCAGTGACCAGCGAGGTGCGGCTCCAGGATGGCGCCTCCGGTCTCGGAGCACACCGTTCTGGCCACACCGGGATCTGACCGGCGAGGTGCGATCGCTGCCCGACCCGGTTGGTGTCCGGGCCGCTCACACTCGGCACGTGGTTATTCCGGGTGATCCTGCCCGGGACCTCAGATACGCCGACAGGACGCGCGCTTGCCCTCACGTTGGAGAGCTTGACCATGCTGGTGGACGATACTGGGATTGAACCAGTGACCTCTTCCGTGTCAGGGAAGCGCTCTCCCGCTGAGCTAATCGTCCTGGGATTATTCAGTTGTTCACGAGCGGAAGACGGGATTCGAACCCGCGACCCTCACCTTGGCAAGGTGATGCTCTACCACTGAGCCACTTCCGCATGACGCTTGACCTACTTTAGCGGATCCTGGCGGTCCGCCGTACAACCGAGGTGGAGACGGGATTTGAACCCGTGTGGACGGCTTTGCAGGCCGCTGCCTCGCCTCTCGGCCACTCCACCAGGAGATCGCACTCCGAGCGGAAGACGGGATTTGAACCCGCGACCCTCACCTTGGCAAGGTGATGCTCTACCACTGAGCCACTTCCGCGTGTGTCCGGCGGCGAGCGCCGGTCACGGGAAAACCATATCGCTTCCGTGGAGTGCCCGTGCGCAACGCGCGTGTGAGGGCCTCACCTGACGACCCGTACGTCCTCCGCCCGTACGAACATCACCCGGTGCCCGAGCTGGATCTGGTGGTAGCGCAACCCGCCCTTGACGGTGTCGTGGCGGGCGGGGTGGATGGAGTCGGCGCGGTGGTAGGTGCCGGTCAGGGTGAGGCCCGCGGAGTAGGACTGGCCGCGGCGGATGACGTAGTTCAGGGGCACGTGGCGCTGGAAGCGGCTGCGCGATCCGGCATAGGCGGATTTTTCGGGGTACGCCCGGCCGTACACCCGCACCTTGTCCTTCACCGGCGTCACCAGCGGGCCCGCGGCCGGGATGGCGGTCGGCGCGGACGGCGGGTTGTGGAACCAGGCCCTCTGGCCCAGGTACCAGATCGCGGTCCACCCGCCCTCGCGCCCGGCCACGGCGAACCGCTGCCCGGTCGAGGCGCGGGCGCTGTGGTCGTACACGCTGTAGGTGCTGTCCTTGCCCACGCGCTTGCCGATGTCGTCGACGAGCGGCGCGTCCTCGCGCGGTGCGGTGCGCAGCCACACCGACGCCGAGCCCTGCGACGGGCAGGCGCGGGCGGGGCGCTTGCCTGAACAACCCGTGTAGTGCTCGCGGTGCTCGTCGAAGTCGGGACGGATGATGACCGACTCGCCTTTCCCGGCCGGCTTGAGCGGGGCGTCCATGAGGGCGAAGTAGCGTGCCCAGTCCCAGTACGGGCCGGGGTCCTCGTGCATGCCGGGCACGGTGCCGGGGGTGGTGCCGGGCACGTTGTCGTGGCCGATGATGTGCGCGCGGTCGAGCGGCACCTTGTACACCGACGCCAGGTGCTTCACCAGCCGCGCCGACGAGCGGTACATCGCCTCGGTGTACCAGGCGCCGCCCCGCGCCAGATAGCCCTCGTGCTCGATGCCGATGGAGCGCGAGTTGATATCCCAGTTGCCCGCATGCCAGGCAATATCGCGATTTCGAACGTGCTGGGCGACATGTCCGTCGCGGGAACGGATGGTGTAGTGCCAGCTGACGTATCGGGGGTTGCCCACCATGGACGGCACACCGGCGTAGGAGCCCTCGGTGTCGTGGATGACGATGTAGTCGATGCGCCGCGGCCGGTTCAGGCGGTCGTGGTTGCCGTAGTCCTTCTTCTTGCCGAACCTCTTGAAGGCCGCGGGCATCCACTCGCAGTCCAGCGAGGGCGGGCACTCGGCCGGGTTCGCCGCCTTCCGCATCGGGCGCGCGGGCGGCACCGCCCCGGGCTCGGCGGCCAGCCGGACGAGGGAGCCGTCTTCGGTACGGCGAGCCGCACCCGCCCTCATCAGCGCGAACACCTCGTCCGCGAACCCACGCGACCCCGCGTACCGCACGACCGCGTCATACCAGTCCGCCGGAGCCCGGCTGGGCCGCGCCTGATAGGAGGCCAGCAGCGCCGCCCCGCCCTTGATGTTCGCGGCCGGATCGCGCCGCAGCCGCGCCGCCCCGATCCCGCTGAGCCGCGCCGCCTCCCGCAACGTGTCCTCGGGAGCCCCGGAAGCCCCGGAAGCCCCGGAAGCCCCGGAAGCCCCGGCGGGGCCGGCGTCCTCCGGCTCGTGTGGCGGGTCGGGGGGGCTGTGCGGCGTCGCGGGCAGCCGCAGGGGGCGGGCGTCGTCGCCGCGCGGGTCGCCGTCGTGATGATGCCCTTCCGGTACGGCCGCGCCCCCGTCCACCAGATGCATGGGCCCGTACCCCCCGGACACGCTGGGCCGCCCGGCATGGTCGTCCCACCGCGACTGCAGATAGGAGACCCCGAGCAGCACGCTGACCGGAACGCCGTACTCCCGGGCCGCCTCGGCGAAGTCGCCCTGCCGTCCGGGCTGGGGAGTGGGTGCGGTCAGGAGGCCGGTGGCGAGGGTGAGGGCGATCCAGTGTGGCATGACAACTCCCACGGAAAGGCAGCATACAACTACATAGAGTAATCATGCCCTGTGAGAAGAGTGTCACCCGGGGCGTGCGATGCGTATGTGGTCCGATTTTGCGGCCTTGCGAGGCAAAGGCACGGGACTAAGTCGCCAATTCCTGCCCGATTTCGGGCAGGAAGTTGTTTGAACCTGGCCCAGATGCGTAATGTCCTCGACTGTGTCCACGGCACGGCATCCCTACGAAGAGCTCATCGCGCACCTGACCAGGACCAGCCCGCTGGGCCCCGGTGAGGCGGTCCGCGTGGTCGCCGAGGTGCTGGCGTACTTCTCCGAAACGGTGGAGGAGTACGTCCGGCGGCGGCACGCCGAGTTGAAGGCCCGCGGCCTCACCAACGACGAGATCTTCCCCAGGATCGCCGCCGAGTTGCCGGGACGCCGGGTCGCGGCACCGGAGCTGTCCCTGCGCCAGCTGCGCCGCATCGTTTACGGATAAGAGAGGACGCCCGTATGTGCGGAATTGTGGCTTATGTCGGTCCGAAGGACGCCGCGCCCATCCTGCTGGAGGGTCTGCAGCGACTGGAGTACCGCGGGTACGACTCGGCCGGGGTCGTCGTCTCCAACAAGGGGTTCAAGGTCCGTAAGGTCAAGGGCCGGGTGGCCGACCTGGCGCAGGCCGTACCCGCGCGGTTCAAGGGCACGCTCGGCATCGGTCACACGCGGTGGGCCACTCACGGCGTGCCCAGCGACGTCAACGCCCACCCGCACCTTTCCGCCGACGAGCGCGTCGCGGTCGTCCACAACGGCATCATCGAGAACGCCACAGAGCTGCGCGCCAAGCTGGAGGCCGACGGCGTCGTCTTCGCCTCCGAGACCGACTCCGAGGTGCTCTCCCACCTGATCGCCCGCACCGTCGAGGAGACCTCCAGCCTGGAGGAGGCGGTCAGGAAGGCGCTCAAGAGCGTCGTCGGCACCTACGGCATCGCCGTCCTCGACTCCGAGCGGCCCGGCGAGGTCGTCGTGGCCCGCAACGGCAGCCCGATCGTGCTCGGCATCGGCGAGAAGGAGATGTTCGCCGCCTCGGACGTGGCCGCCCTGGTCCGCTACACCCGCCAGGTCGTCCACCTGGAGGACGGCGAGCTGGCCGTGCTCAAGGCCGACGGCTTCCACACCTTCGCCAGCGGCGGACTGGAGACCGCGAAGGAGCCGCTGACCGTCGACGTCGAGGCCGGGCACTACGACACCGGCGGCTTCGAGCACTACCTGCTCAAGGAGATCTCCGAGCAGCCCGAGACCGTCGCCCGCACGCTGCGCGGCCGCCTCGACGAGCGCTTCCACATCGCCCACCTGGGCGGGCTCAACATGGACGCCCGCGAGACCCGCTCCTTCCGCCGCGTGAAGATCATCGGCTGCGGCTCCGCCTACTACTCCGGCCAGATCGGCGCCCAGCTCATCGAGGAGCTCGCGCGCATCCCCGCCGACGCCGAGCCCGCCTCGGAGTTCCGCTACCGCAACCCCGTCGTCGACCCCGACACCCTGTACGTCGCGATCAGCCAGTCGGGCGAGACCTACGACACGCTCGCCGCCGTCCAGGAGCTCAAGCGCAAGGGCGGCCGCGTCATCGGCATCGTCAACGCCGTCGGCAGCGCCATCGCCCGCGAGGTGGACGGCGGCATCTACCTGCACGCCGGGCCGGAGGTCTCGGTCGCCTCCACCAAGGCGTTCACCTCGACCGCGGTGGCGTTCGCGCTGCTGGCCCTGCACTTCGGCCGCGTACACGACCTCTCGCCCGCCGACGGCCGCCGCATCGTGGACGGCCTGGCCAAGCTGCCCGACCAGATCGAGGAGATCCTCAAGCAGGGCGACCGGATCAGGGACTTCGCGCGGAAGTACGCGGGCCGTCCGTCGATCATGTTCGTCGGCCGGGTACGCGGCTACCCCGTGGCCAGGGAGGGCGCGCAGAAGCTCAAGGAGATCTCCTACATCCACGCCGAGGCCTACCCGGCCAGCGAGCTCAAGCACGGGCCGCTCGCGCTCATCGGCCCCGAGATGCCGACGGTGGCGATCGTCCCCGACGACGAACTGCTGGACAAGAACCTCACCACGCTCGGCGAGATCCGCGCCCGCGGCGGCAACGTCCTCATGATCGGCCACCGCGAGCCCGACGCCAAGCTGGCCGACGACGCGATCGTGGTGCCGAAGAACGAGATCGAGCTGGACCCCATCCTGCTGACGATCCCGCTGCAACTGCTGGCCTACCACGCCGCCGTGGCCCTGGAGCGGGACGTCGACAAGCCCCGCAACCTGGCCAAGAGCGTCACGGTCGAGTAGGGCCTACTTGCGTACGGGCAGGTGGAGCGGGCGGACCATGATGCTGCCCACCGTCCATTCCACCTCCTCGGCCGGTACGGCCAGCCGCAACCCCGGCATACGCGCGGCCAGCACGCCCAGGAACTCCCGCACCTCGGCTCTGGCCAGGTTGGCGCCCAGGCAGTAGTGGGCGCCGCGGCCGAAGGCGAGGTGCGGCTGCCCGGCGGCGCGGTCGAAGTCCATGGTGGCGGGGGAGGTGAAGACGCCGGGGTCGAAGTTGGCCCCGGCGAAGGAGGCGATGACCCCCTCGCCCTTCCTGATCGGGCCCGAGGGCAGGTCGACGTCCTCGGTGGCGACGCGGATGAGCGGGCTGTCGCCGGGCTGCTCCACGCGGAACAGCTCCTCGGTCGCCTGCGGGATCACGCCGGGGTCGGCGACCAGGCGCTCGAAGCCGTCGCGGGGAGCCAGCAGCCGCAGCGCCGCCCTGGACAGGATCGAACCCGTCGTCTCATGCCCGGCCAGGAACAGGCCGAGCGTCATGCGGACGAGTTCGTCCTCGGTGAGCCGGTCGCCGTCGTCCCTGGCCTCGATCATGGAGGCGAGCAGGCCGTCGCCCGGGGCGTCGCGGTGCTCGGCGATCATCGTGGCGCAGTAGGCGTAGAACTCCGCGGCCGATCCGGCCTTCTCCTCCTCGGTGAGGCCGGAGGAGGAGAGCATGGCGTCCGACCAGCGCCGTACGCGCTCGCTGTCGATGCCGGGCACGCCCATGACATCGCAGATCACCTGGACGGGCAGCGGGAAGGCGAACTCGGTCACGAAGTCGAACGTGGCGGGCAGCCGGTCGGCGAGATCGGTGGCCAGCTCGCGCAGGCGGGGGCGCCAGCCGTTCACCTGGCGCGGGGTGAAGGTGCCTGACAGCAGGCGGCGCAGCCGGGTGTGGTCGGGCGGGTCCATGCCGATCAGGCCGCCGGGCGCCTCGGCGATCGTGAAGCCGCCGAACATGCGGGGCGCGCCCGGGTAGGACAGGTCGCGGCTGAAGCGCGGGTCGGTCAGCACCATGGCGGCGTCCTCGTAGCGGGTCGCCAGGTGGACGTGGTCGCCGCTCGGTACCTGGACCAGGCCCAGCGGTTCCTTCTCGCGGCGGATGGCGTACCGGTCCGATGGGGCACCCCTCGGACCGGACGGAAAGGGAAAATGCTCGAAATCGGCCATGAATCGGACGCTATCCAGTGAAGTCATGACTGAGAAGACCTAAGATCATGATGTGGCTTTCGACCCGCAGACGCCGAATCTGGCGCGGATGTATGACTACATGCTCGGCGGCAAGAACAACTTCGGCGTCGACCGCGACGCGATCGACCAGCTGTCGAAGCACATCCCGGAAGCCATCCCCATAGCCAGGGCCAACCGCGCCTTTCTGCAGCGGGCGGTGCGGACGCTGGCCGCGGCGGGCGTCAGGCAGTTCCTCGATCTCGGCAGCGGCCTGCCCACGCAGGGCAACGTGCACGAGATCGCGCCCGAGGCCCGGGTCGTCTACGTCGACAACGACCCGGTCGTGGCGGCGCACGCCCGCGCGCTGCTGGAGGAGTCGGGCCGGGTCGTCTTCCTGCACGCCGACCTGCTGCGGCCCAGAGAACTGCTGGCCAGCCCCGAGGTGACCGGCTTCCTCGACCGTACGGAGCCGGTCGCGGTGCTGCTGGTGTCGATCCTGCACTTCGTCCAGGACGCCGACGACCCGGCGGGCATGGTCGCGGTGCTGCGCGAAGCCGTCCCGCCGGGCAGCTACCTGGTGCTCACCCACGCGGTGCCGACGCTCGGTGACCCGGAGGCGGAGGAGGAGGCCAAGAACATCTACCGCGGCTCCTCCGCCGGCGGGGCCGTGGGGCGTACCGAAGCGGAGATCCTGAGCTTCTTCGGTGACTTCGAGCTGGTCGAACCGGGACTGGTCGAGGTGACCGAGTGGCGCCCCGACACGCCCCGGCTCGTCGGTGAGGACCGGCTGCCGCCGTACCTGCGCGCCGCGATGGGCCGCAAGCCCGGTCACGGCACCAGCAGCCCCCAGTAGAGCGCCCAGGGCAGGAAGGCCGCGGCGCCGGTCAGCAGGACGGCCAGCCGTACCCGCTCCGAACCACGCGCCCGGCGCGCGGCGGGCACCGTGAGCACGGCCGCGACCAGCGCCAGCACCGCGAGGGCCTGCAGGACCAGCCAGACGAGCGGGCGGCCGGCCACCAGCGGGCCGGGTGAGCCCAGCTTGGCGCCCGACATGACCGAGTAGAACAGGTAGGCCAGCGCGCCGAAGGCCGCGACGGGCGCGGCGATCGCCACCGTCCGCGGCCAGCGCGCCCCCGCTTCCGCCGGGGTACGGCCCCGCACCCGCCTGACCAGCGCCCAGACCGGATAGCCCAGGAAGGCGACGAGGAACAGCAGCAGCGCCCCCACCTGCACCGCGGCCGACTCCCACCAGGCCGGCGGCGGGACCGCGACCGTCATCGACGCCTGGCCGGGCAGCTCGCCGACACTCTCCGCGGTGGGCAGCCGCCCGGCGGCGACGCGCTTCACCCAGGTCCCGACGGCCTCGGCGTAGCCGGGCGCGAGCTCGGGGGAGCGGGTGACGCCGCGGTCGGGCGTGAGGTGGGCGGCGTGGTCGGCGCCGGCGAAGTAGCGCAGCGTGTAGTGCTCGTGCGCGAGGCCCTCGGCCAGCAGCGGCGGGGTCTCCCGCGGCGGGGTGAGCAGGTCGTGGGCGCCCCAGATGCCGAGCACGGGCTGGGTGACCCGGGCGAGTACGGCCCGCGCGTCGTGCCACGCCATCGGGAACTGCCCGGCGCCGGCCAGCAGCCGGTAGACGGCGGGCACGCCGCGGTCGGGCACCGGGCCGCTCACGCCCGCGTTGCGCAGCCCGGCGGCGACCGCCCAGGTCTGCTGGCGCAGCGGCTGCATGGCGTTGCCGCCGACGATCACCACGTACGCGACGTCCTTGGAGCGGGTGGCGGCCAGCGGGGCGACCCAGCCGCCCTCGCTCAGCCCCCAGATGCCGACGTTGTCCCGATCGACCCCCGCGAACCCGCGCAGGGCCGCGTGCGCGCCGAGCGCGTCGCCGGCCAGCTGGCCGTAGTCGCGGACGGTCATCGAGTAGCCCTCGGAGCGCTTGTCGTAGACCAGCACGGCCAGGCCCTGGCGGGCGAAGGCCTCGGCCTCGGTCATCAGCTTCGTACGCGGGGTCCCGCCGCCCGATCCGTGCACGAGCACCAGGCCGGGCAGCGGCCCGCGCGCCCCGGAGGGGACCAGCACGCTGCCGTGCATCTGAAGCCCGCCGCTGCCGCGGAAGGCCACCTCGGTGACGGTCAGCCCGTCGTCGGCGAACGCGGGGACGGCCGGGACGGGCGCGCAGACGAGCGCGAACAACATGATCACTAACCTCTTCATACTGCCGACGCTACTCTGCAGAGAGATATCGGCAAAGAGACGTCTGCAGAAATCATCCGGCAGGACTAAGCTCTCTCCTCATGAAGGATGAGGATGAGGCGCCGCTGTATCTCGACGATCACGAGCGCCTGAAGGCCCTGGCCCATCCGATGCGCAGGCGCATGCTGTCGCACCTCAACGTGCACGGCCCCGCCACCTCCACCACGCTGGGCGAACTGCTGGGCGCCAAGACCGGCACGACCAGCTACCACCTGCGCCAGCTGGAGAAGTACGGCTTCATCGAGGAGATCCCCGAGCGCTCGACCGGCCGCGAGCGCTGGTGGCGCAAGGCCGACATACCGCGCGACATCCGCACGCCGAACTTCCGCGACGTGGCGCCGGAGAACCGCGCGGTACTGGAGGAGTTCTACCGCATCGGCATGGCCGAGGACCGCGCGCTGCTGGACCGCTTCGGGGCCGCCTACCTGCGCGACCCCGACTGGGCGAAGGCCTCGCGGGGGTTCGGCCGGATGACCAAGGAGGGGCTCGACGCCTTCTTCGAGGAGTACATCGCGCTGCTGTGGAAGCACAGCCACCCGGCCGACGACGCGCCCCCTGACGCGCGCCCGATCTACATCAGGATGTTCGCGCTGCCGGCCGATGATACGTGAAGAGTGCCCCCCGATGTGTAACACCGTGTGATCTGCCAATAACCTCATGTAATGGGAGGTCTATCGGGGTTCGGGGAGGGGCATCATGCGGCGTCGGCAGTTCTTCGCTCTCGGGCTCGGCCTGGCCGCCTGTGCCTCCGGATGCGCCGGCGCGGGTGGCGGCGCGCACGGCCTCGGTCCCGTCGGCGTCGTCCCCGGCGGCGAGCGATGGGCGCCGGTCGCGCAGGCCCTCTACCGCACCCTGCGCAGGGCCGGCTACCCCGCCACCGGCACGGGCGGCACGACCACGGTCACCGTGACCGGCCTGCCCGCGCTGGCCGCCGCCGAGCTGAACGACCAGCGCCCCATGCACGTCGCCACCACGCCGCTGGCCAGGCTCACCGGCAACGTCGAGGTGCTGGTGGTGCCGGCCAACTCGCGTCTGAGGGACTTCGACGCCTTCGCCGCCCACCTGCTGGCCCAGCCGGAGCGCACCTACCTGGCCGGCGGGCCCCTGGGCGAGCCCGACCACCTGCTGTTCGGCCTGGTCGCGCAGGGGCTCGGCGTGGACGTCAGGAAGATCGACTACACCGGCTACCCGGGCGCCCAGGAGGTGGCGGCGGCCATGCAGGGCGGCAAGGTCGCGGCGGCCACCGGACGGCTGCGCGACTGGCGGGCCCGGCTCGACTCCGGCCGGATCAGGCCGCTGGCCGTCTCCTCGGCCGCCCGGGTCCCCGGCATCGATGCCCCCACGCTTCTGGAATGCGGGGTGCGGGTCGACTTCGCCGACTGGTGCGCGGTGGTCGGGCCCGCCGCGATGGACGGCGAACGGCGGGGCGCCGCGGTGCGCATGATGGAGGACGCGACCCGGTCGGCGCCGTGGCACGAGGCCTGCCGCAACGGGGGCTGGGAGGCCATCCCGCTCAGCGGCGACGACTTCGCCACGTGGCTGGCCACCGAGTCCGCCCGTACCCGCAGAGTACTCCGTGAACTCGGCATGCTCGACACGCCGAGCACAACATACCGGGGATAGTTGCGGGACCGGCCACTAGATGTAGGATCCTGCACTGTCGCTGGTTCGCCTCCCCGGAGGCGGAGCAAAAGGGAACCTGGTGCGATTCCAGGGCTGCCCCGCAGCGGTAAGCGGGAACGACCGCCGTCATCAGCACTGGACCCAGGTCCGGGAAGCGACGGCCAGTAGGACTCACGCGTTGAGACGCCCGCGAGCCCGAAGACCTGCCAGCGGTTGTCCTGTCCATTGGGCCTCGAGGGAGGGCCCGGGGGCTGCGCGGCCGGGGGATCTCCGTACTTGCCGTGTGCGCTCTCGCGTGCCCTCGCAGGGGGAAAGCTCGCTCGCGAGGAGTGTTGCACGTGACGCAGATCGTTGAGATGGATCGGCGGCTGGCCATCGAGGAGGCGGCGGCGCGCGTGATCGCCGACCCGGCCAACTCCCGGGTCGCCGCGCGGCTGCTGGCCGAGGAGATCGCCGACGAGGCGGCGGGCCACGGCGTCCGCACGTTCTCCGACTCCATTGCCGCCACGCACGCGGCCGGGCTGATCCAGGACGCGCTCGCTGACTTTGTCCGGAAGAATCGTGAACAGCTGGACGCGCTCATCGACGCGGATGCCGACGAGCGGTTCGAGTACTTCGGCCTGCGCACCGTCTACGACCGCTACCTGCTGCGCCACCCCGAGACCCGCAAAGTGCTGGAGCGCCCGCAGCACTTCATGCTCCGCGTCGCCTGCGGCCTGTCCCGGACGGCCGGCGAGGCCGCCGAACTGTACGCGTTGATGTCGACGTTGTCCTATCTGCCGTCTTCTCCCACGTTGTTCAACTCCGGCGCCCGCCGGCCACAGCTGTCGTCGTGCTTCCTGCTGGACTCGCCCCGGGACGAGCTGGAGTCCATCTACGACCGTTACGGGCAGGTCGCCCGCCTGTCCAAGTACGCCGGTGGCATCGGCATCTCCTGGACCCGGGTCCGCTCGCGCGCATCGCTGATCAAGGGCACGAACGGGCACTCCAACGGCATCGTTCCGTGGCTGCGCACGCTCGACTCCTCCGTGGCCGCCGTCAACCAGGGCGGCCGGCGCAAGGGCGCGGCCTGCGTCTACCTGGAGACCTGGCACGCCGACATCGAGGAGTTCCTGGAGTTGCGGGAGAACACCGGCGAGGACGCCCGCCGTACCCACAACCTGAACCTCGCCAACTGGGTGCCGGACGAGTTCATGCGCCGGGTGGAGTCGGACGGCGTGTGGTCGCTGTTCGACCCCAAGACGGTCCCGCACCTCACCGACCTGTACGGCGACGCCTTCGACACCGCCTACCGCGCCGCCGAGGAGCAGGGCCTGTACACGCGGCAGATGCCGGCCCGCACCCTGTACGGCCGGATGATGCGCACGCTCGCCCAGACCGGCAACGGCTGGATGACCTTCAAGGACGCCGCCAACCGCGTCTCCAACCAGACGGCCCGGCCGGAGAACGTCATCCACCTGTCCAACCTGTGCACCGAGATTTTGGAGGTGACCAGCGACGGCGAGACCGCCGTCTGCAACCTCGGCTCGGTCAACCTGGCCGCCCACGTCACCGGCACCGGCCTGGACTGGGAGCGGCTGGCCGGCACCGTCCGCACCGCGGTGCGCTTCCTCGACCGCACCATCGACCTGGGCTTCTACCCGACGCCCGAGGCGGAGAAGGCGAACAAGCGGTGGCGGCCGATCGGGCTCGGCGTCATGAGCCTGGCCGACGTGTTCTTCGCGCTGCGGCTGCCGTTCGACTCGCCCGAGGCGCTGGCGCTGTCCACGAGGATCGCCGAGGAGATCGCCCTCGCCGCCTACGCCACCTCCTCCGATCTGGCCGTCGAGCGGGGCCGGCACCCCTCCTACGACGACACCCGCGCCGCCCTGGGCGTGCTGCACCCCGACCACTACGGCGTCGGCGCCTCCGAGCGCTGGGACGCGCTGCGCGCCAGGATCGCCGAGACCGGGCTGCGCAACTCGCTCATGATCGCCATCGCGCCGACGGCGACGATCGCCTCCATCGCCGGATGCTACGAGTGCATCGAGCCGCAGGTGTCCAACGTGTTCAAGCGCGAGACGCTGTCGGGTGAGTTTCTGCAGGTCAACCGGTATCTGGTGCGTGACCTTCAGGAGCGCGGGCTGTGGACGCAGGACATGCGCGACGCCATCAAGCGCGCCGACGGCTCCGTCCAGGACATCCCCGGCATCCCGGATGAGCTGAAGGTGCTCTACCGCACCGCGTGGGAACTGCCGCAGAAGGCGCTGATCGACCTGGCGGCGGCACGCACGCCGTACATCGACCAGTCGCAGTCGCTGAACCTGTTCATGGCCACGCCCACCATCGGCAAGCTCTCCTCGATGTACGCCTATGCCTGGAAGAAGGGCATCAAGACCACCTATTACCTGCGCTCACGACCGGCCACCCGGATCGCGCAGACCACCGTCCAGACAACCACCGTCCAGACGACCCCCGTCCAGACGACCCCCGTCCAGACGACCCCCGTCCAGACGACCCCCGTCCAGGAAGCGGTCGCCTGCTCCCTGGAGAACCCCGAGTACTGCGAGGCGTGCCAGTGACAGAGCGAAGCGAAGCAACCGTGAAGCACAGCATGCTGCTGGACCCCGGAATGGACCTGACGCTCCGTCCGATGCGCTACCCCGACTTCTACGAGCGCTACCGGGCGGCCATCCGCAACACGTGGACGGTCGAGGAGGTGGACCTGCACTCCGACCTGGCCGACCTGGCCAAGATGTCGCCGCAGGAACGCCACCTGATCAACCGCCTGGTCGCCTTCTTCGCCACCGGCGACTCCATCGTGGCCAACAACCTGGTACTCAACCTGTACCAGCACGTCAACGCCCCCGAGGCGCGCCTCTACCTGTCGAGGCAGCTGTTCGAGGAGGCGGTGCACGTGCAGTTCTACCTGACGCTGCTCGACACCTACCTGCCCGACCCGGACGAGCGGGTCAAGGCGTTCGCCGCGGTGGACAACATCCCCTCCATCCGCGACAAGGCCGAGTTCTGCTTCCGGTGGATCGACTCGCTGTCCAGCCTGCAGCGGCTGGAGACGCGGGAGGACCGGCGCACCTTCCTGCTCAACCTGATCTGCTTCGCCGCCTGCATCGAGGGCCTGTTCTTCTACGGCGCCTTCGCCTACGTGTACTGGTTCCGCTCCCGCGGCCTGTTCGGCGGCCTGGCCACCGGCACCAACTGGGTCTTCCGCGACGAGTCGATGCACATGGAGTTCGCCTTCAGCGTGGTGGACACCGTGCGCAACGAGGAGCCGGACCTGTTCGACGACGAGCTGGGCGGGCAGGTCACCCAGATGATCGAGGAGGCGGTCGCGGCCGAGCTGGCCTTCGCCCGCGACCTGTGCGGCGACGGCATCGGCGGCATGAACGTCGAGCACATGCGCGAGTACCTGGAGTACGTGGCCGACCAGCGGCTGTCCAGGCTCGGGCTGAAGAAGAGATACGGCACCGCCAACCCGTTCGCGTTCATGGAGCTCCAGGACGTGCAGGAACTCGCCAACTTCTTCGAGCGCAGGGTGTCGGCCTACCAGGTCGCGGTCGAGGGCAACGTGTCCTTCGACGAGTCCTTCTGAGATCTCCGGCACCATAGGGGGAGCGTGATTTTCCCGACAGGTGAGGAGTGACTGTGTCGACCTGGGCGATCCTGGCCCTCTCGGTGGCAGGGGCGATCATCGTCGTGGAGGTGGCCCGCAGGCTGCTGTCCAGGGCGGGCGCCAAGTGGGGCCTGGCCAGGCACCTTGTCGAGCACTGCACCTGGGCGGGCTTCGCCACGGCCGTGGTCATCGCGGCCAACGTGGTCTTCGTGCCCGCCATGTTCGGCGGGACGCCGCAGGAGCGGACGATCGGCGAGGGCGTCGACCGGGTGCTCGGGCTGATCACGATCGCCTGCGTCACCTGGCTGATCGTCGGCGCCGCCTACGCCGTCACGGATGTCATCCTCGACCGCCTCGTGCTCGTCGAGGGCGACCGTAACCGCCGCGCCCGGCGGATCATGACGCAGATCGCGCTGGTCCGCCGGGTCGCCACCGCCGTCATCATCGTCGTCGCGCTCGGCGCGATGCTCTTCTCCTTCCCGCAGGTACGCGCGCTCGGCGCCGGCCTGCTCGCCTCGGCGGGCATCGCCGGCGCGATCGTCGGCATCGCCGCCCAGTCCACGATCGGCAACATGCTGGCCGGGCTGCAACTCGCCTTCAGTGACGCGCTGCGCCTGGACGACGTGGTCGTGGTCAACAACGAGTGGGGTCGCATCGAGGAGCTCACGCTCACCTACGTCGTCCTGCGGCTGTGGGACGAGCGGCGGCTGGTGCTGCCGGTCTCGTACTTCACCACGAACCCCTTCGAGAACTGGACCCGGCACGGCAGCCGCGTCCTGGCGGTGGTGCACCTGCGGGTGGACTGGGCGGTGCCGGTCGACGCCCTGCGCGAGGAGCTGTACCGCTTCATTCAGGAGAGCCCGCTCTGGGACCAGAAGGACTGGACCCTCCAGGTGACCGACGTGCTGCCCAACGGGCTGGTGGAGCTGCGGGCGCTGATGAGCGCCGCCGACTCGGCCTCGGCGTGGGACCTCAAGTGCGACGTGCGCGAGCATCTGGTCGGGTACGTGCGCGAGAACCATCCCGAGTCGCTGCCGCGCTTCCGCGTGGACCTGCCGACCGGCCCCCAGCCCACGTCCTGGTCAGCCGAGGCCTGAGCTCGCCCCGGTCCTGGTCCCCGACCCGGTCCCTGATCCTGGTCCCGGCCTGGTCTCGGTCCCTGGTCCCTGGTCTCGGTCCTGGTCCCGGTCTCGGTCTCGGTCTCGGTCTCGGTCCCGGTCTCGGTCTCGGTCCCGGTTCCGGGCCTGGTCTTGGTCCTGCTCGTGGTCGGCCGACACCCGGCTGGGCCGCCTCCGTCCGGTCATCGGCGGGCGCGGGCCAGGCCCCAGACGGTGGCCGCGACGAGCGCCACCGCCCCGGCTCCGACCAGCGCCAGATCCGGTACGCCCGCCGCCCACGCGCCGACCCGGTCCTCGAAGCCCTCCGGCACCGGCCCGGCCAGAGCGGCGGTGCCGTCGGTCACCAGGAACACCACGCCGAGCGCCACGAAGACCAGCCCCGACAGCGTGGAGGTCGTGTGCAGGCGCACAGGGCCGATCCGCAGCCGGCCGATCCCGACCGGCCCCAGTTCGACGCCGCGTCCGCGCAGCCACCGGCGCCGCCCCAGGTCGTAGCGCTCCCACAGCAGGGCGAGCAGCAGCAGCGGCGCCGCCATCCCCGCCGCGTACACGGCCAGCAGCACCGCGCCCCGCACCGCGTCACCCGAGGCCGCGGCCACGGTGAGCACCGCGCCCAGGATCGGGCCCGCGCAGAACCCGGCCAGCCCGGAGACCGCGCCCAGCCCCAGCACCGCCCAGGGCGAGTCGCCGCCCAGCCGGGCGCGCAGCCGTTCCACCGGCCCGAACGTCCAGCCCTGCCCGGCGATCTGCAGCACGCCGAAAACGATCAGCGCCCACCCGGCCACCGTGACCAGCAGCTCGCGGTGGCCGTAGAAGAGCCGGCTGGCCAGGGCCGAGCCCATGCCCAGCGGGACCAGCACCGCGCACAGCCCGGCGTAGAACAGCGCCGTCCTGCCCGCCAGCGCCCGGCCGGTCGGGAAGGCGTAGCAGAAGAAGGCCGGCAGGAGCATCGCGCCACACGGGCTGACCAGCGAGAACAGGCCGCCGAGGAACGCGGCGGCATAGCCGATCTCGCTCAACGCGCCCGCCTGGCCTTCTCGATCGCCTTCTCGAAGGCGGCCACCGGCTGGGCGCCGAACAGCAGTTCGCCGTTGATGAGGAAGGCGGGCGTGCCGGGCAGGCCGAGCTGGAGCGCGAACTCCAGGTCGGCCTGTACGGCCTGCCGTACCGACGGATCCTTGCGGTCACGATCGAAACGCGCGACGTCGAGCCCGGCCCGACCGGCGGCCTCACGAAGACCGGCGTCGCTCAGCGCGACCTCACCCGAGTAGAGCACGTCGTGGAACGGCCAGAAGCGGCCCTGGCGGGCGGCGGCCCGGCCGGCGTGCGCGGCGCGGGTGGAGTCGCGGCCCCTGATCGGGTAGTCGCGCCAGAAGACGCGGGCGATGCCGGTGTCCAGGTACTTCGTCTTGAGCGCGGGGGCGATCTCGCGGGCGTAGCGGCGGCAGCTCGGGCACTTGAAGTCGCCGAACTCCTCGATCGCCACGAGCGCGCCCGGCCGCCCCAGCGACAGGCCCGCCTCGACGCCGGGCGCGGTGGGGCCCACCCACGTGGGCACGTCCGAGGCGGTGGAGGAGGGCGTGGCGGAGCTGGAGGAGGGAGCGGGGCCGGAGGAGGGAGCGGGGCCGGGCGTGGCCGGCTCGGCGGGTCCCGCGCTCGGACCGGGGTCGCGGCGCAGCGCGGCCACTCCCATAACGGTCAGGGCCGCCGCCCCCGCGAGCGCGCCTGCCAGCACCCGCCGCCGTGATCGCTCCCGGGGCAGGTCATCAGTCATCCCCTCCATCTTGGCATCCGATGAGCCCGCCGTTGACGCGATATATCTTGACTCTCGCTCAAGACGCGATATATCGTCTCTCACGATACGCCGACAGAGTGGGTGATCGCGCATGACCAAGCTCGCCTCAGCGGACGGGACGCTGATCAGCTACGAGAGCATCGGAACCGGACCCGGGATCGTCGTCCTCGGCGGCGGCCGGGTGGCCGGGCGCGGATACCGGGCGCTGGCCTGGTATCTGGCCGACTCCTTCACCGTCCACCTCCTGGACCGCGACACCCGCCTCGCCGGCTACAGCATCGACCGGGTCTGCGACGACGTCGTCACGGTCATGGCGGAGACCGGGTCCACGCGCCTGTTCGGGCACGGCTCCGGCGGGCTGGTCGCGCTCGAGACCGCGGCGCGGCACCCGGTGGAGAAGCTGGCCGTCTACGAGCCGGCCGTGAGCGTCGGCGGAGGGCTGCCCCGGGACTGGCTGCCCGCCTTCGAACGGGCGGTCGCCGAGGGCCGCACGCTGGAGGCGCTCGCCCGGCAGGTCAAGGGGCTGGAGGTGGCGGGGCCGTTCAGCCGGCTGCCGCTCTGGCTGATCCAGACCATGATCGCGCTCACGCTGCGGGGCGAGCGCCGCCAGGGGTACGTGGAGGTGCTGCCCCGGGTGCCCGCCGAGATGCGGGAGGTGCTGAGGCTCGACTCCGACGGCCTTCGCTACCGGGACGTGGCCGCCGGGACCCTCCTGCTGACGGGTGGGCGCGGCCCCGCGTACCTGCTGAGTGCCGCGGCCGTCCTGAACGATGTCATCCCGGCCTCGCGGCTGGCCGAACTGCCAGGACTCACCCACGACGCGCCGAGCGACAGCGCCCCGGCCCAGGTCGCCCACGCGATGCGGGGCTTCTTCGCCGCCTGACCGTTCAGGTGGCGGGGCCGGCGACGTTGCCGGGCGGCGCGCGGGGGCGGTCGCCCGGCAACATCGGTTGCCATATCCGGGACAATGGGTGCATGGAAGACGTCATCGCCCAGGTGGGGCCCCGGCTCAAGCGGCTGCGGACCGAGCGCGGGGTCACGCTCTCCGCGCTGGCCGAGGCCACGGGGATCTCCAAGAGCACGCTGTCACGGCTGGAGTCCGGCCAGCGCCGGCCCAGCCTGGAGCTGCTGCTGCCGATCGCCCAGGCCCACCAGGTCCCGCTGGACGAACTGGTCGGCGCGCCGGAGGTGGGCGACCCCCGGGTCAGGGTGGTGGCGCGCACCGTCAACGGGCGCACCGTGCTGCCGCTGACCCGCCAGCCCGGCGGGCTGCAGGCCTACAAGATGGTGATCCCCGCCGACCAGTGCGTCCCGGAACCGCGCACGCACGAGGGTTATGAGTGGATGTACGTGCTGTCGGGACGGCTGCGCCTCGTGCTGGCCGACCATGACATCGTGCTCGGCTCGGGGGAGGCGGCCGAGTTCGACACCCGGCTGCCGCACTGGTTCGGCAGCGCGGGCGACGGGCCGGTGGAGATCCTCAGCCTGTTCGGCCGTCAGGGGGAGCGCATGCACGTACGCGCCAAGCCCACCGGGGTCACACCTGAACGATCCGCACCCCGGACTCCGCGAACCGGGCGGTGAGGCCGGCGGGCGCGGTCGAGTCGGTCACCAGGACGTCGATCTGCGCCAGCGGGCAGATGCGGGAGAAGGCCCGCTTGCCCAGCTTCGACCCGTCCGCGACGATGATCACCTGGCGGGCCTTGGCGGCCATGAGCTGGTTGATGGCGGCCTCACCCTCGTTGTGCGCGCTGGCGCCGTGGTCCACGTCGAGGGCGTCGACACCGAGCACCGCCACGTCCAGCGCGATGCGCTCCAGCATGCCGGTGGCCACCGGGCCCACCAGCTCATACGACTGGGCGCGGGCCGAGCCACCGGTGGTGACCACGTGCAGGTGGGGGCGTACGACCAGCTCGTGGGCGATGTTCAGGGCGTTGGTCACCACGGTCAGGGCCGGGCCGCGCTGGTCGCCGCCGAGGTCGCGGGTGGCCAGGGCGCGCGCCACCTCCGTCGTGGTGGTGCCGCCGTTGAGCCCGACCGTCGAGCCCTCCGGCACCAGGGCGGCGGCGGCCGAGCCGATGCGCTGCTTCTCCGGCGCGTGCTGGGCGACCTTGTAGCGCAGCGGCAGGTCGTAGGAGACACTGTGCGCGATCGCGCCGCCGCGGGTCCTGGTGAGCAGTTGCTGCGCGGCCAGCTCGTCGAAGTCGCGCCTGATCGTCGCGGTCGACACCTCGAGCTTCTCGGCGGTCTCGACGACGTCCAGCTGCCCGGCCTCGGCGACCATCTCCAGCAGGACGTTCCAGCGTTCGTACCGGTTCACCTGGCCAATCATGCAGTTAATGCGCGATATGTGCAAAGATATGCCGAAATGCTGAGCATCTCCTCTGTCCGGCTCCCGGTTTCGCCGCTCGGCCCGGAGAACCCGCTGCCGCCGCTCCACACGCTGACCGACCCGCGCGGCGGCCTCGAGACGACCGCGGCCGACGCCGAGATGGCCGCTCAGCTGGCCTATGGGCATGCCGGGTCGCTGCTGCCGTACACCTTCCAGGACGGCTACGGGCGTGAGCGGGCCGAGCGGGAGCTGAAGACGGCGGTGCTCGACAACGGCGTGCTGCGCGCGGAGTTCCTCCTGGAGTACGGCGGGCGGCTGCGCTCCCTGATCCACCAGCCGACCGGCCGCGAACTGCTGCACCGGCCGCCGCACCTGCAACTGGCCAACCTCGGCCTGCGCAACGCCTGGTTCGCCGGGGGAGTGGAGTGGAACCTCGGCACGTTCGGCCACACCGCGCTGGCCTGCGCGCCCCTGCACGCGGCCCGCGTGACCAGGCCGGACGGCGTGCCGGTGCTGCGCATGTACGAGTGGGAGCGGCTGCGGCGCCTGGTCTACCAGATCGACGCCTGCCTGCCGCCCGGCTCGCCCGTGCTGCTCGTGCACGTGCGCGTGTACAACCCGTTCCCCGTGGACGCGCCGGTCTACTGGTGGTCGAACGCCGCCGTACCGCAGACCCCGGGCACGCGCGTGCTCGCCCCCGCGAGCCGGGCCTACCACTTCTCCTACGACGGCCGGCTGCGCCGCGTGCCGGTGCCCCGCTGGCAGGACTCCGACCAGTCCTACCCGGGCCGCAACGAGCAGGCCGCCGACTTCTTCTACGAACTGCCCGACGGCGAGCGCCGCTGGATCGCCGCCGTCGACGAGTCCGGCACCGGGCTGGCGCAGGTGTCCACCGATCTGCTGCGCGGGCGCAAGCACTTCCGCTGGGGCGCCAGCCCCGCCGGGCGCAACTGGCAGGACTGGCTGTCCGGCCCCGACCGCCCCTACCTGGAGATCCAGGCCGGCCTGGCGCGCACGCAGCTCGAACACGTCCGCCTCGCGCCCCGCTCGGCCTTTTCCTGGACAGAGGCCTACGGGCCGGCCGAGGTCGAGGACGCGCACGGTGAGTGGGCGCAGGCCACCGTCCGCGCGGGCGAGGCGGTCGAGCGGCTGATCCCCCGCGACCGGCTGGCGTCCGAGCACGAGCAGGCGGTACGGCTGGCGGCAGCCGTACCGGAGGAGACGCTGCACGTCGGCAGCGGATGGGGCGCGCTCGAACGCCGGGCCCTCGCCAAGCGGCGCAGCAGGGCGCTGAACCTGCCCGCCACGCCGTTCGCCGACACCACGATCGGCCGCGACCAGCAGTCGTGGCTCTCGCTGGTGCGCAAGGGCTCCATCCCGACTCCGGCCCCGGCGCTGCCGCCCTCGTCCTACACTGTCGGGCCCGAGTGGCGGGCGCTGCTCGAGGCGGCGGAGCCGACCTGGTTCACCCGGTTCCACCTGGGCGTGAACCTCTACCACGACGGCGACCACGACGGTGCGCGCGCCGCCTGGGAGGCGTCGCTGGAGTGCGCGCCCAACGCGTGGGCGCTGCGCAACCTGGCCGTCCTGGAGCCGGAGCCGGGCGCGGCGGCCGAGCTCTACCTGAAGGCGCACGCGCTCTCGCCGCGCCTGCGCCCGCTGACCATCGAGACGCTCTCCGCGCTGCTGGCCGGCGGCCGCCCCGCCGACGCGCTCGCGCTGATCGACAAGCTCGGCCCGGCCGACCGCTGGCACGGGCGCATCCGGCTGCTGGAGTGCCGGGCCGCCCTGGACGGCGGTGACCGGGCCAGGGCCAGGCGCATCCTCGACACCGGCCTGGTCGTCGACGACCTGCGCGAGGGCGAGGACTCGCTCGACGCCCTGTGGTGGGACTACCACGGGCAGCCGCACACGCACGCCTCGCGCCTGCCGTGCCGCTACGACTACAGCGTCAAGCAGTACTGACCGCCGCCTCCTGAGGTCTTTCAGCACCTCCAGTGCAGCTTTTCTCGCACTCCTTGCAGGAATGTGCATCTTTGTGCGCAAAAATCGTCGCTTAGTGCACGATGTGATCAAAGCGTTGCATGTACTGCCTTGTTTGGCGCTTTAAGCCGGTTTTAGGGTGCCGCCACAGGTAATCGCGAAAGGTGAACCGATATGCGCGCACCCAAGGTCCTGGCGGCCGGTGTCGTGGCCGTCCTGGCGCTCACCGCCTGCGGCGGCGGCGACAAGGGCTCCACCGAGGAGAAGGGCGGCCAGTTCACCTACTGGTCGATGTGGAAGGAGAACGAGCCGCAGGCCAAGGTCATCAAGGCCGCGATCGACAAGTTCCAGGCGGAGACCGGCACCAAGGTCACGGTCGAGTGGCAGGGCCGCGACATCCGCACCAAGATCGGCCCGGCGATCGCCGCGAACAAGGCGCCCGACCTGGTCGAGAACGGCTTCGACGTGATCAGCTCGCTGCTCGCCTCGACCGGCCAGGCCAGGGACCTCACCCCCGTCTACGACAGCGAGGTGCCCGGCGAGGGCAAGAAGGTCTCCGACGTCATCCCCGCCAAGTACCTGGACGCGATGCCGAAGGACCCCGACGGCGTCACCCGCTGGATCGTCCCCTACGTACTCAACTCGGCCATGTTCTACTACAACAAGGCCGACGCCGACCTGGCCAAGACCCCCGCCACCTGGGACGACTTCGTCAAGCTCTGCGAGACGCTCAAGGCGAAGGACAAGGCGTGCGTCGCCTCCGACGGCGACAACACCTGGACCAACTTCCTGTTCATGGACTACCTGCTGGTCCGCGACAACGGCGCCGGCACCATGGGCAAGATCGTCAACGACAAGACCGGCGCCGCCTGGGACCAGCCGGGCGTGCTGAAGTCGGCCGAGCGGATCGAGGCGTTCGTCAAGGCGGGCCACATCCTCAAGGGCTACGACGCCAGCAAGTACCCCGCCCAGCAGACCAACTGGGCGAGCGGCAAGGCCGCCTTCCACCTCGACGGCACATGGGTGCCCAGCGAGGCGCAGAAGAACCTGGCGAGCGGCTTCAAGGTCGGCGAGTTCGCGGTGCCCACCACCGCCGGGGGCGCCAACACCGAACTCGACATCATCCCCCTCGGCTTCGCCATCCCCAAGCGCGCCAAGAACCCCGAGCCCGCCCAGAAGTTCATCGCCTACTTCCTGAAGAAGGACAACATCTCCGGCATCTCGACGGAGGCGAAGAACATCACTCCGCGCGCCGACGTGCCCGCCCCCGAGGAACTGCTCGACGCGCAGAAGCTGCTCACCGACAGCCCCAGCCGCCTGCCCATCGACGGCGTCTCCGGCGACTACCTCGACAAGGCGCTCTTCCCCGCCTTCAGCGAGCTGTGGCTGGGCAAGGCCACGGCCGAGCAGTTCATCGCCAAGGCCAAGGAGGGCCACCTCGCCTACTGGAAGGCCAACGGCTAGTGGCGGTCACCTCCATGGCCGCACCCCGGCGGGCCCGCGCGGCCCGCGGGGGCCCGCTGGAACGGCAGGCCAGCCGCATGTTCTGGCCGTTCGTCGGCCCGGCGCTGGCTTTCTACGCCCTGCTGTTCCTGGCCCCGATCGCCTATGCCGCCTGGACGAGCCTGTACAAGTGGGACGGCATGGGCGCCATGCAGTGGCGCGGCCTGGGCAACTACCAGACGCTGCTGGACGACCAGGCCTTCCACCACTCGGTGACCAACACCGTGAAGATCCTGGTCGTGGGCGGTGTCGCCACCTTCGCGATCAGCTTCCTGCTCACGCTGGCGCTGCGCGAGATGGCCGGCAAGATGTTCGCCCGCTCGGTGCTCTTCTTCCCGTGCCTGGTCAACGCGCTGGTCTTCGGGATCGCGGCCGGGTTCCTGTTCGGGCCGACCGGGCCGGTCAACAAGATGCTGAACCTGCTCGGCATCGACGCGGTGCCGAAATGGCTGTCGATCGACAACCTGCCCGCGATGATCATCGCCACCATCGTGTGGACGGCCACCGGCTACTACACCACGATCATCATGGCCGCCGTCGACCAGATCCCGACCTACCTGTACGAGGCGGCCGAGCTCGAAGGCGCCAACGCCTGGCAGCGTTTCCGGCACATCACGCTGCCGCTGTCGTGGGAGGTCGTCAGCGTCTGCGCGGTGCTCTGGACGGTCAGCTCGGTGAAGGTCTTCGAGATCGTGCTGCTGTTCGGCGGCGGCGCCACCGTCAGCAACGCGCCCATCCAGACCTGGACCACGGCCATGTACGTGTACTACTCCGCCTTCCCCGCCAGCTCGGTACCCAAGCTGGGCCTGGCCGCCGCGGCCGCCGTCGTCAGCCTGATCATGGTCGGCGTGTTCGTGCTGATCCTGCGGCGGATGATGCGCAGGGAGCGGGTGTCGCTGTGAGGCGGATCGGACACACGATCGTCTGGCTCCTGGTCGTCGCCGACCTGGCGCTGCTGGCCTGGATCTTCGTCACCTCGCTGCGCGACACCCAGTCGATCTTCAACGAGCCGTTCGGGCTGCCGGTGCCCCCGCAGGGCGGCAACTGGGCCAAGGCCTGGGCCGACGGCGGCTTCAGCAGCGCCGCGATGAACAGCGTCGGGGTCGCCGCCGTCTCCTCGCTGATCGCCGTCGCGCTGGCCGCACCCGCCGCGTACGCGCTCGCGCGCCGCCGTACCAGGACCTCCAACGCGCTGACCATGACCTTCGCGCTCGGCCTCGGGGTGCCCGGGCAGGTGCTGCTGGTGCCGTTGTTCGTCGGGCTGGCCGCGGTCGAGCTGACCGACAGCTTCGTCGGGCTGACCGTCGTCTACATCGGCCTGGCCATGCCGTTCACCGTCTACCTGCTGACCGGATTCTTCGCCGGCATCCCCGTGGTGCTGGAGGAGGCGGCGGCCATCGACGGGGCCTCCGGGCTGCGCGCCTTCGTCAAGGTCGTGCTGCCGGTCGCGCGGGGCGGGCTGATCACCGCGTTCCTGCTGCAGTTCATCGGGGCGTGGAACGAGACGTTGTTCGCGATCGCGCTCATGACCAGCGACGACAAGATCACGCTGCCGGTGGCGCTGGTCAACTTCGTCGGCCTCCAGCAGTACGCCGGGCGCGACTGGGGGACCATGTTCGCCGGCATCTGCATCATCCTCGCCCCCATGGTCGCGCTGTTCTCGTGGCTGGGCACCCGCATCATCCAGGGCATGACCGTTGGCATCGGGAAATAGGGAGATATTTCGCGTGAAAGCTCTGCTTGTCGGTTTCGCGCTGGTCGGGCTCACCGCCACGCCCGCACTGGCCCAGCCCACCCCCAGCACCGCCGAACGCCCCAGCGCGACCGACCAAAGCCCAGGCACGCCCGCCGAAGGCCCCACCGCTGCCGAGCAGGGCCTCACCACCGCCGGGTTCGGCCATGGCCGTGCCGTTCACGTCGACTGCCAGTCGCGCAAGGCGCCCAAGGGCACGGTCGGCCGTCCGCTCAACGCCCTCGCCCAGGTCAACGCCCTCGCCCTGCGCCCCGGCGACCGCGTGTTGTTCAAGCGCGGCTCCACCTGCACCGGCGCCCTCGCCCCGCAGGGCTCGGGCCGGGCCGGTGCGCCGATCCGCGTCGACGCCTACGGCCGCGGCGCCAAGCCCCGCATCCAGGGCGGCGGCACCGACGACGCGGTCAAGCTGCACAACCAGCAGCACTGGGAGATCGCCAACCTCGACGTCGCCAACACCGGCGCCACCGCGGGCAAGCGCCGCGGCGTGCGCGTCAGCGCCCGCGACGCCGGTACCCTCCGGCACATCGTGCTGCGCGACCTCGACGTGCACGACGTCAACGGCGACGACTCCAAGGACGAGTACGGCTCGGCCGGCATCACCATGTGGGTCGAAGGCAACACCACCCCCACGCTCTTCGACGACGTCCTGATCACCGGCAACACGGTCAGGAGCGTCGACCGCTCCGGCATCTTCCTCTTCTCCACCTGGAACCTGTCCGGCTGGGGCCGGGAGCCGGGCAACCGCCACGTTCCGTGGACCGGCGTGAAGGTCGAGCGCAACACCGTGACCGACGTCGGCGGCGACGGCATCGTGCTGGGCAGCGTCACCGGCGCCGTGGCCGAGCACAACCGCGTGCACGGCTTCCAGCGCCGTTCCCAGGGCTACAGCGTCGGCCTCTGGACGCACAACTCCGACAACGTGGTCATCCAGTTCAACGAGGTCAGCGGCGGCGAGACCACCCGCGACGGCATGAGCTTCGACGTGGACGAGAACGGCTTCGGCACCGTCTTCCAGTACAACCGCAGCCACGACAACCAGGGCGGCTTCCTGCTGCTGTGCAACGCCGCCGGGAAGATCAAGGACGCGGTCGTCCGGTACAACCTCAGCGTCGACGACCACTTCCGCGGGGTCGAGAACTGCGGCGGCGGCATCGAGAGCGCCGCGATCTACAACAACACGTTCGTGATCGGCGACGGCGTCACCCAGACCGTCATCAACGAGAACAACGCCAACCCGCGCAATGTCCTGTTCGCCAACAACATCGTCGTGACCAGGGGCACCGGCAAGGCCATGTTCAACCTGCGCTCCGGCGGATACAAGCTGGAGAACAACCTCCTGAACGGCGTGGCCGTACCGGACGGCGCGATCGGCACCGTCACCGGCGACCCGCTCCTGACCGGCGAGGGCAAGCTCCTTCAGGGCTCGCCCGCGCTCCAGAAGGGCCGGGAGATCGCGGCCAACGGCGGCCGCGACCACTTCGGCAACCCGGTCACCTGCACGCCCGACATCGGCATGCACCAGCTCACGACCTGCAACTGACGATCCACCCACTCGGGGACCTCCACATGACCAGCACTCTGCGCGGCGGCACGCTGCGCCTGCCCGCGACCGAGCCGCCCCGGCACGGCCCGCTGCCGATCCTGCACGGAACCCGGGTCAGGCCCGGAATCACCGGCGCCGATCCCGAGATGACCGCGCAGATCGGTTACGGCCAGCCGTACTCGCTGCTGCCGTACACGCCGCAGGACGGCTACTCACGCACCCGCGGCGAGCGCGAGCTGCCCGTGGTGGTCCTCGAGAACTCCCAGCTCACCGCCACCTTCCTGCCCGGGTACGGCGGCCGCCTGTGGTCGCTGGAACACCGCCCCAGCGGCCGGGAACTGCTGCACCGCAACCCCATCCTCCAGCCCGCCAACCTGGCCCTGCGCGACGCCTGGCTGGCCGGTGGCGTCGAGTGGAACCTCGGCGCCACCGGCCACTGGCCCCTGACCTGCTCGCCTCTCCACGCCGTCCGTCTGACCAGGGCGGACGGGACGCCGATGCTGCGGCTGTACGAATTCGAGCGGATGCGCCGCCTGCTGCTGCAGATCGACGCGTGGCTGCCGGAGGACTCCCCGGTGCTGTTCGTCCGGGTCACCATCCGCAACCCGGCGCCCGCCGAGGCGCCGGTCTACTGGTGGTCCAACATCGCCGTCCCCGAGGGGCCCGGCGTGCGCGTGGTGGCGCCCGCGGACCGGGCCCACCACTTCGACTACACGGCCGAGCTGCGCGTGGTCGGCTTCCCGGTGCTGGACGGCATCGACCGCAGCTACACCGACGAGGTGCCGCGCTCCGCCGACTACTTCTTCGAGATCCCCCGGGCCGAGCGGCGCTGGATCGCCGCCCTCGACACCGGGGGCCGGGGCCTGGTCCAGACCTCGACCGACCTGCTGCGCGGGCGCAAGCTGTTCCACTGGGGGACCGGTGCCGGCGGGCGGCGCTGGCAGGAGTGGCTGAGCGGGCCAGGGTCGCGCTATCTGGAGATCCAGGCGGGGCTGGCGCGTACCCAGCTGGAGCACGTGCCGATGCCGGGCAACACCTCGTGGTCCTGGGTGGAGGCGTACGGGCTGCTGGAAGCCGACCCCGACCGGGTGCACGGGTCGTGGGACGAGGCGCGTTCGGCGGTGTCGGAGGCGCTGGACCGGCTCGTGTCCCGGGAGACGCTGGAAGAGCAGGTCGAGGACGTCTCCGGGGAGGCGGTACGGCTGGCCCACGGGTCAGGGTGGGCCGCGCTGGAGGCCGCCGCCGGGGCGCTGCCCGAGCTGGACGGCCTGCCGTACGGGGAGGTGGGGGAGGAGCAGGCTCCTTGGGCGGAGCTGCTGGCGAGCGGGAGGCTGCCGGTCAGCGACCCGCCCACGGCGCCGGTGACCGGGCCGAGGTGGCGCGCGCTGCTGGAGGCGCACCCCGCCGACTGGCACGCCCGCTACCACCTGGGCCTGGCCCGCTACGCCGACGGCGACACCGAGGGCGCCCGCACGGCGTGGAAGGAGTCCCTGGCCCTGCGGCGCACCCCGTGGACGCTGCGCTGCCTGGCCGAGAGCCTGCGCCTGGAAACAGAAGCCGCGCCCCCCACGAAGGATGGCGTGCGACCCGCGACAGATGGTGTGCGACCCGCGACGGAGGAAGTGTGGTCCGTGACGGACGACGCGCGGTCGGAGGTGGCCGAGTTGCTGGCCGAGGCCTGCTCCCTGGCCCCGCACGTGCCGGAACTCGCCGTCGAGACCCTGCGCGCGCTGCTCGCCGCCGGACGCCCGGCCGCTGCGCTGGCCCTCGTCGACGCGCTCCCCGCGGAGCAGCGTTCCCGCGGCAGGATCCAGCTGATCGAGACGCAGGCCGCTCTGGACGCGGGCGACCTGGAACGTGCCGGGAACGTTCTCACCAGCGGCATCGAAGTGGACAACCTTCGCGAAGGTGAGATATCCCTGGACGCCGTCTGGTTCGCCTACCACGAGCGCCGCCTGTCCGGCACCGGCCCGGTCACGCCGGACCTCGCCCAACGGGCACGCCGGGAGAACCCGCTGCCCAGCCGTTACGACTTCAGGATGCAGGTGTCCGAATGAGATGGGGTATCGCCGCCACCGGCGGAATCGCGCAGACCGTCGGCAGGGTCATCGCCGCCGAACCGGGCATGCGCGTGTCCGCCGTGGGCTCGCGCTCGAAGCAACGCGCCGCCGTCCTGGCCCAGGAGCTGGAGGCGGAGCTCGTCTTCGGCTCCTACGCGGAGCTGTGCGCCGCCGACGAGGTGGACGCGGTCTTCGTCGCCACCCCGCACGCCCAGCATCTGGAGGTCGCCGCGGCGGCCATCGCCCACGGCAAGGCCGTGCTGTGCGAGAAGCCGCTCACCGCCCGCCTGGACGAGGCCGAGCGCATGGTCGCCCTCGCCCGCGAGGCCGGGGTGTTCCTGATGGAAGCGATGTGGATGCGGTTCAACCCGCTCATCCAGAAGATCGCCGCCGACGAGCGCTTCGGTGAGATCCGCGGGGTCCAGGCGGCCTTCGGCTTCCCGCAGCCCTACGACCCGGCCCACCGGCTCTGGGACCCGGCCCTGGGCGGCGGCGCCCTGCTCGACCTGGGCGTCTACCCGTTCGCGCTGGCCCAGTTGCTGCTCGGCACGCCGGAGGACATGCACGTGACCGGGTCGCTCGGCCCCTCCGGCGTGGACGCGGAGGCGGGCGTGCTGCTGGCCTACGGGGGCGGCCGCCGGGCGCTGCTGGACACCTCGCTGCTCAGCCCGCACCCCAACAGCGCCACGGTGATCGGCACCGAGATGCGCGCCGACATCCCTGCCGCCTTCTGGGCGCCCCGCCGTATCGTGCTGACCAGGCCGGGCGCCGAACCGGAAGAGCACGTGCTGGATCCGGAGGAGAACGGCTACCGCGGCGAGGTCCGCGAGGTCGCCCGCGCCGTGGCGGAGGGCCGCACCGAGAGCGCGGTCATGCCGCTGGACGACAGCCTCGCCGTCATGCGCCAGCTGGAGGAGGCCCGGCGCCGCCTCGGCGCCCGATGATCCCCTCGGCCACCCGCCGCAGCCTCGGCAGGAACGCGCGTACCTGGTCCGCGCGTTCCTCCGGCGACCCGATCCGCAGGTCGGCGAGCATCTCGTGGAAGCCGGGGGCGTCGCCGCCCAGGATGAGCAGGCTGCGCGCGTAGGTGACGGCGATCCAGAACATCGCCTCGCGGTGCAGCCCGCGCTCGATCAGCTCCCGGCTGCCGTCTACCGCGATATGCCTGGCCTGCGGGGAGATGTCCGAGGCGAAGGAGTACGGTGATCCCTCCACCCGGGCCGCCTGGTCGAACGCCCTGGTCATCGCCGCCAGGTGCCGCTCGACCCGGCCCGGGGGCAGGTGCTCGCTGCCCAGCAGCTCCAGCAGCCGCTCGTAGAGCGCGGCGCGGCCGTACGGCATGAGCATGATGCGCACCGCCGGATAGCGCAGCCGCACCGTCGGGTTGCGCAGCCCCGCCGTGAGCAGCACGTGCGTGGTGACGCCCGTCGCGAACAACAACCGCAGCACCTTCATCGGGTACGGCTGCGCCTCGTCCATGGCCGCCAGCCCCTTGAGTATGCCGCTCTCCGCGTGGTCGCAGCGTTCGCGCACCCAGCGCGGCTCGGCCCAGGCGGGTTCCACGGCGGACTGCAGCTCGCGCAGCCGCCCGGTGGGGTCGGCCAGCACGTTGTCGTCCTTGAACGCCCCGGCCAGGTGGTAGTCGCCGAGGATCGCCGCGGCCGACGGAATCCGCTCCCACGTGAGGTAGGTGGCCTCCAGCAGGGCGCCCTCGAAGCGGAACTTGCCGAGCTTGCGCCGCTCCTCGGCGGCGAGGACGAAGACGTCCACGTCCGAGGCGGGCGGCAGGTCGTCGTCGCGGGCGAGCCAGGTCGCCGACCCGCTGAGGAACGCTCCCTCGCACTCGATCCCCGCCACCCAGCGCGCCGCCGCCTGGCGCGCTTCTTGCACGTTCACGCGTGTTTCCTATTCGTCCAGGGACCGGGCACTCTACCGATTCGGCGGGGTTTGGGGGAGAGTTTCGGACGCCTGGATACGCGAGGGGCCGGTGTGGCGTTCCACACCGGCCCCGGCGAAGATCAGCCCGCCTTGGCGATCGACTCCTCGAACTCCTTGCGGATCTTGTCGCCGCCGCCGCTCTTCCACTCCTCGACGACCGACTTGAAGTCCGTCAGCGGCCGGCGGCCGGTGACGGCGTCCTCGATGTACTCGTAGACCTTCGAGGTGAGCGACTGGCCCTTGTCGATGTTGGTCTCGGAGTAGTGGCCGAGGATCGGGCTCGGCTGGGAGATCTCCAGCAACTGCTGCTGGGCGGTGTGGATGGCCTTGGTGGTCTCGTCCATGCCCGGGTAGTAGAGGAACTCGGGCGACTGGGTCATGAACTTCAGCTGGTTGCTGAAGGCCAGCTGGGTCTCGCCCTCCTTGGTCTTGACCGGCGCGCCCTTCTCCATCTTGTGCTGGGTGCCGGCGACGCCGTAGTTGAGGAAGAACCACTCCTCGCTGCCGAACGGCGCGGCCAGGTAGTCCAGCACCTTGAGCAGCATCTTGGTCTTCTTCTCGTCGTTCTTGTTGCTGATGCCGGTGAAGCCGACCGAGCCCCTGGCCAGGTTGTGCACGCCCTTGCCGCCGTCATGGCCGAAGGGGACGAACGTGGTCATCTCCCAGGCGGTGCCGTAACCCGGCTGGTTGGGGACGCCGACCCAGCCCGCGCCCGACAGGACCTGCGCCGCGACCGTGCCCTGCGCGACCTTCGACGCGATGTCGGTGATCTTCGGGTCCGGGTAGAAGACGCCGGCCTGGAACGCCTTGATCGCCATCTCGATGGCCGAGACGTACTCCTGCGTCTCGAACATGTGGGTGAGCTTTCCGCCCTCCAGCTTCCACGTGTTGACGCCGCGGAAGATCTGGTTGAACTGGGCGACGGCGTTGACGTAGGCGGGCTCCAGCGCCCAGCGTCCGGCCTTGGCGTCGGTGAGCTGCTTGAACTTCTCGATCAGCTCGTCGGGGCTCTTGGCGGTGAAGCCGTCGACGGAGTCCCAGGACTTCTTGTTGCCGGCGTAGACCTGGCCGAAGAAGCTGTAGGGCACCGGGACGCCCCAGATCTTGCCGTTCATGACGGCGGCCTGCCAGGTCATCTCCTGGAAGTTGGCCAGGTTCGGGTACTCCTTGACCGCGTCACCCGAGACGAACGGCGTCAGGTCGACGAACTTCGCCTCCGCGAGCTGGGCGATCTTGGTGAGACCCTGGTTCGGAGCCACCCACATGAAGTCCTTGATGTCGCCGCCCGCGACGATCGTGTTGAACTTCGTCGGGTAGCCCTCGTCGTTGCCGGTGTCGAGCTGGAAGGTCACCCCGAGGCGCTTGTTGACCTCCTGCCAGAAGGCGTTGCCGCTCATCTGGGGCACGATCGGGCCGTCGTAGTAGGTCAGGCCGGTGATCGTGGAGCCGTCGCCGGGGACCGCCTTGACCGACTTCACCGGGCTCGCGGGGAACTTCAGGAAGCCCGGGTCCAGGCCCTGGGCGTTGCCGGGCAGGTCGGGGGTCGGGCCCGCGAACGGCACGTACGTGGGCATCTTCAGCGAGCCGCCCGCGGCCCCGGCCTTGGAGCCCGCAGTGCCGCCGCCCGAGGTGGAGCAGCCGGTGACCGCGACGGCCGCGGTCAGCCCGGCCAGGCCCAGGAAGGAACGCCGGTTGAGGTTCATGTGCAGGCTCCTTTTAGCCCTTGATGGCGCCCGTGAGGACGCCCTTGACGAAGTACTTCTGGAGGAAGGGGTAGACGCAGACGATGGGGGCCACGGCACAGACCAGGACCGCCATCTTGATCGCCTGACCTGGAGGCAGGTGGGCGATGCCGAGGTCACCGGCGTTCATCTCGCCGGCCTCGATGATGTAGGAGCGCAGGATCATCTGCAGCGGATATTTGTCCGACTGGACGTAGAGCATCGCGTTGAAGAAGGCGTTCCAGTAGCTGACGGCGTAGAAGAGGCCGACGACCGCCAGCACCGCCTTCGACAGCGGGAGGATCACCCTGCGCAGGATCGTCATGTCGGTGGCGCCGTCCATGCGGGCGGCGTCGAGCAGTTCGTTGGGCACGTTCATGAAGAACTGCCTGACCACGATCACGTTGAAGGCGTTGAGCAGCACCGGAAGGACCAGCGCGGCGTAGGTGTCGAGCATGCCGAGCTGCTTGACCATGAGGAAGCTAGGGATGATTCCCGGTGCGAAAAGGAACGTTCCCAGCATCATCAGCACGATCCAGCGGCTGCCGAGTGAGCCGGGGCGGCTGGTCCCATAGGCGATCATGATGGTGGCGAGCATGCTCAGCGCGGTGCCGATCACCGTGACGCCGACCGTCACGAGCGCGGCTTTGGTCACCACGCCGCCCGACATCAGGACCTGGTAGGCCTCCAGCGTCGGCTCCGACGGGATGAGCACCCAGCCGCCGGCCGCGCGCAGTTCGTCGGCGCCGGCCAGGCTGGTGCCGACGGCGAGCACGAACGGGTAGAGCACGAGCACGCAGATGATCGTGAGCGCGATGCCCTTGGTGGCGCGGCCGAGGACCGTGGGCTTCTCCATCCACGGCGGCATCGGGGGCAGCGCGAACGGATTCCTCATCGGTTGTAGACCCCCTGCTCTCCGAGCCGGTGTGCGAGTTTGTTGGCCGCGAGCATCAGCGCGGCGCCGATGATGCCCTTCATCAGGCCGGCGGCGGTGCTGATCCCCCAGTTGCCGTCGATCACGCCGTTGTAGAAGACGTAGGTGTCGATCACCTCAGAGGCGTTGGCCCCGACGAATTTTCGTTGCAACAGGATCTGCTCGAAGCCGACCGAGAGGATGTCGCCCAGTCGCAGGATGAACAGCATGATCAGCACGGGACGGATGCCGGGCAGCGTCACGTGCCACAACCTGCGCCACTTGCCGCCGCCGTCCACGGCCGCCGCCTCGTAGAGGTTCTGGTCCACGGCGACCAGGGCGGCCAGGAACATGATCGTGCCCCATCCACAGTCCTTCCAGATGACCTGGCTGGTCATCAGCAGGGAGAACGTGTCGGGGTTGTTCATGATGTTCAAGATGCCGATGTCGTTCTGGCGCAGGAACATGTTGAGCGAGCCGGCGCCGCCGAAGACCTGCTGGAACATGGCCACGACGATGACCCACGACATGAAGTGCGGCAGGTAGACCACGGTCTGCACCAGGCGCTTGAGGCGGTTGCCGAGCATGCCGTGGAGCAGGAGCGCCAGCGCCAGCGGCGCGGGGAAGTACAGGAACAACTGGAGAAGAGTGATCTCCAGGGTGTTGCCGACCGCCTTCCAGAAGGCCTCGTCCGCCAGCATCGCGGTGAAGTTCTCGAACCCGACGAACGAGCTGCCGGTGAACCCCAGGAACGGCGCGTAATCCTGGAACGCCACGACGTTGCCGAGCAGCGGGATGTAGAAGAACAACACGAAGTACAGCGCGCCCGGCAAGGCGAGGAAGAACAGGGTCTTGTCCCTACGCCAGCGCCCGGCGCGCTTCCCGCTCGCCTCGCCCTCGGTACGGCGTTGCCCCTGTGGGGGGCGCACTGCCGACTCGACCGTCGTCACGTCTCACCTTCGTCCGGATTATTGGGGGATTGATCCGACATCGTGCGAGATGCCAACCGCCCTGGTCAATAGTGTTCGCAGTATTTATGAAAGAGACATCTTTAATCACCGTTGGGCACACGTTAGCCTGTCCGCCATGCTGCAACCCCACGAGGCCGTCTCCTTCTGGGCTCCCGCCGAGCTCGGCAACCACCGCGTGACCGTTCTGGTCGAGACGGAAAGCCCGCTGGTGACGGTGCCCGTGCCCTGGATCACGCCCCAGCACCACCGGGGCTCCGGCCTCGTGCGAACGGCCGGCGGCGAGGAGGCCGGCCGCGCGCACGCCGTCCCCGGCGGCTACGCCTTCGCGCCCACCCATGGCAGGGGACGCTACGTTCTCTACTACACTGCGTACGAGAACGCGGCGACCCCGCAGTACCCTCAGCACGAGTACCTCCCGCCCACCGGTGACCTGCCCGAAGGCCACTCGGACACGTGCGTGGTGGAGTCCTACGAGGCCCGCACCGAGCACGACCGCTACACCGCCATGGAGCGTCCCGCCCCGCCCATGGAGGGCTTCTTCGCCTTCGGCGAGAGCCGCGAGCACCCCATCCGGATGCGCGCCCTGCCCGCCCGCTGGCTGGAGCGCGAACCCGGCCCCGTCCGGCTGCGCGCCGACCGCGGCGACCACCTCGCCTTCCAGATCGGCGTGTACGGCTCCCGCCCCCTGCGCGACGTCCGCGTGGAATGCGACCTGCCGGGCTTCACCTGCCACACCCTCGGCGGCACCGACCACCTCGGCCGCGACTTCACCCGGCGCCTCGATGTGAGCGCGCACACAGTGCAAGCGCTCTGGTGCGGAGCGCTCATTTCCGAAAGCGAGTTCACTGTCCGGGTGTTCACGGAGGGTGAGCAGCCGCTGACGGTCGACTTCGTGGTGGAGCTCAGCGATCGGACCTCCGACGACCACGGCGACGGCGATCCGGCCAAGCTGTCACGGCTGCGCTGGCTCGACTCCCGGCGCTTCGCCGACGACACCGTGGTGCGCCCGTTCACGCCGGTCACCGTGGACGGCGCGCGGCTCGGCGTGCTCGGCCGCACGGTCACGCTCGGCCCCGACGGGCTGCCCACCGCCCTGACCTCGTACTTCACGCCCGAGGTGACGCTCGGGCAGGAGGCCGTGCAGGTGCTGTCGGGGCCGATCGGCTTCGAGGTGCCCGGCCACGAGTGGGCGAGCGACGGGTGGCGGATCACCTCCCGGAGCGCCGCGGCCGTGACCTGGGTGTCGCGGTGGCGGGCCGGGGACCTCACGCTCGACCTCGACGGGCGGCTGGAGTTCGACGGGACGCTGGAATACCGGCTCGACCTGTCCGCGCGGGCCGACGCCGACCTGGACGACACCCGGCTGAACGTGCCGCTGGCGGCGCTGCCGTACCAGATGGGGCTGGGGCGGCCCGGAGGGGCGCGCGCCGTCCTCGACTGGCGCTGGGACGTCAGCCGCAACCAGGACGCGGTGTGGGTCGGCGCGGTCAACGCCGGCGTGCAGGTCAGGCTGAGCGACGAGCACTACACGCGCCCGCTCAACACGAACTTCTACCACCAGCGGCCGCTCGTCCTGCCCGGCTCGTGGCACAACGGCGGGCGCGGCGGCGTCCGCCTCGACGACGAGCGGCTTCTCTGTTACGGCGGGCCGCGGCGCATGGCCGCGGGGGAAAGGCTGCGTTTCGACGTACGGCTGACGCTGACCCCGTTCAAGCCGATCGACACCGCCGCCCACTTCCGCGAACGCTACTTCCACGCCTACCGGCCCGCCCGCGAGGTCCTGGAGGCCGGGGCCACCGTGGTGAACACCCACCACGCCACCGAGGTCAACCCCTACATCAACTACCCGTTCCTGGCCGTGGACCGGCTCAAGGAGTACGTGGACGAACTGCACGCGGCGGGCCTGCGCAGCAAGGTCTACTACACGGTGCGCGAGCTGACCACGCGGGCGCCCGAGCTGTGGGCGCTGCTCAGCCTGGGCGACGAGGTGCTCGCCGCCGGGCCGGGCGGCGGCGGCGCCTGGTCGCGCGAGCACGTCGGCGACGGGCGGCTGCCCGCCTGGTTCGCCACCGCCACCGACGACTCCTCGCTCATCACCAGCGGGCAGTCGCGCTGGCACAACTTCTACGTCGAGGGCCTGGACTGGCTGGTGCGCAACGTCGGTGTCGACGGCATCTACCTCGACGACCTGGGCTTCGACCGCGAGGTGATGAAACGCGTCAGGCGGGTGCTGGACCAGCGTCCCACCCCGCTGATCGACCTGCACTCGGCCAACCAGTTCAACGCCAAGGACGGCTTCGCCAGCAGCGCGAACCTCTACCTTGAGCACCTGCCGTACGTGGACCGGCTGTGGTTCGGCGAGTACTTCGACTACAGCGCGCACCCCGACCAGTGGCTGGTCGAGACGTGCGGCATCCCGTTCGGCGTGATGGGAGACATGCTGCAGGACGGCGGGCACCCCTGGCGCGGCCTCGTCTACGGCATGACCAGCCGGGTCTACGGCGGCGGTGGCGACCCGCGGAGCATGTGGCGGCTCTTCGACGCCTGCGACCTGCCGTCGGCGGCGATGTACGGCTACTGGTCGCCCTCGGCACCGGTGCGGGCCTCGTCGCAGGCCCGCGCGACCACCTACGCCGGGCCCACCGGCACCCTCGTCGCGATCGGGAGCTGGCACGACGGGCCCGCCGAGGTCAAGCTGGAGATCGACTGGGACGCGCTCGGCCTCGACCCGCGCACCGCCGTGGTGCGCTCACCCGCCGTCGAGGGGCTGCAGGAGGCGGCGCTGTTCTCCGCCTACAAGCCGGTGCCCGTCGAGGGCGGACGGGTGCTGTGGATCAGCGGTCCACGATCTCGTTCTTCCCGATGATCACCACGCCGCCCCTGGTCACGGCGAACCGCGTCCGGTCGTAATCCAGGTCGAAGCCGATCCTGGCGCCGTCGGGGATCACCACGTTCTTGTCGACGATCGCCTTCCGCACGATCGCGCCCCGGCCGACCTTGACGTTGTCCATCAGCACGGAGTCCTCCACCAGCGAGTGCGAGTGGAGGACGACCTTCGGCGACAGGATCGAGCGGACCGCGGTACCGCCGGAGACGATCACGCCGGGGGAGACCAGCGAGTCGATCGCCCGGCCCACCCGGTCGCCGTCGTTGTGCACGAACTTCGCCGGAGGCAGCGGGTCGTGGCCGGTGAAGATGGGCCAGCGGTCGTTGTACAGGTTGAAGACCGGGTGCGCGGCGATGAGGTCCATGTGGGCCTCGTAGTAGGCGTCGAGCGTGCCGACGTCGCGCCAGTACCCGCGGTCGCGCTCACTGGAGCCCGGCACCACGTTGTTGGCGAAGTCGTAGACGTCGGCCACGCCCGACTTCACCAGCATCGGGATGATGTTGCCGCCCAGGTCGTGCTTGCTGGTCGGGTCGAGGGCGTCCTCGCGCACCGCGTCGATCATCGCCTGGGTCTTGAAGACGTAGTTGCCCATCGAGGCGTAGACCTCGTCGGGGGAGTCGGCCAGGCCCACCGCGTCCTTCGGCTTCTCGCGGAAGGCCACGATCTTGCGTCCCGCCGGGTCGGTCTCGATGACCCCGAACTGGTCGGCCAGCGACAGCGGCTGCCGGATCGCGGCCACCGTGACGTCCGCGCCCGACGCCTCGTGCTGGGCGACCATCTGGCGCGGATCCATCCGGTAGATGTGGTCGGCACCGAACACGATCACGTGCTCGGGCATCTCGTCGTAGATCAGGTTGAGGTTCTGGAACAGCGCGTCGGCCGAGCCCGAGAACCAGCGCGGGCCCAGCCGCTGCTGCGCCGGGACCGGCGTCACGTAGTTGCCCAGCATCGCCGACAGCCGCCACGTGCGCGACACGTGCCGGTCGAGGCTGTGGTTCTTGTACTGCGTGAGCACCACGATCTTCAGGTAGCCGCCGTTGGCCAGGTTGGACAGCACGAAGTCCACCAGCCGGTACATCCCGCCGAAGGGCACCGCCGGTTTCGCCCTGTCCGCCGTCAGCGGCATGAGCCGCTTGCCTTCTCCACCGGCCAGCACCACCGCGAGAACCCTGGGGGACGTCATGACCAGGAAGCTACCCCGAAATCCGGCAAGTACGAACAACCTCGCGGGCCGAGCGCTGCGTCCTGCCGCCGACCTTGGTTAAGGTGGGCTCCGTGCGCGTCGATCTGCTCAGCCGGGAGTATCCGCCGGAGGTCTACGGCGGGGCCGGAGTCCACATGGAATATCTGGCCCGCGAGCTGCGCCGGCTGGCCGACGTGCGGGTGCGCTGCTTCGGCGCGGCCCGCGAGGAGCCCGGTGTGTCGGCCTACCGGGTGCCGGGCGGGCTGGAGACGGCCAACGCGGCGCTGCAGGTGCTGGGCGTCGACCTGGAGATGGCCGCCGCCTGCGAGGGCGCGTCCGTCGTGCACTCCCACACCTGGTACGCGAACTTCGCCGGCCACCTGGCCAAGATGCTCTACGGCCTGCCCCACGTCGTCACCACCCACAGCCTGGAGCCGCTGCGGCCGTGGAAGGCCGAGCAGCTCGGCGGCGGCTACACGGTCTCGTCCTGGGCCGAGCGCACCGCCCTGGCCTCGGCCGACGCGGTGATCGCGGTGTCGGAGGGCATGCGCGCGGACGTGCTCGCCGCCTATCCCGAGATCGGTCCCGACCGGGTGAGCGTGATCCACAACGGCATCGACACCGTCGAGTACGCGCCGGACCCGGGCCTCGACGTCCTGAAAAAGCACGGCATCGACCCCGCGCGGCCGTACGTGATCTTCGTGGGCCGGATCACCCGCCAGAAGGGGCTGGTCCACCTCCTGCGCGCGGCGCGGTCCTTCGCGCCCGGCGCGCAGATCGTGCTGTGCGCGGGCGCGCCCGACACCCCCGAGATCGCCGCCGAGGTGACCGGCCTGGTCGAGGGCCTGGCCGGGGCCCGCGACGGCGTCGTCTGGATCTCCGAGATGCTGCCCAAGCCCGAGGTCATCCAGTTGCTCACACACGCCCGGGTGTTCGTCTGCCCGTCGGTGTACGAGCCGATGGGCATCGTCAACCTGGAGGCCATGGCCTGCGAGACCGCCGTGGTGGCCACCGCCACCGGCGGCATCCCCGAGGTCGTGGCCGACGGCGAGACCGGCCTGCTCGTCCCCCTCTCCGGCGGCCCCGACGGCGAGCCCCACGACCCCGATCGCTTCGCCGCCGACCTCGCCGAGCGCGTCAACGCCGTCCTCGCCGACCCCGGCCACGCGCGCGACCTGGGCCTGGCCGGTCGCGCCAGGGCCGTCGAGCACTTCTCCTGGGAACACATCGCCACCCGCACCCTGGAGCTGTACTCGTCCCTGGTGTGAGCCGAGGGGCTCAGCGGGAGATGTGGTGGAGGATGACGTTGTGCACGTGGTGGGCCTTGTTGTCGCCGCGGAAGTCCACCTCGTAGGTGTGCGTCCCGACGTGGATGGCGATCGCGCCCGAGGAGAAGAAGCTGCCCGCGAACGACTTGTTGCTGACCACGCTCACCGCTGAGATCTTGCTGTACGGGATGCTCGTGATCGCGACCCGCTTGCCCACGAACGACTTGTCCTGGACGATCACCCGCCGGTCGGTCAGCCCGAGGAACCCGGTGCCCGCCCCGATCGCGTCATAGACGGCGATGATCTGCTCGCCGGGCATCAGACCACTCTCGATCTGTTTGAACTGTTCTTTCCGGTCATAGGGGATGTCAGCCATGCCGGGCCAACGAACGACCCGGCGACCGCGGTTCCATTCGGCCAAATGGGTCTTGTCCGCCTCCGGGTTCGGGATCACCCTGAAAACCAGGAGGCCTGCCATGACGCATCCCCTCGGAGTCAGCCGCCCCGATCTCACCGTCGCCGACCTGCCCACTCCGGAAGAGGTCTTCAACGTCGCCCGCATCGGGCCTAAGGAGCTGGTCAAGTACGCGGTCGGCCCGAGCCTGATCGCCCTCGGCATCTCCGTCGGCAGCGGCGAATGGCTGCTCGGCCCCCTCAACGTCGGCCAGTACGGCTTCGTCGGCGTCGGCTGGGTCATCCTGGTCTCGGCGCTGCTGCAGACGTTCTACAACGTCGAGTGCTCCCGGTACGTGCTGGCCACCGGCGAGACCCCGGTCGTGGGGTGGGGCCGGGTGCCGCCGGGCTGGTTCCTGTGGGTACCCCTGTCCGTGCTCGTGGTGATCTTCGCGTTCATCGCGGGCGGCTGGGCCGCCTCCGCGGGTCAGGGCGTCTACGCGCTCGTCCACGGCACCATCGCCCCGGCCGGTGCCGAGGAACCGAGGTTGTGGGCCATCGCCCTGCTCGTCCTGGTCTTCGTCATCGCCGCCTCGGCCCGCCGCATCAGCCGCGCCCTTGAGCTGGCCAACTGGATGATGGTCGGCACGATCCTGCTCGCCCTGCTGGCGATCGACCTGTTCGTGGTGCCGTTCTCGCTGTGGTGGGAGGGCATCCGCGGCTTCTTCACCCCGGCCGCGCCGCCCGCCGGCATCACCGCCACGCAACTCGGCGCGCTGGCCGGATTCACCGCGCTCGCCTCGGGCCTCAACTGGTACGTGATGGGCCACTACCGCGACAAGGGCTACGGCATGGGCTTTCGCGCCGGGTTCATCTCCGGCCTGCGCGGCGGCCGCAAGGAGATCCTGGCCAGCGGCGTCACCTTCCCCGACGACGACCGCAACCGCGGCCTGTGGCGCCGCTGGTACCGGCTGCTGCTGACGGACATGTGGGGCGTCTTCTTCGTCGGCGCCATGCTGGGCATGCTGCTGCCGACGATCCTGATGGCCCAGGCCGTGGCCCTGTCGGGGGAGCGGCCCACCCGGGCCAACGTCCCGACGTTCGTGGCCGCCGCGCTCGGCGACGAGTACGGCCGCACGCTCTTCTACGTCGCGCTCGTGCTCGGCGTGCTGATCCTCTTCTCGACGCAGCTCGGCATCTTCGAGGCGATGGTCCGCGTGACCACCGACGCCGCCCACGCCACCAGCCCGCGCCTGCGCGCGCTGATCGAGGGCGACCCGAGGCGCTTCTACTACCCGTTCATGATCGTGCTGCTCGTGATCATCTCGATCGTCATCCACCTGGCGCTGCCGGTCGGCCTGGTGGAGTGGTCGGCCAACCTGTCCAACCTGGGCGCGCTCATCTACCCGTTCATGCTCATCTACCTCAACAGCCGGCTGCCGCGCCCGGCCCGCCCGCGCCCGTGGCACTACGTGATCCTTGTCCTGAACTTCCTGTTCTTCGGCTTCTTCTTCGTCAACTTCGTCGCCGACACCTTCGGAGCGCCGCTGGTCACGTTCTAGGCCACGATGATGGGATGCGTCTTTCGGACGACGTGCCGGCCGCCTTCGGTCGCGCGGGACCCGCCCGCTCGACGGCGGCCGGGGAGAGCTTCCGCGGTGCCGAAGCCCGCCGGTGACGCGCGGGAGGCCGAGTGAACGGCGGGCCCGCATGGTGGCGCGGGCGCTCGTCCTCCGGCCGGCCACCTCGGTGTTCCTGCCCGGGGCCATCCCGCGCGAGGAGGTGGAGCAGTTCGCGCGGGCCACCGGCGTGGTGGAGGCGGCCGTCAGGTGACGGGTTCGAGCACGACCACCGGGATCGGGCGGTCGGTCTTGCGCTGGTAGTTGTCGTAGTCGGGCCAGACCCTGGTCATGGCGCCCCACATCCCGGGCTTCTCCTCGTCGGTGGCGGTCCTGGCCCGCGCCTTGAAGAGCCGGTCCTTGACCTGGACCTCGGCCTCCGGGTCCGCCAGCAGGTTGGCGTACCAGTCGGGATGCTCCTGGGCGCCGCCGTTGGATGCGACCACCGTGTAGGCGTCGCCGTACGTCTGGTAGATGAGCGGGGTGGTGTAGGGGCGGCCCGACCTGCGGCCGCGAGTGGTCAGAAGCAGGACCGTGGTGCCGTTCCAGTCGTGGCCCTCGGCCCCGCCGGTCTGCTGGTATCTCTCGACGTGTTCCTTGCCGTACAGCATGTGATCGCACCTACCCGCCGGCGGCGTGACCTCACCGTTACTCGCCGGGGTCTGTACGAGAAGTTGACGCGGCTGGCAGACTCCTTTTCTGTAAGCGCTTACACGCGATTGTGTGTAACCGCTTACACCGCGAGGGAGACGGACGATGGACGTGACGATTTACGAGGTGGCCCAGCGGGCAGGGGTGTCGATCGCGACGGTGTCGCGAACGCTGCGCGGCACCGGGCCCGTGGCGTCGAAGACGCGCGAGAAGGTGCTCAAGGCCGTGGAAGAGCTCAACTTCACGCCCAGCAGGCTCGGCGTCAGCCTGGCCGAGGGCCGCCACGCCGCCAACGGGATCGTCTTCCCCAACCTGTCCGGCCCCTATTACACCGAGGTCCTGCTCGGCTATGAGGAGGTCGCCTCCGAACTGGGCCGCTCCGTGCTCATCCTGTCCACGACCGGGCGTACCCGGGTGCGGGACCTGGTCAAGGATCTGGCCGGGCGCGTGGACGGGCTGCTGATCTTCGGCCACACCGCGCCCGACGACGTCATCGCCGAGCTGATCCAGGTGGGGATGCCGCTGGTGTTCGTCTCGCGCGAGCCGCTGGCCGGGGCCGACACCCTGCGCGCGGAGAACACCGCATCGGCCCGGCTGCTGGCCGGGCACCTGGCCCTGCACGGTTACGAGCGCTTCGCCTTCCTCGGCGCGCCGCTGGTCACCGGCGACGACGTGGACGAGCGCTGGCAGGGCGTGCGCTCGGTGCTCGGCGCCGCCATCGAGGCCGTGCCCACCGGCCACTACACCGTCGACGACGGCCACCGGGCGGCGCTGCGCCTGCTCAGGTCCGGCGACCGGCCGCGGGCCATCATCTGCTCCGACGACGAGGTGGCGCTCGGCGCGCTGCTGGCCGCCGAGGAGCTCGGCCTCGCCGTACCGGACGACGTGGCCGTCACCGGCTGGGACGACATCATGGCCGCCCGCCACGCCCGCCCGGCGCTGACCACCATCAGGCAGCCGATGCGCGAGCTCGGCGCCCGCGCGGCCCGCGCGCTCGACGAGCTGATCACCGCGGCCCGCTCCACCCCGAACCACCTCACTCTGACCACCGAGCTGGTGATCCGTTCCAGCTGCGGTCATCACCCCCAGGAGGAACCCCGATGAACACCACCACCAGGCGCTCGGCCGCCGGCCTGCTGGCGCTGGCGATCCTGGCCGCCGGATGCGGACGTGAGGCGAACAAGGCGCCGGTACAGGCCAAGGACGTCGCCACCGGCAAGGTCGCGGGCGAGGTCACGGTCTGGGCCATCGGTGAGGAGGGCAAGGCGCTGGGCGTGTTCGCCAAGGACTTCGAGTCCGCCAACCCCGGCGTGAAGGTCAACGTGACCCCGATGGGCTGGGACGTCGCGCACGACAAGATCACCTCGGCGATCGCCGGATCCGCCACCCCCGACGTGAGCATGATCGGCTCGACCTGGGCGGGCGAGCTGTCCAAGACCGGCGCGCTGGAGCCCACGCCCGGCAACCTCATCGACAAGGCCGCGTTCTTCCCCGGCGCCTGGCAGACGGTCGACGTCAACGGCACCGCGTACGGCGTGCCGTGGTACGTCGAGACCCGCGTCCTCTACTACCGCAAGGACCAGGCCGAGAAGGCCGGCGTCGAGCCGCCGAAGACGTGGGCGGAGTGGAAGACGTTCATCAAGGCGCTCCAGGACAAGGGCGGCGCCAAGAAGGGCTTCAACCAGGGCTACACCGAGGGCTCCTGGCAGGAGATGGTCCCGCTCATCTGGCAGGCCGGCGGGGAGATCGTCAAGGACGGCAAGTACACCTTCGACACACCTGAGGCGATCACGGGGCTGAAGCAGTACGCCTCGTTGTTCCAGGAGAAGCTGGCGCCCAACGACACCCCGAAGGGCGGCTTCCCCCAGAACTTCATCAAGGGCGAGGTGGGCGGCTTCGTCTCCGGGCCCTGGATGGCCGGGGTGCTCAGCAACGACGGGGGAGCGGGGTTCAAGGACAAGTTCGGCGTCGTGCCGTACCCGAAGGGGCCGGTCAGCGGCACCAGCTTCGTCGGCGGCTCCGACCTGGTGGTGTTCAAGAAGGCGCAGAACCGGGACGCGGCGTGGAAGTTCGTCCAGTGGCTGAGCGAACCCAAGGTGCAGGCCAAGTGGTACACGACGGTGAAGGCGCTGCCGGCCGTACAGTCGGCCTGGCAGGAGCCCGAGCTGACCGCGGACCCGCAGCTGAAGGTCTTCGGCGAGCAGTTGAAGGACGCCAAGACGCCGCCGCCCTACCCGACCTGGGAGCAGCTGGCCAAGGTCATGGAGGGTGAGCTGGAGAAGCTCGCGCTCGGCAAGTCCACGCCCGAGCAGACGGCCAAGGCCATCCAGGCGCAGGCCGACGCGATCGGCACCGGCCTGTAATCATGATCCACGCTCGGAGGACCGGGCTCGGCTGGGTGTTCGTGCTGCCGTTCCTGCTCATGTTCGTCGTGTTCTACCTCGGGCCGCTGCTGGCCGGCCTCGGGATGAGCTTCACCGACTTCCGTAGTACCGACGTGGCCGACGTGCTGGGCGTCAACCCCGTCGGCGTGCAGAACTACATCCGCCTGGCCCAGGACGAGGCCATGGTCAAAGCGGCGGTCAACACGCTCGTGTTCGTCGTGGTCTGCCTGCCGCTGACGATCGGGCTGGGCCTGGCCGCGGCGGTCGCGCTCAACTCGGGGATCGGACGGCTGCCGGCCGCCTTCTTCCGGCTCGGCTACTACCTGCCGCACATCACCAGCATCATCGGCATCGCGGTCGCCTGGAAGTTTCTGCTGGAGCCCGAGGCCGGGCTGGTCAACCGGCTGCTAGAGCTGGTCGGCGTCCAGGGGCCCGCCTGGCTGCAGGACCAGCGCACGGCGCTGCCGTCCATCATCGCGATGACGGCCTGGCGGGGGTTCGGCTTCGACATGGTCGTCTTCCTGGCCGCGCTCCAGGGCATCCCGCGCGAGCTGTACGAGGCGGCGGAGGTCGACGGGGCCGGGCGGTGGCAGCGGTTCTGGTCGGTCACGGTGCCGCAGCTGCGGCCGGTGATCCTTTTCTGCACCATCTACAGCACCGTCGGCTTCCTGCAGTTCCTGGAGGAGCCGCTGGTCATGACGGGCGGCGGGCCGCTCAACTCGACGCTGTCGGTGTCGCTCGCCATCTGGAAGCAGTTCGGAGTCGGCAACTACGGCTACGCGGGCGCCGCGGCCACCGTGCTGTTCACGGTGATCATCGCGCTCGCGGTGCTGCAGCTCAGGATCGGGAGGTCGCGGTGAAGCGCACCCGCAGGCAGCACGTGATCACCTACCTCGGGCTCGCGACCGGCCTGCTGCTCGTGATCGGGCCGTTCCTCTGGGCCGGGCTGAGCTCGTTCAAGCCCGAGCAGGAGATCAGGCGCGACCCGCCGACGTTCCTGCCCGAGACCTGGACGCTGGGCAACTACGCCGAGCTCCTCGAACGCGTGCACATCGGGCAGGCGTTCATGAACTCCATGATCGTGGCGCTGGCCATCGTGGCGGGCAACCTGCTGTTCGGCTCCATGGTCGGGTACGGCTTCGCCAAGCTCGACTTCCGCGGCAAGAACGTCGTCTTCGCCCTGGTGCTGGCCCAGATGGCCGTCCCGGCGATCGTGCTCATGATGCCGCAGTTCGTACTGATCGCGAAGCTCGGCATGGTCAACACCTTCATCGGCATCATCCTGCCGGGACTGATCAACCCTCTGGGCGTCTTCCTGATGCGCCAGTTCATCGCCGACCTGCCCGACGAGCTGATCCACGCCGCGCGCGTGGACGGCGCGGGCGAGTTCCGGATCTTCTTCAGGATCGTCCTGCCCCTGTGCAAGCCCGCGATGGCCACCCTCGGCCTGATCACCTTCCTCGGCGCGTGGAACAACTTCCTGTGGCCCGCTGTGGTCGCGCAGTCCGAGGACCTCTACACCCTCCCGGTCGCGCTCAACATCCTCAACTTCGCCGAAGGCACCCACTACAACCTGCTGGTCGCCGGATCGGTGATCGTCATCGCGCCGATCCTCATCCTCTTCGTCTTCCTGCAGCGCTTCTTCATCCAGGGAATCGCCACCTCCGGCATCAAGTAAGGAGCACCCGGAATGCTGCTCAACACCCTGTCTTCCTTAACGCTGGCGGGCTTGCTGGCCGCCACGCCCACGCACGTGACGAACCCCGACTTAACCCTCTACAAGTACGCCAAGGACACGTGGCGCTCCATGAACGCCATGGTGGAGCCCGCCACCGGCCTGCCGGCCGACAAGGTCACCGGCGACCTGCGCACCCGCGCCAAGGTCACCTCGCCCACCAACATCGCCACCTACGTCTGGAGCACGCTCACCGCCCGCGACCTCGGCCTCATCGGCTCCGGCGACGCCTCCAGGCGCGTGGCCAGGGTCCTGGACGCCCTGGAGAAGCTGGAGCGCAACACCCCCACCGGCCAGTTCTACAACTGGTACGACCCGGCCACGCTCAAGCTCGTGCGCGTCTGGCCCGACAGCGGCAACCCCATCCAGCCCTTCGCCTCCAGCGTCGACAACGGCTGGCTGGCCACCGCGCTCATGATGATCCCCAAGGCCATGCCGCAGCACGCCGGCAAGGCCGGCCGCCTGGCCCGCTCCATGAACTTCGCCTCCTACTACGACCCCGCCGCCCGCCCCGACGCCGGCACCGGCCTGCTGCGCGGCGGCTTCTCACCCGAGAAGCCGGAAGGCTGCTCGGTCGAGAGCGACTACGCCGGGACCGGCACCGTCGTCTACTCCACCTGCCACCACTACGGCGCGCCCGCCGAGACCCGCATCGCCACCTACGTCGGCATCGCCCTCGGCCAGATCCCGCGCGAGCACTACTTCGGCATCTACCGCACCTTCCCCGACAACGCCTGCGACTGGGCCTGGCAGGACCAGAAGCCGGTCGGCTCCTGGAAGGAGCACCTCGGCGTCAAGGTCTGGGAAGGCACGTACGGCTACCGCGGCATGCGCTACGTCCCCAACTGGGGCGGCTCGATGTTCGAAGAGCTGATGCCCGACCTGGTCGTGCCCGAGTCGAAGTGGGCGCCGCGCAGCTGGGGCCGCAACCACCCGGTGTTCGTCCAGGCCCAGATCGAGCACGGCCTGCGCGAGGCCAAGTACGGCTACTGGGGCTTCTCGCCCTCCAACGACCCGCACGGCGGCTACCGTGAGTACGGCGTGGACCCGCTCGGCATGGACGCCACCGGCTACACCACCGACAGGGAACGCACCACGACCGACCCCGGCTACGAGGGCTGCCGCCCCGCCCAGCCGGAACCGGCCGCCTACGGTGACGGGGTCGTCACGCCGCATGCCGGCTTCCTGGCTCTGCCGTACGCGAAGAAGGCGGCCATGGAGAACCTGGCCGGGCTGAGGAAGAACTTCGACGTCTACGGGCCCGGCGGCTTCTACGACGCCGTCGCGGTCAGGTCGGGCGTGGTGTCGAAGTGGTACCTGGCGCTGGACCAGGGGATGGTCATGGCCGCCCTGGGCAACGTGCTGGCCCGCGACAACATGCGCCGCTACTTCGGCACGCCCGCCGTCGAGGCGAAGCTCCGTCCGGTGATGGGGCTCGAAGAGTGGAACGTCATCCCCGGGACACCTGTCTCCTAACAGAAGAGGAACGCATTCTCGATGAGTACGGCCGATGCCGCACGTCGTGACTGGCAGGAACGTATCTACCAGGCCTCGGGGGAGGTCACACCCGTCGGCGAGATCCGGCTGCCGGCCCCGGAGGGGCTGCGGGCGGATCCCGGCGCCGGGCACGTGACGCTGACCTGGGAGCCGGTACCGGGCGCCATCGGGTACCTGGTGCACCGGGACGGAGAGTCGGTCAAACAGCCCGACGTCGACGTGCCCGCCGTCCCGGAGTGCCGCTACGTCGACACCGGCCAGGGCCCGGCCGCCTACACGGTGGCGGCGATCGCCGCGATGGAGGTGACCGGCGCCTTCTCGGCGCCGGTCCGGGCGGCGCCGCGGCAGGGCCCGGCGGCCGTCACGGTCGTGGTCGAGGCCGGGCGGGTCACCCGGGCGCTGCCGCGCCCCTGGACCGCCATGATCGGCTCCGAGCACCTGTCGCACATGCTGTCCGAGGAGACCACCGGCGGCCGTCCCATCGGGGCCGAGCTGACGGCGGCGCTGCGGACGACGCGGGAGGAGTTCGGCGTGGAGAGCGTCCGGGCCCACGCGATCCTCTGCGACGACCTGGGGGTGTACAGGGAGGTCGAGGGCACGGCGGTCTACGACTTCACGCGGGTCGACCGGGTCTACGACACGATCATGGAGTTCGGGCTGCGGCCGGTCGTGGAGCTCGGCTACATGCCGCGCGACCTGGCCACTGACCCGTCCAAGACGGTCTTCGGCTACGAGGCGATCATCTCACCGCCCAAGGACTTCGAGGCGTGGGGCGACCTGGTCAGGGCCCTGGTGGAGCACCTGGCCGAGCGCTACGGCATCCAGGAGCTCATCGACCGCTGGTCCTTCGAGGTCTGGAACGAGGCGAACCTGGCCGTGTTCTGGTCCGGCACGCCGGAGGAGTACTTCCTGCTCTACGACGTGACGGCGGCGGCGGTGAAGAACGTCCACCCGGACCTGCGCGTCGGCGGGCCGTCCTCGGCCGCCAACGGCTGGGTCGAGGAGCTGCTCGCGCACGTGGCCGAGTCCGGCGCCGCGCTCGACTTCGTCTCCACGCACACCTACGGCAACGCCCCCCTCGACTGGCGGCCCGCCCTGGCCAGGCACGGCCGCGAGGGCGTCCCGATCTGGTGGACCGAGTGGGGCCCCACGCCGACGCACTTCCACGGCATCGGCGACGGCCCGTTCGGCGCGACGTTCCTGCTGCACGGCATGAAGGCGGCCGCGGGCCGGATCGAGGCGCTGTCGCACTGGGTGGCTTCCGACCACTTCGAGGAACTGGGTCGTCCGCCGCGCCTGTTCCACGGCGGCTTCGGCCTGCTGACCGTCGGCAACCTGCGCAAACCCCGCTACCACGCGCTCACCCTGGCCCACCGGCTGGGCGAGGAGGAACTGGCCGCGCGCGCCGAGGGCGACGCCGGCGGCGTGGAGGTCTGGGCGGCCCGCCACGACGACGGCCGGATCGGCGTCCTGATCTGGAACGGCACACTCAACCAGGCCCAGGCCGACGGCGCCGCCGAACTGGCCCGCACGGTCACGTTGTCGATCCCGGGGCTGGCGGGCGAACATGTCGTGACCCATCACCGCATCGACGAACACCACTCCAACATCAGGGCGGTGTGGCGGGAGATGGGCGGCGGCGACTGGCCCGCCGGCGGCCAGTGGGAGGAACTGGCCGCGGCGAACACCCTGGACGAGCTGACCCCGCCCGTCCGGGTGTCGGGCGCGCTGACGCTGGAGTTCGACCTGCCCATGCCCGGGGTGTCCTTCGTGGAGCTCACCCCGGCGTGACCTCATTTTCCTTCTCGTCGTGACCGCCGAACCCCTTGCGCTGGGCGGACTGCACCTTCCCGGCGAACAGCGCCGCCCCCTGCGAGGCGAAGCGGCTGTAGAGCGCGGCGGTCAGGACGGGTGAGGGCACGCCCTCCTCGATGGCGGCGATGCTCGTCCAGCGTCCCTCGCCCGAGTCCGACACCCGGCCGGCGAACCGCTCCAGGTCAGGGTCGGCCTGCAGCGCGGCGGCGGTCAGGTCGAGCAGCCACGAGCCGATCACGCTGCCGCGCCGCCACACCTCGGCGACCTCGGCCAGGTCGATCGCGTCGTACTGGTAGTACTGCGGCTCGCGCAGCGGCGCCGTCTCGGCGTCCGCCTCACGCACGTGCCGGCCCGCCCCCGCGCCGCCGAGCACGCTCAGCCCCTCGGCGTAGGCGGCCATGATGGCGTACTCGATGCCGTTGTGGACCATCTTCACGAAGTGTCCCGCTCCGGGTGGCCCGCAGTGCAGCCAGCCTTGCTCGGCCGCCGACGGCTCGCCCGTCCGTCCCGGGGTACGGCCCGCCGCGTCGACCCCCGGCGCCAGCGCGGCGAGGACCGGCTCGACCAGCTTCACCGCCTCGTCGTCGCCGCCGACCATCAGGCAGTAGCCGCGGTCCAGGCCCCAGACGCCGCCGCTGGTGCCCACGTCCACGTAGTGGATGCCCCGCGCCCCGGCCGCCCGCGCGCGGTCCACGTCGTCGCGGTAGTAGGAGTTGCCGCCGTCGATGACGACGTCGCCCGGCTCCAGCAGTCCGAACAGCGTCTGGGCCGCCTGGCCGGTGACGGCGGCGGGCAGCATCAGCCAGACGGCTCTGGGGGAGGGCAGCGCGCGTACCAGGTCCTCGATCGAGGCGCTCCCCTGGGCGCCCTCGGCGGCCAGGGCCTGGACGGCGGCGGGAGCGCGGTCGAACACCACGCACTCGTGGCCGGCGCGCATGATCCGGCGCGTCATGTTCGCGCCCATCCGGCCCAGGCCCACCATTGCGATCTTCATGCCCGTCACCTCCCCGCGGGCGGGTAATGGCATGTCCGTGTATGTCCCTTAAGGTGATTGACCCCAGCCCGCCGCGACGGAGCGGTGGCAGCGGTCCCGCTCGTCACCCGCGCTGACGAACAGCGCGGTCAGCAGGGGTACGGCGTGGCCCAGCGCCTCCGGCGGCAGCGGCCCGGTGGCGACCAGCGAGGTCAGCCCGTGCCCGATGACCCAGCAGCGCGTGGCCAGCTCCAGGGGGTCGGTGCCGGGGCGGAAGCGGCCCTCCGCCGTGGCCCGTCCGGCCGCGCTGACGAGCATGTGGAGGGAGGCGTCGGCCGCGGCGGCGTCCTCTAGCTCGAAACCGGCGTCGAACATGACCCGGTAGAGATCGGGGTCGCCGAGCGCGGCGGCGGTGTACGCGGCGCCGAGCGCGGCCAGGTCGCGGACCGGGTCGTCGGTCAGCGCGACGGCCGCCAGCCGGGCCGCCAGCCGGGTGAATCCCTCCTGCCGCGTGGCCGACCACAGACCGTCCATGCCGCCGAAATGTGTGTAGACGGCCATGGTGGAGACGCCTGTGCCCTCGACGAGGGAGCGGAGCGTGACCGGCTGCCGGGTCCGGAGCATGTGCGCCGCCCGGTCGATCAGGAGCGAGCGGACCGCCGGGTCCTTCATCCTTGGCATGCCGTCTAGCATACATGGCATAGCTATGTTATGTTACGGGGCATGGCCGTTACCCTGCACAACCCCGACGGGCTGCCCAAGCCCGATGTCTACCGTCAGCTCTCCGTCGCGACCGGCTCGCGGCTCGTCTTCCTCGCCGGGCAGGTCGCCCGCGACGCCGACGGCTCGAAGGTGGGGGAGGGCGACCTCGCCGCCCAGGTCGAGCAGTCCTACCTCAACATCGCCACCGCGCTCGCCGGCGTCGGCGGCAGCTTCGACGACGTCGCCAAGCTCACCGTCTACGTCGTGGACTGGACGCCGGACAAGCTGCCGCTGCTGGGCGAGGGCGTCGCGCGGGCCGCGGCGAAGCTGGGCGTCGACCCGGTCAAGCCGATCACGCTCCTGGGCGTGGCGGCGCTTGGCGAGCCCGACCTGCTGGTCGAGGTCGAGGCCACCGCCGTGCTCCCCTAAGTGCCGGCGGGCAGGCGAAGGACGCCGCCCTGGTCCCTGACGTTCTCCACCACGCGCATGTCGCCGACCGGGTTGCCCTGCGGGTCCACCGTCATCGCCACGGCCCGGTTGCCCTGGCACTTGGCCTGCCGGGTCTCGCAGAACAGCACGTACCCCATGAGCCGGTCCACGCGTCCCGGCCGCAGGCGCCACAGCCCGACCACGCCGCCGGTCATCGCGCCGGGACGGTTGGCCGCCAGCCACGCGCTCGCGCCCGCCTGTGCCCGCTTCTCGAACTCCTGCCGCTGGTCGAAGGGCCGTACGATCCGCGCGGACGGCTCGTTGGCCGGGGAGTAGGAGGCGACCAGGTAGGGCTCCCTGGACAGCGCCGCGAGCACCTTCGTCTCGGTCATCCGCAGAAACGTCGGCAGCCCCTCCCCGCCGCGTGGGCGCTTGGCGGCGACGGCGGGAGTGGCGAAGTTCACCGCGAGCGATCTGCCCGTGCCCAGGCACCCGCGTACCGTGCCGAGGAACGACGCGATGGTCGCGTTCGTGGGCGCCGCCTCGATCCAGACCTCCGACAACGGCGTGTTGGCGGCGATGATGGGGTGCCCGCAACTCTGGAACCCCGCCGCCAGCCGCCGCCAGTTCTCCCCGAGTTCCTCACCCTTCCGCACCGCCGCGGCGAGCTGGCTCTCACACGGCTTGCGGTCGCAGGTGCCCTTCTCCGCGTCGATCCTCAGGCGTACGACGGCGTCGGGGTCGCCGGTCAGCGCGAACGTGATCTCCGACCCGTTCGTCTCGGGGAACAGGTTGCGCGCGCCGACCACCTTCAGCCGGCCCGGGTAGAGCTCGCCCGCCAGTTCCTCGGCACGGCTCCGGTCGTCGCCGGTGCCCAGCGAGCAGCCGCCGGCCAGCACGACCATCCCCAGCAGCCCCGCCACCCACCGCCGCATAGAACGCTCCATGACAGATCACCTTAAACCCCTCCGGGTGACCTGGGACAGAGGTCCAAGGCCGTCTCGCCGAGATCCTCACTACGGTCGTCCTAGTACGGACGCGGCTACCATGGCCGCATGCCGCCGACCAACCCCGGCCGTCGCAGGGCCCTGACCGACGCCGCCATCGAACTCCTCGCCGAGTCCGGGGCGCACGGGCTGACCCACCGCGCGGTCGAGCAGGCAGCAGGGCTGCCCCAGGGCACCGCCTCGAACTACTTCCGCACCAGGGAAGCGCTGCTGCTGGCCGTGGCGGAGCGCGTCAGCGAACTGCACCTCGCCGACATGGCCGAGGCCACCCGGCTGGCCGAGGTCTCCGCCGACGGCATCGGGCAGACCGTCGGTCTGCTGGCGGAGTCGCTGTTCGGGGCCGCGACCGTGCTCCGTACCCGCTATCTGGCGATCTTCGAGCTTCAGCTTGAGGCAGTCCGCCGCCCGGCCATGGCCCCGGCTCTGGCCGGTCTGCGGGACGACGCCCTGCGCCTGACCGCCGGCCTCCACGCCGACCTCGCCCTGCCCATTCCACGGGACAGGGTCGCGACACTGATCACGCTGTACGCGGGAGCGCTGTTCACCCTGGTCACGGCCCCGCCCGAGTCGATCACCAGGGAAGGTGTCCATGGGGTCGCCCAAGCCATCGTCCAGGGGTCGCTGTCCGGCGCACCGGCCCACGACGCAGCGCCCTGATGACCCGCGGGGCGGACCGCCGGGAGACGGCGGCCCACGGGGCGGTGGTCCAGGCGAACCCCCTGACATGCGCCAAACGCCCGAACCTGCGGGGAAGCGCCCACATGCACCGCGGGTCAGAACAGCGGTAGTCCGGCGCGCGCGGCGTGTGGCGTCCGGCTGAGGTCGCGTCTCGGTGGAGCCGCGGGGTGGTTCACTGCGGGTGGGTCACTGCGGGGTGGGAGCGCACGCCCGGGCGGTTGCCTCCCGCCGTGGGAAGGCCGCTTGGGTCGCGGTGCGCTAGAGGTAGGCGCGGGTGGCGGTGATGAGGTCGGGGGTGGCGTCGCGGGTGTCGACGTAGAGGGCGGTGTCCGGGGTGCGTTCGCGGATGTCGCGCTCCCTGATGGCGAAGACGGCCGGGGCGGCGGCGCCGTTGCCGTAGCGGGAGGCGATGGCCGTGGTGGCCGCTCGCCGCACGTCGGCGACGACCTGGCGGGTCTCGTGCCCGGTGCCCGAGGCGGCGGCGTATCCGAGCATCGCCGCGAAGCGGAGTTCGGTCTCCGAGGCGGGGCGCTGCTCGGGCAGGACGGGGCGGTCCAGCCAGAAGACCTTCCCGGCGAGGAAGGCGTCGTAGGGCAGCTCGCGCGCCGTCTCCGTCAGGAGCGCGCCGAACTCGGCCAGGTCGGCGTCCGGCGGCAGGTCCGTCGTGACGAGCAGCGGCACGATCAGCGAATCGAGCATGGCAGGCACCCTTTCGTGAGGTCGCTCATCGTAGGGGGCGGCACTGACATTCTCACGCCGGGAGGGGCGGTGTTGGCAGCGGTTTGGTCCAGGTGAGGGAGTACCGCCACAGCAGGTGCCGCCGCCACCGGGCCTCGGGCAACAGGGTCAGGGCTTCGCGGCGCACGGCGGACCAGGTCATCGTGGGCGCGGCGACCGGGGTGTTCTGCTCGGCGCCGCCGTGGACGCGGGAGACGATCTGGTGCTTGACCACGCTCATCCCGTCGATCACCCAGTCGAGGACAGTAGCGTTGGCGGCGATGCCGATGACGACGAGCCGGCCGCCGGGGCGCAGCAGGCGCGCCATCCCGGTCAGGGCGGGTTCGAAGTCCATGTGGTGGATGGTGGTGACCGTGGTGACGAAGTCGTAGGACGACTCGGGCAGGTCACTGGCCAGGAAGTCGGCCCGGAGGTAGTCGGGGCGGCCTCCGGCGGCACGGGCCTCGGCGATCATCTCGGCGGAGACGTCCACGCCGGTGACGTGCCGGGACAGGGCGGACAGCTTGCGGGCCAGCAGCCCGTCTCCGCAGCCCACGTCCAGCGCCCGTTCGCAGCCCGCGGGCACGTTCGCCAGGACGAAAGGGTGGAAGGCGATGTTGTGGTTCCACATCGGCGTCACTCTAGACGTAGAGGGAGTTCCATTCGTCCACGATGGCCGAGTGGACGACGGAGTCGCGCCAGCCGTCGGGCGCCAGCACGTGGTGGCGGATCCGGCCCTCCTCGATCATCCCCGCCGTGAGCATCGCCAGCTGGGCCGGGATGTTGGCCGGTGCGCGCGCGCCCCAGATCCGGTGCAGGCCCAGCGACCGGAAGCCGAAACCTAACAGGAGCCTGATCAGGTCGGTTCCGATCCCGCGCCCCCACTGGTCGGGCCGCAGTCCGAGGCCGATCTCCGCGCTGTGCGGGTGGTCGGCCTCGACGTGCAGGCGGGCGACGCCGATCACGCCGTGATGGTCGGGATCGGTGACGGCCAGGAGGTAGAGGCGCCGGGGTTCGGCCGCTGCCGCGGCCATCGCTTCCTCGACGATCCCGGCGACCTCGTCGAGGGAACGTGGATTGAACGGCAGATGCTCGGTGGCCGCGCGGTTGCCGTAGATGGCGTGCAGGGCGTCGATGTCGGCAGGCGTGACGTCCCGCAGCCCGAGCCGCTCGCCGACGACGTTGACGCAGTGCATGCGCTGACGGTAACGCCTACATAGTGATCTTTACAAGTGTTGTCAAGTCGCTAGTTGACTACCGTAAGCTCGCGCGACAAGTTCGGCGATCGCGCCGTGCGCGCCCAGCAGGTCGGCGTGCCCGGCGCCGATCTCCGTGGCGGCCTGTTCGACCAGGCCAGAGGGTGCGTCGATGGCGCAGGGGGCGATGGCGAGGCGTTCGGCGCCGGCCGCCCGCAGGCGTTGTGCGGCCACGGCCACGCCGGGCTCGCTGTCGAGTGAGGCGGCCACCACCGGCATCGTCAGGCGGGAGGCCAGCAGCACGGCGGTCGGCTGGGCGGCCGCGACGGCCTGCTCGCCGCCCAGCGTGCCGAGGATGACGGCGTCGACGGGGCTGCCGACGTTCAGCAGGCGCACGCGGTCGGCTCTTGCCAGGCCGCGCTCGGCGAGGCGGATGTGCAGGGCCTCGGCCAGCAGCGGGTGCGGGCCGAGCGCCTCGGTGACGGCGGCCTCGGCGCCGCTCGCGGCAACGGCCTTGCCGATCTCGCCGAGGACGGCGGGGTCGTCCCAGGTCAGCAGGGGCACGACCACGCTCGCCCGGCTGTCGGTCAAGGCCTGGGAGAGCTCGGTGACGGCGGTGAGGCGTACCTCGATCTGGGGGTTGTCGACTCTCACCACGGCCGCGATGTCGGCGGCGGGTCCGTCGGTGCCGCCGGGGCAGGCGAGCACGAGCACGGGGGCGTCCGGGGGTAGCGACGCGGGGACCGGGCGACGGTGCCGGCCGCCACCGGGCCGGGGGGAACGTTCACGTACAGGCAGGCTCACAGGCGCGCATTGTATGCGTATTCGCCGATTCATGTAACGAAACCGGGCCGCGATTCGATCACGAGGCAAATGTGATCGAGATCACATCGTGATGCCCGCGAATGTTGACGGATGGTGACGAATCAGAGCAGGGTGAAGCAACTAGAAACGCGTTCTAGAGCGACAGTTCAACCCCGGAGGACTTGGGATGAAGCCGTTCTATGTCCGCGAACTGCACGTGTATCCGGTGGGCGGCAACCGCATCCGCCTGCTGGCCATCGCCGTGCTCGCCTCGCTGGTCGCCAACTTCGAGACCACGATCGCCACCATCCTTCCCCTGCTGCGCCGGGACCTCGGCATGACGCTGGAGGTCTACGGCCTCATCGCGGCCGCCTCGGTGCTCGTGGGCGGTCTGTCGGCCGGGTTCGGCGGCATCCTGTCGGACCGGTGGGGGCGCGTCACGATCCTCGTGCCCACCCTGACCGTCACCGCCGCCTGCAACTTCCTGCTGGCGACCGTCGAGACGACCACGGGACTGTTCGTGGTCAGGTGCCTGATGCTCTTCATCGAGGGCGCGGGAATCACCATCACCGCCTCGCTCGTGCGCGACTTCTCGCCGCGGCTGGGGCGGGCGCAGGCGTTCGGGTTCTGGACGTGGGGACCGGTCGGCGCCGCCTTCCTGGCCTCGCTGATCGCCAGCGTGACCCTGCCGATGTTCGGCAACGCCTGGCAGTCGCAGGCGATCATCATGGGCGTCGTCTCGCTGATGTTGTGCGCGGTGATCATCTGGCAGATCGCCGAGCCGTCGGCCGCCCTGCGCGCCCAGGTCATGCGGGCCGAGTCGGCGGTCCGCGTCGAGGAGAAGATCGATCCCGGCCGGGTACGCGAGCTGTTCCGCCATCCGCACCTGTGGGCGCACGTGCTCGGCAACACCGCCTGGCAGGTGCTGTACTGGACGTTCGCGATCTTCGGCCCGACCATCCTCAACGAGGCCTTCGGGATGGAGACCGCCGCCGCCAACGGCGTCGTGGCCATCGGCATCCTCCTCAACGCGCTGGCCGTAATCGTGGTCGGCCGCTTCTCCGACAGGCTGCAGACGCGCAAGCCGTTCACCGCCGTGGGGACGGTCCTGACGATCGCCGCGCTCGGCTACTACGTCAGCCTGATCGGCTCCGCCGCCTCCGCCACCCAGATCACCGTCGTCTACGCGCTGATGTTCCTGTTCATGGGCGTGGCGTACGTGCCCTGGATGGCCAACTTCTCCGAGGACGCGGAAGACGTGGAGTCGCGGCTGCAGGGCGCGGCGCTGGGCATCTGGGGCATGGTCGTCCGGGTCATGATCGTGGTCCTGCTGATCGTCTCGCCGCAGGTCGTGGCCGGGGGCGGCTGGCGGGCATGGTTGCTGGTCGGCCTGGCCGGTCAGGTGATCTTCCTGGTGTCGATGGCCGCCTTCAAGGGCGGCTGGCGGCCCGCGCGCCACGGCGCGAAGACCGCCGCCTGAACCTGAACGCCGGGCGGCGTTGGCAGCCGCCGCCCGGCGGCCCCTTTCCGCGGCGGCTCAGGCCCGCTGGGCGACCCGTTCGTCCTGGTCCTGGGCGGACGGCGCGATGGCCAGGCCGACCGCGGTGATCGCCAGCGCGATGACCACGTAGACCGACACGGCCACCGTCGACTTGTAGGTGTCGAAGAGCTTCAGCGCGACGATCGGGGCCAGGGCGCCGCCGACGATCCCGGCCACCTGGTAGCCCATGGAGGCGCCGCTGTAGCGCAGCCGCGTGCTGAACAGTTCGGCGATGAAGGCGGCCTGCGGGCCGTACATGGCGGCGTGGGTGATCAGGGCGACGACGGCGGCGAGCGCGATCAGCGGGAACGACCGGGTCTCCAGCAGCGGGAAGAAGGCGAAGACCCAGACGGCGGCGGCCACGACGCCGGCCAGGTAGACGGTGCGGCGGCCGACGCGGTCCGACAGGGCGCCGAACGCCGGGATGAGGAACAACTGCAGCGCCGAGCCGATCAGCACCGCGTTGAGGCCGACCGAGCGGTCCATGCCCAGCGTGGTGGTGATGTAGACGAGGATGTAGGCGGTGAAGGTGTAGAAGGCCACGTCCACGCCGATCCGGGCGGTGAAGGCGGACAGCAGGGCCCTCGGGTGCGTGCGGATGACCTCCAGGAGCGGCATCTTGGCCTTGGCGCCCTTGGTGTCGATCTCGGCGAACTGCGGGGATTCGGAGACGCGGCGCCGTACCCAGAAGCCGACCAGCACCAGAACCCCCGACAGCAGGAACGGCACCCGCCACCCCCACGACAGGAACGCCTCGTTGGTCAGCGTCAGGGACAGGACGGTCAGCAGGGCGGTGGCCAGGACGTAACCGGCGGGCACGCCCACCTGCGGCCAGCTCGCGTTGAAGCCGCGGCGGCGCTGGTCGCCGTGTTCCATGGTCATGATGACGGCGCCGCCCCACTCGCCGCCCAGGCCGAGGCCCTGGATGAAGCGGAGGGTGACGAGCAGGACCGGGGCCAGGATGCCGACGCTGTCGAAGCTGGGCAGCACGCCGATGAGGAAGGTGGCGATGCCCATCATGAGGAGGGTGACGACCAGGACGGTCTTGCGTCCCACGCGGTCGCCGAAGTGGCCGAACACGACGCCGCCGAGCGGCCGGGCGACGAAGGCGACGGCGTTGGAGGCCAGTGCCGCGAGCGTGGCGTTGAACGGGTCGAGCGTCGGGAAGAACAGCTTGCCGAAGACCAGCGTCGCCGCCGTCGTGTAGAGGAAGAAGTCGTACCACTCCAGCGACGTGCCGACCAGGCTGGCGAGGATCACCCGCCGCGTCTGTTGGGGGGAGCCAGACATCGCATCGCCTTTCGTAGGTGTGTCTCTCAACGTAAGGATCGTTGAACAATTCGACAAGGGGTTTGTGGGGTGATTGTCTGTTACATGTGGATGACGCGGTTGCGGATCTTGAGCGCGAGCGGTCCAGGCTCGGGCGTACCAGCACGGCGGAGCGGGTGGCCGACATCCTGCGCGACCGCATCATCGAGGGGTTCTTCGAGCCGGGGCAGCGGCTGTCGGAGGAGTCCATCTCCGAGGCGCTCGGCGTCTCGCGCAACACGCTGCGCGAGTCCTTCCGGCTGCTCGGGCACGAGCGGCTGCTGGACCACCGGCTCAACCGCGGCGTCTTCGTCCGCGTGCTGTCGGCCGAGGACGTGGCCGACCTCTACCGCGTCCGCCGCGTGCTCCAGGACGCGGCGGTGCGCCGGCGCCCCACGGGGGCGGCGCTGGCGGTGATCAGGGAGGCGGTCGCCGACGCCGAAAGGTCGGCCGCGGCCGACGACTGGCGCGGCGTCGGCACCGCCAACATCCGCTTCCACCAGGCGCTGGTCGCCATGAACGGCAGCCCCAGGCTCGATGAGACCATGCGGCAGCTGCTGGCCGAGCTGCGGCTGGTCTTCCACGTGATGAAGAACCCGCGTACCTTCCACGAGCCGTTCGTCGTGCTCAACCGCAAGCTGCTCGAGCACATCGAGGCGGGCCGCAGGGACGAGGCGGCCGCCTTCCTCGCCGACTATCTGGACCACGCCGAGCGGCTGCTCGTCCACGCCTACGACCCCAGCCGATAGCGTGCGGTCATGGAGCGGACCTTCACCCTCGACGAGGCGCGCGCGATGCTGCCCGGAATCCTCGAAGAGGCGCGGCGGCTGGTCGCCGCCCGCGCCGACCTCGCCGAGATCGCCTACGACCGCGAGCAGGAAGGCCTCTCCCCGCTCGGCGGCCTGGCCGAGCTGAAGGCACTGGAGGCGCGGATCGAGGAGATCATCAGCGGCTGGCACGAGCGCGGGCTGCAGGTGAAGGGGATCGCGCCGGTGCTGCTCGACTTCCCCTCGGTGATCGGCGGGCGCCCGGTGGGCCTGTGCTGGATCGAGGGCGAGAACGAGCTGGGCTGGTACCACCGCGACGAACTCGGCTTCGCAGGCCGGCGGCCCCTCCAGCGCGAATAGTGGCCGAGCTGTGACCAACTGTCCTGCTTCCTCACGGGTCCAACCCTGTGAGCGAAAGGAGGACGAGGATGAGACACAGCTCAGCGGCCGTCACGGTCGTCGCGGCGGTGCTCGCGGCCGGATGGGCCGCGGCGCCCGCCGCCGCGCACACCGGGGCGGCACCCGAGGCGAGAGCCGCATGGATCACGTCCTGCACGGACAAGCAGGACGTCTCCTACCCGTGCGGGCAGTGGCGGCTGATCATGCGCGACGGCCGCACGGTCACCGTGCCCGGCGCCGCGGCCGCGGCCACCGACGGAAAGGGCGTCCCGCAGTACCAGGAGGCGCCGTTCGCCGTCAGCGGTGACGGCCGCTGGATCGGCTACCTGCGCGCGAGCGACCACCGCCTGGTCGTACGGCGCGCCACCGGCGGCCGGGTCACCGCACTGCCGAAGTCCCTGACCCCCAGGGCGTCGGGAAGCATGGACCTCACGCTGCGCCTGTCACCACACGGCGACCGGATCGCGATCGACCACACCGACGGCGACAAGCCCGGAAAGATCGTCACCGTCAGGACGGGAGCGACGGTGAACCTTCCGGCGGACGACGTTCCGCAGGCCTTCAGCTCCGACGGGGACGAGCTGCTGGCCACGCGCAACCTCACCGACAACACCACCGCGCTGGTGGTGCACCACACCGACGGCCGGTCGCCGCTGCGCCGTACGCCGCCGCAGGTCGTCGGTGCGGCCGGCGTGTACGCCCTGGCCGCCGACGGCAGGAACGTCGCCGCCCTCATCCCGGGCGACTACGACGGGGTCAAGCCACCCAGGCTGCGCGAGTACGACATGACAAGCGGCGAGATGGGCCCCTCGCTGAAGCTGGCGGCGCCCAAGGGCCACGTGCCCGCGGTCGCCTCCTACGACCGCGACGGCGGCCTCGGCGTGCTGTTCTACCAGGGGGAGAGCGGCACGGGGCACGCGTGGTCGGCGGGCGTGGACACCTCGGCGGGCACGCTCACCAAGCGTGACCGCTACACGATCAGCGCGGCCAGGTACGCCGCGCGCCTGGCGGGGGAGTGAAGGCCATGAAGATCAGGTTCACCGCCGCGCTGGCCGCGGGTGCCCTCGCCCTGGGCCTGTCACCGGCAGCCCCCGCGCAGGCGGCGCCGCACGACCACGACGCCGTCCGTTACGCCTCGCTGAAGGGCTGCGCCGACAAGAAGGACGAGCGGCGCCCGTGCGGACCCTGGCGGCTGGTCACGCACGACGGCGGGCAGCGGCCGCTGCGCGACGCGCAGACCGTGGCCAGGCACGCCGACGGCACCTCCTCGGGTTACCAGGTGGCGCCGATCGCGGTCAGCGGCGACGGCAGCCACGTCGCCTACTTCACCAAGCGCGGCCGCCTGGCGGTCCGTACGATCGGCGGCGGGGTGAAGCTGCTGCCCGCCGACGCGCTGCCACGGGTCGCGCAGTACGACGTGACGCTCCTGCTCTCCGACGACGGCGCCAAGCTGGCCGCGGCGATCACCGGGAAGCAGACGCGGATCTTCGACACCGCGAGCGGCGCGCAGCTCGGCTCGGCCGGCAGGAACGAGACGGTCTCCGGCTTCAGCGGCGACGCCGGCGAACTGCTCACCTCCTCCGAGGGCGAGGAGCCCGTGACCGATCTGGCCGTCTACCGCGACAGCGGCGAGCAGGTACGCCGGGTGACCCCGCCGCAGGTCGTCGCCTACAACGGCCCGTACGCCCTGGCCGCCGACGGCGCGACGATCGCCAACGTGATCCAGGGCAGGAAGCCCGCGCTGGTCCTGTACGACAGCGCGGTGGACCAGGTCACCGCGAAGATCCGGCTCACGCTGCCGAAGGGCGAGGTGCTGAAGGCCGACTGGACGGGCGAGAACCAGGTGACGCTCCACCTGGCGGACGTGCCGGAGAGCGGGCCGACGAAAATGACCGTCGTGCGGGTCGAGGTGCCTTCCGGCAAGGTCACGGTCAGGGACCGCTACAGCGTCCTGGCCGACTCCTACGTCTTCGCCGCCTGCGGCGGCTGACACCGTACCCTGCAGGGATGGAGGTGCATTCGACCAGGGCGATGGCGGCGCGGGCGGTGGCGTTGTGCGAGGCCCTGCTGTGGGAGGAGCCGACGCCCGGGTCGATCGCCGGCGTCCTGCGGGCCCACGGAGAGCTGGGCCCGCTGGAGCTGTCGCCGGACGACGTGAGCGCGATGCGCGCGGCCGCCGGGCGCCTCATGGAGCTGTTCGCCGCCCCCTCGGCGGGCGAGGCGGCGGGGCTGCTCAACCGGCTGCTGGCCGGCACCGCCTGCCCGCCCCGCCTGACCGACCACGGCGGCACGACGACCTGGCACCTGCACGTGGACCGCGACGACGACGCGCCGTGGGCGGAGTGGTTCCTGGCCTCATCGGCGATGTCGATGGCGGTGCTGCTGGCCGATCATCAGCGGGTTCCGGCGGGGCTGTGCGCCTCGGCGCCCTGCGGCCGGCCGTTCCTGGACACCTCGGGCGGCAGCCCCAGGCGCTACTGCTCGCCGCGCTGTGCCACCAGGGAACGGGTGGCCGCCCACCGCGCCGCCACCCGGGGCATGTAACGTCTCTTGCATGTTATGGCGTTACATGCTCGGGGCGGCCTCGGCGCGTACCGGCGACGACATGTCCGGGCCCGCGCTGCTCGTGCTGGGGCTGGCCGTCAGCGGGTCGCCCGCGGTAGCGGGATGGCTGCTCGCGGGGCTGACGGTCTCGGCCTCGGTGGGCGGGCCGCTGCTCGGCGTGCTGCTCGACCGCGCGCGGCGGCCGGGCCGGCTGCTGGCCTGGTGCCTGACGGGGTACGCGGGCGGGCTCCTGGTGATCCTCGCCCTCCTCGGCCGGGTGCCGGACGGGCTGGTGATCGGGCTCGCGGTGCTGACCGGGCTGCTCGGGTCCGCGCTGAGCGGCGGCTGGACGGCACAGCTACCCCTGGCCGTGCCGGCGGGCTCGCTCCCGCGCGCCAACGCCCTCGACTCGATCTCCTACAACGTCGCGGCCCTGCTCGGGCCCGCCCTCGCCGGGCTCATGGCGGCCTTCGGCGGCGGCTCCACGCCGGTGATCGCCGCCTGCGTCCTCATCGCCGCGTCGCTGCCCGTCGCCCTGTCGCTCCCGCCGCGCGAGCGCGTGGAGAAGGGTGCCTCGGTAGCGGCCGAACTCCTGGCCGGAGCGCGGGCGATCACCGGCAACCCCTCGCTGCGCCGGGCCACCGTGACCTCGATGATCTCCATGGCCGGGGTCGCGATGCTGGTGGTGTGCACGCCACTGCTGGGCGAGCGGCTCGTGGGCAGCGCCGGGTTCGGGGCGCTGCTCCTGGCCGTGACCGCCGCCACCGCCCTCGCCGCCAACGCGGTGCTGGCCCACCGCGCCACCGCCGCCGGGGCCTGGTGGCCCGACGGCGCGCTCGTCGCCGCCACCGCCGTGGTCGGGGCGGGCACCGCCGTCGCGGCGCTCGCCGACTCCTTCGCGCTCGCCGTCCTGGCCGCCGCGATCGCGGGCGTGGGCGAGGGGCCGCAGCTCACCGCCCTTTTCGCGGTACGGCACCGCGACGCCCCCGCCCGGCTGAGGAGCCAGATCTTCACCACAGGCGCCAGCCTGAAGATCACCTCGTTCGCCGCCGGGTCCGCGGTGGCCGGGCCGCTGGCCGTACACTCCGTGCCCCTCGCTCTCGCGGCCGGCGCGGCGCTGCAGGCGGCGGCGGTCGCGGCCTACGGGGCGATGTCGCTCAGCGCACGCCGCGCGGACGGAACTGGACGCTGATCCGCGGACCGCACGGCCGCGCGGTCTTCGGCACGGCGTGCTCCCAGGTGCGCTGGCAGCTGCCGCCCATCACGATGAGGTCGCCGTGGCCCAGCTCGCGGCGCACCGACGGGCCGCCGCCCCTTGGGCGGAGCAGCAGGCTGCGCGGCGTGCCGACCGAGACGATGGCGACCATCGTGTCCTCGGCGGCGCCCCGGCCGATGGTGTCGCCGTGCCAGGCGACGCTGTCGCGGCCGTCGCGGTAGAGGCACAGGCCCGCGGTGCGGAACGGCTCGCCCAGCTCCTCGGCGTAGTGGGCGTCGAGCGCGGCCCTGGCCTCGGTCAGGACCGGGTCGGGCAGGGGCTCGGCCTCGCCGTAGAACTTCTGCAGGCGCGGCACGTCCACCACCCGGTCGTACATGACCCGGCGCTCGGCCTGCCACGGCACCTCGCGCAGCAGCCGGTCGAACAGCGCGTCGGCGCCGCCGAGCCAGCCGGGCAGCACGTCGATCCAGGCTCCCCGCGACAGCCGGGTGCGCACCGGCGCGAGCGGCCCGGGGCCCGGCTCCTCGTCCACGTCGAGCAGCGAGCCTTGGTACAGCACATTCATGTGTTCGAGTATACGTGATCGCCTGAACACACATTCGAGACTCGCTAGGCTCTCCTCATCCCGGACGCCGTGTGCGACGCTGAGAAGTGGCGTCGCCCTCAATCCCCTCCGCACCGTGAGGCGGCGGGCCGACCATCATCCACACGAAGGAGCACGCCATGCTCACCACGAAGAACCTTCCCGGCACCCCGGTCTGGCTCGACCTCGGGAGCCCCGACCTGCCCGCGACCGTGGCCTTCTACACCGAGCTGTTCGGGTGGAGCCACCACACCATGCCGGGCGGCGGGGACTACGGGTCGTTCCAGCAGGACGGCAAGACCGTCGCGGCGGTGGGCAAGCTCACGGAGGAGGAGGCGAGCCCCGCCTGGATCCTCTACTTCCGCAGCACCGACGCCGAGGCCACCGCGAAGGCCGTCGAGCAGGCCGGGGGCACGGTCCGCATGGCGCCGTCCGAGGTCGGGCCCGAGGGCCGCATCGCGCAGTTCAGCGACCCGGCGGGCGCGCAGTTCGCGATCTGGGAGCCGGGGCAGCTCAAGGGGCTTGACCTGGTGACCGTGCCGGGCTCGTTGTGCTGGGCCGAGCTCTACACGCCCGACAGCGGCGGCGGGCAGGGGTTCTACCGGTCGGTGTTCGACTGGAGCTTCGAGGACATGCCGATGGGCGAGATGACCTACACCGTCGTCACCCCGCCCGGCGGCGGCGCCGACGACAGCATGGCCGGGCTCGTGCCCATGCCGGGCGTCGCGCCGCACTGGTTGCCCTACATCGAGGTGAGCGACTGCGACGCGGTCGTGTCCAAGGCGCGTGAACTGGGCGGCGCGGTGGCGATGGCCGCCGAGTCGGTGGAAGGGGTGGGCCGCTTCGCCACCCTGACCGACCCCCACGGCGTCCGCTTCGCCGTCATGACCAGCTCCGGCTGACCGGATCCGGCCCCTGCCCGGTCCTGGCGGCCGGGCAGGGGCCGGTGGTGCCCCGGGCGGTCAGCGGCGGCCGAGGGCCAGCCGGGCCACCCTGCCCTGCTCGCCCGCGGCCCAGCAGCTCAGGTCGGGCGTGCACGACACGGTGTCGAACGAGCCCGTGTCGAACGTGTGCCACGTCCGGCCGCCGGTGAAGGAGATGTCGCTGCCGCTCGGGCCCACGGCGATCGCGGCCAGGGGGAGCAGCGCCACGCCGGAGCGGTAGGAAGGCGGCGGCACCCGAGAGGGCCGCCAGCTGGCGCCGCCGTCGGCGGAGTAGGCGCCGGCCGAGGGGGAGACCTGGTCGGGCCGGTAGTCGCCGCCGACCGCGATGCCCTGGTGCCGGCCGCGGAAGGCGAGGGCGAACACCCCGCGGGCGGGGTCTCCGGCGGGGATGGGAGTGTCGGCCACGGTCCAGGTACGACCACGGTCACGGGAATGGAACACGCGCGAACGTTCGGCGCCGCCACTGGCCAGCCACGCGTCCCGGCCGCCCGACGTCACCAGGCACTGCCCGCCGGCCGCGAACCCGGCCTCGCCGGGCAGCGCGGCCGGCATTCCGGCGGAGGGCAGGACCGCCCAGCTCCGCCCGCCGTCCGACGTCGACAGGATCCGGAACCTGCCGTCCACCGGGTCGCTCATCGCCAGCCCGTGGCGTCGGTCGAAGAAGGCCATGCAGTCGTAGAAGGCGCGCGGCTCGTCGTTGCGGAAGGTCTCCGTCCAGGTACGGCCGGCGTCGTCGGTCCGGTAGACCCGCGAGTCGGTGCCCTCCCCGATCGACAGCGCCACGGCGGAGCCGGGCCCGAACGCCTCGATGTCGCGGAACTGCAGCGCGGTCGCACCGGGCGGGGAGACGTTCTGCCAGGTACGCCCGGCGTCGGTCGTCCTGAGCACGGTACCGCCGCTGCCCGAGGCCCACACGACGTCACGGCTCACCGGAGCCAGTCCGCGCAGGCGGCCGGTGACGCCGGTCTGCTTGAGGTCCCAGCGGAGGAGGTCGCCTCCGGTGAGGCCGCCCAGGTCTGGGGTGTCGGCCCGGGCGGGCAGGGGGGTGATCAGCGCGCAGGCCGCGGCTACGGCCGTGATCGCGATACGTAACTTCATGCCGAGCAAGCTAAGCCCGCCCCTCCCACCCCGTCCACCACCCACTCGTCGGTCCCGCGCCCCGACACCCGCTCCCACCCCCCGCTGCCGTGCCACTCCTCGGTCCCGCGCTCCGACCCCCCGCTACCCCGCTCCGCGATCGCCCCGCTCCCACCTTCGCGGCCCCGGTCTCCGGGCCTCTGGGCTCTCGGGTCCCGCGCCGGTCCGGGCCTCCGAGTCCCGGGTCCGCGGGTTCCGGGTCCCCGAGTTCTGGGTTGCGCGTCTCGTCCCGGCGTTCCCACGTCTCGGGTCCCCGGGTTCCGGGTTGCGCGTTCCGGCGTTCCCACGTCCCGGGTTGCGGGTCACGGCCTGGTTGGCGGGTGTCTTCGTGGGCGGGAGGTCCCGGTGCGCCCAAGCGCGCACCGGGACCTCAGGGGGCGGTCAGTCGCCGGACTTCCACTGGGCGATCAGCTTGTCGTAGTCGAGGGTTTCCGGCTTGCCGCGCTCGTCGGCCAGCTTGGGCGCGGGCGCCCCCGGCTGGTCGAGCCAGGTCTGGACGGGCTGCTCAGGGTTGAGCTTGGGGGCGCAGGCACCGCCGTAGCCGCGCCGTTCCAGCCGGGACAGGATGTCGTCCTGCTGCTTGGCCAGGTTGTCCATGGACTGCTGGGCGGTCGTCTCGCCGGTCACCGCGGTGGCCACGTTCTGCCACCACAGCTGGGCGAGCTTGGGGTAGTCGGGGACGTTGGTACCGGTCGGGGTCCACTGGACGCGCGCGGGTGAGCGGTAGAACTCGATGAGCCCGCCGTACTTGGGGGCGTTCTCGGTGAAGTAGGCGCTGCGGATGTCGGAGTCGCGGATGAAGGTCAGGCCGGTGATGGACTTCTTCAGCGACACCGTCTTGGAGGTGACGAACTGGGCGTACAGCCAGGCGGCGGCGCGCCGTTCCGCGGGAGTGTTCTTGAGCAGGGTCCAGGATCCGGCGTCCTGGTAGCCGAGCTTGTTGCCGTCCTTCCAGTACGCGCCGTGGGGGCTGGGGGCGATGCGCCACTTGGGGGTGCCGTCGGCGTTCACGACGGGCAGGCCCTGCTTGGTCATGTCGGCGGTGAAGGAGGTGTACCAGAAGATCTGCTGGGCGATGTTGCCCTGCGCGGGCACGGGGCCGGACTCGCTGAAGTTCATGCCGGCGGCTTCCTTGGGCGCGAAGCGCTTGAGCCAGTCCACGTACTTGGTGAGGGCATAGACGGAGGCGGGGCCGTTGGTGTCGCCGCCGCGGGTGACGGAGGAGCCGACGGGGCGGCAGTTCTCGACGCGGATGCCCCAGTCGTCGACGGGCAGGCCGTTGGGGATGCCGGGGTCGCCGTTGCCGGCCATGGACAGCCAGGCGTCGGTGAAACGCCAGCCGAGCGAGGGGTCCTTGCGGCCGTAGTCCATGTGCCCGAAGACCTTCTTGCCGGCGATCTGCCCGTTCCCGTTGACCTTGTTCGTGAAAAAGTCGGCTATATCCTCATAAGCCGCCCAATTCACTGGTACGCCCAGGTCGTAGCCGTACGCCGCCTTGAACTGCTTCTTGATCTCCGGATCGGTGAACCAGTCGTACCGGAACCAGTACAGGTTCGCGAACTGCTGGTCGGGCAGCTGGTACACCTTCTTGTCCGGCCCGGTGGTGAAGCTGATCCCGATGAAGTCCTTCAGGTCGAGCGTCGGCGAGGTGACGTTCTTGCCCTCCCCGGCCATGTAGTCCGACAGCGGCACCACGTAGTCGCCGCGGGCGTGCGTCCCGATGAGGTCGGAGTCGTTGACGTAGGCGTCGTAGATGTTCTGGTTGCCCTGGATCTGGGTCTGCAGCTTCTCGACGACGTCGCCCTCCTGGATCAGGTCGTGCTTGATCCTGATCCCGGTGATCTCGGTGAAGGCCTTGGCGAGCTGCCGCGACTCGTACTCGTGCGTGGTGATCGTCTCCGACACCACGTTGATCTCCATCCCACGGTACGGCGCCGCCGCCTTCAGGAACCATTCCATCTCCGCCAGCTGCTGATCCTTGGCCAGCGTCGACGGCGTGAACTCGGTGTCCACCCACCTCTTGGCGGCCGCCCTGCCGTTCTCCTCACGGAAGTCGCTCGACGGCTTGCTCCCGCTGGAGCACCCCGCCAGCAACAGGGCGAATACGCCCAGCGCGGCCGCGTGCCTCTTGAGTGTGTGCGACATGTCCGACTCCTCTCGCGAGCAAGGGGGCGCAGGTCAACCCCATATCCCGATCACGGCCACGACGACGAGCGCGCACCCGAGCGCGAGCCACATCGACAGGTCCGTGACGGCGATCCACCCGGCGAGCACCACCGCCGCGCTGATCAGTCCGATGTAGAGCCGGTCGCCCCTGTCGGTCTCGATGCGCAGGAAGCCGCGCCGGGCCAGCGGCGGCGACAGGCGCGCCCAGACGGACATGGCGACCAGCAGCAGGGCCAGACCGGCGAAGACCAGTGCGGTGGGCGCGGTCCAGACCATCCACTCCAGCACCTGTCACACCCTTCCCAGCGCGAAGCCCTTGGCGATGTAGTTGCGGACGAACCAGATGACGATCGCGCCCGGGATGATCGTCAGCACGCCCGCCGCGGCCAGCAGCCCCCAGTCGATCCCGGCGGCGCTGACGGTGCGGGTCATGGTGGCGGCGATCGGCTTGGCGTTGACCGAGGTGATCGTCCGGGCGATCAGCAGTTCGACCCAGCTGAACATGAAGCAGAAGAACGCGGTCACGCCGATGGCCGAGCGGATCATCGGCAGGAAGATCCGGAAGAAGAAGCGGGGCAGCGAGTAGCCGTCGATGGCCGCGGTCTCGTCGATCTCACGCGGGATCCCGGACATGAAGCCCTCCAGGATCCACACGGCCAGCGGCACGTTGAACAGCATGTGCGCGATGGCCACCCCGAGATGCGTGTCGAACAACCCCACGCTCTGATAAATCTGGAAAAAAGGCAGAAGGAAGACCGCCGGCGGCGCCATCCGGTTCGTCAGCAGCCAGAAGAACAGGTGCTTGTCCCCGGCGAAGCGGAAGCGCGAGAACGCGTACGCCGCCGGCAGCGCCACGATCAGCGAGAACACCGTGTTCAGCGAGGTGTAGACGATCGAGTTGAGATAGCTGGAGTACCACGCGGAGTCCGTGAAGAACGTGACGTAGTTCTCCAGCGTCACGTTCTGCGGAAGCAGCGAGAAGCTCCCGAGGATCTCGTCGTTCGGCCGGATCGACATGCCGAACATCCACAGCAGCGGCAGCATGAGCGTCGCCACGTACAGCCAGAACACGGTCCGCGCCCAGGGCAGCCGTCTCATCTCCCGCTCCTCGTCAGCACGGTGAAGAACACGTAGCAGGCGATCTGCACGATGAGGAAGTAAAGGAGCGAGAACGCCCCCGCGGGCCCGAGGTCGAACTGCCCCACCGCGATCTTCGACAGCAGGATGCTGAGGAAGGAGGTGGCGTTGCCCGGTCCGCCCCCGGTTACCACGAACGGCTCGGTGTAGATCATGAAGCTGTCCATGAACCGCAGCAGGATCGCGATCGTCAGCACCCCGCGCAGCCGGGGCAGCTGCACGTGCCGGAACGTCGCCCACGCCGAGGCCCCGTCGATCTGCGCCGCCTGGAAGTACGGCTCGGGGATCGAGCGCAGCCCCGCGTACGCCAGCAGCGCCACCAGCGGCGTCCAGTGCCACACGTCCATGGTCAGCACGGTGACCCACGCGTCGGTGGAGTCGAGCGTGTAGTTGAAGTTGATCCCGAGCACGTTGTTGACGACCCACCCGCCGAGCCCGATGTCGCCGCGGGCGAAGATCTGCCAGATCGTGCCGACGACGTTCCACGGGATCAGCAGCGGCAGCGCCACCACGACCAGCGCCACCGACACCCACGCCCCGCGCCGCGGCATGCACACCGCGAGCAGCACGCCGAGCGGGATCTCGATGACCAGCACCTGCGCCGAGAACATCAGCGTGCGCAGGAACGCCGCCCGCACCTCGGGATCGCGGGTGACCGACCTGAACCAGTCCAGCCCCACGAAGATGCGGTCGGTCGGCGTGAAGACGTCCTGCACCGAGAAGTTGACCACCGTCATCAGCGGGATGACCGCGGTGAAGGCCACCGACACCACGACCGGCAGCACCAGCCACCACGCGCGGTTGTTCTTGGGCTTGACGTCCCTGGGAGCCTGCTCTTCCTTGGGTACGGCCGGCGCGACGACCTCACCGGCCACCTGGCTGCCGGCGACCTTGGCCGGGACGTCGCTTGTCGTCATGCGCCGCTCCCTTCGAGTGCCGCGAGGGTGCCGCACCTGACCTGGTCGCGGAACAGGTAGGCCCGCTCGAAGTGGAGGTGCTCGGCCGTGCCGTGCTCGCCGGGATCGGTCTTGGCGACCAGGTCGCCGCCGTCGGCCCGCGCGTGCACGAGGTGGTAGGAGCCCATCCGGTCCACGCCGGTGACGCCGGCCCGCAGCCCGGGGGAGCGAGGGTACGGGCTGATCCTGACGAACTCGGGTCGTACGCCGAGCCGTACCGGACCGTCGGGAAGGGCGCCGTCGTCGCCCACGGCGCGCCCGACGAGGGAGGTCCCGACGCGCACGATGCCGCGCTCGACCGCGGCGTCGAGCACGTTCATGCCGGGCGAGCCGATGAAGTGGCCGACGAACTCGTGCGCGGGGGACAGGAACAGCTCGGCGGGCTCGCCGCTCTGCACGATCGCGCCGTCCTTGAGCACGACCACCTCGTCGGCGAAGGTCAGCGCCTCGGTCTGGTCGTGGGTGACGTAGATGAGCGTGTGGCCGGTGTCGCGGTGGATCTCCTTGAGCTTGCTGCGCAGGGTCCATTTCAGCGCGGGGTCGATGACGGTGAGCGGTTCGTCCAGCAGGACCGCCGCCACCTCGGGCCGCACGAGGCCGCGGCCGAGGCTGACGATCTGCTGGCGGCCTGGGTCGAGGCGGCGCGAGCGGCGGCGGAGGTGCTCCTCCAGGCCGAGTAACCGGGCGACCTTGCGCACGCGCTGGTCGATCTCGGCCTTCGGGTACTTGCGGTTGCGCAGCGGGAAGGCGAGGTTGTCGTAGACCGACATCTCCTCGTACAGCACCGGGAACTGGAAGACCTGCGCGATGTTGCGGGCCACGGGCGGCAGGCCGGTGACGTCGCGGCCGCCCAGCAGGACCCGGCCCCGGGAGGGGGTGATCAGGCCGGAGATGATGTTGAGCAGCGTGGTCTTGCCGCAGCCGCTCGGGCCGAGCAGCGCGTAGGCGCGGCCGTCGGACCAGGTCCAGGTCATGGGGTTGAGCGCGTGGGTGCGGCCGCCGTCGTAGCTGTGGCCGACGCCCTCCAGCGTGATGTCAGCCATGCAGGTCGACCTCCGTGGCGGTGTCGGCCACCAGTTCCCCCGTTCCGGAGAAGATCAGGATGTGCGCGGGATCCACGTAGGCCACCGCGGGCTCGCCGGGCGTGAACAGCTGGGTGCCCGGCAGCTGCGCCACCAGGTGGCGGCGCCCGGCCAGCAGCAGGTGCAGGAACGTCGTGCTCCCGGTGACCTCGGCCAGGCGGATCTCGGCGGGGAACTCGACCTGGCCGGGCCGGGTGCGCTCGATCGTCACCTGGTGCGGGCGGATCCCCAGCACCAGGTCCTCGCCGGAGAATTGTGTCCCGGGCGTGGACAGCGGGACGCCCAGGCATTCCAGGCGGCCCTCGTTCACCACGCCGGGCAGCAGGTTGAGCGGCGGATCGGAGAGGGTGGCCGCCACCGCCAGGGACGGCGGCCGGTCGTACATGCGCGCCACGTCGCCCACGTGCTGGACGCGGCCCTCGCCCAGCACCACCGTCGGGGCCGCGAACATCAGCGCCTCGGCCGGATCGGAGGTGGAGTACACCACGGTGCCCGGCGAGTCCTTGAACATCGCCTTCAGGTCGGCGCGTAACTGCTCGCGGAGTTTGTAGTCGAGGTTGGCCAGCGGCTCGTCCAGCAGCAGCACGTCGACCGGGCGGGCCAGCGCGCGGGCGATCGCGGTGCGCTGCTGCTGGCCGCCCGACAGCTCGGCCGGGCGCCGTTCCAGCAGGTCGGCGATGCCCATGAGCTCGGCCACGTCCCGCACCCGGCCGTCCACGTCCTTGCGGGGGAATCCGGCGGCCAGGCGTAGGGGAGAGGCGATGTTCTCGTAGACGGTGAGTGACGGGTAGTTGATGAACCGCTGGTAGACGAAGGCCACGGAGCGCTTGCGCACCGGGACCGAGGTGACGTCGTCGCCGTTGACGACCACGCGGCCGTCGGCCGGGGTGTGCAACCCCGCGATCACCCGCATCAGGGTGGTCTTCCCGGCCGCCAGCGGCCCGATGAGGGTCGTCATGCCGCTGGAGAGTTCTAGGTTGATGTCGTCGAGCCACACTTCACCGCGTTGCCGTACGCGGACGCCATCGAGTCTCAGCGCCACATTTCCTCCGGCGGTAGGTCGTGGCTGTCCTGAACCAACATGCTCTTCCATCTAACATCGCCATCAACTCTGCGCAAACAGCACATGTGATTCAGGAAAGAAGTCCTAGTTCGTAACCCACCGCCAGTGCCTCGGCCCGGTTTCGGACATCCAGCTTGCTGAACAGGCGTGACTGAATGTTCTCCACGGTCTTGGTGGTGATGGCCAAAGCCTGGGCCGTCTGCCGTACCGAATGGCCCGTCGCTATGGACCGCAGGATCTGCAGCTCGCGGTCGGTGAGCGCCGAGCGCGCCGCCGCGCGCCTGCTCATCTCCGGTTGTACGGCCCGGCCCAGCTCACTGATCGGCACCACCGCGTCCGGCGCCGGAGACGTGATGACCTGGCCGAACGCCGTCTCGGTGACCACGACCACGCGGGCGCCGAGCGCGTGCATGTGGTGCCAGGCACCCGACTCGTCGATGATCACGGCCACCAGCGGGCGGCGGAGCATGAGCGTGTCGTCCTCGTGCGTCCAGCGGTCGCCGGCCACGAAGACCGGCAGGTGCTGCCGGATCAGGTTCTCCACGACGGCGTCCCGGCAGCTTCCCGGCCCGCCGAAGACGACCGCCAGCGGAACCGTGGCCGGCCGGGCCCCGGACCGGAACAGCAGGCCGAGCCGGGCGGCCAGCGAGACCAGGTTGACCCGGCTGTGCACCTCGGTCTTGGCGAAGATCCGGCGCATGTGGTTCTCGACCGTGGCCGGGGCGATGCCGAGCATCCTGGCCGCCTCCTGCACGCTGTGTCCCGAGGCGGCCAGCGCCAGGACGTCCAGGTCGCGCCGGGTCAGGACCGGCGGGTGGGCGGGGCGGGCACGAGGTTCGAACGGGCAGCGCCGTACCGCTTCGAGGAGTGCGGCCAGCCCGCGTGAGTAGGGCACCAGCGTCAGGCCCGCGCCCACCGCCCGCACCACGTCGCGCACGTCCATGCTCGCGTACGTGAGCACGAGGCCGCGGCCGCGTAATCCCGGGAGCTTGGCCATCACCTCCTCGAAGTCGTCCGCGACGTCGATCACTGCGACGTCGACGTCGCGGATGCGGCAGAGGCGTTCCAGGTCGGAGAGGTATTGGGTGAGCCCGGACAAGCTCAGGCCGGGCTGCCCGGTGAGGGCTGTGGCGAGCGCTTCGCGGAGCAACCGGTTGGCGGAGTGCGCGGCCACGTGGATGGCCATACGCAGAATGTACTCAAAAGAAGCTTTCTTGTCTGTAAACAGCCCTTACCGGAACTTGTCAGGGTGTCACTGTCCCCGGCTGGCCGGATCGAGCTTGGCGAACCGCAGCAGATCGACCATGGTGAACGTCCCCGGGCTGCGGCCCGGCAGCGTCGGCCGCCAGCTCGGACTGGCCGCGAGGTAGGAGCCGGGATCCTTCTGCAGCAGGCCGACGAAGACCTCGCCGATGAGCCGGGCGCCGACTCCTGCCAGCTGGATGCCGTCGCCGAGGTCCTGGCCCTCCTTGAGCACGTAGTACCAGAGCGGCGCGTTCGTGCCGAAGCCGAACGGGCCGAGCTCGGAGGTGTCGACGTGCGGGACGCCCATCGTCGTGGCCAGGCGCTGACCGGAGGGCAGCGACCAGGTGAGGTGCCGCAGCAGGTTGCGGGTGGCCAGCGAGATCGGCGGGTCGCCGCTCGGGATGGAGCGCAGCGGCAACTGGAAGAGCGGCGTGGACAGATGGGTGTCCATGCGCTTGTTCGTGCGTACCTGGCCGTCGCCGAAGTCGAAGAACGTCTGCCAGCCGATGAAGCGCCGTCCGGCCCGCGCGCCGCCCCGCAGGTCCACCGGGTCGGCCTGGCCCTCGGCCACCGGGTCGAAGATGAAGCCGAAGAACGGCTGGCCGCCGTCACCGGCCAGGTTGGCCCGGTAGGACGGGCGGATCATGCTGTGGCCGAAGCGGTAGGCGATCTGGAACTCCACCGGGATCGACGGCGCGCCGGGCGGCCGGTAGAACTGGCGGCCGAAGCGCAGGATGTGGTCCACGAGCGGCCGGCCGATGATCTGTGGCAGGAACTCGTTCAGGATGATCCACTGGTAGTGCCACAGGACCGTACGGCGGGCCGTCTCGAACAGGGCGTTCTCCGGTGTGCCCTGGGCGCGCAGGCGCTCGACGACCTTGTTGTGGAAGACGAGGAACGCCGCGTGCAGGCCCGAGATCATCAGGTTCTCGTCGTTGCGCGGGTCGCCGATGATCGCCCGCTGGTCCGGCTGTCTCGGCACGTCCTCGAACTGGCCGCCGCTCTCCACGCGCATCGTGATCCGGTCGGCGTTGAACAGGTGCGGGCTGGCGGTGGGGCCGCCGCCGTACACCGTGTCGAGGTCGAAGGCGGGGGTGCGCAGGTTCGGCGAGGACTCCGGCCGGGTCGGCACGCCCAGCGGTGAGGCGTTGTCGAAGGTCATGTCGTGGTCGAGGAACTGGCCGAAGAACGTGATGCCCGCGGTGTGGAAGGGGTTGTCGCGGTTGTTCGGGCTGAGCTCCGGGTTGGTGATCAGCCGGATCGGGCCCTCGTGCAGCGGATCCTTCGCGTCCAGGATGCCGCCCAGCTTGCCCATCTCGGTCAGCGCCGCCCGTACCTGGGGCGTCGCCTGGGCGAACGGGGGCAGGTTGAACACCCGGCCGAAGTTGTTGACCAGCGTGCCCTCCTGCTCGGCGCGTGCGGAGGCGGCGATGGCGGCGTCCAGGTCGAGCGCGGCGATCGCCGCGCTCGCCCCGAAACCGCCGAGGAAGGTCCGCCGGGTGACGGCGGACGGGTCCGTGATGGGTTGGGGTAACCATCCTCGACGCATCTTGCTTCCTCCTCTGTACGGGGGGTTCGACGGGAAGCGTCGTCGCGTCGGGAGTGTGAGCTTGGCCGCGAGAGCGGCGCAATGGCCCCAGGGTTCACCGGGTTTCCCAAGGGCTTCCCACCCTCCCAGGGGGTACAGGGGGCCCTGGGGGTGCCCGGCCCTCCCAAGGGGTCTGCGCGCATGACTGGTCGATCCGGATTTGTGGAGTTATGTTCGGGCTCCCCGGATCTCCCCGCAGAGGAGTGGCATGAGATCACGTCTGCTCGCCGTACTCGCCACGCTCACCCTGGTCTTAGCCGGAGGCCTGCACCAGGCCACCGGCGCGACCGCGCTCGCCCCGCCCGACATCCCCCTCGCCAACGTCAAGGCACACCTGACCCAGTTCCAGAGCATCGCCAACAGCAACGGCGGCAACCGCGCCCACGGCCGACCCGGCTACCTGGCCTCCGCCAACTACGTCAAGGGCCGTCTGGACGCCGCCGGATTCACCACCACCCTGCAGTCGTTCACCTACAACGGCGCCACCGGCTACAACGTCCTCGCCGACTGGCCCGGCGGCGACCCCAACGACATCCTCATGGTCGGCGCCCACCTCGACAGCGTCACCGCGGGACCCGGCATCAACGACAACGGCTCCGGCAGCGCCGCCATCCTGGAGACCGCGCTGGAGGTCTCCCGGCAGGCCCTGCAGCCGACCAAGCACCTGCGCTTCGCCTGGTGGGGCGCCGAGGAGCTCGGGCTGCGCGGGTCGCAGTACTACGTGACCAACCTGGCGGCCACGGAACGGGCCAAGATCAAGGCGTACCTGAACTTCGACATGGTCGGCTCGCCCAACGCCGGCTACTTCGTCTACGACGGTGACAACTCCGACGGCGTCGGCTCCGGTCCCGGCCCCGCCGGGTCGGCCGCCCTCGAGCGCACGCTGCAGGACTACTTCACCTCCGTCGGCGTCCAGACACGGGGCACCGACTTCGACGGCCGCTCCGACTACGGGCCCTTCATCGCACGCGGCATCGCCGCCGGCGGCACCTTCACCGGAGCCGAGGGCATCAAGTCGAGCGCCCAGGCGCAACTGTGGGGCGGCACCGCCGGGCAGGCCTTCGACGTCTGCTACCACCGCGCCTGCGACACGACCTCGAACATCAACGACACGGCACTCAACCGCCACGCCGACGCCGTGGCCTACGCCGTGTGGACCATCGCCACCGCCGTACCCCCCGTCGTGGTCTGGGAGGACACCTTCGAGACCGACAAGGGCTGGACCCGCCTGACCGGCAGCGCCACCACCGGCCTGTGGGAGCGCGGCGACCCCGAGGCCACGACCTCCAGCGGCGCCAAGCAACTGGGCACCACGGTCAGCGGCGTCAACGACCTGGTCACCGGCCGCCTCGCCGGTGCCGCTGCGGGCGACCACGACATCGACGGTGGCACCACCGCCATCCAGTCACCCGCGGTGACGCTGCCCAGCGGGACGGTGAAGCTGTCCTTCGCCTGGTACCTGGCCCACGGCAGCAACGCGAGCAGTGCCGACTACCTGCGGGTCAGGGTCGTCGGCACGACGACGGGCACGGTCTTCGAGCAACTGGGCGCCGCCACCAACCGCAACGGCGCCTGGACCACCTCGACGGTGGACATCTCGGCCTTCGCCGGCCAGAGCGTCCGCATCGTGGTCGAGGCCGCCGACGCCGCCACCGCCAGCCTCGTCGAGGCCGGCGTGGACGACGTCAAGATCATCCGCTAGCCGGTACGGCGCCGCCCCACCGCTCCGGGGGCGGCGCCCACCCACACCTCCTTGCACCGGGGGCATACGATGTTGCCCATGGCGCAAGATGATGGCGAGCTGGACAGCCTCGTACGCAAACGGATCCGGGCCCTGCGCGTGGCACAGGGCTGGTCGCTGGAGGAACTGGCCACCCGCGCCAACGTCAGCCAGTCCACGCTCTCGCGCATCGAGAACGGCCGGCGCCGCCTCGCCCTGGACCAGCTGGTCACCCTCGCCCGCGCCCTGGACACGTCCCTGGACCAACTGGTGGAGACCGCCTCCGACGACGTCGTCACCAGCCCGATGATCGACGGGGCCCACGGCCTCATGCGCTGGCCGGTGAAGGGCGACCCGGGCATGAGCGTCGTACGTCAGCGCATGACCGAGCCGCCGCCGGACAACCCCGCACGCATGCGCGCGCACCCCGGCCGGGAATGGCTCGTCGTGCTGTCGGGCACCGCGATCCTCATGCTGGGCCACCGCCGCTTCCGGGTCGAGACCAATCAGGCGGCGGAGTTCCCCACCATGCTCCCGCACGCGATCGGCGCCGAGGGCGGCCCCTGCGAGATCCTGGGCATCTTCGACCGCGACGCCCGCCGCGGCCACCAGCGCGACCGCGGCGACGCGGGCGGCGACTCCTCCCCATAGGAACCCCGCCACGGTGCGTGCCGGCGCCTCGCGGATGAGTCACCGGCCCGCCCGCTTTTGCTCGCCGAGCAGCCGAACCGCCCATCGTCTTGCCTTGTACGCAACCAATGATGCTCTCCGCGCAACCCGCTCGTAGGTTGTGGCCACGGTCCGCGTTCGCGGCCGGAGAAGGGAGCCACTCATGGCCGCACACCAGACCCATTCCCATCGGCGGCCCCCGGCGGGCAGCCCCGAGGCGCTCGCCGGGTACGAAGCCTGGCGCGAGGGCCGCTGGGAGGAGATCGCCGGCCCGAACGGCAAGGCCAAGGTCGTCGCCAACGGCAAGGTGACCGATCAGGACCTCCACACCATCCCCGGCATCCCCGGCACGTGGTCCACCAGCGCGACCGGCGCCCTGACCGTGACGGCGAGCGCCGGCGACGGCGTGCGGGTGGGCGGCGAGACAGTCGACGGAACCGCGGAAGTGGCGCCCGGCGGCTCGCTGGAGTTCTCCGGCGGACGCGTCGGCTTCGCCGGAGGCGGCGACGGGTCCTACGGGCTGGTCGTCATGGACCACCAGGCGGTCGAACGCGCCGGCCTCACCGGTATCGACACCTACCCCTATGACCAGGGCTGGGTCTTCGACGGCGAGTACCGCAGGGCCCCCGAGGGCCGCCGCATCGAGGTGGGACGACTGACGTCGCCGCGCAGCACCGAGGCCATCCGGGCCCCCGTCGACCTCGCCGTGACCATCGACGGCACCGAACACGTGCTGGCCGTTCTCGAAGACATGCCCGGCCAGCGCCTGGTGGTGTTCACCGACGAGACGAACGCGGACACCACACCCGAGATCGGACGCTGGCTCGTCCTGCCGCTCCTGGAGCCCGGCAGCGAGCTCACCGTCGACTTCAACAGGGCGACGCTCTCCCACCACCACCTGCAGCCGTCCGTCTTCGTCTGCCCCCTGTCACCTCCCGGCAACCACCTGCCGATGCGCGTCGAAGCGGGCGAACGCGCCCTGGTCTACACCGAAACCCGCCAGAACTGACCCACCGCACGTACGGAAAGCGAGACATCACCATGAGCCAGGACCTCAAGGACAAGGCCATCACCTACCTGCGCAGTCTGGAGAACGCCGACTGGGACACCGCCCGCGCCATGTGCGCGCGGACGGCCACCGTCTGGCACAACGACGGCAAGGGCGAGTCGGGCATCGAGGAGAACATCGAGGGGATGAAGGGGCAGATCCACACCATCGAGTCGATGCGCTACGACATCACCCGCCAGCTCTCCCGGCCCGGAGAGGTCCTTCAGCAGCACGTCGTGCACGTGGCCGCCAAGAACGGCGTACGCGGCGAGGTGCACGCCGCGGTGTACTTCCGCTTCGACGACAAGGGGCTGATCACCCGCATCGAGGAGTACGCGAACTTCATCCCCGCCGACTGAGACGGCCCCAGTCCGCACTGCGGGCGCGCCCGTTCGGCCTCACATTCTGGCTCTCAGCACGTCCACCTCGCAGCCCGGCGAGGACGGATCGAAGCCGTGCCCGATCAGCCAGCGGATCGCCCGCAGGCTACGCAACGACCACCACCCCCGGATCACGTCGAGGTCGACGCCGGCGCCGTAGCCGGCCAGGACGTCACCAAGACGCTCCTCGTGTCCGAGCGTCAAGCTGGCCAGGTCGTACAGGGCATCGCCCCGGGCCGCCTCGGACCAGTCGAGCACGCCGGTGACCTGGTCACCCTCGACGAACACGTGGGTGATCTGCAGGTCGCCGTGCGTGAACACCGGCGTCCACGGCCGGAGCGCGGCCTCGGCGACCTGGCGGTTGCGGGTGACCAGGTCGGTGGGAAGGACGCCGTTGGCGATGAGCCACTCGCATTCGCCGTCGAGGTGCGCGGCGATCTCGTCGAGGCTCCGGCCGGGCCACGGCGGCAGCGGCGCCTCGTGCAGCTTGCGTACGGCGGCGCCCGCCGCCGCCCACGCCGCCGGTGACGCGGCCGACGGCTCGCCGAGGCGGCCGAGCGCGGTGCCGGGGAGGGCGGCGAGCGCGAGCACGGGCGGCCTGCGCCACAGGATCTCCGGAGTCGGGACCGGCGCCAAGGCCATCGCCTGGACCTCGACGTCGGTGCGCGTCCGATCGGCGTCGATCTTCAGGAACACCTCACCGACGCGCAGGGTCGCGCGCTCGCTATGGGCGACGACGACCTCGACCTCTTCCACCGTCGACCTCTCCACGTCGACCTCTTCCACGTCGGCCATTGTCGCGGGGCCGGCCGCGAATGTCGCCAGGATTTTCCGTGCGACCGCGCGACCCTGCTTCCCGACCGGGTGGCCACCCTCCTCCGCCGCGAACTCCTTCCCCGCGCCCTCCGTGCAGCGCGGGCCCCGTGAACACGCCCTTGGCCGCCCAGCTCCCGGCCAGGCTGCTGTTTTCTGCGAGGCGACCCGACCGGCGCCGCCAACCTGAGCGGCTGGGCCAAGGGCCAGACCAGGCAGCCGATCAACTGGCTCATCGAGGCGGCCACGGCGGCTGGTGGTTCTTGGTGTGCATGCGACGGCGGGAGATGCCGGTTCCGCGGATACGTCAGGACTTCCGGCACACCGACCGCACGATCACGGACCCCGAGGGCGGCAAAGGACTTTTGGCCAGGGTGGGAGCCGGAAGCTTTCGCTCGGCTGCGCGGACAGTCTTGCCCCACGCCCGAAAGGGCGCGAGGCAAGACGGTGCTGGTGGACGATACTGGGATTGAACCAGTGACCTCTTCCGTGTCAGGGAAGCGCTCTCCCGCTGAGCTAATCGTCCCGGGTATTTCATTGGAGGTGGAGACGGGATTTGAACCCGTGTGGACGGCTTTGCAGGCCGCTGCCTCGCCTCTCGGCCACTCCACCGAGCGAGGCCCAACCTGCGGCCTCTCCGAGCGGAAGACGGGATTCGAACCCGCGACCCTCACCTTGGCAAGGTGATGCTCTACCACTGAGCCACTTCCGCGTCCGCCGCTGCTCGCGGCGACACAGCAACTCTAGCGGGTTTTTGGAGTGGATGCTCACTTGCGCAGCTGACGGGCCACGCTGCGTTCGGTCGCCGGGAGGCTGAGGAAGATCTCCAGGATGCGGGTGAGGCGGTGGACCTCGATCCGGTGGAAGGCCGGGCCGTCGGCTCTGGCCAGCATCAGCGTGAGGGCCAGCGGCGGAAGCGGGGCGTGGATGAGGTGCAGGCCGGTGTCCAGGGTGGTCGCCACGGGGCGGGGCGGATTCTCTGGCGGGAGGATGATCTCCTGAGGGGCTCGCCAGCTTGAGTAGACGGTCGCCTCGGAGGTGGCGGCGGCGGCCCAGTCGGCGCTGAACAGCACCGGCAGCGAGTCGATGAGCGTGGTCAGCGCGCGCTCGCCGGCGGTGGTGATGTATTTGAGTATCTCCAGCTCGGGGTAGGTGCCGGCGGCTTCGCGGGTGGCCCAGATCGCCTCGACGCGTACACCCTGGACGGTCAGCAAGCCCTTGGCCAGCGTCTCCTTGGGGGTGCCGTCCGGGCAGAAGACGGTGATGTCGTCCACGGCCCGCCCGCCGCCGCGCTCCAGGACGGTCAGCTGCGTGATGTCGGCTCCGGCCACGCCCAGCACCCGGGTGACCTGACCGAGCGAACCCGGCCGGTCGGGCAGCGTGAGCCGTAGTCGAAGCAGCATCGTTCGCCTCCCCATCGATCGCAGCTCACAGCGTATCGGCGATGGTCGTTCGGGGTGCTGTCATCACGAATCTGCGCGACTTTCTGTTACGGCACGCACCCCCAGATACCGGTCATTCCCCCAGGGATGAACCGCCACGCCCCTCCGTGACGTCGTTGTGCGTGAAGTCGGAGGTGTGGAGTGAGGATGACCCCCAGAGGCGCACTGGCCGCGCCGGCCCTGCCGGCGGCAGCCTGCGGCGCGGGCCCCACCACGGACGCCGGGCTCGCCCCGTCCCCGCCGGGTTCGGTCATCTCGCCGTTCGCGCCGGGTCCGGTCGCCTCGCCGTCCCCGCCGGGTTCGGTCATCTCGCCGTCCTCACCGAGGGCAGGCCCGCGACCGAGTTCGGTCCCGACGGGCCGGCGGCGCTCGGCGGCGAGGAGGTGCGGCGCCCCGCCCGACCTGGAGCGGTGGCGCATCGTGGCGGAAGGGCCGGTCTGGGTCATGCCAGGCCGGGACGATCGTGTGCCGCTGGACGCCGCGATCCACCCCGTGAAGCGGATCCGGTAAAGGTCAGGCGGGTTCGGTGATGGCCAGGCGGTCGGCGGCCCACAGGACGGCGGCGTCGTAGTCCACGGTGCCGAGCACGGTCAGGCCGCCGGGGCCCGGGTTCTCCACGAGGTCGGCCAGTGACGGGGTGGCGACCACGCTGACGTAGCCGACGCACCACTCGGCGATCTCCGCCTCGCGCTCGGACCAGAACGTGTGGATGATCTCCAGTGCGCCCTTCTCGGGCGCCTGGCGTTCGCGCTGGTCCACGACGACGGCGAAGCGGCGGTTCTCGGCCCTGGCGCGGGCGAGCACGTCGAGCATGCCGGCGTTGAGGCGGCCGGCCTCCGCGACGGTGAGGCGCCCGTTCTGGGAGGCGATGACCAGAGGCCACCGGCCGAGGTCGACGAGGTTGCCCATGGGCATGGCTCCTTAGGTGACATAAGTCTGCAAAACCGGTCAAACATATCGCGCAATACAGATGTGATATTAGGTGAGGCTAACCTAAATTACCGCACTGGAGGAAGAGCATGAGGCCACGCGTCCCCGTCCGCCCGGCCCACGGCACGGTCTACGCCGAGGCCGCGGGCGTGTGCTTCGGATATGGCGGTGAGCAGGTGCTGCAGGGCGCCGACCTGGCCGTGTTCGCCGGGGAGGTGCTGGCGCTCGTGGGGCCCAACGGCTCCGGCAAGTCCACGCTGCTGTCGGTGCTGGCGGGGGACCTGCGGCCGCGGGCGGGAGCCGTACACCTGGACGGGCGGGCTGTGGCCGCCTGGACGGCGCGTGAGCTGGCGCTCCGGCGGGCGGTGCTTCCCCAGCGGCTCGATCTGGCCTTCCCGTTCACGGTCGAGGAGGTCGTGGGCATGGGGCGGGCGCCGTGGGCGCGTACGCCGCAGGAGGAACTGGACGCGCGGGTCGTCGAGGCCGAGCTGGAGCGGACCGACGTAGCGCGGTTCAGGACGCGGGCCTTCCAGGAGTTGTCGGGCGGCGAGCGGGCGCGGGTGGGGCTGGCGCGGGTGCTGGCGCAGCGCACGCCGATGCTGCTGCTCGACGAGCCGACCGCCGCGCTGGACATCCGCCACCAGGAGGCGGTGCTCTGCCTGGCGGGGGAGCGGGCGCGTGCGGGTGACGCCGTCGTCGTGGTGCTGCACGACCTCGCGCTCGCCGCGGCCCACGCCGACCGGGTGGCGGTGCTGTCGGAAGGAGTCGTGCGGGCGTGCGGGACGCCCGCGCAGGTCCTCGGTGAGGAACTGCTCAGCCGCGTGTACGGCCACGCGGTCGAGATACTGCCCCACCCGCGCACGGGGGTCCCGCTGGTCGTTGCCAGGCGCTGAGTTTCCGTCAAAGGGGGGAAGTCGGCTACAACTGAACAGGTGAAGATTGGGCCGATGGGGGTGTGGCCGCCGGTCGTGCTGGCGCCGATGGCGGGGATCACGAACGCGCCGTTCCGCGTGCTCTGCCGTGAGCAGGGCGCGGGGTTGTTCGTGTGCGAGATGATCACCACGCGGGCGCTGGTGGAGCGCAACCCCAAGACGCTCAGGATGATCAGGTTCGCCGACGAGGAGCGGCCGCGCAGCATCCAGCTCTACGGCGTCGACCCCGAGACCGTCGGGCGCGCGGTCAAGATGATCGCCGAGGAGGACCTGGCCGACCACGTCGACCTCAACTTCGGCTGCCCGGTGCCCAAGGTGACCAGGCGCGGGGGAGGTTCCGCGCTGCCGTACAAGCGCAATCTGCTGCGGCGGATCCTGCGCGAGGCGGTGCGCAACGCGGGCCCGCTGCCCGTCACCATGAAGATGCGCAAGGGCATCGACGACGACCACCTCACCTATCTGGACGCCGGGCGCATCGCGGTCGAGGAGGGCGTCGCGGCGATCGCGCTGCACGCGCGCACCGCCAAGCAGCATTACGGCGGGAACGCCGACTGGGCGGCGATCGCGCGGCTCAAGGAGGCGGTGCCCGGGGTGCCGGTGCTCGGCAACGGCGACATCTGGAGCGCGGATGACGCGCTGCGCATGGTCGCCGAGACCGGCTGCGACGGCGTCGTGGTGGGGCGGGGCTGTCTCGGGCGGCCGTGGTTGTTCCGCGATCTGGAGAACGCCTTCAACGGCGATCCGTCGCGCGCGAAGCCGTCCCTGGGCGAGGTCGCCGATGTCATGGAACGGCATGCCGAAGGGCTGGCCGGCTGCTTCGACACCGAGCGGTACGCGGTGGCCGACTTCCGCAAGCACGTCGGCTGGTACCTCAAGGGCTTCACCGTCGGCTCCGAGCTGCGCCGCGCGATGACCACGGCCGAGTCGCTGGACGAGCTGCGGACGGCCCTGGCCAAGCTCGACCGCGACCAGCCGTGGCCGCCCAACACCGACACCCCGCGCGGCAAGTCGGGCGAGCGAGACCGGGTGCACCTGCCGGACGGCTGGCTGGACGACCCGTGGGACAGCCACGTGCCCGCCGACGCCGAGTCGGACATCTCCGGAGGTTAGGGCAACCAGCCCGCTTCGGTGGCGATCTTGACGGCGTCCACGCGGTTGCGGGCGTTGAGCTTCATGACGATGGCCGTCAGGTAGTTGCGCACGGTGCCCACCGACAGGCCGAGTCCCGCCGCGATCTCCGGGGCCTCGGCGCCGTCGGCGGCGAAGCGCAGCACCTCCAGCTCGCGCGGCGACAGCGGGTTGTCGCCCGCGTCCCAGGCGGTCAGCGCGACCTGCGGGTCGACCACCCGCCGCCCCGAGGACACCTCGCGCACCGCCTCGGCCAGCCGCGCGGACGGCGAGTCCTTCAGCAGGAAGCCGGAGACCGACGCCGCCAGCGCCCTGCGCACGGTGCCGGGCCGGCTGAGGCCGGTCAGGATGAGGGTCTTGCAGGAGGGCAGCTCCTCGTGCAGGAGCTGGGCGGCGGTGAGGCCGTCGATCGCGGGCAGGTCGATGTCGATGATCGCCACGTCGGGGCGATGCCGCAGCGCCAGCGGGAGGATCATGTCGCCGCTCTCGGCCTGGGCCACGACCGTGAGGTCGGCCTCGAGGTCGATCAGCGCCGCGAGGGCGCCGCGCACCATGCGGACGTCCTCCGCGATCAGGATCTTCAGAACGCGCACTGACCCATCCGAACAGCAGATTGTCTGGTTCGGCCGGCCCCTCTCGCGTGCCCGTGCCCGTGGGCGTGGCCTGACCCTGATCGTAAGTCGTCGCGACATGACCGTCTAGGCGCCGCCTGGCACCTCCGCGACCACCACGAACCACCCCTCCGCACCGGGGCCGGCGGTGAGGCTGCCGCCGAGAGCCTCCACGCGGGTACGCAGGTTCGGCAGCCCGGTGCCGCCCGGCCGGGGCAGCGTGCCCGGTTCCACGCCGTCGTTGGCGACCCGCAGCCGCACCGCGCCCCCGCTCTCCTCCGCCTCGATCACGCAGCGCGTGGCCTTGCTGTGGCGCAGCACGTTCGTGGTGGCCTCGCGTAAGACGATCCCGAGCACGGTCTCCACGTACGGCGGCAGCGGCCCGCAGGCCAGGTCGAGCGTGGCCTCGATGTCGGCCGAGGTCAGCGTGGACATCGACGAATCGCCCTCGGCGGCCAGCGACATCGCGTGGGAACCGCTGGCCGCGCCGCCCACGTCGACCAGGGCCTGCCTGGCGATGTCCAGCGACTCCTCGGCCTCGGCGCGGGCACGTTCGGGCGAGCCGGGCAGCAGCCGGTAGGTCAGCTCGGTCTTGAGCGTGATCGCGGACAGGTTGTAGCCGAGCAGGTCGTGCAGGTCGCGGGCCACGCGCAGCCGTTCGCGCACGACGGCCATCCTGGCCAGCGAGCCGCGGGCCGCGTGGATCTCGAAGACCAGCGCCTGCAGGGAGGTGATGCCGTAGACGATCAGGCCGGTGAGCAGGGTGAACACGGCCGCGTAGACGATCGAGATGGGTGCCAGGCCGGCCGCCGCGGTGGCCGCGGCGATGCTGGCGGCGACCGCGGTGTACAGGGCCCAGCGCAGCGGGCCGGGCACCCACAGCAGGATCGAACCGGCCAGGAAGCCCGCCATCGCGCCCCATCGCTGACCGGCCCAGAGCAGCGGCAGGTAGGTGGCGGCGGCCTGAACCGACAACGTGAGGGCGCGGACGCGGGGCGGCCAGCGGCGGGCCAGGTCGGAGGAGTGCGCGAGCTGCAGGGCCGAGATGAGCGCGAAGCAGACCGCCGCCGCTGCCAGGCCCGCGCCGCCGAGTCCCTCCGAGACCGAGAACACCATGGTCACGCCGGCGTAGGCGGTCAGCACCACGACGGTCATGACGACCGCGGTGCGCGGGGCCCAGGGCGTGGGCGGGGCCGCCGGACGGCGTGGCGGGGCCGTACCGGAGATCTCGACCGAGGTCTGGCCGGACGGCGGGGCGGCGTCCGCGGCCGCGAGCGGCACCCGCGCGGTGAGCAGGAAGCGGCCGTCGGCCTCGTGCACGGCCGACAGGGTTCCGCCCACCGCCTCCACGCGCAGCCGCAGGCTCTCCAGCGCGGTGCCCGAGCCGGCCGCGGCGCCACCGGCGCCGTCGTTGACCACGCTCAGCAGTACCGAGCCGGCCGCCGCGCGCGCCTCGATCCGGCACGAGCGGGCGTCGCTGTGGCGCAGCACGTTGGTGGCCGCCTCGCGCAGGACGATCGCCAGCACGGTGTCGGCCTCGCCGGGCAGCGGGCCGTCCGGGATCACGGCCCGGGTGTCGATCCCGGCGGAGACCAGCGTGGACAGCGCCGTCTCCGCCTCGGCGGCCAGCGACATCCGCCGGTAGCCCCAGGCCGCCGCCCGTACGTCGGCGAGCGCCTGACGGGCGGTCTGCAGGGCCTCTCCCACCTCCTCCCTGGCCCGGTCGGGGTGGCGGGGCAGCAGCCGGGAGACCCGCCCGATCGTGCGCGTGATGGCGGAGAGGTTGGCGTCCAGCAGGCCGCGCAGGTTCCTGGCGACGCGCAGTTGCTCGCGCACGACGGCCATCCTGGCCAGCTCGCCGCGGGCCGCGTGCGCCTCGGCCACCATGGCGGCCAGCGAGCTTACGCCGTAGACAATCAGGCCGCTCAGCAGCGTGGACTCGGCCAGCCAGAACGCCGTCACGGCCGATACGCCGTGCGCGAGCGCGAGCGGCGGGATGCTCGCCCCGACGGCCAGGTAGAGCGCCCAGCGCCACGGGCCGGGCACCATGAGCAGCACCGATCCCGCCAGGAACCCGGCCATTCCGCCCCAGGGCCCCATCCACAGCAACGGCAGGTAGGTGGCGAGCGCCTGCGCGCCGAGCGTCAGCGTCCGCGACCACCACGGCCAGGTACGCGGCTCGCGCGTCGAGTGCGCGAGCTGCAGGGCGACGACCACCGCGAAACAGGCGGCGAACCCGGCCAGCCCGTCGCGGGTGTGGCTCCAGACGACGTTGATGAGCATGTCGAGCGCGAAACCGGCGACCACGGCCCGGGTGATCGCCACCGGACTGCGGGGCAGCCATCGCTCGCCCGCCGAGCCCAACGCGATCCAGGTCGTCCCCATCGGTCCCCCGGGTGTCGTCCTTGGTGCACCCCGGCCACGCGCCCTACCCGAACGGCTTCACCCTAACCCGGAGCGCGCCCGCCAGGCCCGGGCCAGCCGCGCCGCCGCCCTGGCCGGCCAGTCGGCGCCGTTGCGCGGCCGCCGCTCGCACCGGTCGCCGCGGCGTTCGTCCGGCATGCCGACGGCCAGGGCGGCCAGGCTCGACTCGGCCCGCCAGTCGGTGCCGAGGACCCGGGCCGCGCACTCGATGTCGCCGCCGTCTGCCGGCCGGGAGCGCAGGCCGATGGCGGTGGCCACCATCGACAACGACTGCACCAGCAGGCCGAGGTCCTTGAGTGCGAGCACGTAGCCCAGGCCGCCGTACTTCCACGACAGCCGCCGGAAGCGCGCGGTGACGACGATCAGCAGCGGCGGCGGGCCGGGCAGGTTGGCGGCGATCGCGGCGGCGTCGAGCAGCTCGGCCGGCCCGGCGGCGGTCAGGAGCTCCAGCCGGTGGCCGAGCGGGTCGTAGTGGTAGACGCCGCGCGCCAGGCCGGTGCACCGGTGCGCGACCACGTACAGCTCGAAGGGGTAGCAGCCGCCGCTGCTCGGGTAGGGGCGCTCGCTCAGCTCCGCCCGCGGCCGGTCGGCGGGCCGGCTGAGGGCACGCACCCGGGCCGCCCGGTAGAGCAGCTCGCCCAGGTCGCGCGCGGTCGGCGGCGCGGCGGGGAAGCGCGGCTCGCCCGGCCGCGCCTCCAGCACGGCGCTGAGCGGCGGGTCGTGCGCGAGGACCTGCGCCCAGCCGGGCCGCGGGAGCGCCACCACGGGTCCCGTCGCGGGCACCACCACCGGCTCGTCCGGCTCGCGGTCGCCGCCCGGGTAGGTGGCGCCGTAGTCGCCGTCGTGGCGGCCGAGCGTGGCGCGTGTGTGGAACATCAGGTCCAGCGGCGACCAGGAGGCCAGCACCGGGTCCTCGTCCTCGGCGAAGCGGGCGGGCGGCCCGGTGTCCTCGGCCGCCACCACCATCCCGGCCGCGAGCAGATAGCCCAGCAGGTCGGTCAGCGGCGGGGCCGCCACCCGCTCGGGCGGCACGGGCGCGCCCAGGGCGGACAGGAGCCATACGGCCCGCGGCCCGTGCAGCACCACCCGGTGCAGCGACAGCGGGGACTCCAGCCGGTAGGAGGAGCCGTCGGTCGTGAGCGTCGCGAAGCGCGAGAGCCGTACCGGGCGGCCGGGGGCCGGTTCCTCCGGCAGGAAGCGGGCCTGCGGGGTGAGCGGCACCACCGACAGCACCAGCTCGTCGGGGCCGAACCCCATCGAGCGCACCACCATGGCCGCGCAGCACTCCAGCAGCCGGGCCAGCGCCGCGCGGTCGGCCGGGTCGGCCAGCACGTTCTCCAGCCGGATCGGGCCGAGCGTCATCCGGCGCAGCGCCTCGCGGATCGCCGGGCACTGCGGCGGCAGCCGTACGTCGTCCCATCGCCCGTGCAGGGTGAGCCGCCCGGTGTCCTGGTCGGTCTCGACGTGGACGTCCTCGCGGAACGACCACAGCTCCAGCCGGGCGGCCCTCACAGGAACAGCGGGACGGGGTTGAGCCGCTCATAGGGCGTCGGCTCGGCCAGGCGGCCCGCGCGCACCGGCGCGTCGTAGAGGCGGCCGGGGGCGAAGCGGGCCCAGAAATGCCGCAGGCCGGGCACCACGACCTTCACCACGGGCAGCCCGATGTCGGGGCGGGTCTGGTCGAGGACCAGCACGTCCAGCCCGTGCCGGCGGGCCAGCGCCGTGACGGCCCCGACGTCCGCGCGCAGGTCCGCGCGCGGACGGTGCGGGTGGTCGGCGGGCCCGGTCCGCGGCCGTCCCGGATCGGGCAGCAGGTACGGCAGGCCGCCCACCCGGGCTCGCGCCCACCACTCGGCCAGGCGTGGATCCACCGCCCCGTACCCGGTGCCGTCCGGCCGCGAGTCCAGCACCGCGGGCAGCAACTGGCCGTGCTCGGCCAGCGCCCTGCTCACCGCCACCCGCGGATCGAAGTGGGCGCCGAAGCCGAGCATCACGTCCTCCGCCGCCCGGCCGGTACGCCGCGAGACCGCCGCCATGACGGGCACGCCCAGGTCGGAGGTGAGGTCGAGCACCCAGATCTCCCGGTGTAGCTCGCGGTAGCGCGCGGCCAGCCCGGTGATCGCCGGGTCGCCGAAGGCGTGCAGGTCGACGCCCGGATGGCGGGTGCGGTTGTACCACCACTGGGCGACCGCGTCCCGCTCGACCAGCTCCAGGAAGCCCTGGACGAGCGCGTCCTCCAGGCTGGCGCCCGCGGCGTTGCCGTTGGAGTCGGCGCGGGCGAAGACGGGGCCGGCGGCCTGCCGTACGCCGTGGTAGTAGAGCAGCTGGGTGGGCAGAAGGCGTTGCTCGCCGGTGACGAGCGAGCACAGCGGCGTCCACTCCACCGGGGCGTGCTCGTCGAACGGCTCGGGGACGAACTGGCAGTCCATCTGCCCGCCGCGCCCGGCGTTCCAGCGCTCGCGGTCGCGGTACTGGCGCTCGTGGAAGAGCATGACCTCGTTCGGGTGTACGGCCTGCGGTCCCAGGCCCGCGAGGCTGTCACGGAGCGTGAACTCCTCGCCCAGGCGCGAGCCGCAGTGGCGCTCGACCGCCTCGCACAGCGCGCTGACCCGGGCGTGCAGGTCGGTGGCGCCCTTGCCGCCGCTGTGCCGGCGCAGGCCCGCCCGGATGCCGGGCAGGCCGCCCGCGGCCATGGCGAGGTTGGGGCCGGACAGGTAGCAGTGCAGGAAGCCGGGGGCGCGCGGGTCGCGTCTGACTCGCTCGACGACGCCGGTCAGCGGGTCGGCCAGGTGGGCGTGGCGCTCCCACATCAGCTCGGGCGCGAGCGCGCGGTGCTCGCCTGCCGCCTTGGGGCGGGAGCGGAGGCGTACCGGCCGGGGCGGTCGCGGCTCCGGGTCGCCGCACGCGGGACACTGCGGGCGCCGGGCCACGGGGTGGCGGGCCGATTCCAGGGTCAGGGTGTTGAGCGTCCAGACCGCCCGCTGTCCCGGATGGCGGTGGCCGGCCAGCCACTTGGCCGCTTCGAGGACGGCCGCCTGCAGGCCGATGGCCGTGGTGGCGGGCAGCGAGGTCTCGGGCGGGTGGCACGGCCTGGCGTGGCCGCCGGCGCGCTGCAGGTAGGACTCCACCATGCGGCGCCCGCCGAGCCGCGCGGCCAGACAGGCCAGGCAGGGGCCGTGGCCGGGCTCGAAGAACGGGCCGACCCAGACGTCGGCGCCCGTCGGCTTGGCCAGCAGCCACGGCCGGCCCTCCTCAAGGTGACGGGCGTTGAGCGCGGCCAGCCGGGCGTCGAGGTAGTCGTCGCAGAGAACCAGGGGGAAGGCCGCGGGCCCGCCGAGCACCAGCCCGGCCTCGCGGCACGCGCGGGCCGCGGCGGAGGGGTCCACGTTGCCCAGGACCGTCAGCGCCACCGGGCGCGCGGCCAGGCCGGTCGCGACCTCGTCGGCGTCGAGCCCGGCCAGGTCCCAATAGGCGGCGCGGGCCCCGCCGCAGGCTCCGGAGCGGTAGGCGATCAGGTCGGCGTCGGCCAGGCGGTCCAGCAGGTGGCCCAGGCGGCGGGCCGGCACCTCCGGCGCCAGCTCCCGCTCCAGCTCGCCGACGTTGCGGGTGCCGTTGAGCAGCGGCGCCAGCCGGTCGATGCCGGTGCCCGACAGCGCGATGGCCCCGCGGGCCGAGACCAGGAACACCCCCTCGCCGGGGACGGTCTCGGCCCGCAGGTGCCGCTTGAACGCGATCGGCCGGTCGGCGCTCATCGCGCGAAGCCGGACGTGCACCACGTGGGCGCGGCGAAGGCCGGAGCGTCACCGAGGTCCTCGATGACGAGATCGTCCGTCACACCGCAGTCGGCTTCCCATCGTGCGACCACGTCGAATGCCATGATGTCCCTCCACTGGTCGGTACGCCGATTGTCCGCCTTTCTCCAAGCACCGTGAAGTTGCCCGGTCACGGCCGGGACATGAATCTTTCACGGGCGAATACATGACGAGATCCGTAGGCAGGAACGGCCACCGGAGAAACACTGGGCGCATCATCGCCACACGATCGGAGAAGGCGCCGTGCGCCAGTTGGTGAAGCGCCGGAAGCCGCGCGCAAAGCAGGCTGAAACGCTGGATCTCCGCACTCCAACCGGCCGTCCGCTGCCTTTTTGAGGTGGCAATTCGTCGTAACGGAATCAGGAATGAATATCTATCTGGATTCAGCCAGGACAGAAGACGCCGAAGAGGCCGCCCGGCTCGGATTCGTCGGCGGCATGACCACCAATCCGACGCTCATGCGTAAAGTCACCGGCGATCCGCTGCAGCACGCGAAGGAACTGCTCGCGGCCACGGATTTCCCCGAGTTCTTCTACCAGCCGAGCGGCCGTTACGCGAGCGCGCTGGAAGAGGCCGAGACGGCGTGGTCGCTCGACCCGGACCGGGTCGTGCTGAAGATCCCCGCCACGCCGCGCGGCGCCGCCCTGGCCCGCCACCTGGCCGACAGGAACGTACCGGTCGCGCTGACCGCCGCCCAGTCGCCGAACGCGATGGCCGTGGCCGAGGCGCTCGGCTGCGTCGCCGTCATCCCCTACCTCGACCGCGCCCGGCGCGACCAGCGGACCCCGAGCGACCTGATCGCCCAGCTGGCCCGCGTGCGCAAGGGGTCCACCAGGATCGTGGCCGCGTCGGTGAAGCACGCCGGGCAGTTCGCCGCGGCCTTCGCCGAGGGGGCGGACGCGGTGACGGCGCCGCTGGCCGTACTGGAGGAACTGCTCGCGCACCCGGCGGCGCTCGAGGCCGAGCGCGCCTTCGCGGCGGAGTACGGGGAGGGCTGATGTACGAGGCCGTGCTGTTCGACATGGACGGTGTCGTCGTCGACACCGAGCAGTCGGTGACGGAGTTCTGGCAGCGGCTGGCCCGCGAGGAGGGCTACACGCTCAGCGGGCCCGAGCTGGAACGCCACGTCTTCGGCCACCGCGCCGACCACACGCTGCGCAAGCTGTTCCCGCAGATCCCCGCGGCCCGACACGGCGAGGTCTACCGGAGCCTGCGCGAGGACCAGGAGAGCCTGCGCTACCGGGCCGTCCCCGGCGCCCGGCGGCTGCTGGCCGAGCTGGTGGCGGCAGGAGTCCCGCTGGCCCTGGTGACCGGCGCGCAGGACTGGAAGGCGGCCGAGGTGCTCGCCCAGCTGGACCTGCGCGACACCTTCGCGGTGCGGATCTGCGCCGACGACGTCTCGCTCGGCAAACCGCACCCGGCCTGCTACGAGCTGGCCGCCGAGCGGCTGGGCGCGGCGATCCGCCACTGCCTGGTCTTCGAGGACGCGGTCAGCGGCGTGAGCGCCGCGGTGAGCGCGGGCGCCGCGTGTGTGGCGCTGGCCGTACCGCAGCGGGCCGGGCAGGTGCTCGGCGCGGGCGCGCGCACGGTCGTGACCGACTTCGGAGAGGTGGCCTTCGACGCCACCCGGCGCACTCTGCGCGCGGGCGCGCTGGAGTTCGCCTTCGCCCGCCAGAGCCACCGCCTCGGCGCGTTCTGAGAGGAGCCACGCATGGACCAGTTGTTCGCGCCGCCGGTGGACCGGTGGGACGCGGCGCTCGCCGGGCGGCTGACGGGCCGCGACGAGGTGCTCCACCGCTCGCACCTGATCGGATCCGACCCCGCCCTGACCAAGGAGGGCGGCGGCAACTTCTCCGCCAAGGGCGTGGCCGAGGACCACCGCGGCCGTCCCGTCCGGGTGCTCCACATGAGCGCGTGGGGCTGCGACGGCGCCGCCACCACGCCCGAGGACTTCCCCGCCCTGCGCCTGGACGACCTGCTCGTGCTCAGGGACGCCGACCCGCCCGGCGAGCGCGGCATGACCGGCTACGCGGCCGACTGCGGCCTGCGCGCCGGGCAGCGCGCTCCCGGCATCGAGACGCTCACCCACGCCTTCATCCCGGCCGCCCACGTCGACCACTGCCACCCCGACGCGGTGATCGCGCTCACCTCCTTCCCCGGCGGGCGGGCGGCGGCCGAGGAGGAGTTCGGGGATGAGGCCATCTGGTTTGACTACCGCCAGTTCGACCTCGGCGTCGCCCGCGAGCTGGCCGGCCGGATCGCGGCCGGTCCGCGGTGCAGGTTCGTCCTGCTGGCCAACCACGGCCTGTTCACCTGGGCCGAGACCAGCGAGGCCTGCTACCGCAACTCCCTGGAGGCCGTGCGCAGGGCCACCGCGGCCGTCGAGCGGGCGATCGGGCGCGCGCCCGACCTGGGCGGCCCCGCCGTACCCACGCTGGAGTCCGGGGCCGCCGAGGACCTGCTCGCCGAGATCCTGCCGCCCCTGCGCGGCGCCCTGTCGGCAGGCACGCCCGGTCTCGTCCTGCACGTGGATCGCGGTCCCGCCGCGGCCCGCTTCGCCTCCTCCGCCCGCGGTCCCCGCTGGACGCAGGACGGCCCGAGCTGCCCCGACCACCTCGTCACCGTCGGCTACCGTCCCCTGGTCCTGGAGCGCACGCCGTCCGGCGCGCACGAGGTGCTGGCCGGGGTCGAGCGGCACCGCGCCTGGTACGCCCGCTACTACGACGACCACGTCCCGCGCGCCGCCCGCGAGCCCGGCATGCGCTCCGACGCGCCGCGCGCGATCCTGCTGCCCGGTCTCGGCGCGCTCACCTGCGGCGCCGACGCCGCCAAGGCACGGCTGTGCGCCGACCACCTCGCCCAGACGATGACCGTGGTGCGCGCCGCCGACGCGGCGGGCGGCTACGTGTCGCTGAGCGAGGCGCAGGGAGCGGCCGACGAGTACTGGCCGCTCATGCGGCTCAAGCCCCAGCTGCGCGCGCCCGAGGGCACGCTGGCGGGCAAGGTCTTCCTGGTCGCCGCCGACGACGCCGCCCGCGCGGGCGAGGTGGGCGCGGCGCTGGCGCGGGCGGGCGCGCACGTCGCCCTCGCCGCCCGCCAGGACACCCACCTCACCGGCCAGGCGCGCTCGATCGTGCGCCGGTACGGCGAGCGCCGCGCCGTAGCAATCCCGGCGACCCAGGGAGACCGGGCGCCGGCGACCCAGGGAGGCTGCTCTCCGGTGGCCCGGGGAGACCGGGTTCCGGCGACCCGCGACTGGGCGGAGGCGGCGGTGCGCGCGGCGGTGCTGGCCTACGGCGGCTTCGACGCCCTGGTCGACATGACCCGCACCGGCGGCCTGGCCAGGGCCGCGCTGCCGGTCCTGACCCGGCAGGGCATGGGCGGCACGATCCTGCTCGCCCACGACGGCTGGCCGCCCGGCGCCCTGGAGGCCGAGGTCCGCGCACTGGAGACCGCCAGAGACGCGCTGGAGATCGCAAGAGCAGCGCAGGAAACCACCGGAGACGCGCCGGCGACCGGCGGAGCAGCGCCGGAGACCGGCGGAGACACGCTGGAGACCGGCGGAGCAGCGCCGGAGACCGGCGGAGACGCGCTGGAGACCGGCGGAAGCACGTGCGACGTCGCGGTCAACGCCGCGGTGACCGCGCGGCCCGCGGCCGTGGCCGCCGCCGCCGCCTACCTGGCCGGTGGCGCCCCGTGGACCGGCACGATCCTGCGCCCGCCCGGCGCCCGCCCGGCCGGCCACGACCTGAACGACATTCTGACAAGGAGCTCCAGATGACCATCGAGAAGCTGACGAGCCTCGCCGGGCTGGTCCCGCAGGGCCAGTACCTGATGGCCTCGTGCTTCGACGCCCACCACACCGTAGGCGGCGGCCTGTTCGCCATCAACGGCGCCGTCGAGGAGATCGACCGCGTCTCCAGCACCGGCCTGTTCGCCGCCGACGGCGTGCTCTTCCGCTGCCTGTGGGCCGCCGAGGGCAGCCCCGCGGAACTGGTCGCCTACGACGAGACCGGCGTGCGCCGCTACCACCGGCTGGACGAGGTCTCCACCCCGCACGACATCGTCGCGGTCGACGACCAGGTGCTCGTCGTGGCCACCACCCAGAACGAGGTCCAGTGCGTCGGCCCCGACGGCCGGATCACGTGGCGCTGGCGCGCCCCCGGCGAGGCCGACAGCTGGCACCTCAACAGCATCGCCCTCGCCGGCGGGCAGATCATGGTCTCCGGGTTCGGGCCGTTCCTGCGCCGCCGGGGCTGGGACGAGAGCGGCAAGCCCGCCACCGGCCAGGTGGTCAGCCTGACCACCGGCGAGCCCGCGCTGCGCGGCCTGCGCGCCCCGCACAACCCGTGGTACGGCGACGGCGTCTGGCTGGTCTGCGACTCGGCGGCCGGTGACCTCGTGGAGCTCGACGGCGAGACCCGCGAGGAGACCAGGCGGCTGGCGCTGCCGGGCTGGCCGCGCGGGCTGGCGGTCACCGGCCGCCACCTGTTCGTCGGCCTGAGCCCCCACCGGCACGCCACCGCCTCGGTCGCCACCGCCGCCGTGGCCGTGGTCGACCGCGAGGACTGGAGCCTCACCGGCGTCGTGGACCTGCCCGCCCGCGAGGTCTACGCGCTGGCGCTGGTGCCGGCGCCGCTGGCCGACGGGGCGCGTACCGGGTTCGGCGCCAACCACACGCGCGCGCACGAGCAGGACCAGCGGCGCCAGTTCGAGCGGCTGGGCCGGCGGCCGAGCCGCCTGTGGGCGATCGGCGACCGGCTGCCCGCCGACGCCTGCCGGGCCGAGGTGAGCGTCGTGGAGCCCGAGACCGGACAGGCCGAGGCGGGCAGCCTGCTCACGGTGGAGTGCCGGGTGCGCAACACCGGGGCCGAGCTGCTGACGCCGGCGCCGCCGTACCCGGTGAGGGTGCTGCACCGCTGGTACGACGCGGACGGGCAGGAGGTCGCCACGCAGCCGATCGCGGCGGCGCTGCCGCGGTCGCTGCCGCCCGAGGCGGTCGAGACCGTGCTCGTGCGGGCCAGGACCCCGCGCGCGCCGGGCCGCTACCGGCTGCGGGTCACGCTCGCGCAGGACGGCGGGGTGCCCTTCGACGAGCTCCACCCGGGCTCGGCCGCCGACGTCGCGGTGACGGTCGTGCCCGAGGGCGCCTCCTGCGAGGCACTGGCCGGGTTCGGGATCCACCCCTCAGAGGTACGCGCGGCCCGCGCGGCGGGAACGGTGCCGGAGATGCTGGACACCCTGCTGGCACGGCCGGGCGGCGGCGTCAACGGCCTGGTCGCCGGGCTGATCGAGGACGCCGGGCGAGCGGCGTTCACCCGCGCGCTGGCCGCGGCGCTCGACGCCGCGGAGCCCTCGCTCGCGCACCTGGTCGACGCGGCCCTCCCCGACCGCGCGGACGTGACGCTGACCGGCGCGGAAGCGGTGGGGCTCGCGCTGCGCCGCTCGGGCGTCAGCGTCGCCTTCGCCTACGCCGGCACCTCCGAGCTGGTCATGTGCGACGCGATGGCCCGGCTGGGCCTGCTGGTCAACGGCCGGGGCGACCGCGAGTCGCTCTTCCAGGCCGGCGGCGCGAGCAGGCTGCGGCCCGGCAACGGCGCGGCCGTCCTGCACGGCGCCCGTGGGCTGACGAACGCGCTCGGCGCCCTGGCCGACCTGCGACGCAACGAGATCGGCACGGTCGCGGTGGTCGGGCTGCCGTCCACCGGCTCGCAGCCGTTCCTGCCGCCGCACGGCGAGCGGGACCTGATGCCGGTCTCGGGGGAGTTCGCCAAGTCCTGGCATGAGCTGCGCGCGGTGCCCAAGGATCCCGAGGGACGGCGGGCCGCCGTGGAAGCCCTGGTCAAGGCGGTACGGCTGGCCGTACGCGATGCCAGGACCGCCCCTTACGGACCGGTGCTCGTGGCGCTCCCGCAGGACGTGGCCGAGGCCGCGTGGGTGCCGCTGACCGCGCTCGACGGCCTCGGCGACGCCGATGACGGACCGGACGTGGACGCCGGTGCCCTGGTCACCGCCACCACCCTGCTGGCCGCCGCCGGACGCCCCGCCGTGATCATCGACGACTACGCGCTGCTGCACGACGGCCTGCGCCCCGCGCTCGCGGCCTTCTGCCGGCGCACCGGCGCGCCCGTCCTGCAGGTGAAGTACCGGCGCGGCCCCATGCTGTTCGAGCGCCTCGACGACGGGGAGGTGCCGGACTTCCTCGGCTGGTACGACCCGGCTGACCCCGTCCACCAGGAGGTCCTGGCCCAGGCCGACCTGCTGGTGACCGTCGAGGACCGCAACATGTACCCCCGGGTCGTCGGAGAGCTGCCCGCCTGCCCGAAGATCGCGCTGACCTCCAGGCCCGCCGCGGCCGAGAAGAACGGCTACCTGCGCGACGGCGACGCGCTCGTCGCGGGCGACGTGGTGGCCGCGCTGCGCGAGCTGACCGAGGCGGCGCCCGGCCGCGACCGATCGGGCCCCTGGTACGCGGAACTGGCCGGGGGCGAGCGGGCGCCGGCCCTACCGGTGCCGCCGGAGGCCGCGGAACTGCGCAACGGCGTCGCCCGGGCCATCGGCGACACCGCCGCCCAGCTCGGACAGCAAGTGGTGCTGGTCGACGACAGCCAGATGTTCGGCGGCATGCTCGCCGAGGAGTACGACGCCTTCCCCGCCGGGCTGCGCGTCGCCGGCGGCCACGGCGGCTTCGTCGGCAGCGGCATCACCCTCGCGACGGGCCTGGCTCTGGGCGAGCCCACGGCCAAGGTGCTGTGCTGCCTCGGCGACCAGGGCTTCACCAACAGCATGCAGGGGCTGGTCACCGCCGTGCAGGAGGCGGCCCCGGTGACGTTCCTGGTCTGCAACAACGGCGGCAGCGTCTCGCTGCGCAAGCAGTCGCGCCCCTCGGGCTGGCTCGACGGCGGCCGGCACCGCTACCTCGACAACGCCGCGGGCATGGACTACGTCGCGCTGGCCGGCGCCCTCGGCGTACGCAGCCGCCGCGTCGACCTGAGCCGCTGGCACGACCGCGACCACACCGCGCTGCGCCTGGAGGCCTTCGCCAGAACGCTCCAGGCCATGGCGGGACACCCCGGGCCCACGCTCATCGAGCTGGTCCTGCCCGGCGACCCCGAGTTCTGGACCGGGGTCTGGATCAACCAGGGCTTCGAGCAGGCGGGCAAGAAGGCCCGGCCCGAGCGGCAGCCCGTGAAGGTGGGAGGTGACGACCGTGTATGAGGTCCCGATGAGAGAGGTGCCGCTGGCGCCGTACCAGGAGGTCATGGGGGCGCGGCGCGTCGAGCGGCTGCGGGTCGAGGCCGGCTGGGTCCGGCGGATGCTGGGCGGGCGCACCGTCTGGAACATCAACTCGACCGCCGCGGGCGGCGGCGTCGCCGAACTGCTCCACACGCTGGGCCCGCTGGCCCGCGCCGCCGGGCTGGACGTGCGCTGGCTGGTCATCGACGGCGACGCCGAGTTCTACGCCATCGCCAAACGCCTGGTCTCCCGCCTGTACGGCATCGCCGGCGACGGCGGCCCCCTCGGCCCCGCCGAACTGCGCCACTACCGCCGGGCCATCGCCGCCAACGCCGAACGGCTGACCCGCCACATCCACCCGGGCGACTTCGTGATCGTCCACGACGCGCAGCCCGCCGGCCTGATCGAGCGGGTGCGCGAGCGCGGCGCCACCGTGGTCTGGCGCTGCCACATCGGCAGCGACCGGCCCAACGAGCACACCCGCGAGGGCGGCGAGTTCGTCCGCCGCTTCGTCGCGCACGCCGACGCGACCGTCTTCTCCACCCCCGGCCACGTGCCGGACTGGGCGCCGTCGCCACGACTCATCGCGCCGTCCGTGGATCCCTGCGGGCCCAAGAACATGGACCTGTCCCCGGACGTGGCGCGCGCCGTCCTCGCCGCCACCGGCATCCTGGCCGGCGACCGCGAGCCGCCGCTGACCGTCCCGGTCCCCATCGGCCCCCCTGCCGAGGTACGGCGGGCCGCCCTGGCCCTGCGCGAAGGCCCGTCGCCCGCGCCCGGCGTGCCCATGGTCGTCCAGGTCTCCCGCTGGGACCGGCTCAAGGACATGACCGGCGTCCTGGACGCGTTCATCGCCTCCGGCGTGGACGGCTACCTGACCCTCGCCGGAGCCGACGTCAGCGGCGTCGCCGACGACCCGGAGGCGGCCGACGTCTACGAGGAGTGCCGCCGTGTGTGGCACGCGCTGCCCGGCGAGCACCGCCGCCGCTGCCAGCTCCTCTGCCTGCCCATGGACGACCTGCGCGAGAACGCCGTCGTCGTCAACGCGCTCCAGCGGCACGCCACCGTCGTCGTGCAGAAGAGCCTGGCGGAGGGGTTCGGGCTGACCGCCACCGAAGCCATGTGGAAGTCGCGCCCGCTGCTGGCCAGCGCCGTCGGCGGCCTGCGCGACCAGGTCAAGGACGGCGAGAGCGGCCTGCTGCTGCCCGACCCGCACGACGTGGGCGCCGCAGCGGCGGGCATCCGCCGGCTGTTCGGCGACCACGCCTTCGCCCGCCGCCTCGGCGACAACGCCCGCGCCCGGGTCCACGAGCACTACCTGCCCGACCGGCAGCTCCTGGACTGGATGCGGGTGATCGAGAGCGTCGCCACCGCGAGGGCCGCCTGATGCGCCGGCTGGGGCGCGGCGGGCCGTACGTGGGCGAACTCGGGCTGGGCTGCATGGGGATGTCACAGTTCTACGGCGCCTTCGACGACGCCGAGTCGGTCCGCGTCATCCACCGCGCGCTCGACCTCGGCGTCAACCTGCTCGACACCGCCGACATGTACGGCCCCCACACCAACGAGAAGCTGATCGGCCGGGCGATCCGCGGCCGGCGCGACCAGGTCGTGATCGCCACCAAGTTCGGCAACGTCAAGGGACCCGACGGGCGGGTCGTCGGCGTCGACGGGCGGCCCGAGTACGTGCGCCGCTCCTGCGACGGTTCGCTGCGCCGCCTCGGCGTGGACCACCTCGACGTGTACTGCCAGCACCGCGTGGACACCTCCCTGCCCGTCGAGGAGACGTGGGGCGCGCTGGCCGAGCTGGTCGCCGAGGGCAAGGTGCGATATCTGGCCATTTCGGAGGCGGCTCCCGAGACGGTGAAGCGGGCCCACGCGGTGCATCCGGTCAGCGCGGTGCAGACCGAGTACTCGCTGGTCAGCCGCGATCCGGAGGAGGAACTGCTGGGGGTGCTCCGCGCGCTCGGCATCGGCTTCATGGCCTACGCGCCCCTGGGCAGGGGTCTGCTGACCGGCCGGGTGAGCAGGACCGACGACCTGGCGGCCGGCGACTTCCGGCGTACGCTGCCGCGCTTCCAGCCGGGCAACCTCGCCCGCAACGCCGCTCTGGCCGGGCGGATCGCCGCTCTCGCGCGGGCGCGCGGGGTGAGCCTGGCCCAGCTCGCGCTGGCCTGGCTGCTGGATCGGGGCCCCGACATCGTCCCCATCCCCGGCACCAAGACCCGCGCCCGGCTGGAGGAGAACCTGGCCGCCGCCGCGCTCGGCCTGACCCCCGCCGAGCGGGCGGCGCTGGACGAGCTGGCGCCGCCGGGCAGCGCCGCCGGGGCCCGCTATCCCGACATGTCCGGAGTGAACCAATGAACGCATGGTGGCGCGAGGCGGTCCTGTACCAGATCTACCCGCGCAGCTTCGCCGACTCCGACGGCGACGGAATCGGCGACCTGCCCGGCGCCATCGCCCGGCTCGGTCACATCCGCGAGCTGGGCGCCGACGCCGTCTGGCTGTCGCCGTTCTACCCGTCGCCGCTGGCCGACTTCGGCTACGACATCAGCGACCACGAGGCCGTCGACCCCGTCTACGGCACGCTCGCCGACTTCGACGAGCTGGTCCGCCGGGCCCACGAGCTGGGCCTGCGCGTGCTGATCGACCTGGTCATGAACCACACCTCCGACGAGCATCCGTGGTTCGCCGAGTCGCGGGCCGGCCGTACCTCGCCCAAACGCGACTGGTACGTCTGGGCCGACCCGCGCGAGGCGGGCGGCCCGCCCAACAACTGGCTCAGCGCCTTCGAGACGTGCGGCCCCGCGTGGACCCTCGACGAGCGCACCGGCCAGTGCTACCTGCACAGTTTCACCCCCGGCCAGCCCGACCTCAACTGGCGCAACCCCGAGGTGCGGGCCGCCATGCGGAAGGTGTGGCGGTTCTGGCTGGACCGCGGCGTGGACGGCTTCCGCGTGGACGTCGCCCACCGGCTGCTCAAGGACGCCGAGCTGCGCGACAACCCGGCCGAGCTGGCCCATGCCAGGCGGCACGTGTCCCATCCCGAACTGCGCATGCGCAACCTCGACCTGCCAGAGACCCAGGAGGTGCTGCGCGAGCTGCGCCGTACGCTCGACTCCTACGGCGGGCGGGTCGCGCTCGGCGAGGTGCCCATCACCGACGACCGGCGCCTGGCCGCCTACTTCGGCGGCGACGGCCTGCACACCGCCTTCCACGTCGCCTTCTGGGAGCAGCCGTGGCGGGCCGCCGCCTTCCGCGAGACCGTCGACCGGCTGGCGGGGCTGGCCGGGCCCGGGGCGCTGCCCACGTACGCGCTGGCCACCCACGACATCTCCCGCGCCGCCACCCGCTTCGGCGCCGGCCCCCGGCTGCGGGTGGCCGCGACGATGGCGCTGACGCTGCGCGGCGTGCCGTGTGTCTACTACGGCGACGAGATCGGCATGGCCGACGCCCCGCCCGGCCGGGCGCTCGACGTGGACGGCCGCGACGGCACCCGGGCGCCGCTGCGGTGGGACGCCTCCGGCTCCGGATTCACCACCGGCCGGCCCTGGCTGCCGCTCGGTCCCGCCGAGGTCAACGTGGCCGCGCAGCGCGAGGACCCCGGCTCGCTGCTCACGCTCTACCGGCGCCTGATCGCACTGCGGCGGGCGAGCCCGGCGCTGCGGGCGGGGGAGTACCGCTCGATCGAGGCCGGGCCCGGCGTCTACGCCTACCTGCGCTCGGCTCCCGGCGAGCGGATGCTCGTCGCGCTGAACTTCTCCTCCCGCCTGGTCTCCTTCACCCCGCGGGCACTGCCCGCCGAGGGCCGGGCGGAGCTGTCCACGGGCAAGCGCCTGACCGGCACGCGGGTCAGCCTGGCGCCGCTCACGCTGGCTCCTGACGAGGGCCTCATCGTCCGTCTGGAGGAGCCGTCATGACCAGCACCTGGGCCGCGGCCCTGGCACGCAACTGGGCGGGCAACGTCGGCTACACCTGCGCCGAGCTGCGCTGCCCCGCCTCGCTCGCCGAGCTGCGCGCGCTCGTGGCACGCAGCCCCCGGGTACGCGCCCTGGGCACCCGCCACTCCTTCAACGACCTGGCCGACTCGCCCGGCGTGCTCGTCTCGGTAGCCGGGCTGCCCCAGGAGGTCGAGATCGACTCCGCGCGGGCCCAGGCCAAGGTGCCCGCGGGCATGCGCTACGCCGAACTGGCCCGCCGGATCGACGCCGAGGGCTTCGCCCTGCCGAACCTCGGCTCGCTGCCGCACGTCTCCGTCGCCGGCGCCTGCGCCACGGCCACCCACGGCTCAGGCGTGCGCAACGGCTGCCTGTCCACGTCGGTGGCGGGCCTGGAACTGGTGAGCGCCGACGGCGAGCTGACCGAGGTCACGCGGGGGCAGGACGGCTTCGACGGGATGGTCGTCGGGCTGGGCGCGCTCGGCGTCGTCACCCGCCTCACCCTCGACCTCGTGCCCGCCTTCGAGGTGCGTCAGCGGGTCTACGAGGACCTTCCGCTGGAGGTTCTGGACGAGCACTTCGACGAGCTGGTCCGCGGCGCGTACAGCGTGTGCCTGTTCACCGGCTGGCGGGCGCCGCGCCTGACGCAGGTCTGGGTGATTGAGCGTACCGACGAGCCGGAGACCGGCCTGACGCGGCAGCCCTGGTTCACCGCCACGCCCGCCCCGGGTCCGCGCCACCCCGTCGCCGGATTCCCGGCCGCGAGCTGCACCGAGCAGCTCGGCGTCCCCGGCCGATGGTACGAGCGGCTGCCCCACTTCCGCCCCGAGGCGGAACCGAGCAGCGCGGGCGACGAGCTGCACTCGGAGTACATGGTCGCCAGGAGCGACGCCGTCGCCGCGCTGCGCGCCCTGGAACGCGAGCGCGAGCGGATCATCCGGGTGCTGCGGATCTGCGAGGTACGGACCATCGCCGCCGACCGGTTGTGGATGAGCCCCTTCTACGGCGAGGACTCGGTGAGCATCCACTTCACCTGGACCGCCGACACCCGGGCGGTACTGCCGGTGGTGCGCCTGGTCGAGCGGGTCCTGGCACCGTTCAGGCCCCGGCCGCACTGGGGGAAGATCTTCACCGCCGCCCCCGAGCTGCTGCGCTCGCGCTACCCGAGATCGGCGGCGTTCGCCGCGCTGGTGCGCGCCTACGACCCGGGCGGCAAGTTCGGCAACTCCTTCCTGGACCGCTACGTGCTGGAGGAGCCATGACCACCACCCAGAGCCCCCCTCGGAGGGAGCCGACCCTGACCCGGCTGCGCGCGGCCACCACGCTGTTCTTCGCGCTCGGCGGGTTCCTGTTCGCCGGCTGGGCCGTACGCATTCCGGCGCTCAAGGAGCAGGTCGGCGCCTCACCCGGGCCGCTCGGCCTGGCGCTGCTGTGCATGACTGGCTCGGCGGTGCTCACGATGGCCGTGACCGGCGGGCTGTGCCGGCGCTTCGGCAGCAGGCAGGTCACGATCGCGGCCGCCGCGCTGCTGTCGGTCAGCGTGGTGCTGCCCGCGCTCACGCACTCGGCGCCCGTCCTCGGCCTGTCGCTGATCGTCTTCGGCATCGCCTACGGCGGCATCGACGTGGCCGCCAACAGCGTGGCCGTCGACGTGATCGCCGCGCTGCGCCGTCCCGTCATGCCGGGATTCCACGCCGCCAACAGCTTCGGCAGCCTGGCCGGCGCGGCGCTCGGCGGCGTGCTCGCCCCGCACCTGACGCCGCTGCCGCACATGCTGCTGCTCATGCCGGCCGGCCTGGCCGCGACGGTGATCGGCGGGCGCATGCTCATGGCGCTGCCCCTGCCCGCCGCGCCCGCCCCGGCGCGGGAGGCGGGCGCGGGCTCCCTCGCGCGGCGCGTCAGCGTGCCGGTCGTCGTCTTCGGCCTGATCGGCCTGTTCGCCGCCTACAGCCAGGGCGCGCTCGACAACTGGATGCCGCTGCACCTCAGCGAGGACATCGGCGCCAGCCAGGCCGTCGCGGCGGCAGGCTACGCGGTCATCCAGCTCACGATGGGCTTCATGCGCCTGGTCGGCAGCAGGCTGCTGGAACGCCTCGGCCCCACCCGCGTCGTCGTCACCGGCGGCCTGGTCGCCTGCGCAGGTACGCTCGTGGCCGCCCAGACGCACTCCGTGCCCATCGCGTTCGCCGCCCTGGTCGCGACCGGGCTCGGCCTGGCCAACATCTTCCCGACCGCCATGGCCCAGGCCGGCGCGGCGGGCGGCCCCGGCGGCATCGCCCTGGCCGCCACACTCGGCTACTGCGGCATCCTCGTCGCGCCGCCCTCCATCGGCCTGCTGGCCGACGCGTTCGGCCTGCCCGCGGGCCTGTCCCTGATCGCGCTCGCCGCCGCGCTCGCCGCGCTGGTCTCCTGGCCCGCACGTTCCCTCACCACGGTACGGCCCGCCGGCCGGAAGGGTCCGACATGATCACCCAGCTCGACCTGCTCGAATCGGAGTCCATCCAGATCATCCGCGAGATCGCGGCCGAGCTGGAACGCCCGGTGCTGCTGTTCTCCGGCGGCAAGGACAGCGTCGTCCTGCTCCGCCTGGCCGAGAAGGCGTTCCGCCCCGCCCCGATCCCGTTCCCGGTGATGCACGTGGATACCGGCCACAACTTCCCCGAGGTGATCGACTTCCGCGACCGCCTCGTGGCCGCGCTGGGCGTACGGCTGATCGTGGCGTCGGTCCAGGACAGCATCGACCGCGGCCGGGTGAGCGAGGAACGTGGCCGGCACGCCTCGCGCAACCGGCTGCAGACCACCACGCTGCTCGACGCGATCGCCGAGCACCGCTTCGACGCCGTCTACGCCGGGGCGCGCCGCGACGAGGAGAAGGCGCGGGCCAAGGAACGGGTGGTCTCCTTCCGCGACGACTTCGGCCAGTGGGACCCCAAGAACCAGCGGCCCGAGCTGTGGAACCTGTTCAACACCCGCATCCGCCCCGGCGAGCACGTCCGGGTCTTCCCGCTGTCGAACTGGACCGAGCTGGACGTGTGGCACTACCTGCGCCGCGAGGCGCTCGACCTGCCCTCGATCTACTTCGCGCACGTCAGGACCGTCTTCGAGCGCGACGGCATGCTGCTCGACGACAACCCGCACGCCCGTCGCGACCCCGGCGAGCAGGCCTACGCCGCGACCGTGCGTTTCCGCACCGTCGGCGACGCCTCGTGCACCGGCGCCATCGCCTCCACCGCGGCCACGACGGACGCGGTGATCGAGGAACTGAAGACCACCCGCGTCACCGAGCGGGGCCAGACCAGGGCCGATGACCGCACCGGCGAGTCGGCGATGGAGGACCGCAAGAAGGAGGGCTACTTCTAGCCATGCATCCCACCGAGAGCACCGATGTCCTGCGCCTGGCCACGGCGGGCTCGGTGGACGACGGCAAGTCCACCCTGATCGGCCGCCTGCTGTACGACTCCAAGGCGATCTTCGAAGACCAGCTCGAAGCCGTCGAGCGCACCAGCGCCCGGCGCGGCGAGGAGCACGCGAACCTGGCGCTCCTGACCGACGGCCTGCGGGCCGAGCGCGAGCAGGGCATCACGATCGACGTGGCCTACCGCTACTTCGCCACCCCCCGCCGCTCGTTCATCGTCGCCGACACGCCGGGCCACATCCAGTACACGCGCAACATGGTCACCGGCGCCTCCACCGCCGACCTGGCCGTCATCCTCGTCGACGCGCGCAAGGGCGTGCTGGAGCAGTCGCGCCGGCACGCGTTCCTGGCCACGCTGCTACGGGTGCCGCACCTGGTGGTCGCGGTCAACAAGATGGACCTGGTCGGCCACTCCGAGCGGCGCTTCGAGCAGATCCGCGCGGAGTTCACCGCGTTCGCCGCCAAGCTCGACATCGGCGACCTGGCCTTCGTCCCGGTCAGCGCCCTGCACGGCGACAACGTGGTCGAGCCCGGCCCGAACACCCCCTGGTACGACGGTCCATCGCTGCTGCGCCACCTGGAGCACGTGCACGTCGCCTCCGACCGCAACCTCGTCGACGTGCGCTTCCCCGTCCAGTGCGTGATCCGCCCGCACACCGCCGGGCACCACGACTTCCGCGGCTACGCGGGCCAGGTGGCCAGCGGCGTGCTCAGGCCCGGCGACGAGGTCCTGCACCTGCCCTCGGGGCTGACCACCACGATCACCGGCATCACCGGCCCCCGCGGCCCGGTGGCCGAGGCGCGCCCGCCGATGTCGGTCACGCTGCTGCTGGCCGACGAGATCGACATCTCCCGCGGCGACATGATCTGCCGGCCGGGCAACCGCCCGGCGCCCGTCCAGGACGTGCGGGCGATGGTCTGCTGGATGGCCGCCGACCGTCCCCTCGCGCCCGGCACGCGGCTGCTGGTCAAGCACACGACCGCCACCGCGCGTGCCGTGGTCGAAGACGTGCGCTACCGGCTCGACGTCAACACCCTGCACCGCGACGAGCTGGCCGGGTCGCTGCGGCTCAACGAGATCGGCCGGGTCCGCCTGCGCGTCACCCGCCCCCTGTTCCTCGACGGCTACGACCGCAACCGGGTGACCGGCGCGTTCATCCTCATCGACGAGGCCACCAACGCCACCGCCGGAGCGGGACTGGTCATCGGTCCCTGACCAGCCGGAAGAACGAGCGCACCTCGCCGACGAACAGCTCCGGCCGCTCCATCGCGGCGAAGTGGCCGCCCCTGGGCGGCTCGCTCCAGTAGCGGATGTCGGTGAAGCGGCGCGCCGCCCAGCGCCGCGAGGGGCGCGGCATCTCCTTCGGGAAGACCGTGCAGCCCGCCGGCGTCGTCACGACGTCCGCGCCCGGCTCGCTGAACCACCTCTGAACCTGCCGGATGCTCTCCCAGTACAGACGCGCGGAGGAGGCGGCGGTGCCGGTCAGCCAGTAGAGCGTGACGTTGTCCAGCAGCTCGTCGCGGCTGATCACGCTCTCCAGGTCGCCGTCGTGGTCCGACCACGCCCAGAACTTCTCCGCGATCCACGCGCACAGCGCGGCGGGGGAGTCGGTCAGGCCGTAGCCGAGCGTCTGCGGGCGGGTGGACTGCTCGGCCGAATAGCCGTCCTCCCACCGCTTGGCGTGCTCCATCGCCTCCAGCGACGCGCGCTCGGCCGCCGTCAGGTCGCCGAACGTGCCGGGGTCCGGCGGGGCCAGCGGGGGCACGAGGTGGATGCCGGCCACGTGGGCAGGGTCGTGCCGGCCGAGCAGCGCGGTGACGCTGGTGCCCCAGTCGTGGCCCTGCGCGCCGTAACGGTGGTACCCCAGGCGGGCCATCAGCTCCGCCCACGCCTGGGCGATGCGCTCGATGCCCCAGCCGGGTTTGGACGGGCGGTCGCTGAAGCCGTAGCCGGGCAAGGACGGGCAGACCACGTGGAAGGCGTCCCCGGGCCGCCCGCCGTACGCGACGGGGTCGGTCAGCGGGCCGATGACCTTCAGGAACTCCAGCACCGATCCGGGCCAGCCGTGCGTCATCACCAGCGGCAGCGCCCCCGGGTACGGCGAGCGGGCGTGCAGGAAGTGGATGCCCAGCCCGTCCACCTCCGTGCGGAACTGCGGCACCGCGTTGAGCCGAGCCTCGGCCCGCCGCCAGTCGTGCTCGCGCTCCCAGTAGGCGCACAGTTCGCGCAGGTAGGCCAGCGGGACGCCCTGGGACCGGTCGGTGACGGTCTCGGCCTCGGGCCAGCGGGTACGGCGCAGCCGTACCCTCAGGTCGGTCAGGTCGGCCTCGGGGACCTCGGCGAGGAACGGCCGCACGTCGGCGCTCACGCTGGCCTTTCCTCCTCCGGCACGGTGACCCCTTCATACTGCACAGACCGGGCACCGCTCGCCAGACGGCACGCCCGGTGGGGCCCCGGCTAGTGCGGTCCCGATGCCTCGGTGCCGCACGGCCCGCCGCCCTCGGCGGCCGGGAGCGGGTGGGGCGCGCCCGCCATGGTGAGCGTCGGGTAGTAGGCGGCGATGCGCTCGGCCGAGCGGCCCGCGTAATGGAAGATGAGGCTGCGGCGGAAGCGGTCGGCCGTGGCGTTCGGGCCGGAGCCGTGCACGAGGCTGCCGTTGAAGAACAGCACGTCGCCCGGCTCCATGTCGACCGGCACACGCTCCAAGCCGGGCGGCGGCGGGACGTATTCGCGGGTAAAGGAGATGGACGGGTCCGCGTCCTCCGGGCAGAACAGGTCCATCTTGTGCGTACCGGGCACGACCTCCAGGCCGCCGTTGGCCCGGTCGACGCGGTCCACGGCGATCCAGGCCGCCACGCAGGTGCCCGGCTCGACGCGCAGATAGAAGTTGTCCTGATGCAACGCCTGCCCGCGGGCGCCGGGTGGCTTGAAGTAGAACATGCTCTGGGCTGCTATCGGCTCCTCCTCCAGCAGGTCCCGCAGGACGGCGGCGATCCTGGCGTCCAGGAGGTAGCGCAGCGCGACGTCGTTGATCTGGTGCGGGTGCATGATGCGCGGATAGGCCCGCAACCCGTCGTACGGCAGGCCGGGTTCCTGTGGCTTCGGCGAGAAATGACCTGGGACGGGGCCCGCGGCGTGCAGGCGCGTGAACTCCTCCCGCAGCAGATCCGCCTCGTGCGGAGCCAGCATGCCGCGGGCGACGAAGTAGCCCCGGTCGTGGAAATCCTTGGTGTCCATGCCTTCGAGCCTAGGAAGGCGGGCTGTGGGAGGGTATGCCGGTGAGCGCCGACGACATGTCTGTTCCTGCTGCCGAGCTCGTCATCGTGGGCCACTACGACAAGGGGCCCGGCTATGCCACGCGGCGCCCGTCGGGCTCGCCGAGCTGGCTGCTGATGTGGACGCAGGAGGGAGCGGGGCTGGTCGAGCAGGGCGGGGCGGCGCTCACGGCGGGCGCGGGCGACCTCGTGGTGCTGGCCTCACGGGCGGCGCACCACTACCGGACGGCGGGGGAGCGCTGGCGGTTCTGGTGGGTGCACTTCCAGCCGAGGCCGTCCTGGGTGACCTGGCTGCGCCCCTACGCCCTCTCACCCGGCTGCCACCTCGCCCCCGGCCCCCACCGCACCCCGCACACCCGGCCCGCCCCGCACACCACGCTCCCACCCGGCACCACCCTTGCGCCCGGCACCACCCTGGCGCCCGGCGCCACCTTCGCGCCCGGCACCGACCTCCCGCCCGGCACCACCCTCCCGCCCGGCGGCCTGGGGTCGCCGGCGGCTGAATCTCCGTCGTCGTCCGGACGGATCGAGCGGGCGTTCCTGCGGGCGCATGCCTATGCCCGCTGGAGCGGCCGGGGTGTGCCGCCGGAGCCGGGGGAGACGACCCGGCCGGTGGCCGCCATGGCGGAGCGGGCCCGCGAGCTGGTGCTGGGCGCCGTGGAGGAGATCCTCCTCCTGGCGACGGCCGCCCCGGACGCCCTCGGACAGGAACCGGGCGACGCCTTCGGACTCGAACCGGGCAGTGGCGAGAACGGGCCGAGCACGCTGAGCGCGCGCGGGCCGGTCGCGGACGGGTTGAGCGGGGCGGGGGCGGACCGGAGGGTGGCGCGGGCGCTGGAGCTGATCGCCGCGGAACCGGGCGCCCCGCACACCGTCACGTCGCTGGCGGCGGCCGTGGCGCTGTCGCCCTCCCGCTTCGCCCACGTGTTCGCCGAGCGCACCGGCCGCACCCCCATGCGTGCGGTACGTGCCGCCAGGCTGGCCCACGCCGCCCAGCTCCTGGAAGCCACCGATCTGGACATCGGCCAGGTGGCGGCGGCCTGCGGCTTCGTCAGCCCCTTCCACTTCAGCCGCACCTTCGCCCAGGAGTACGGCCTGCCACCCCGCGCCTACCGCCGGCGCCTGAACTCCTAGAGCTCGACCGGCCCGCCGCTGCGCCAGTACACGTTGCCCTCCCGCGACAACAGCTCCGCGTCGACCAGATACCGCCGCAAAGCCGCGTAGTCATCGTGGAAGGCCCGCAACGCCACGTTCACATCTTTCTCCGCGTACCGCACACCCGGCTCGAACACCCGCACGATGTACCGCAGCACCACCAGCCGCTTCTCGTGCTTCATCGGCATCGTCTGCAGCCGCCCCTCCGCCAGGAACGTCTGCAGCACCCGCTCCTCCTCGTTCAGCCGCGGCGAGGGCTCGGCCAGCGCCTTCAGCAGCTCACGGAAGCGCTCCGGCCGCGCACGCCACCGCCCCTCCCCATCCGGTACGGCCAGCCCGCCCGCCCGCAACCTGTCCAGCACCTTCGGGGGAAGCCCGGCGGACCCGGTGCCCAGCACCAGCGCCGAGAAGGCCCGCAGGGTGTCGTCCTGAGCCAGCAACCCGAGAACCCGCTTGACGTCTTCGTCGCTCATTCCCCCTATTTTGAACCATGCTGAAGACGATCCTCGTCGCCTCCGTCATCGCCGGAGCGATCCCCCAGGGCTTCCTGCTGTACGAGAAGGACGCCGCGAAGAAGGACAAGAACCCCGAGACCAGCTGGGCGGTCAGCAAGAACAAGACCGCCAAGTCGGTCGTGAACCCCTGCGACCGCGCCGCCCTCGGCCAGGCCGGCCGTACCTCCGCGAAGACGATCATCTACACGGCCGTCCCCGACTACTCCAAGTCGGAACAGGTGATCCTCTACACCGGCGCCGCGTCGGCCGGCGCCGCCCTGGCGGGGATCAAGAGCGCGGCCGCCTCGTGCGGCACGAAGGGCTACCGGTTCTCCGCCCGCGCGGTGAAGCTCGGCGACGCCGCCCTCGCGGTCACCGGCCAGAGCTACTACAAGGGCAAGGCCGCGGTCGGCGGCGAGCGCGCGATCGTGGTCCGCCGGGCCAACGCGCTCATCGTCTACACGCAGGCAGGGGAGTGGGGCAAGCCCGCCACGGCCGACTTCGCCCGGCAGACCCAGGACGCCAAGCGCATGCTGGCCAAGGTCTGTCAGATCGCCTCGTGCTGAATGTCTCGATCTTGAGACATTGTCATGACACGACGGCGAACCTCGTGACCGGACACTAGAGGAAGAGGCGTGTGCCGGGGCGCCCTTGCCAGTCCGTCCCGGCGCACGGCTTAGCCATCTCCCGCGGCGGCCGACCCGTCCACAGCCCCTCACCACCTTGGGGCTCCCGCCGCGGTCGAGTGCCCCCCTCGGCCCTGCCGAGCGCAGGGGAACACCGCGCGGCACCACCGGCGATCACCGCCCCGTTGCCCGCCACCCATAGGCCGGGCGCGAGCTGCGCCTGGGCGCCACACCCGCGCCTCCGGCGGCCCCGGTCCTGGCGAGCGGAGGCGGAGCGCCGCAACGTGACACCGGAGATCCCCGCGCGGGCCCTGCCAGGGGGATTGGCGGGTGCTGCCCCGCGGGTCGCGTCGTGCCTCCGCCGGGGGCGAGTGCGACAAGGCCGCAGAGTGGCCCTTGTGGGTGAGCTGTTCGCCGGTGTCGGGGGTGGTGCTCAGTGCCGTGGGGTGGTCAGAGGCGGTTCAGGCCCTGTACGTGCAGAACGGCACGGCCCTCCTCGTCGGAGGCGGTCAGGTCCACCTGGGCGTCGATGCCCCAGTCGCCGTCCCCGGCCGGATCCTTCACCGTCTGGCGGACCTTCCACAGCCCGCTCTCCTCCTCGATCCGCAGCAACGCGGGCCCCCGGGCGTCGGCGCCGGTGAGGATCTCCTCGTGGTCGTCGTAGTAGGCGTCGAGCGCCGCGGGCCAGTCGACGTCGGGAGCCAGCTCGGCCAGTTCCTCCTCCTTCTCCAGCGCGCACAGCTCCACCAGGCGGAACATCGCGTTGCGCACCAGCACACGGAACGCGCGCACGTTGGCGGTGACGGGACGGACCTTGGTCTCCAGCTGGTTCTGCGCCTCCAGCGCCTCGGCCGGGTTGGCCAGCTTCTCCCACTCGTCGATCAGCGAGGAGTCGACCTGGCGCACGAGCTCGCCCAGCCACTCGATGAGGTCGACGAGGTCCTCGGTCTTCAGGTGCTCGGGCACGGTACGCGACAGGGTCCGGTAGGCGTCGGCCAGGTAGCGCAGGACGGTGCCCTCGGAGCGGGCCAGCTCGTAGACCTGGATGTACTCGCTGAACGTCATCGCCCGCTCGTACATGTCACGCACGACCGACTTGGGGCTGACGGTGTAGTCGCCCACCCACGGGTGGCCGCGCCGGTAGGTCTCGTAGGCGCCGAGGAGCAGCGTCTCCAGCGGCATCGGGTACATGACCTCGGTGAGGGCGTCCATGCGCTCCTCGTACTCCATGCCGTCGGCCTTCATCTGCGCCACGGCCTCGCCGCGGGCCTTCTTCAGCTGGGCCGCGAGGATCTGGCGTGGGTCGTCGAGGATGGACTCGACGATGGAGACCATGTCGAGGGCGTAGCTGGGGGAGTCCTGGCCGAGCAGGTCGAAGGCGGCCAGGGCGAAGGTGGACAGTGCCTGGTTGAGGGCGAAGTCCTCCTGCAGCTCGATCGTCAGGCGGGCGCGGCGGCCCTGCTCGTCGGGGTCCTTCAGCTGCTCGACGATGCCGCCGGCCAGCAGGGAGCGGTAGATGGCGATGGCCTGGCTGATGTGCCGGCGCTGCCACTTGCGGTCCTCGTGGTTGTCGGTGAGCAGGTGCTTCATGGCGGCGAAGCAGTCGCCGGGGCGGTTGATGACCGCGAGCAGCATCGCGTTGCTGACCTTGAAGCGGGAGTTGAGCGGCTCGGGCTCGGCGGTCTGGAGCTTCTCGAACGTCTCCTCGCTCCAGCCGACGAAGCCCTCCGGCGGCTTCTTGCGGGCGTAGCCGCGCCGCCGCTTCGGGTCGTCGCCGATCTTGGCCAGCGCCTTGGCGTTCTCGATGTCGTGCTCGGGGGCCTGGCAGGCGACGTAGCCGATGGTGTCGAAGCCGGCCCGGCCGGCGCGGCCGGCGATCTGGTGGAACTCGCGGGCGCGCAGCCTGCGTACCTTGTTGCCGTCGTACTTGGACAGGGCGGTGAACAGCACGGTGCGGATCGGCACGTTGACGCCGACGCCGAGGGTGTCGGTGCCGCAGATGACCTTCAGCAGACCGGCCTGGGCCAGGCGCTCGACCAGGCGCCGGTACTTGGGCAGCATGCCGGCGTGGTGGACGCCGATGCCGTGCCGTACCAGGCGCGAGAGGGCACGCCCGAAGCGGGTCGTGAAGCGGAAGCCCCCGATCATGGCCGCGATGGCTTCCTTCTCCGCCTTCGTCGCCATGTTGATGGACATGAGGGACTGGGCCCGTTCCATCGCGGAGGCCTGCGTGAAGTGCACCACGTAGACCGGCGCCTGGCCGGTGGAGAGCATCTCCTCCAGCGTCTCGTGCAGCGGCGTCATCCGGTAGGAGTAGATCAGCGGGACGGGGCGTTCGGCGTGCTTGACGACCGAGGTCGGCTTGCCGGTGCGGCGGGTCAGGTCGCGCTCGAACATCGACACGTCGCCCAGCGTCGCCGACATGAGGATGAACTGGACGTTGGGCAGCTCCAGCAGCGGCACCTGCCAGGCCCAGCCCCGGTCGGGCTCGGCGTAGAAGTGGAACTCGTCCATGACGACCTGGCCGACGTCGGCCGCGGCGCCGTCGCGCAGCGCGAGGTTGGCGAGGATCTCGGCGGTGCAGCAGATGATCGGGGCGCCGGGGTTGACGCTGGCGTCGCCGGTCATCATGCCGACGTTCTCGACGCCGAAGACCTCGCACAGGTCGAAGAACTTCTCCGAGACCAGCGCCTTGATCGGCGCGGTGTAGAACGTGCGGATGTCCCTGGTGAGGGCGGCGAAGTGCGCGCCGGCCGCGACCAGTGACTTGCCGGAGCCGGTCGGGGTGGCGAGGATCACGTTGCTGCCCGAGACGACCTCGATCAGCGCCTCCTCCTGGGCGGGGTAGAGCGTGAGCCCGCGGTCGGCGTTCCAGCCGACGAACGCGTCGAAGATCTCATCGGGCTCGGCGTCGATCTCTTCCGGCAGGCGGTCTACGAGGAGGCTCACCCCCCTATCCTGCCGAATTCCCGGACCTGCTCGAACATCCCCGCCCGGATCCGTCGCCGTTAGAAGCAGATGATTACATAGTGTTATGAGTCGATCGCTTCTGGTAGCCGGTGTCCTGGTGGTGGCGTTGAGCGCCTGCGGTACGACCAAACCGCAGCCCTCGCTGCCCGCCGAGCCGCCCGCCGCGGGGGGCCAGGCGAACCCCAGCCCGTCCGCCAGCCCCTCGCCCAGCGCTTCGGCCAGTCCTTCCACCGGACCGGGCACCCCCGCGTTCATCCCGTCCTACGTCGCGCCCGAGGACAAGGACCTGAGGCCGGCCGAGAAGCTGATGCGCGACCACCACCTGCTCCAGGAGTGGGCCGAGTCGGCCTCCGACGCGTTCATCCCGCCGCGCGACATCCCCGTGAAGGCCGAGCAGTGCGACACCGTCAACGCCTTCTACAGCCCGGAGGACCGGACGATCACCATGTGCTACGAGATGGTGGCGTACCTGCAGAGCCTCTTCGCCGCGCCCGAATCCGGCCAGAGCGCGACGCCCGACCCGCAGGACGTCGACGAGAGCGTCGTGGGCGCGATGAGCGGCATCTACTACCACGAACTCGGCCACGCCCTCATCGACCTGTACGACCTGCCCTCCACCGGCAGGGAGGAGGACGCCGTCGACCAGCTCTCCGCCCTCGTGCTCATCGGCTCGGCCGAGGACCAGCGGGACTACTCCGAGATCATCAGCACCATCCAGGCGTGGGGCCGGATGTCGCAGCAGGAGGTCTCGCAGCCGCTGGACAAGACCGTCTTCGCCGACGAGCACTCGCTGAGCGTGCAGCGCTACTACAACATGATGTGCTACCTGTACGGCTCCAATCACAACGCCTTCCTGCCGCTGATCGCCGACGGCGCGCTGCCGGTCACGCGGGCGGTGCGCTGCGAGGAGGAGTACGCCAAGATGGCCAAGGCCTGGGCCACCCTCCTGGCCCCGCACATGCGCACCGACCTGCCCGACATGTCCCCCAGCCCGAGTCCCAGCCCGTCCCCGAGCCCGAGCCCGAGCCTCAGTCCGAGCCCCAGCCGTAGCCCGTCCCCGTCGGGCACGCCCAGCTAGCTCAGGTCCAGCTGCATCAGCACGGTGTCCAGCCAGCGCCCGTGCTTGAAGCCGACCGCCCGCAGCCGACCCGCCTCCCGGAAGCCCAGCGCCCGGTGCAGCCTCGCCGAGGCCGGGTCGCCGCCGTCGGCGATCACCGCGATGATCTGGCGCGCCCCGCTGTCCCTGCAGGCCGCGACCAGCGCCTCCAGCAACGCCCGGCCCAGCCCCCTGCCGGTGAAGCCGGGCGCGAGGTAGACGGTGTCCTCCAGGCTGTGCCGGTAGGCGGGCTTGGGCCGGTACTGCCCCGCGTAGGCGAACCCGCCGACCGCGCCGTCCGCCTCCGCCACCAGGAACGGCAGGCCCGAGGCCGCCTTCGCCCGCCAGAAGCCGGGTTCCGGCGGGTCCTCCTCGAAGGTGGCCACGGTGTTGAGCACGTAGTGGGCGTAGATGTCGGCGACGGCGGGCAGGTCGGCCTCGGTCACCGGGCGGATGACGCTCATGCCGCCCGATTGTGCCCGAGAACGCCTCACAACCTGGCACGCGGCCCGGTGAGGAGCAGGCCGCCGAGGATCGCCACCGTGCCCAGGACCGGCGCGATGCCGGGGGCGAAGCCGTACACCATGAGCAGGACGAGTCCGGCGCCGACCAGCGCCGCGGCCGGGCCGGAGGTGGACCACGACGGCTTGCCGTACGGCAGCGCCGGCGGCTCCTCGAAGCGGGCGAAGCACCGCACCAGCGGCCACATCACCAGCGTCAGCAGCCCGAACCAGATCGGCCACCCCGCCAGCCAGCCGAGGCTGCCCGGAGCCGGCGTGTCGATGCCCAGCACCACCACGACCACCCCGGTCACCGCGAACAACGCCGGCATGTGCCACAGGTACACGGTCATGATCCGCGGCCCCGCCCAGGCCAGCACCTTCCCGGTACGCAGCCGCACCAGCCACGGCCGCAGCAGCATCGCCAGCCCGATCTGCCCGAACGAGACCGCCAGCATGGCGAGCGTGGGCGGCGCCATGTTCGACACCGCGGCGCCCGGCATCCCGATCATGCTGCCCGGGTACGGGCCGAAGGCCACCAGCAGCGCCGCCGCCCCGAACCCGGCGGCCGCCATCAGCGCCGGCCTGCGCAGCCGTCCCTCGGCGTAGAAGAAGCCGAACTGGTGCACGGCCATCCAGACGAACACCACGTTGGCGTAACCGAGCGCCTCCACCCCCGAGGAGAACCGGACCACGTCGCTCACGACCGCCCCCGCGGCCAGCACCGCCACGACCCGCCAGCCGAACCGCTCGTGCGCCTTCATCATGAACGGCGTGAGCGTGACCGCGATCAGGTACACGGCCAGGAACCACAGGAGCTGCCCGGTCAGCCGCGCCCCTGTCTCCAGCGGCTGGGCGGGCACCCCCATCGCGGCCAGCATCTGCGGCAGCGGAATCCACACCGCCGCCAGCGGCAGCAGCGGCCAGGCCAGCCGGCGCAGCCGTACGTTCAGCCACTGCGGCGCGCCGGCGTGGGCGCGCCCGAAGCTGATGGCGTTGGCCGCCCCGCCGGCGAAGAACACCAGCGGCATCACCTGGCTGATCCACGTGACCACCCAGACCCCCGGGGTGGCCAGCGCGTTGCCGGTGGTGAGCCGGCCGCCGTCGTAGCTGAGCACCGGGATCGTCCAGTGCTGCAGCACCACGAGCGCCATGCCGAAGACCCGCAGCAGGTCGATGAAGGTGTCGCGGCGTGCGGGCGCCTGGACGACCCGCCTGGGTGGGTGGTCGAGCAGGACGGTCATGGGGGCCTCGATTCAGTGGATCTTTCACTGGAAAACGTGATGAACCAAGGCTTCCGGCCGGACGGCCGCGGCACAGTGACGCCCGCCGCCCTCTTCCGGTCAAGATCCCACCACCAGGCTCGGTAGTGCTGGCCCTACCCCCAAAGGCGGGCGTACCCGGTCGTCTCAGGGGGGACGGGGCCGTAGCGTTGACGGCATGCGCTCCCTGATGAGACGAGTCCTCCTGGACTCGCGCTACACCCTGGTCGGCTTCCCGACGGCCGCCATCACGTTCGTGCTGATGGTGGCCGGTCTCGCCGCGGGCGTGGGCACCGCGGTGGTGTGGATAGGGCTGCCGATCCTGGCCGGCACGCTGATGCTGGCCCGCGCCTTCGCGGAGGGCGAGCGCGGCTGGCTGTCGGACGTGCTGGGCCGCCCGCCGGTGCGCCCCCGCTACAAGCCGGCCCCTCCGGGCGCGGGCCGCCTGCGCCGCCTGGTCAACCCGCTGACGACCGGGCAGTCGTGGCTCGACCTGCTGCACGGCATCCTGAACTTCCCGGTCGCGATCGTGTCGTTCGTGATCACGATCGTGTTCTGGGCCCTGCCGGTCATGGGCCTGACCTATCCGATCTACGGGATCTTCACCTCGCGCATCCCCGGTAACCAGGAACTGCCCGAGCTGCTCGGGTTCGGCGACGGCTACGGGGTCAACGTCGTCTTCCACGTCGGCCTGGGCCTGATCGGCGTGGTCCTGCTGCCGTTCGTCACCCGGGGCGCCGCGCTGCTGCGCGCCGCGCTCGGCCGCGTGCTGCTGACCGGCGTCGCCGAGCTGCAGGAGCGCATCTCGGACCTGTCGGAGTCCCGCTCCGCCGCCGTGTCCGCCGAGGCGAACGCGCTGCGCAAGCTGGAGCGCGACATCCACGACGGGCCGCAGCAGCGCCTGGTCTCGCTCGCGATGGAGCTGTCACGGGCGCAGCGGCAGATGCAGAAAGACCCCGAGGCGGCCCAGGTCACCATCAAGGAGGCCATCAGCGCCACCCGCGAGACCCTCGACGAGCTGCGCGCCCTCTCGCGCGGCATCGCCCCGCCCATCCTGTCCGACCGTGGCCTCGCGCCCGCGCTGGCCGCGCTGGCCGGACGGTGCACGGTCCCGGTCGACCTCGACGTGCAGACCGTCGGGCGCTACCAGGCCGCCGTCGAGAACGCGATCTACTTCGTCTGCGCGGAGACGCTCACCAACGTCGCCAAGCACAGCCGGGCGCAGAGCTGCACGATTCAGCTGGTCAAGACCGGTGACACGCTCATGCTGATCATCGGCGATGATGGTGTCGGCGGCGCACACGTCGCCAAGGGACACGGTCTCGCCGGACTGGCCGACCGGCTGCGCGCCGTGGACGGCGAGCTGACGGTGCAGTCACCTGACGGCGGGCCGACATTGATCGTGGCGGAGGTTCCGTGCGGGTAGTGGTCGCCGATGACGCGGTGCTGATCAGGGCGGGCCTGGTCAGGCTCCTGGAGGAGTTCGGCTTCGAGGTGGTGGCGACGGTGGGCGACGGTGACGCGCTCGTCGAGGCCGTCGCCGAGCACCGGCCGGACGTGTCGGTGGTGGACGTGCGGATGCCGCCGTCCTTCACCGACGAGGGGCTGCGCGCCGCCGTCGAGGCGCGGCGCCGCGTGCCGGGGGCACCGGTGCTCATCCTCTCCCAGTACGTGGAGGTCTCCTACGCCGACGACCTGCTCGCCGACGCCAGGGGCGCGGTGGGCTACCTGCTCAAGGACCGGGTCGTCGACGTGGACGAGTTCCTGGAGGGCCTGCGGCGGGTCGCCGCGGGCGGCACGGTGTTCGATCCGCAGGTGGTGTCCCAGTTGATGGTGCGCAGGCGACGGGATGACCCCCTCGCCCAGCTGACCCCGCGTGAGCGGGAGGTGCTCGGGCTGATGGCCGAGGGCAAGTCGAATCCGGCGATCGGGCGGCAGCTCGTGATCAGCGACGGCGCGGTGGAGAAGCACATCCGGAGCATCTTCGCCAAGCTCGGGCTCTACGCCGAGGACGGTGACCAGCATCGCCGGGTTCTCGCCGTCCTGGCCTACCTGCGGTCCTGACGCGTGGCGTGGGGTTCGCCTGTGGAGGGGTGGCGGGGGGTGCGGGCCGCCCGCCGTACGCGCACAGGGGATTCTGCGCGCCCGCACCAGGCGGGCGCGAGGCGCCGGCCGGTCCGCGCGGCAGTGCGCGCGGACCCTGGCGGCTCGGCTGTCTAGCCGAGCGCGTCGACCAGCTTCTTGCGCTGCTGGGCGCCCAGGCCGCCGAGGCGGCGCTTCTCGTCGACGCCCGCCTCCTCCATCAGCGCGGTCGCCTTGGCCGGGCCGACGCCCTTGACCGCGCGAAGGGCCTGGGAGACCTTGATCTTCTTGGCGATGTCGTCGTCGCGCTCCAGCAGCTGAGCGAACGACAGCTCACCGGCCTTGACCTTGGCGAGCAGGGCGGTGCGGGCGGCGCGAGCCTCCGCTGCCTTCTCCAGCGCTGCCTTGCGCTGCTCAGGGGTAAGGGTAGGAAGTGCCATCGGATTTCTCTCCTCGGGGATTTACGGACTGTTACCCGTAGTGCAGTGGCTAATCATGGCGGATACCAGGGGTTCGTGTTGCGGAAAGTGGCCGCTCAGCCCGTCCGCCAGACTTCGGCGGCCGCTTCGGCGCATGCCACGTCCTGCGCGACCGTCCCTCCGCTGACCCCTATCCCGCCGACCACGCGTTCTTCCTCACCGTAGTCCGCCCAGAGGGGTATGCCACCTCCGAAACAGATGAATCGGTCCCCGGCCAGCCCGAAAAGCTCCCCTCCCGGCGCCGTCAGCGGGGCGAGCTCCGCGGTGGACATGCGATGGGCGACCGAGGTGTACGCCTTCCCCGGCGCAAGCACGGGACCTGCGATCTCAGCGCCTTCCATGCGCTGAAACGTCACCAGGTTCCCGCCCGCGTCGACCACCGCGACCGACACCCGGGCGCCTTCCCGCCCCGCCTGCTTCAACGCCGCCTCACACATGCGCAATGCGATCTCCAGGTTCACGCGACTCTCCCCAAGTCCCGAAATCTCCAGATCCATGTGTACGGCTCGCGCCAACCTCCACGCAAGATCATCGAGCACCAGTTCGGAAGTGTGGTTCATCCCTTGTCGGTGGTTTTCATCACATCGCGGATCTCGGGCGTGTCGCGGCAGGTGATGCTCACTTCTCATAGTGAAATTTTTTAGTATGGTCGATACATGTCATTGCGGATGGCCCTGCTGACGCTCATCGCCGGAGCGCCACGCAGCGGGTACGACATCGGGCAGGAATTCGACGGCGTCCTCACGTTCGTCTGGCACGCCAAGCCGGCACAGGTCTACCCGGAGCTGAAACGGCTGGCCGCCGAAGGGCTCATCAGGGAGCAGGCCGAGGGGTCGCGGGGGCGGCGGCCGTACGAGATCACCGAGGAGGGGACGCGGGCGCTGCGGGAATGGCTCGTGACCACCTCGGCCGACCACGCGCAGCGCAACGAGACCGTGCTGCGCTCGTTCGCGCTGTGGGTGGTCTCGCCGCGGGAGGCGGCGGACTTCCTGCGTGAGGAACTGGAATACCACCGGGCGAGGCTGCGCGGGCTGCGCGCCCTGCGCAACGGGCTCGACCTGCGGCTCGCGCAGGATCGGGCGGCCCTGCTCGGAGTGGAGGCGGGCGTGCGGCGGCTGGAGGCCATGGTGTCCTGGGCCGAATGGGCCATCGAGACCGTCTCCCACTGGCCCGCGCCGGTCGCCGAGGGACGCTCGTGAACGGGCTCGGGTGGGCGGAGTTCGGCGATCCGGCGGGCAGGCCCGTGGTGTTCGTGCACGGGTACGCCTCGTCGCGGTGGGCCGCGGGCTGGACGCTGTCGGGCGATCTGCTGGTCCGGGAGGGTATCCGGGTGCTCGCGCCGGACCGGCCCGGCTACGGCGGCACGCCGCCGATGCCGCCGGAGCGGTGGACCGAGCAGGTGGCGGCACGGGCCGGGGACGTGGGCCCGGTGGTGGTGGCCGGCGTCTCCATGGGCGCCTCGGCGGCCCTGCGCCTGGCCGTCGCCCGGCCCGACCTGGTGACGGGGGTGGCGCTGCTGTCGGGCATGGCCCCCGTACCGGCCGGTAGGTGGTCGCCCGCCGCCAGGGCGGACGCCTTCTACTGGCGGCTGGCCCGCCACGCGCCCTGGCTGCTGCGCCGCCTGTGCTCCGTGTCCGCCCGCGCGATGGCGTCGGCGGACGCGAGCGTCATCCCGCGCGTCGAACGCGCCCTTCCCGCCGCCGACCTGGAGGTCTTCCGCGCCCGAGCCGGTACGGCCCAGGCCGCCTTCCTGTCCGACGCCACCGAGAGCGGCAGGCAGGGCGGCGCCGCGATGGCCGGCGACCTGCTCCGGCACCTGCGCCCCTGGGACATCGTCGTGGAGGAGGTGAAGACCCCGGTGCACCTGATCCATGGCGTGGACGACCCGAAGGTCCCGGTGTCGCTGGCCCGATCCCTGGCCGCCCGCCTGCCACGCGTGGAGGCGACGTACCTGCCCGGCGGCCACTTCGCCCCCTTCGCCGACCAGGAAGCCCTCATGGCCGTTCTCCGGGGCGCCAGGTTCTGAGACCCCCGGGGGTCAGGAACGCGTCGAACACCGACTCCATCGCCCCCAGCAGCGCCCCGCTCCACCCCAGCTCCGACGGCGCCAGCTCGGGCAGCCGCTCGGCCCGGATCCTCATCAGCCCGGCCAGGAACGCCTCCGACAGCGCTGCCCGTCCCTGCGTGAACAGCTCGACGCCGAGACCGGACAGGGTGACGATCTCCGGGTCGTGCGCGTTGACCAGGGCGGCGATGCCGCGGCCCAGGGCGCGCGCGCCCGCGTCGACCGCCTCCGCCGCCTCGGGATCGCCCTTCCCCGACCTGGCCAGGATGGCCTGCGCCTGGTCGCGCCCCCTGCCGCCGCCCGCGGCCAGGCCCAGGTGGCGCAGCAGCGCGTTGGCCCCCACCTCCATGCCCCAGCACCCCCGGGCCCCGCACGGGCACGGATCGGTACGCCCGGTCAGCGGCATGTGCCCGAACTCCGCCCCCACGCCCGTCGCCCCGCCCAGCGGCCGTCCGCCGACCACGAGCACGCCGCCAAGGTCGAAGTCCACGTGCAGGTGCAATCCCACCCGCACCCCCGCCATCCGCCCCCTGCGCGCCTCGGCCAGCGCCGCGAACGCCGTGTCGTTGCCCACGTGCAGCCGGGTACCCGCGGGGACGTGGCTCGCCAGCCCCGCCGGCGCGTCCACGGCGCGCCAGCCCAGGTGGGAGACGTCGACGAGGCGGTCGTCGCGTACCGGTCCAGGGACGGCCAGGCCGATGCCGATGGCGCGGGAGCCGTACCGCCGAAGGTGGGTGCGCAGAGCCGCCGCGAGAGGGCCGAACGCGCCCTCCGGCGTGCCGTCGTGCGGGCGGGCGGCGAGCGGCGTGATCCGGCCGCCGAGCTCGCCGGCGGCGATCTCCCACCCGTCCTCGCGCAGGTCGGCGGCGAGGGCGACGGGGCCGCACGGGTGCGGTCCCGGGATCTGGGTGGGGCGGCCGCGGCCGTGCTCGGCGGAGGGTTCCTCGTGCAGGAGTGAGTCCTCGCTCAGCCGGGTGACCAGGACCGACGCGGTGCCGCGGGCGAGGTCGAGGTCCTTGGTGAGCTGTGATCGGGTACGGCTCGCGCCGCAGTCGTGCACCGCGCGCAGCAGCCGCGCCCTGTTGTGCTCACGCAGCTCGACGCTGGTTGTGGCCCCGGTCACTGTTCGCATCTCGTCATTGTGGCGGCCTCCTCGTTCTTATTATGCTCTAGGCGTGAACAAAATGGTGGCGAGGCGTGCGCGTCAGGGTGTGTTCGGACTCTTCTTTCTCAGCGGGCTCGTGGTGGGCGTGTGGGCGGCCGGACTGCCTTCGCTCAACGACCGGCTCGACCTGGGCCCGGCGAGGCTGGGCACGGCGCTCCTGCTGATCTCCTTGGGCGCGCTGGTGTCGATGCTGGTCGCCGGGCCCGTGGTCGACCGGTGGTCGAGCCGGCGGGTGTGCTGGTTCGCCGGTCCGCTGTCCGCCCTGGCCCTGCTCGCCCCCGCCGTCGCGCCGTCCTACGGCCTGCTGGCGGCGGCGGCCGTGGTGTTCGGCATCGGGATCGGGGTGGTCGAGGTCGGCATCAACGCCCACTCCGTCGAGGTCGAGCGCGTGTACGGCCGGCCGATCATCTCCGCCTTCCACGGCACCTGGAGCCTGGGCGGCGCGGCGGCCGGGCTGATCACGTCGCTGGTGCTGAAGCTGGGCGTGAGCGGGCAGGCGCTGCTGGTGGCCACCGCCCTGATCGTGCCCTTCCTGTACCTGCCCGCCGTGATGCGGCTGCTGCCGTCCGTGCCTACCGCCACCGACGGCGCCACCGCCTCCGGTGGTACGGCCGCCGCCCCCGGCAAGGCGGTCGGGCTGCGGTGGGGACTGATCGCGCTGCTGGGGCTGGCGGCGTTCGCCGGACACCTGAGCGAGGGCGCGGCCATCGACTGGGCCGCCCTGCACGCCCGCTGGATCCTGGGCACGGACCCGGCCGCGGCGCCGCTGGCCTACACGATCTTCGCGGTGGCGATGACGACGGTGCGGTTGCTGGGCGACCCGATCCGGGCGCGGCTCGGCTCCGTGCTGACCATCCGGCTGGCGGGTGTGCTGGCCACGTGCGGGTACGTGCTCGTGCTTTGCGCGCCCCTCGCCGAGGGCGTGGCGCAGGTGGTGGTCGCGTGGACCGGGTGGGCGCTGGCGGGCGTCGGGCTGGCCACCGTGGTACCCGTCATCTTCAGCGCGGTGGGGGCCGCGGGTGGGCCGGTGGGCAAGGCGTTGTCGCTGGTCACCGCGTTTGGATACTCGGGATTGCTGATCGGGCCCGCGGTGCTGGGGTTCGTGGCCGAGGCCTCTTCCCTGCCGGTGGCGCTGGTGATCCCGGCGGCCCTGGCGGCGGTGGTCGCCTTGGCCGGCAGCCCCTCCATCCGAGCCCTCACCACCCGCCCCACCCCCGAACCCGTCCCCGCCCACGACTAGATCGCTAGCTCGGGTGGCGGGGCTTGGTGAGGTGTCCCGCCGGTTGCGTCTGTGCCGTCCGAGTGCCGCCGTCTGACGGTACTCAGCGCCGGAGCCTTCGGGGGAGGGGATGGCCGGGCTGGGGTTACGGAACGTTGGGTTGGGCTACTGGTGGGGTGACAAAGGGTCAAATATGGGCTGACCTGGTGTTATTCTATCGTGACTTGACCTCAAGGTTACGGACGGGTTTCATGAGGCCAACTCAGTAAACGTTTACAGATGGCTTTCTGTCACCGTTTACCCCCATGGAAGGAAAGCCTTGGCCGACGGACCCACGATCAACACGATCGCCGAGCGTGCGGGCGTCTCGATCGCCTCCGTCTCGCGGGTCCTGAACGGCCTGCCGACCCGCCAGGAAACCATCCGCAAGGTCCTGGCCGCCGCCGAGGAACTCGGGTACGTGCGCAACGCCGTGGCCCGCAGCCTCAAGTCCCGGCGCACCAACCAGGTCGCCTTCGCCATGGCCGACATCGGCAACCCGGTCTACCTGGCCATGGTCCGCCAGATCCAGCCGGTGCTCAAGGCGGCCGGCTACCGGCTCGTACTCCACTCCACCGACGCCATCGCCGCCGACGAGATCGACGTGCTGCACAGCCTCGGCGAGCGCTACGTCGACGGCCTCATCATGAGCCCCCTGCGCGTCACGGACGCGCACCTGGAGACGCTCAAGGCCGCCCGCGCCCCCGTCGTGATCATCGGCTCGGTCCCGGACGGCACCCGGGTCGACAACGTACGCGCCGACTCGCGCACCGGCGTCCGGCTCGCGCTCGACCACCTGCACGCGCTCGGCCGCCGCCGGATCGCGCTGGTCAACGGGCCCCTCGACACCGTGCCCGGCGCGTCACGCGGGGCCGCCTACGCCGAGGCGCTGGAGGAGCTCGGCCTGCCGTACGACGAAGGGCTGGTCGAGATCGGCGACTTCTACCGGGTGGACGGCGCGCGGGCGGTGGCCGCCCTGCTGGCCCGGCGGCCCGACCTCGACGCGCTCATGTGCGCCAACGACCTCATCGCGCTCGGCGCCCTCGACGTGCTGCGCGCCGCGGGGCGGCGGGTGCCCGAGGACGTGGCCGTGGTCGGCATGGACGACACCGAACTGGCCGCCGCCTCCTACCCGTCGCTGACCAGCGTCTCGCTGGGCTCGGCCGAACGCGGCAAGGCCGCCGTCGACCTGCTGCTCGACCGGCTGCAGCGCGGCGACCGCGAACCGCGCCTGGTGACGGTGGCGCCGCGCCTCGTGGTGCGCGCCTCGACCTCGGGTGAGGAACCCGCGCTGCCGTACGACCTCACGAACAACCCACCGGGAGCCCTGGCGGGGGCGGCTCCCGGCGACAAGAGCTCGGCACAGGAGGGAGGCGCCGGATGACGGCGACCGCGACCAGACCGGCGCCACCCCGACCGCGCTCGCGGCGCGGCGGTGGCGGCTCGCGCCGCAACCGCGAGATGTGGATGCTGATGTTGCCGGCGCTGGTGCCGGTCCTGCTGTTCAGCGTGGGACCGCTGCTGTACGGCGTGGGCCTGGCCTTCACCGACGCCCGCGCCACCAGGAACCGGGACATCAGTTTTACCGGTCTGGAAAACGTTTACGAACTGTTCGGCGACGCCGACTTCTGGTCCTCGTTCAAGATCGGCCTGATCTGGTCGGTGTCGGTGACGGTGCTGCAATTCCTGGCCGCGCTCGGCCTGGCGCTGCTGCTCAACCAGAACCTCAGGTTCAGGGGCGTGGCCAGGGTGCTGGCCGTGGTGCCGTGGGCGATGCCGCCGGTGGTCATCGGCCTCATGTGGAAGCTCGTCTACCACCCCGACGCCGGAATCCTCAACAGCATGCTCGGCACGGACGTCAACTGGCTGGCCGACTTCTCGCTCGCCCTGCCCGCGATCATCGTGGTCGGCGTCTGGACGGGCATGCCGCAGACGACGGTGGTGCTGCTGGCGGGCCTGCAGAGCGTGCCGAAGGAGCTGTACGAGGCGGTCGAGGTCGACGGCGCCGGCCGCTGGCGGCGCTTCTGGAACATCACGCTCCCGCAGCTGCGCCCGGTCATCGTGGCCATCACCTCGCTCGACTTCGTGTGGAACATCAACCAGTTCGGCCTGGTCTACGTGCTCACCGCCGGTGGACCGGGCGGTCAGACAAGGCTGCCGATGCTGTTCGCCTACGAGGAGGCGTTCCGCTACCGCTTCTTCGGCTACGCCTCCATGCTCGGCGTCGCGTTCGCGATCGTCGTGCTCGCGGTGCTCGGCCTGTACCTGTGGCGTCAGATGAAGGAGGCCAAGTGAAGCGCCTGCCGAGCTACGCGGCCCTGCTCGCCTACATCGTCTTCCTGGCCTTCCCGCTGGTCTGGCTGCTGTCGACGGCGCTGAAGACGCCGCAGGAGATGGCCCAGCTGGACCCGACGTGGATCCCGCGGGAGCCGACGCTGGCCAACTTCTCCGACGCCTTCGGGGAGCAGGACCTGACCGGCGCCGCCCTGCGCAGCCTGGTCGTGGCGGTCTTCAGCAGCTTCATCACCGTGCTGATCTCGCTGCCCGCGGCGTACGCCATGGCCCGCTACCGCAGCCTGGTCAACCGGGTGGCGATCGGGTGGGTGCTGGTCAGCCAGGTCTTCCCGTTCATCCTGATCATCATCCCGCTGTTCATGGTCCTGCGTGAGCTGGAGCTGGTGAACACGCTGCCCGGCCTGGTGGTCGTGCACGTGACGTTCACGCTGCCGTTCGCGCTGTGGATGCTCCAGGGATACGTGCGGGCGGTGCCGCCGGAGCTGGAGGAGGCCGCGTCCGTGGACGGCGCCGGCCGCCTGCGCGCGCTGGTCAGCGTCGTCGCCCCGCTGCTCGCCCCCGGTGTGGTGGCGACCTTGCTCTTCTCGTTCATCTCCTCATGGAACGAGTTTCTGTTCGCGCTCGTGATCCTTCAGGACCCCGACGTGATGACCCTCCCGCTGACGCTGGTGCGCTTCACCGGCCCGGAGGGGGTGGCCAGGCTCGGCCCGCTGGCCGCGGCGTCGCTCATGGCGACGATCCCGAGCCTGATCTTCTTCGCAATCATTCAGCGGCGATTGAGGTCCGGCCTGATGGCCGGCGCCGTCAAGGGCTAGGAGGCTCATATGCGAATCAAGTCCGCTCTGGCGGCAGCGGCGCTCGTCGCCGTGGCCGCGGCCGGCTGCGGAAGCGGCGGCAGTGGTGACAAGGGCGAGGCGGCCAAGCCCGGCGAGCCGGTCAAGCTGAACTTCCTCAGCCTCGCCTGGCAGAAGGAGTCCCTCGCGGCGAACAAGGAACTCGTCGAGGAGTGGAACAAGGCCAACCCCACCATCCAGGTCACCTACGTCCAGGGCAGCTGGGACAACGTCAACGACCAGCTCGTGACCCAGTTCGCCGGCGGCACCGCCCCCGACGTCATCCACAACGACTCCCCGGCGCTGTCGGGCTTCGCCGCCGACGGCTACCTGCTCGACCTCAAGGACAAGATCCCGGCCGAGCTGAAGAGCGACATCCCGCAGGCCTCGTGGGACACCACGACGTTCGACGACGGCAAGGGCAACCAGGGCGTGTACGGCGTGCCGTTCCTGCAGGAGTCGCAGGTCATCATCGCCAACAAGAAGCTCCTCGACGAGGCCAAGGTGCGCATCCCCACCACAGACAGCCCGTGGACGTGGGAGGAGTTCTCCGAGGCGGCCAAGAAGATGACCAAGGGCGGAAACTTCGGCGTGGCCTGGCCGATGAAGTCCCCGGTCAACAAGACGCTGAACCTGGCTCTCAACTTCGGCGGCAAGTTCTTCGAGACCGGAGCCGACGGCAAGACCACCGTCAAGGTCGGCCCCGAGGAGCGCGAGGTGCTCCAGCGCATCCACGACCAGCTCTGGAAGGACAAGTCGGCCGACCCGGCGGCGCTCGGGCAGGGCACCGCCGACCCGCTTCCCGCCTTCTACAAGGGCAAGTTCGCGCTGCTGCCGGTCGGCGTCTACCTGCGCCAGCAGGTCGTCGAGCAGGCGCCGGAAGGCTTCGAGTGGGTGACGCTGCCCGGCCCGAAGGGCACCACGACCGAGCAGGGCGCCGTCTCCCAGACGCTCTCGGTCGCCCAGGACAGCAAGAACCCGGACGCGGCGCTGAAGTTCATCTCGTTCTTCCTCAACGGCAAGAACCAGGCCAAGCTCGCCAAGGGCGACTGGCTGCTGCCCACCTCGCAGGCCGCCGCCGCCGACCCGTCCATGACCACGAAGGAGAACGGCTGGGACGTGGCGACCGCGTCCGGCAAGAGCCTCGTGGTGGCGCCCTTCCTCAAGGTGAAGGGCTTCGACGAGTGGAAGAGCAAGGTGGCCACGCCGGTGCTCCAGCAGTACTTCGCCAACAAGATCAGCCTCGACGAGGCGGCGAACAAGCTGGTCACCGACGGCAACTCCGTGCTGGAGCGGTACCAGAAGTGAACCATCGCGACAGGGCCCGCGGGTGTCTGCTCGGCCTCGCGGCCGGGGACGCCCTCGGTGCCCCTGCGGAGAACATGACCCCCGAGCAGATCACCGCCCGGTGGGGCAGGCTCACGGAGATCGAGGGCGGCGGCACCGACGACACCGAGTACGCCATCTTCGCCGCCTCCCTGCTGCTGCGCCACGGGCACGCGCTCACCCCGGCGGACGTGGCCGCCGCCTACCGGTCCGAGATCATCCCGCTGGTGACCGGGCCGATGCGCGGGGCCGGATTCTCCGAGCTGGGAACGGTACAGGCGCTGCGGCGCGGGCTTGAGCCGCCGCTGACCGGCCGCGTGCACGCGCACGGCTGGTCGGACGGGCTGGCCATGCGGGCGGCGCCGTACGGGATCTTCTGCCCGGGAGATCCCGCCGAGGCGGCGCGGCTGGTCGAGCAGGACGGGCTGGTGAGCGGCGACGGCGAGGGCATACTCGGCGGCCGCGCGGTCGCCGGCGCGGTGGCCGCGGCGATGGCGGGCGCGCGGCCGCGGGAGGTCGCCGACGCCGCGCTCGCGGTGATCCCCGCCGACTCGTGGACGGCCCGCGCGATCGTGCGGGTCCGCGAAGTCCTGGGTGACCTACCCGGTACGGCGGGCCAGGGCACGGCAGGTGACGCCATTCCCGGCGATCTCGGTCGCCGGTTGCACGAAGCCGTCGTGGTCCGGCACTACCCCTGGACCGACGTCGCCCCGGAGGCCGTCGCCCTGGCGCTGGCCGCGTTCCTGGCCGGCGAGGGTGACGTCGAGGCCTCGGTGACCTTCGGCGTCGGCCTGGGCAGGGACGCCGACACGATCGGCGCCATCGCCGGAGCCATGTCCGGCGCCTTCCAGGGCGAGGCGGGCGTACCCAGGCGATGGGCCGAGCGCATCGGCCCCGCCACCGGGAAATGCCTGCCCGTCGTGAAGGGCAGGCACGTGCTGGACGTCGCCGACGAACTGGCGAAAGGACGCTGAACATCGATGTCGGGGGACAGGATCAGGGGAGCCTTCATCGGGCTCGCCATGGGGGACGCCGCCGGGTGGCCCGCCGCGCGCCACAGGTCGGCGCTGCACGCGCCGTGGAGCAGGCGGCTGCACCGGGAGCTCGACCTCTTCGCCGAGGAGCACCGGATCACGACGCTGCCGGTGCCGTTCGCGCTGAACCAGCCGACCGCGCCGCTGGCGCTGGGCCCGTCGGACGACGCCGAATGGCTGGCGTGGACCGTTCTCACGCTGCGCCGCCCGCGGGCCGAGGCGTTTCGCGAACTGGCCGGCCGGGACGACGTCCGGGCCCGGATCTCGGTGGCGAGCGCGCTGGACAACCTGGCCAGGGGCGTCGAACCGCCCGCCAGCGGCCACGACAACCCGCACTTCTTCGACGACGCCGCCGCGATCAGGGCGGTGGCCTTCGGCGCGGCCGGGCTCGACCCGGCCGAGGACGCGCGGGTGACCAACGCCGGTGACGGCGTTCTCGGCGCCCGGGCGGTCGCGGCGGCGATCGAGGCCGCCGTGGGTGGCGCGCCGGTCTCGGAGGCGGTCGAGGCGGCGCTGGCCGTGCTGCCGGAGGACACCGCGATCGGGCACAACGCGCGGCTGGCCGTACGGGCCGGGCGGAAGGCGGGCGAGGCGTTCGGCGCGGTGCCCGCGCTGGACGCGGCGCTGCTCGACCACGTCTACAGCTACGCGGTGGGTGCGGCGCAGACCGTGCCGATCGCGCTCGCGCTGGCCGAGGCGTCGGGCGGCGCCGTCGGACCGGCCGTGTCCGCGGCGGCGTGCCTGGCCGCCACCGCGGACTCCGCGCCCGCGCTCGCGGGCGCGATCACCGGAGCGTGCGGGGGGTACGGCGCGATCCCGGAGGGGTGGATCGCGCCGGTTCGCACGCTCGCCGGTTGCTGCTTGCCAGAACTGGCCGGCAGGGATCTCCTGGAACTCACGGAAGGACTGACATGACGCCGCTTGAGGACAAAGCCGCTGGCTGCGTGGCGGGGGCCGCGGTGGGTGACGCTCTGGGCGGCGCCACGGAAGGCTGGACTCCCGAGCAGATCACCACACGGTACGGCGGGCCGGTCGAGGGCATCGTGCCGCCGTACAACGAGGACTGGCGCAACGCCCGCCCGATCGCCCCGTACCACAAGGGCGACGGCCACATCACCGACGACACCCTGATGACACACGCGCTGATCCGCGTGTACGAGAAGGCCGGCCGCCACCTCGACGCGTACGCGATGGCCGAGCACTTCGTGCCGGAGCTGATGGGCGAGCGCGTGTGGATCCCCGAGCTGGAGGCCGAGGCGCTGCCGCTGCAGCGGATCTTCCTGGCCGAGAAGTGGATCGTGGCCCGCCTGCACTACGGCCACGCCGACCCGCGCGAGGCCGGCGTGGGCAACATCGTGAACTGCGGCGCCGCCATGTACGTCGCCCCGGTCGGCGTCGTCAACGCCGGCGACCCGGACGCCGCCTACGCCGAGGCGATCGACCTGACCGGCGCCCACCAGTCCAGCTACGGCCGCGAGGCGGCCGGCATCATGGCCGCCGCGGTCGCCGAGGCCATGCGGCCGGGCGCCACCGTGGACAGCGTGATCGCCACCTCGATCCGCCTGGCCAAGGACGGCACCCGCGCCGCCATCGAGGCCGTGTGCGGCGCCGCGGTCGATCTGGGGCACTGGGACGGTTCGTTCGAGAAGCTGCGGACCGCCATGCGGCCCTACGACACCGTCGCCGACACCTACCGCGACCAGGGACTCGGGGCGCGCCGGCCGAGTCGCGTGCACAGCATCGAGGAGCTGCCGCTGGCGCTGGCCTTCCTGGTGATCGCCAAGGGCGACTTCAGGGAGACCGTGCTCGGCGGGGTGAACTACGGTCGCGACGCCGACTCGATCGCCTCCATGGGCGGGGCGATCGCGGGCGCGCTCGGCGGGCTCGGCAGCGTGCCCGCCGCGTGGGTCGAGGCGGTCGGTACGGCCAGCCGTACCGACATCGTGACGCCGGGGCGGGCGATCGCCCGGGTGGCCAAGCGCGTGCACACCGCCGACCTGGCCCGCAGGCGCGCCCACGAGGACGCCTTCGCCGAGCTGGCGGGCGAATGATCCGCCTCACCTGGGTACAGCCGGAGGACCTGATCGGGCACGAGCTCCGGCAGGCCGAGGAGGACGGGCGGGCCGCCGCCCATCCCGCCCGGTTCGCCCGCATCACCGGCGAGTGGCACGCGGCGGGCGGGCACGACGCCCCGCCGCGCGCCGGCGCCTCCGAGCCGGGTGCGGCACGGCTGCGCGGGCTGGCCGGCGACCTGATGGACCAGCTCGCCGAGCTCACCTCGCCGCTGGAGGAGCCGGGCGAGCTGAGCGACATCATCGCCGCCTGCCCCGCCTGGCCCGTCCCGCGGCCCGCGGAACCCGACCCGGCGCGCCTGCTGGCCGCCTGGCAGGGCCGGGCCGCCGGGTGCGTACTCGGCAAGCCGGTGGAGAAGATCCCGCGCGCGGGCATCAGGGAGATCGCCGAGGCCACCGGGAACTGGCCGATCCGCGGCTGGTTCACCGCGAAGGGCCTGCCCGCCGAGGTGGCCGGGCGGTGGCCGTGGAACCGGCGCAGCGCCGTCAACTCGCTGGCCGAGAACATCGACGGCATCCCCGAGGACGACGACCTCAACTACCCGCTGCTCGCGCTCACCGTCCTGGAGCGGCACGGCCACGGGTTCACCACCGACGACGTGGCCAAGCTGTGGCTGGACGAGCTGCCCGCCGGCCGTACCTTCACCGCCGAGCGCGTCGCCTACCGCAACCTGCTCGACGGCCTGGAACCGCCGGACACCGCCCTCCACCGCAACCCGTTCCGCGAGTGGATCGGCGCCTTCATCAGGGCCGACGTCTACGGATGGGTGAACCCGGGCGACCCGGCGACGGCCGCGAGCCACGCCTACCGCGACGCCCGCCTGACCCACACCGCCAACGGGCTCTACGGCGCGATGTTCGTCGCCGCCATGTGCGCCCGCGCCCTGGTGAGCACGGACGCCGAGGACGTCGTGGAGACGGGCCTGTCCGTCGTGCCCGCGCGCTCCCGCCTGCACCACGCGGTACGGCGGGCCGTCGAGGCGGCCCGCTCGGCCGACGACTTCGAGCAGGTCGTGGACGGCCTGTACGAGCGCCACGGCGGCCTGCACTGGGTGCACACGATCAACAACGCCGCCCTGACCGCCGCCGCCCTGGTCCACAGCCGCGGCGACTTCACCCGGGCGATAGCCGGGGCCGTCGCCGGCGGCTGGGACACTGACTCGGCCGGCGCCACCGTCGGCTCGATCGCCGGCGCGCTGGCCGGCCGGGTGCCCGGGCAGTGGCTCATGCGGGACCGCCTGTCCACCAGCCTCACCGGCTTCGATGGAGTGGGGCTGGCAGAGCTGGCCCGCCGTACGCAGGAGATGATGAAGGCATGATCTCGGTCTTCGGCAGCGCGAACATGGACCTGGTCGCGTATGTGGCGCAGGCTCCCAGAACCGGGGAGACCATTACCGGGCGCGCCTTCCGCACGATTCCCGGTGGCAAGGGGGCCAATCAGGCCATCGCCGCGGCGCGTGCGGGTGGCCGGGTGGCGTTTCTGGGGGCCGTGGGCGACGACGGGTTCGGCGCCGAGATGCGGGCCACGCTCGCCGAGGCCGGGGTGGATGTCCGGGGGCTGCGGCAGGTGCCCGGTTCCAGCGGCATCGCGCACATCGTGGTCGACGACGACGGTGGCAACTCGATCATCGTGGTTCCCGGCGCGAACGGCACCGTCAGCGGGCCCTCCGGGGACGACCTTGCCGTGATCGCCGGGTCGCGGGCGTTGCTGCTGCAGCTCGAACTGCCCATGGAGGCGGTGATCGGGGCCGCCCAGGCGGCTCAGGTGTCCGGCGCGCCGGTCATCCTCACCCCGGCGCCCGCCCGGCCGCTGCCGGACGAACTGCTGGACGCCGTCACCCTGATCGTCCCGAACGAGCACGAGGCCGCCGCCATCACCGGCGCCTCCGGGGCCGAGGAGGCGCTCGACGCGCTTCTGAAGCGGGTGCCCGAGGCGGTGATCACGCTTGGTGCCGCCGGGGCGCTGTACGGTTCGCGCTCCGGTGAGCGGCTGCGGGTGGCGGCGGTGCCGGTGAAGGCGGTGGACACCACGGCGGCGGGGGACACGTTCGTGGGGGCGCTGGCGGTGGCCCGGGGGGAGGGGCTGGCTCCTGCCGAGGCGCTGCGGTTCGCGTCGGCCGCGGCGGCTCTGTCGGTGCAGCGGGAAGGGGCCAGTACCTCGATGCCGGCCCGTGCCGAGATCGACGCCTTCCTGCGCGGCTGAAGCCTCTCAGGGCCAGGGACCGGCTCGGCGAGGTCATCCCGGACGTGCCGAGCGACCGTGTACCGACACGTTCCGCCGGAGGACCGAGGGGCCGGTCAGGAGGCCAGGTGGTGGGCGCAGTCGTCGCGGTAGCGCAGGGTGATCTCGCGGATCCGGGCCGGGTTCTCGGTCACCGCGCGCGACACCGAGGGGACGACGGCGTGCCGTACCCCGGCGAACAGGCGCGCGAGGTCGGACGGAGAGGCGCCCTGGGCGCCCAGGCCCGGTGCGAGGATGGGGCCGTTCAGGAGGGAGAGGTCGAAGCCGGGGTCGGCGACCGTGGCGCCGACCACCACGCCGATCGAGCCCAGGGGGGTCCCGCCCTGGTTCAGGCCGGCCACCGCGTCGTAGATCTGGCCGGCCACGTGCGACTGCAGCCGCTCGGCCTGCGGGTTGGAGGTGCGGGCCAGGATGAACAACCCGGCGTCGTTGGTGTGGGCCTGGCGGATCGCGGGGGCCAGGGAGGCCAGGCCCAGGTACGGGCTGACCGTCAGGGCGTCGGCGGCCAGGGGGCTGCCGGGGTCGAGGTAGGCCTCGGCGTAGGCGATCATGGTGGACTCCACGTCGCCGCGCTTGGCGTCGAGGATGACCAGAGGGCCGGCGGCGCGCAGGTCGCGGACCGTGCGCTCCAGCACCGCCACGCCGCGGCTGCCCCAGCGCTCGTAGAACGCCGACTGCGGCTTGACCACCGCCGCGACGTCGGAGATCTCCTCCACGACCGTCCGGCTGAACTTCTCCAGGCCCGCGGGTGAGTCGTCCAGTCCCCAGGCGAGCAGTTGCGCGGGGCTCGGGTCGATGCCGACGCACAGAGGTCCGTATTTATCCAGTCTGGAGCGCAGGCGCGCCCCGAACGTCTCTTCCATCACAGTGACCCCCCTTACGCGCCGCAGCCTAACTGGTTCGTGGCGCGGGCAGAACGGAATAGACGACCACGGTATGAGTTGGGGGGTACTGCCCCGGCCGGATGCGGGGGCCCGCTCGTGGGTAGGTCGCAGGCATGTACGAGATCGCCAGCCGCACACTCACCCTGCGCACCATGCCGCCCAGGGAGGTGACGATCACGGTCGGCCTGCCGTACGAGGAGCCGACGGGGGAGTGGTCGTGCCCCTACCGGATCGACGGGCTGGACGGATGGGAACACGAGCGCAAGGTCACCGAGTCGGACGCGGTGAAGGTCGTGGAGATGGTGCTCGGCGTCCTGCGTACGGCGGTGGCCAACTCGCCGGAGGGCCGCGAGGGCCTGCTGTCCTGGGACGAGGAACCCTCAGGCCCGAGGACCGTCTATCTGAGGATCGACCAGGAGGTCAACGCGGCGTACATCGCGATGAAGCGGGAGATCGCCCCGGGCGAGGCGGTACGGCAGGCGGTCGCCGACGACGTGGTCCTCGACTTCGGCGAGTCGGGCGAACTGCTGGGCGTGGAACTCCTGAACGCCGACACCGCCCTGCCCTCCGAGATGCGCGCCTGACGCCCCGGCCGCCCGGTCTCAGCGCAGGGCGTTGGCCATGGCCACGGCGGTGGTGCGCCAGATGGGGGTGGCGGGGTCGATGACGGCGAAGTGGTCGCCGGACATCTCCAGGTACGTGAGGTCGTCGCCCGACTCCTTGGCGGCTCTGGCATAGCGGCGGCTGAAGTCGACCAGGTCCAGGTCGTCGCCCGAGCCTTGGACCACCAGCTGGCGTACCTTCAGGGGGAGCCTGGCCAGGGGGCTGGCCTCGCCGTACAGCTGGGTGTCCGTTCCCATGGCCGAGGCCACCGCGCCCGAGCTCAGCCATCGGCGCCCGGCCTCCATGAGGTCCAGGACGCCCGCCAGGGAGACGGCCAGTGCCACCCTCGCGCCGTCGGCCGCCGCGCGCAGCGCGAGCTGGGCGCCGGCGGAGTGCCCGGCCACCGCGACCCGGTTCAGGTCCAGGGCCGACTCGGCGGCACCGGCCAGGGCGCCGACGCCCGCCGCCACGTCCGCGGTCGTGGCCTGCCACCCGTGGAGGTCGGGGCGGCGGTACTCCAGGTTCCACACCGCGAACCCGCGCCCGACCAGGTCGGCGGCGAGCGGCTCCATCAGGTCGGCGGCCCAGATCGACCGCCAGTAGCCCCCGTGCACCAGCACGATCACCGGAAGGCCGCCGGAGGACGCGGCGGCGGTGGGCGGGAGGTAGAGGTCGGCCCACTGGTCGGGGTGAGGACCGTAGGTGACGCGGCGGGCGCTGTGGCGGGTGTGGTGCACGGCGTGCCTGATCGCCCACGCCAGGCCGTCCACGCCGCGTCCGTGCAGGTGGCGGGCGTCCTTGCCGGGACTCACCCGGTCGTCGCGGGTGAGGTCCAGCCAGACGACCGGGCCCACCGGCTCGCTCATGAGGGCCCGTGCCGCCGGGTCAGGTCCCGGGAGGATCACCGGGATGCCGCCGTCGGGGCGCAGCTCGCCGACGGTGCGGGCGTACCTGATGTGCCCCTTCACCCCCAAGGCCGCGAACTCGCGTTCGGCGACCTCCGACAGAAGGGTGGGATCGGCGACGACCCCCGGCCCCACGACCACGCGCACGTCACTCACGAGTCCGACAGTACTTGTTCACATACGCGACATGCGAGGGCTGAACGCCCATACCACCAGCCACACGCTGAGCCCGAAAATCGCCAGCGCCAGCGGCACGTGCACCGCCGTGGCCCCCGACCCGCCGGTCATCGACTGCGCGAACCCCAGCAGCAGGATCCCCACCCCCACCAGCGCCGGCCAGCCCGCGCCGCGTCCCGGCTTCCACGCGAGAACCCCGGTGATCGCCACCAGCAGCCCCGCGACGTGCACGGCGCCGGCGCCCATGCCGTGCGCGGCGGTACCGGCGCCGCCGAGCAGCTGGCCGGCCGTGACCCCCTGGGCCAGGACCGCGAGCGCGTTGAGGACGATGGCGGCCTTGAAGGCGGCCCTGAGCCCGCCGCGCTCCTTGACGACCTGCTGGGTGACCACGGAATTCTCCTTCGATCTCGGCTGAGGCCACCAGGCTCGCGGGTCCGGCGCCGCCCGGCATCCGCCCGGTGTCGCGATCGTCCGTACTCCAGATGGGGTACGCGGGGCTCAGCCGTACAGGCGTTCCAGGACGGCGGCGACACCGTCCTCGTCGTTGGACAGGGTGCGGCGCCCGATCGACTCCAGGAGGAGGGGATGGGCGTTGCCCATCGCGTAGCCGTGGCCGGCGTAGGCGAGGACGGCCAGGTCGTTCGGCATGTCGCCGAAGGCCACCACGTCGGCGGCGTCCACGCCGCGGGCCCGGCACACGCGGGCCAGGGCGGCAGCCTTGTCGACGCCGGTGGCGCTGATCTCCAGCAGGCTCCGGCCGCCCGAGTGGGTGATGGTGACCTGGTCCCGCACCGCGGCCACGGCCAGGCCGGCCAGGTCGTCCACCGGATGACCGGCCGCCCAGGCCAGCAGCTTGGCCACCGGCTCGCCCGCGTCGCAGACGGAGGGGACGTCGCGGTAGAAGTCGAGGTCTTCGGCGATACGCCGGGAGTAGCCGGGTTCGCACAGGACGGTGTGCCCCGTCTCCGCGGCGAACGCGATGCCCGGCACACTCTCCACCAGCGCGGCCATGATCTTGCGGAGGACGGCGGGGTCGAGGTCGGCGCGCTCGGTGATGGTACGGCCGGCCAGGTCGTAGACGATCGCGCCATTGCTGCAGACCGCCGTCCCCGCCACCCCGGCCACGGCCGCCACCCGCTCCGCCCCGCGCGGCGGGCGGGCGGTCACGAACACGATCTCGGCGCCGGCCCGCTCGGCCAGGCGCAGGGCGGCTCGGGTGCGGGGGGTGAGGGAGCCGGTGGAGTCCAGGAGGGTGCCGTCAAGGTCGGTGGCCACGAGGCGAGGAGGAGTCACCTGCCCAAGTATCACCAACCCACCCGAACACCAGCCAACCAGCCACCCACCGCCAAGCCGGCACCCAGCGTCGCAGCTCCAAGCCCCGCCCAGTGGTCTCAGCGGCCTGCGACCCCGTCTCCCGGCGCCTTCCCGCCCTCGCCCCCGGAGGTCTGGTCGCGAAGTCCGCCGGAGGTCCCGGAGGTCCGGGCCTGAGAGTCCGGCCCCGGGAGGTCTGGCCCTGGAGGTCCGGTCTGTCTGGACATCGGAGGTGCCGACACGACGGCGTCACCCTGAACTTCGGTCACCGCGTGGAGGCGGACCTGCCGCCCGGGCGCGGTCGTGATCGGCGTGGACGGCGCCCACAGCGCGGTCCGCGCGAAGCTGCAGGCGCTGCCGAACCCGGACCGCTCGTTCACCTGCACGCTGTTCTGGCCGCACGAGAGCTTCGCCCGCCTGGGGTACGCCGCCCGCGGGCCCGCTCAGGCTGACGTTCCGTAGCGGGTGGCGATCGCGGTGGCACGCTCGCGCAGCGCGTCGCGCAACCACTGCGGGGCCAGGGCCTCCGCGTTCGTGGTGAGCTGCCACAGCGCCCATTCGGCGTGTCTCGGATCTTGGAAGGTCACCTCCAGGCGCAGCCAGCCGTCCGCGCCGCTCTCCTCGGACAGGACGGCCAGCGCGGTGCCCACCAGGTCCTCCCGCCGCGCCGGGTTCAGCCGGACCAGCACGGTGACCTGGTCGCCGCCGGTACGGAACCGCGTGCCGCGTTCGCGCCAGGCCCGGTCCAGGTCGACCCGGTCCGGTCGTTGCGCGGGTTCGCCGAGCTCCTCGGCGGCCAGGACGCGGGACAGCCGGTAGGTGCGGTCAGCGCCGGACTTCGTGGCCAGCAGGTAGCCCCGGTCGCGGACGGTGACCAGGCCGATCGGGTCCACCGTGCGCCACTCCGGGGCCTGGCCCACGGCCGCGTAATGGATCCGCAGCTTGTGCCCGGCGAACACCGCGCGCAGGACCTCGGCCGCGATCGCGTCGGGCACCTCCTCGTCGGCGAGGCGGCGCGAGAGGAGGTCGGTCTCCGGGTCGATGAGCAGCCGCTCGGCCGCCCCGGCGGCGGTGTCGCGATAGCTGTCGGGCAGTGCGTCGACCACCTTGAGCATCGCCGAGGCGAGCGCGGACCCGAGGCCGAACGCCTGCGCGCCGCGCCGCGATCCGGCGACCAGCAGGGCGAGGGCCTCGTCGTGGTTCAGCCCGGTGAGCTCGGTCCGGAAACCGGGCAGCAACGCGAAACCCCCGTGCCGGCCGCGTTCGGCGTAGACCGGGACCCCGGCCGCGGACAGCGCCTCGATGTCGCGCAGCACGGTGCGGGTGGAGACCTCCAGCTCGCGGGCCAGCGCGGCCGCCGACAGCCGGCCGTGCCGCCGCAGCAGCAGGACCAGCGAGACCAACCGGTCGGCGCGCATACGAAAACTTAACAGGAATACGCGACAGAGGATGTCGTGATTTGCCGGGAGGCTGAACAGCACGACGACGGCCACCGAGCCGATCGGCGTACGTGATGAAACGAATCGAATGGAGCGGATATGGCAATCGAGCGAACGGCCGTCAACCCGTGGGCGTGGTCGACGGAGCTGGGCTACAACCAGGGCGAGGTCGTCTCCGGGCAGACCAGGACCCTGTACTGCTCCGGGCAGACCGCGATGAGCGCCGACGGCAAGCCTCAGCACGCCGATGACATGGCGGCGCAGCTGGCGCTGAGCCTCGACAACCTGGAGGCCGTGCTCGGCGAGGCCGGCATGTCCCTGGCGAACCTCGTCAGGCTCAACGTCTACACCACCGACGTCGACCGGCTCTTCCAGCACTACGGCGTGCTGGCGGGGCGCTTGGGCGCCGCCCGGGTGGCGCCCTCCACCACGATGCTCGGGGTGACCCGGCTGGCGGTCCCCGACCTGATGGTCGAGCTTGAGGGGACCGCCGTCGCATGACGTGTTTCGCCGCTTCCGGCAGCGCTGCCGGAAGCGGCACCAGGACCAAGAAGGCGGGTGATCTTCCGGTGCTCAGAATGGTGACGGTCGGCGTCTACGGCTTCGACGGTGAGTCCTTCCTGCGGCGGCTGCGGCAGGCGGAGGTCCGCCTGCTGCTCGACGTACGCCAGCGGCGCGGCGTACGCGGACCCGAGTACGCCTGGGCGAACGCCCGGCGGCTGCAGGAGGCCCTCGCCCATGCCCGGATCGGCTACGAGCACCACCGTGAGCTCGCGCCGACCACCGAGCTGCGCCACCTCCAGTACGCCGAGGACGACCGCCAAGGGGTCGGCAAGCGCTCGCGCCGCGAACTCGCTGCCGAGTACACCCGCCGCTACACCGCCGAGATCCTCGACCGCGCCGACCTCACGCCGATCGTGCCGGAGCCGGCGGGCGGCGGTACGGTGGCGCTGCTCTGCGTCGAGCGCGACGCCGCGGCCTGCCACCGCTCGCTGATCGCCCGGCGGCTGGCCGAACGGTACGACGTCACGATCGGCCACCTGCTCCCGGAGCCCTAGCGGGGCAGGTGGAGGCGGAAGCCGTACAGGCCCGCGTGGCCCACCGCGTACAGGCGGGTGCCGCCCGGCGTCCACGCGCACCCGGTCAGTTCGGCGTCGAGGTGGATGGCGGCCACGCACCGGCCGGCGCGCACGTCCCACACCCGCACGGCCGCGTCCTCGGTCGCCGTGGCCAGCCAGGACCCGAACGGCCCCGCCGCCAGCCCCACCGCGGCGGTCTGCTCCTCCAGTTCGTCGCGCAGACGGCCGGTACGGTCCCAGCGCCGGATGGCGCCGTTGGTGGAGGAGGCGGCCACCCAGGCACCGCCGGGCGCGACGGCCAGACCGGTCACCGGGGAGCTCGGGGTCAGCACGGGCGCGATCCTGCGGCCCGCCGGGTCGAGCAGCAGCACGGACTCCCCGCCCGCCGCCACCCACGCGCCGCCCGGCGCCATGGCCAGGTGGCCGGGTTCCTTCATCGAGGTCTCGGCGCTCAGCTGCCCGTCGGGCCGCCAGAACTGCACGGCGTCCCGCGCGGCGGTGGCCAGCCAGGAACCGTCCGGCGCCATGGCCACGGAGCGGGCGGGGCCGCGCAGCCGTACGCGATGGAGGGGTTCGCCGTGGCGGTCCAGCAGCCACAGCAGGCCCTCGTCGTCGGTGGCGGCGAGCAGGGCGCCGTCCTCGGAGCTCGCCACCGCGGTGAACGTGACCCGCTCGTGCACTGTGCGCCGCGCGCTGCCCTCCTCGTCCCAGAGCGTCAGGCCGGGTGCGCCGCCCGCCGTGACCAGGGCGCTGCCGTCGGCCACGGCCGCGATCGCGCGCAGCGGGCGGCGGCGCAGGTGCTCGTCGGGCGCGGGCAGGCCCGGGGCGGCGTCCCACAGGCGGATGCTGCCGTCGAGGCTGACGCTGGCCAGCCAGCTGCGGTCGGGGGCGAAGGCGACGCCGGTGACGCCGAGCCGGTCGAGGTGCTCGGCGGCCAGAGCGTCCGCCGGCGGATCGGGCGGCGGGGGAGCCGCGCCGGTGGCAGGCCGGCCGTCGCGGGTCCAGGTGCGGTCGCGGTGGGCGAGCGTGCCGCTGTCGGGGGTGATCACGGGCGCCGGCCCGTCCTCGGCCGCCGCCACCCGCCACAGCAGGCGGCCGTCCGGCGCCCAGGCGATCAGATCCTCGGCGCACGAGGCCAGCCACGAGCCGTCCGGCGCGATCACCACGTGCCTGACCGGGTCGTCGTGGCCTTCGAGCACCTGCCGCTGAGTGCCGTCCGGGGCCCATAAGCGCACGGTGCCGTCGTCGCTGCCGGTGGCCAGCCACGTGCCGTCGGGGGCGACGGCCACGCAGGTGACGTCGTCCTCGTGGCCGGTCAGCACGGTGCGGACGGTGCCGTCCAGGTTCCACAGCGTCGCGGTGCAGATCTCGTCGGCGGTGACGAGCCAGTCGCCGCCGGGGCTGATCGCCACGCCGTAGCGCTCCTCGCCGCGGGCGCCCATGATCCGGCGCAGCGCGGGCGGCGGCAGGTCCGGCGGCGCCCACAGGCACTCCAGCCACGGCGAGCCGGAGCCGCCGAGCAGCGCGGCGATCTCCCGCGCGGTCGCCGGCACCGCGAACAACCGCCCGGCGAGGGTGGCCGCCGCCGTGGGCGCGGCGGGCGCGGCGTGCTCGGTCCTGGCCAGCACCAGCGCGCTCTGCGCCAGCGTACGGCGCAGCCGCCGCGCCAGCGGCGTCGCGGCCAGCTCCAGATCCTGTTCGACGGCGGCCACGCCGAAGCTCTGCAGCTTGGTCGCGATCCACCCACCGTCGCAGACCAGCTCTTCCACGTTCATGCCGGCCTGCCGGAGGTGGCCGGGCAGCCGGGCGAGCACGTAGGCGATGTCCTCGTGGGAGGCCTCACCGTCGGCGCCCCGGTCGATGGCCTCGACCAGGGCCCGGTTGACGCGGCGCAGCCCGTCCGGGCCGAGCGCGGCGCGCAGGTAGCCGCGCACCACGTCGGGCACGAGCAGCACCTCGCGGTCCGGGGCCTCGGCGAGCAGGCCGAGCGCGCTCAGCCCGGCCAGCGTCAGGTCCGACTCGATCGGGCTCAGCCCGGCGGTACGCGCCCACAGCAGGCGGGCCAGGCCGGTCGGGATGTTGCGGTCGGTGGCGAAGGCGCCCAGCTCCAGCAGGCGGGCGACGCTGTCGGGCAGTTCCGCCCGCACCAGTCCGGCGTCGAGCAGCTCGTGGACCGCGCTCTCGCGGGAGGCGGGCTCGCGCAGGTCGGGTTCGCGGGCCGGGCGGGTCTTGAGCGCCGTGGCGAGCCGGTCGAGGAGCGGCCAGCGCCGTACCGGGAGCCGCACGACCGTCGCGCTGCCGGGCAGGCCGCGGGCGGTGCGGGCGGTGACCAGGACGCTGGCGCGGTGCGCGACGATCATCGCGAGCATCGACACGTGCGGCGCGCGCACGCCGTCCAGCACGACCAGCCCGTCGCCCGGGGCGGCGGTCAGCTCGTCGGCGGTCAGCAGCACCTCGATCCAGTCGGCCGGGTCGGCGCCGCCGCTGACCTCCAGCGCCCGCTCCAGCAACTGGTCGCCGAGCGTCTGGCGGGGGTCGGCGCCCACGGTCAGCCAGGCGATGCCGCCGGGGAAGCGGGCGCGTACGCGGGGATCCTCGCAGGCCCTCGTGGCGGCGGTGGTGACACCGGCGCCCTCCAGGCCGTCGATCTCCGGCACGACCGCGATGAGACCGCTGTTTCCCTCGGTCAGTGCCGTGATCAATTCCTCCATGCATTGAGGGTTGCATCCGATGTGGCGACTGTCACGTTGCCTTATTGGCATTGAGTCCAAAAGATAAGGACATGTCTGATCTTCCGCAGTCGGCGGTGGCCCGGACGGCGAAGCTCGCCGCCCTTCCTCTCGGATACGCGGGCCGTACCGCGCTCGGTCTCGGCAAGCGCGCGCTCGGCGGACCGGCCGAGCTCATCGCGGCCGAGGTGCAGACGCGCACCGCCGAGCAGCTGTTCAAGGTGCTCGGCGAGCTCAAGGGCGGCGCCATGAAGATCGGGCAGCTCCTGTCGGTGCTGGAGTCGGCGCTGCCGCCCGCCGTCATCGGCCCCTACCGGGCCGCGCTCACCAAGCTGCAGGACTCCGCGCCGCCCATGCCCGCCGCCACGGTGCACAAGGTCCTGGCCGGGGACTTCGGCGACGACTGGCGCGCGCACTTCGCCGCCTTCGACGACGAACCCGCCGCCAGCGCCTCGATCGGCCAGGTGCACCGGGCCCTGTGGTCCGACGGCCGGCCCGTGGCCGTCAAGGTCCAGTACCCCGGCGCCGCCAAGGCCCTGCGCGGCGACCTCAAGCAGCTCGGCCGGGTCGCCAAGCTCTTCGGCGTCCTGCTGCCCGGCCTCGACGTGCGCTCCTTCGTCCAGGAACTCCAGGAACGCGTGGCCGAGGAACTCGACTACGGCAAGGAGGCCGAGGCCTGGCACGCCTTCGCCACCGAGTACGCCGGCGACCCCGACATCGCCGTCCCGCCCGTCGTGGCCGCCTCGGAGCACGTGATCGTCACCGAGTGGCTCGACGGCACCCCGCTCGCCCAGATCATCGCCGAGGGACCGCAGGAGGTCCGCGACCGCGCGGCCCTGCGCCTGGTCCGCTTCTCCTTCTCCTCGCCGGTCCGCTGCGGCTACCTGCACAGCGACCCGCACCCCGGCAACTTCCGCGTCACCCCCGACGGGCGCCTCGGGGTGCTGGACTTCGGCGCCGTGAAGGCCTATCCCGACGGCCACCCGCCCGCCGTCGGACCCATGCTCCGGTACGGCGCCGCCGACGACATCGAAGGCGTGGCCCGGGTCTTCCGCGAGGAGGGCGTCATCCGCGACGGCGCCGAGGTCGACCTGGAGGCCCTGGGCTCCTTCGTACGCCCGTACGCCGAGCCGATCGCCGCCGAGTCGTTCACCTTCACCCGCGACTGGATGCGCGAGCGCGGCCTGTACATGCTCGGCGACGGCACCAGCATCTTCCGCACGCTCAACGTGCCGCCCGGCTACGTGATGAGCTTCCGCGTGCTGACCGCCGGCTACGGCCTGCTGAGCCAGCTGGAGGCCACCGCCCCCTTCCGCGCGGAGGCCGAACGCTGGATCCCCGGGTTCGCCTCCTGACCCCCGGCGCGGGCCGGCCGGCGGCCACCTCCTAGCATGTCGGGGGTGATCGAGGTGCTGGGACTGCTCGGGGTGGGGATCGCCGCCGGAATCGTCAGCACGGTCGTCAGCCTCGCCTCGGTCGTCTCCTACCCGGCCCTGCTCGCCTTCGGCCTGCCGCCGCTGACCGCCAACGTCACCAACACCGTGGCCCTGCTCTTCACCGGCATCGGCGCCGCCGCCGGGTCCCGGCCCGAACTGCGCGGCGAGGGCGCCAGGGTGCTGCGGCTGGGGTGGCTGACCGCGCTGGGCGGCGCCTCCGGTGCGGCCCTGCTGCTCGTCACCCCGGCCAGGACGTTCGAGCTGATCATGCCGTGGCTCATCGCCGGCGCCTCGCTGGTCCTGGTCCGCCCGCCCAGCGCGAGCAGGCTCCACGAGCACGGGGTGATGGCCAAGCTGGCCATGTACGCCGTCGCGGTCTACGTCGGCTACTTCGGCGCGGCGGGCGGGATCCTCATGTTCGCGATCCTGTCCGCCGTCCTCGACCATCCCGTGGCCAAGGTCAACGCGGTGAAGAACGTCCTGACCGGGCTGGCGAACGCGGTGGCGGCGCTCGGATTCGCGATGTTCGGGCCGGTGGACTGGGTCGCGGTGGGCCCGCTGGCCGCCGGGTTCCTGCTGGGCGGGTGGGTCGGGCCCAAGATCGCCAGGCGGCTGCCCGGCCAGAGCCTGCGCTATCTCGCCGCCGCGTGCGGGCTCGCGGTGGCCGCCAAGCTGGGCTACGACAGCTACACCTCCCCGTGACCGGCGCCGGACAACGGGGTAGGTTATGGCACTAACCGGAACGGGGGTCAGACATGTCCAACGGTGCGCGGCACGGACTCGGAGTAGTGGCGGGGCTCCTCCTGGCGCCGTTGCTGGTGGTGGTGCTCTCATTCGGCCTGGATGGGTTCAACCACGCCATGCGGACCTTCACGCCCCCGTGGGTCGGGCTCGCGGTCATGGCGGGCGCGGGCGTGCTCGTGGCCTTCCTGTTCAGCTCGCGGATCTCGCCGGTCGCCACGCTCATCGGCGGGCTGATCTACACCGTGGTCGGCCTCTTCCCCATCCTGGAGATGTCGCTCGGGGTGCGGCTGCTGCCCGACTTTCTGCCCAGCATGTTCAGCCGGGGACTGACGACGCTGATGTACACCGGCATCCTCCTGACGCTCGGCGTGGGGATGCTCGTGGCGTCGTTCTTCCCCTCGCGCTGGCGGGGGGCGCGGCGACCCGCGCACGCCGCCCACGGTACGGCGGGGCCGTACGGGCCGGGCTCCTACCAGCCCGCGGCCGGTCCCGAGCAGCCCTACCAGCAGCCCCCGGCCTTCCAGCCGCAGGAACGCCAGCCGTCGGCCTTCCAGCCGCAGGAGCAGCAGCCGTCGGCCTTCCAGCGGCCGCCCGGCCAGGAGCCCGGCTCGGTCTTCCAGCCCCAGCAGCCCCCGGGCGGAGAGGACGCCACGCGTCCGATGCACCGCGAATGAGCGGACGCGAATGAGCAGGTGGGTCTGCCCCCGCTGCGACCGCGAGTTCGGACGTGAGCGGCAGTCGCACGTGTGCGTGCCCGGCGTCACCGTCGACGAAGTGTTCGCGCCGTGGCCCGAGGCCTACCGGGAGATCTACGACCGCCTGGTCGACGCGCTGGGCCCGCTCGGCCCGCTGCACGAGGACGCGGTCGGGGTCGGGGTGTTCCTGAAGGCCGGGCGCAAGTTCGCCGAGATCCGCCCCAAGGCGCGCAGCCTGCAGGTGGAGATCACTCTCGCCCGGCCGATCGCGCACCCCCTGCTGGCGCGGAGCTTCGCGATGGGCTCCGGACGCTACGCGCACTTCTTCAAGCTCACCCGCCCCGAGGACGTGGACGGGCAGATTCTCGAGTGGATGGCGGAGGCCTACGATGCGTGACGTCCTGATCGTGCAGAACAGCCGGAGCGGCGGCCCCGGCCGGTTCGGCGACTGGCTGGCCGCGCGGGGGTTGCGGCCGGATATCGTGCACGCTCACGAGGGCGCGGCGCTGCCCGAGACGCTGGAGCACGACGCGATGGTGGTGCTGGGCGGCGGCTACCTGCCCGGCGACGACGCCCGCGCGCCCTGGCTGGCCGGGACGCGCAAGCTGGCGGTGCAGGCGATCGAGCGGGCGGTGCCGTACTTCGGGATCTGCCTGGGCGGGCAACTGCTCGCGCACGTGGCGGGCGGGGTGGTGACGGCCGACGCCGGCGCGCCCGAGAACGGCAGCACCCCCGTGACGATCCGCCCCGAGGCCGCGGCCGACCCGCTCTTCCACGGCCTGCCGGAGGTGGTGCCCGCGATCGAGCACCACGTGGACGCCGTCACCGCCCTGCCGCCGGGCGCGGTGTGGCTGGCCTCCACGGAACGCTGCCCGTACCAGGCCTTCCGGGTGGGCGACCGGGCGTGGGGCGTGCAGTTCCACCCCGAGGCGCTGCCGGAGCGGGTCAGGAAGTGGGAGGTGGACGGCTTCGACCCCGCCGAGCTGTACGCGCGGGCGGTCGCCGACGAGCCCGTCTCCACGCCGATCTGGCACACGGTGGCCACCCGGTTCGCCACGCTGGTATCCGTACAGTAACCGGACAGGCGCATAGGGTGACCGTCACAATGGGCGGGTGCTGCTACCTCTGATCCTCGTGGCGGGCCTGGTCACGGCGCCCGCCTCCGGTGTCCGCGAGTACGTCGCGCTGGGCGACTCGTGGAGCGCCGACGTCTCCATCGTTCACCTCACGACCAAGCACGTGCCGAGCGGGTGCGTGCAGAGCTCCAAGAACTATCCCAAGCAGGTCGCCGCCGCCCTCGGCGTCACGGTGTTCCGTGACGCGACCTGCGGCGGCGCGACCACCGACCACATGACCGCGCCGCAGGACGTCACGCGGATCAGGGGCCTGATCGACGGGGTGAACCGGCCGCAGTTCGACCGGCTGAGCGCCACGACCGACCTGGTGACGCTGGGAATCGGCGGCAACGACGCGGGGCTGGCCGCGGCGGTCGGAGACTGCATCAACCTGCTGCCCACGCTGACGCGCCCGGCGGCACGCTGCCCGCGCCGTTCGGGGCGCCGTGCAAGAAGCGTTGGGTGGTGGACGGCGTAGACCGCATGTCCAGAAATATCCGTGCAACGGAGCCGAAGGTCGTGGCGGCCGTGAACGGCATCAAGCAGCGCTCGCCCCGCGCCGAGATCCTCCTGGTCGACTACCTCGCCGGCCTGCCCGACGTCGGCGGCTGCTACCCCTACGTCCAGATCACCGACCTCGACATGGACTGGCTGTCGGCCAAGCTCCGCGAGCTCAACGCCATGCTGACCCGCGTGGCCGGGACCACCGGCGTACGCCTGGCCGACACCTACACCACCAGCCGCGGCCACGACGTCTGCCGCCGCCCGGGGGTCCGGTGGGTCGAGGGCCTGCTCCCGCTGTCCACCGACCCGCTCGGCCCCGTCATCCCCTTCCACCCGAACCAGCGGGGCGCCGACCACCAGGCCCGCGTCGTCCTCACCATGGTCAAACCCTCAGACGTCTGAGCCCGTACGGCCCGCGCTCGGCGGACGGCAGGGGTCAGGGCTCCCGGGTGAGGGCGGCGAGCTGTTCGGCGAAGGGAACGAGACGCTCCTCGCGGGCCGGGACGCGGTGGCTCATGAGGCCGGACAGCTCCGTGGCGGCGCGCCGGATCCGGTCGGGCAGGCCATCGTCGTTGCCCCAGTCCTCGGCCGCCGCGTACACGGCGGTCGGGGCGACGACCGCGTGCAGGTAGGCGAACATCGGCCGCAACGCGTGCTCCAGCGCCAGCGAGTGCCGTGGCGTGCCACCCGTGGCCGCGATCAGCGTCGGCTTGCCCTCCAGCGCCTCGGGGTCCAGGACGTCGAAGAACGACTTGAACAATCCGCTGTAGGAGGCGGTGAAGATCGGGGTGACCGCGATCAGCCCGTCGGCCGAGGTGACCGCCTCCTGCGCGGTACGCAACGCCCGCCCCGCGAAGCCGGTGACGAAGTTGTTGGCGATCTCGGTGGCCAGGTCGCGCAGCTCGACGACCTCGACCTCCACCTCGTCGTCCACGGCGCGCACGGTGGCCTCCACCAGCCGGTCGGTCAGCAGGCGGGTGGAGGACGGCTGGGTGAGTCCGGCCGAGACGGCGGCGAGCTTCATGACTTCTTCTCTCCAAGTCGGGACAGGTGGGTGGGGGCGTCGGGCACGTTCGCGGGCCGGCCGATCGCGAACTCCTTGCGCAGCACGGGCACGACCTCCTCGCCGAGGATGTCGATCTGCTCCAGCACGGTCTTCAGCGGCAGGCCCGCGTGGTCCATGAGGAAGAGCTGGCGCTGGTAGTCGCCGAACGAGTCGCGGAAGGTCAGGGTCTTGTCGATGACCTCCTGCGGGCTGCCGACGGTCAGCGGCGTCTCGGCCGTGAAGTCCTCCAGCGAGGGGCCGTGGCCGTAGACGGGGGCGTTGTCGAAGTAGGGACGGAACTCGCGGACGGCGTCCTGCGACCTGGCCCGCATGAACACCTGCCCGCCGAGCCCGACGATCGCCTGTTCCGGCGTGCCGTGGCCGTAGTGGGCGTAGCGCTCCCGGTAGAGCGTGATGAGGCGCTGGAAGTGCTCCTTGGGCCAGAAGATGTTGTTGGCGAAGAAGCCGTCGCCGTAGTACGCGGCCTGTTCGGCGATCTCCGGGGTGCGGATGGAGCCGTGCCAGACGAACGGCGGGATGCCGTCCAGGGGGCGGGGGGTGGAGGTGAAGCCCTGGAGCGGGGTGCGGAAGCGGCCTTTCCAGTCCACGACGTCCTCGCGCCAGAGTTTGTGCAGCAGGCCGTAGTTCTCGATCGCGAGCGGGACGCCCTGGCGGATGTCCTGGCCGAACCACGGGTAGACGGGGCCGGTGTTGCCGCGGCCCATCATGAGGTCCACCCGGCCGTCGGCCAGGTGCTGGAGCATCGCGTAGTCTTCCGCGATCTTCACGGGGTCGTTGGTCGTGATCAGCGTGGTCGCGGTCGAGAGGATCAGCCGCGAGGTCCGCGCGGCGATGTAGCCGAGCATGGTCGTGGGGGAGGAGGGCACGAACGGCGGGTTGTGGTGCTCGCCCGTCGCGAAGACGTCGAGCCCGGCCTCCTCCGCCTTCAGCGCGATCGCGACCATCGCCTTGATGCGCTCGTGCTCGGTGGGAGTCCGGCCGTCTGTCGGGTCGGTCGTCACGTCGCCCACACTGAAGATGCCGAACTGCACTTTCATCACCAACCTTGACTGTTGAACGTTCAACTCTACTGCTGGTGAGCGCCGATCGCCAGCCCCTTATTCCCCAGGAGCGAGGCGTGCGTGGGCGCGCCGGGCACGTTCGCGGGCCGGCCGATCGCGAACTCCTTGCGCAGCACCGGCACGATCCGCTCCCCAAGGATCTCCAGCTGCTCCATCACCTTGGGCAGCGGGAGGCCTCCGCCGTCCACGATGAACAGTTGCCGCTGGTAGTCGCCGAACGAGTCGCGGAAGGTCAGGGTCTTGTCGATGACCTCCTGCGGGCTGCCGACGGTCAGCGGCGTCTCGGCCATGTACTCCTCCAGCGACGGGCCGTGGCCCATCACCGGGTGGTTGTCGAAGTAGGGGCGGAACTCCGCGATCGCGTCCTGCGACCTCGCCCCGACGTGGACCTGCCCGCCGAGCCCGACGATCGCCTGCTCGCGGGTTCCGTGCCCGTAGTGCTCGAAGCGGTCGCGGTACAGGCCGATGAGGCGCTGGAAGTGCTCCTTCGGCCAGAAGATGTTGTTGGCGAAGAAGCCGTCGCCGTAGTACGCGGCCTGTTCGGCGATCTCCGGCGAGCGGATGGAGCCATGCCAGACGAACGGCGGGATGCCGTCCAGGGGGCGGGGGGTGGAGGTGAAGCCCTGGAGCGGGGTGCGGAAGCGGCCTTTCCAGTCCACGACGTCCTCGCGCCAGAGTTTGTGCAGCAGGGCGTAGTTCTCGATCGCGAGCGGGATCCCCTGGCGGATGTCCTGGCCGAACCACGGGTAGACCGGGCCGGTGTTGCCGCGGCCCATCATGAGGTCCACCCGGCCGTCGGCCAGGTGCTGGAGCATCGCGTAGTCTTCCGCGATCTTCACCGGGTCGTTGGTCGTGATCAGCGTGGTCGACGTGGACAGCACCAGCCGCGACGTCCGGGCGGCCACGTGGGCCAGCAACGTCGTCGGCGACGACGGGATGAAGGGCGGGTTGTGGTGCTCGCCGATCGCGAAGACGTCCAGCCCCACCTCCTCGGCCTTCACCGCGATCTGGGTGATCGCCTTGATCCGCTCGTACTCGGTGGGCGTGCGGCCCGTGTTCGGGTCCGCCGTCACGTCGCCCACGCTGAAAATGCCGAACTGCATTTTAGTCACCAATCTTGACGATCCATTTTGGTGACTTTAGCGCGGGCCTCTCCCGCCTTATTCCCGTCCGTCACAATCAGGTCATGCGCATCGATCTGCACAGCCACAGCGACGCCTCCGACGGCACCTCGCCGCCCTCTGAGGTGGTACGGCGGGCGCGCGCGGCCGGAGTCGACGTGCTGGCGCTGACCGACCACGACACCACGGCCGGGCACGCGGCGGCGGAACGGGCCGCGCGGGAGGCGGGCCTGCTGCTGGTACCCGGCATGGAGATGTCGTGCCGCCGCGACGGGCGCAGCGTGCACCTGCTGGCGTACTGGTTCGACTCCGGGAACGACGCGCTGCTGCGCGAGTGCGAGCTGATCAGGCGGGCGCGCGACGGCCGGGCGGAGGCCATGGTCGGGCGGCTGGCCGAGCTGGGCGTGCCGATCACGATGGACATGGTCACGGCCGTGGCGGACGGAGGCGTGGTCGGGCGGCCGCACATCGCGCGGGCGCTGGCCACGCTGGGCGTGGTGGCCACTCCCGCCGGCGCCTTCACCCCGGAGTGGATCGGTACGGGCGGCCGCGCCCACGTCACCCGCTACGCCCCCGACCCGGCCCGCGCGGTGGCCCTGGTCCGCGCCGCCGGAGGCACGGCAGTGCTTGCCCACCCGAGGCGCGGCTTCCCGATGCCGGACGCCTGGATCGCCGAGCTGGCCGGGGCGGGGCTGAGCGGCGTGGAGGCCGACCACCCGGACCACGACGACGAGGACCGCGCGCACCTGCGCCGCCTCGCCGCCGGACTCGGGCTGGTGGTGACCGGCTCCAGCGACGACCACGGCGAACTGACCGGCCACCGCCTGGGCCGCGAAACCACGACAGAGGAGGCCTACGAGACCCTCCGCGCCGCTGCGAAGCGTCCATGACGAGGGAGAAGCGCCCCGCGCAGGTCGTGGGGTGCTTCCGGCGGGGCCGGTCAGAGAGCGTGGAGGCGGGCCGGTAGAGGGCGCAGAGACGGGGCCGGTCAGAGGGCGTGGATCTCGCCGACCGGCGTTCCGCCGCCGTAGACGGGGATCCGGGTGAAGGACTCCGCCCCCGACACCTCGCACCCCATCCGCGCCAGCACCGACACGGCGATCGCCGACGTGGCCCGCGGGCTGCCGTCGATGACCTTGACCGCGGCCGTGTGCCCCGACGGGAGCGCCGCGACCAGGACGCCCTCCGCACCGCCCTTCACCACGGCTCCGGGCAGCGCGCGCATCAGGTCGGTGTTCTGGTGCCCGGTCCCGCCCACGTACTCGGGGTGCTCGCGCATCGCGTCGGCCACCTGCCGGGGCGCGGTGCCGGGCGCGGCCAGGACCAGGGCCCGCACGGCGCGGGCCAGCCCGGCCAGCGACATGCCGAACAGCGGCGCCCCGCACCCGTCCACGGCCACCGCCGTGGCCTTCTCCCCGGACAGTTCCTCGACGGCGGCGCGGACCGCGAGCTGGAGCGGGTGGCCGGGGGAAAGGTAGGAGGCGGTGTCCCAGCCGTTGGCCACGGAGGCGGCCAGCATGGCGGCGTGCTTGCCGGAGCAGTTCATGCGCTCGCGGGTCTTGGCGCCGCCCTCGCGGATCAGGCGCAGCCGGGTCGCCTCGTCCTCCGGCCAGTCCTCGGGGCAGAGCAGGTCGGCGGGGCGCAGGCCGTACTCCTCAAGAAGCTCGGTGACGAGCCGCACGTGGAAGTCCTCGCCGGTGTGGCTGCCGGCGGCGATCGCCAGGCGCGCGCCCGGCAGGGCCGCGCCCGAGGTCAGGCAGGCCAGCGCCTGGAACGGCTTCGCCGAAGAACGCGGCAGCACCGGCGCGTCCACCGGCCCGAGCACGACCTCGCGACGGCCGTCGGGGCCGAGGCCGACGGCGCTGCCGTAGTGGACGCTTTCCACGAAGCCGGAGCGGACGACCTCGGCGAGTGCGGGAAAATCAGGCACGTGCGGAACTCCTTCGCTCCAGAACCCTGGCGAGCTTGGACAGGGAGGCGTTGACCACGAGATAGATGAGCGCGATCACGATGTAGGTCTGGATGAGCAGGCCGTTGTAGGCGACGAGGACCTTGCCCGAGTAGAACAGCTCGCCGTAGCTGACGATGAAGCCGAGCGAGGTGTCCTTCAGCAGGCCGACGGACTGGCTGACGATGGACGGCAGGACGCGGCGGGCCGCCTGGGGCAGCACGATCATCCGCAGGGTCTGGCCGCGGGTGAGGCCGACGGCCAGGCCCGCCTCGGTCTGGCCGCGTTCGATGGACAGGATGCCGGCCCGGAAGATCTCGGCGAAGGCCGCGGCGTTGGAGACCGTGAGCGGGACCACGAGCTTCCAGAACAGCGGCAGGTCCAGGCCGTACTTGGGCAGCGCGAACAGCACGACGTAGACGAGGAGCAGCGCGGGAATGGTCCGCACGACCTCGATGTAGGCGGTGGCGGGCCCGCGCAGCCAGCGCCGCGAGGACAGCCTGCCGATCGCGAGCAGCAGGCCCAGCGCCATCGACAGGGCCGCCGCGACGACGGCCGACAGCGCCGTCGACCACAGGCCGTCGAGCAGGTAGCGCCACATGGGCCAGGTGGCGTACGGCTGCCAGCGTTCGGCCGCGAGCTGCCCGTTGGCGGCGAACTGGCGCACGGCCAGGGCGGCCAGCGCCAGCGTGCCCAGTACGCCGAGGACGGTGGCGATCCGGATCCGGCGCCTGGCGCGGGGACCCGGCTCGTCGAACAGCACGGTGCTCATCGCACGATCACCAGCCGCCGTTCCAGCCGTCCGGTGACGAAGCCGACCGCCGCGGCGATGGCCGCGTAGGCGAGACCGGAGCCCACGAAGATCGCGATGGGCTGGGCCTCCTGGAGGTTGACCCGCTTGGCCGCCTCGGTCAGGTCGACGACGCTGATCGCTCCGGCCAGCGCGGTGGACATGATGAGCTGGATGGTGAGGTTGCCCAGCGGCTGCACGACCGTGCGCAGCGCCTGAGGCAGGATGACCAGCCGCAGCGACTGGCCGAAGGTCAGCCCGAGCGCGCGGGCGGCCTCGGCCTGGCCCTTGGACACGGAGTTGACGCCGGAGCGCAGCGCCTCGGCCATGTACGCGGCCTGGTAGACGGCGATCACCACGATCGCGGTCGCCATCGGCGGCCCCTTGATCCCGATCTCCGGCAGTCCGAAGAAGACCAGGACAAGAAGGACAAGCAGCGGCAGATTCTGAAAGGTCTCGACGTAGGCGGTGCCCAGCGCCCGCAACACGGGAACCGGGCTCACCCGCATCGCCGTGACCAGCACCCCGAGCACCGCCGCGCCGGCGAACGACGCGACGGTGAGCTGGAGCGTCACGAGGAGGCCCTGCCACAACTCCGGCAGGTAGTCCAGGAGGACGGACATCAGGAACCCGGCACCGAGCCGATCGCCGGCGGCGCGGGGGCCTCACCCTTGACGACGGTGCCGAGGGAGTCCTTCCACGCCTGCTGCCACACCCCGGCGTCCTGCATCTTCTTCAGCCAGTCGTTGACGAACTTCTTGAACTGCTCGTCACCGTGCTTGAGCCCGATGCCGTAGGGGTCCTCGGTGAAGGGGTTGCCGATCACCTGGACGGTCGGGTCCTTCTGCGCGTTGGCCGCCAGCAGGGTCTCGTCCTGGACGTAGGCGACGCCCCGGTCCTGCTTGAGCGCCTGCATGCACTCGGGGTCGGAGCCGAAGGTGATGATCTCGGCCTGCGGCGCCAGCTTCTTGATGGCCGCGATGGCCGGGGTGTTGGCGCCCGCGATGACCTTCTTGCCGTTGAGGTCCTCGGGCTTGGCGATGCCGGTGGTGCCCTTCTTGACCGCGATCGACAGCCCGGAGGTGTAGTACGGCCCGGCGAAGGCGACCTGCTTGGCCCGCTCCGGCGTGATCGTGTACGTCTGGAAGACCACGTCCACGGTGCCGTTGCCGATCAGGGCCTCACGTGTCTCCGACGCCGAGTTGACGATCTTCACCTTGGGCTCGCCGATGATGTACTTGGCCAGCGCCTTGCCCATCGAGGCGTCGAAACCCTCGACCTCGCCGCTGACCGGGTTCTGCTGTGACAGCAGCGGCGCGTCGAGGGAACCGCCGACGAGCAGCTCGCCGCGCTTCTTGATCTTGTCCATCGTCGAGCCGGGCACGATCGCGGCGGCGTCGGCGACGGGCGCCTTCGCGAGCAGGTCGCTCGCGGCGGGCTTGGCCTCCCCGGGTACGGCTGGGTTCGAGCCGCCACCGGTGCTGGAACACGCGGCCAGGCCGAGCAGCGACACGGCGACGACAGCGACCATCTTTCTCATGGACACCATCCCTTGCGTTAGTGAGTCAGTACTTTGGCCAGGAAGTCCCTGGCCCGGTCCGTCTGCGGGGAGTCGAAGAACGCCGCGGGAGCGCCCTGTTCGACGATCTGGCCGTCGGCCATGAACACCACACGGTCGGCGGCCTTGCGCGCGAAGCCCATCTCGTGGGTGACCACGACCATGGTCATGCCGTCGGCGGCCAGCCCGGTCATGACGTCGAGCACCTCGCCGACCATCTCGGGGTCGAGCGCCGAGGTGGGCTCGTCGAAGAGCATGACCTTGGGCTTCATGGCCAGCGCGCGGGCGATGGCCGCGCGCTGCTGCTGGCCGCCGGACAACTGGGCGGGCAACTTGCCCGCCTGCGCGCCGATGCCGACGCGCTCCAGCAGCTCACGCGCCGTCTTCTCGGCGTCGGTACGGCCGGCGCCGCGCACCTTCACCGGAGCGAGCATGACGTTGTCCAGCACGCTCATATGCTGGAAGAGGTTGAAGGACTGGAACACCATCCCCACGTCGGCCCGCAGCTTCGCCAGCTCGCGGCCCTCCAGGGGCGCGGGCACGCCGTCGATGACGACCTCGCCCCGCTGGACGGTCTCCAGCCGGTTGAGGCAGCGGCACAGCGTCGACTTGCCGGACCCGGACGGGCCGACCACCACGACGACCTCGCCCCGCGCGACGTCGAGGTCGACGTCCCGCAGCACGTGGTGCTCGCCGAACCACTTGTTCAGCCCTCTTGCCCGAATCATCCAGCTACTTCCTTCGATATCGAAGATAGAGCGGACCGTAATAGATGATTTCATGCGAAGTCAACACGTTGTCGAACAAAGCCGAACCGTGGTATTCATCTCCACATGTCTGGCAAAGAGCGACTGCCGGTGACGGGGGCGCAGGGGGACCTGCTGCGGCTCGTCGCCACCGGGCAGGCCGAATCGCGCGCGGAACTGGCGCGCCTGTCCGGCCTCGCGGCCTCCAGCGTGTCGCTGCGCGTGGAGGAACTGCGCGACGCCGGGCTGCTCGTGGAGGAGGGCTCGGGCACCTCGCGCGGCGGACGCCGTCCGCGCCGGCTCAGGTTGTCGCCGAGCGCGGGCGTGCTCACCGTCGCCGACCTCGGGGCCCATCACGTACGGCTCGGCCTGCTCGACCTCAGTGGCACGCCGCTGGCCGTACAGGAGCGTGAAGCCGACATAACAGCTGGGCCGGAAGCGGTCCTCGACTGGCTGGCCGACGCCTTCGACGACCTCCTGGAGACGCACGCGCCGCCGGGAGTCCCGCTGCGCGGCGTCGGCACCGGCATCCCCGGCCCCGTCGACCCCGCGACGGGACGCGTGGTCGGCCCCTCCCGGATGCCCGGCTGGAACAACTTCCCCGTCGCCGACCACCTGCGCGCCCGCTACGACCTGCCCGTCCTGGTGGAGAACGACGCCAACCTCATGGCCGTCGGCGAGGCCCGCTCCTGGCCCGGCGCCGACAACCTCATGGTTCTCAAGGCCGGGACCGGCATCGGCTGCGGCGTCGTCGTCAACGGCCGCCTGCACCGGGGCAGGGGCGCCGCCGGGGACATCAGCCACGTCAGGGTCCGCACCGACTCCTCGATCGTCTGCGCCTGCGGCCACCGCGACTGCCTGGAGGCCTACGCCAGCGGCGCCGCGCTCCAGGCGGCCCTGGCCGAGGCCGGCATCGCCGTCGAGCGGCCCGCCTACATCGTCGGCCTGGTGGACGACGCCGTGCCCGAGGCCACCAGCCTCGTCCGCACCGCCGGGCGCATGATCGGCGAAGTGCTCACCGTCCTGGTCAACTTCTTCAACCCCGACGTGATCGCCGTCGGCGGCAGCCTGGCCGCGGCCGAGCCGCTCATCGCCTCGATCAGGGCCGCCGTCTACGAACGCTGCCTGCCGCTGGCCACCCGCGAACTGGAGATCGCCCCCGCCCGCGCGGGCCAGGACGCGGCGCTGCTCGGCGGTGGAGCGCTCCTGCTCGACGCCGTCCTCTAGCGCTCATCCGCCGTTCACCGGCCGTTCCCGCGCGAGCGCCACACTCCGCGCATGCGAACCCTCCTGCTCAGCCTCGCGCTGGTCGCCGTCGGCGCGGCGCCCGCCCACGCCGACGGCCCGCCGCGGGCGACCCCGGTCGCCGAGACACCGGCCCTGTTCGACGACGACGCCGGCGGCAACGCCAACGGCGACGACCCCGCCATCTGGGTCAACAAGAAGAACTCCGGGCGCAGCCTGGTGATCGCCACCGCCAAGGAAGGCGGCCTCTACGTCTACGACCTCGGCGGCAGGCAACTCCAGCACGTCGCCGCCCCGCCCGCGCCGGGCAAGGACGACGAGCCCGGCCGCTTCAACAACGTCGACCTCGTCTACGGCTTCCACGGCAAGGACCTGGCCGTCGTCTCCGACCGGGGCCGCGACCAGCTCCGCTTCTACGCCATCGACCCGGTCACGCTGCGCCTGACCGACGTGAGCGACCCGGCGGCGCCGTACGTCTTCAACAAGGACCAGAAAGAGGTCAACGAGGCCCGCACCGCCTACGGCCTGGCCACCTGGCAGGACGGCGGCGGCGACTACGCGCTGGTCAGCCGCCGCCACCAGACCCGCATCGGCCTGGCCAAGCTCACCGAGCGCCGCGGCAAGGTGAGCTACCGGCTGGTGCGCACCCTCGACCTGCCCCGCGCGTTCGACCTGCCCGACGGCTCCCGCTGGCGGCCGTGCGGCGAGCCCGGCGAGCTGGCCCAGGTCGAGGGTATGGTCGTCGACCGCGGCCGGGACGTGCTCTACGCCGCGCAGGAGGACGTCGGCATCTGGCGGCTGCCCGCCGACCTGTCCGGCGAGCCCGTCCTGGTCGACAAGGTCAAGGAGTACGGCCGGCAGGACACCTACGACCCCGAGACCGAGGAGTGCCTGCCCGGAGAGGACCGCGGCCACGGCGGCGAGCACCTGGCCGCCGACGCCGAAGGCCTGACCATCTGGTACGGCAAGGGCGGCGCCGGCTACCTGCTGGCCTCCAGCCAGGGCGACAACACCTTCTCCGCCTACCGCCGCGAGGGCCGCAACGCCTACCTCGGCTCGTTCCGCGTCGGAACCGGCCGGGGCATCGACGCCACCGAGCACAGCGACGGCGCGATGGTGGTCGGCGAGCCGCTCGGCCGGTTCCGCGAGGGCCTGCTGGTCGTCCACGACGGGCAGAACACCCCGGCGGACGGCGAGCGGGAGAACACCAACTTCAAGTTCGTCCCCTGGGACGCGCGGCTAGTCCGCTAGCTTCTCGAAGAAGAACTCGTGCTTGAGGAACGACGTGTCGTACTCGTGCCCGGGATAGGGCGGGATGAGCTGGGAGGCCTGGAACAGCCGCCAGCCGTCCCGCAGGGCCGCCACCCCGCTGTCGTAGGGCGGCTCGTCGCCGTCGCCGGTCGTCGGGGTGGTACGCCCGGTGCCGTCGTAGGACGCCCAGCCGACCACGGGCGCGTCCAGGGCCGAGGTGGCCAGGTAGAGAACCAGAACCTGCTGCTTCACGCGATCCTCCGGGGACGGTTGCTGACACGGGTGGCCCAGTGGTCGACGTCGAACCCGTCGAAGCCGGTCATCGCGCGCCACATCGCGACCCGGTTGTAGATCTCCAGCCGGCCCGTCGCGGGCTCGTACCAGGGGAAGCGGGTGGACAGTTCCCCGGGCACGGCCGGGTCGTCCAGGTCGGCGGTGTCCCAGAGCCGCACCTGCCGCACCGTCGGGTTGAAGCGGATCTTGAACATGTAGCGCCGCTCGTCGCTGTCGTTGCGCCGCCCGCCGTGCCAGATGCCGTGGTGCAGCAGCAGCACGGTGCCCGCCGGGCAGGTCAGCCTGATCTGCCCGCGCAGGTTCTGGTAGCGGCCGGTGTCGCTCTCGTTGGTACGGCGCAGGTGGCTGCCGGGCACCAGAAGCGTGCCGCCCATGGCCGGGCTCACCTCGTGCGGGAAGTACATGAGCTGCACGTCGAAGGCGTCGGCGCGGGTGTCGATGATGGCGTCGCCGTGCAGCGGCTGGGCGCTGCCGCCCTGGGGCTCGCGCACGTGCACGGCGTGGTGGTCGACGGTGGGGTCAGGGCCGACCAGGCTGCGCAGCGCGCCGGCCACCCGGGGAACCTCGACCAGGCGGCGGGCGAACGATCCCTCGGGGAAGGCCAGCGGCAGCGGCGTGCCGTACGGGACCGGGGGGATGCCCGCGGAGAGCACGCCGATCGCCTCCGCGTTGAGCTCCTCCGGCACCGCGGCGTCCAGCCGCAGGAACCCCTGGGCCACGAACCGCGCCACCTCCACCGAGGTGAGAAGAGTGGTTTCCATGCGTCAACCGTAGGATCGCATGCCCTGTTCGTTCGTGGGTCTGGCTCACCATTACTGGTAGATTCTCACCATGGACCGCGTGACCCCGAATCTCGGCGCGCCGCCCGAGGTGGCCAACGCGGGGGTGGGCGTGCACGGGGTCGGCCGCCGCCGCGACATCTTCCGCCTGCGCGGGCTGTGGCAGCTGCACCTGTACTCCTACTCCGCCCGGCTGACCGTCGGCGGCCGCACCCACGAGATCCGGCCGGGCCGGGTGAGCCTGATCCCGCCCGGCGAGCTCGTCCAGTACTTCTACGAGGGCCGCTCCGAGCACCTCTACGCCCACCTGCGCCTGCCCGAGCGGGGCGAGCCGGTCACGGTGCCGCTGATGCAGGACGCCGGCGCCGACACCCCGTTCCTGCGCGACCTGCTGCGCCAGGCGATCACCGCCGCTCCCGGCACGCCCGCGATGGCCGCCGCCGCGGCCTGGACGGTGCTGTGGCGGGTGGCCCGCCTGGCCGAGTCGGAGGGCCCGCACGCCGCGGTGCGGCTGGCCATCGCGCACATCGAGTCACACCTGGCCCAGCCGCTGACCGTCCCCGAGGTGGCGGGCGCCGCGGGCATCTCGCACAACCACCTGACCCGGCTCTTCCGCGCCGAGACCGGCGACACCGTCGTCGCCTACATCCGGCGCCGCCGCCTGGAGCAGGCCCGCCACCTGCTGCGCGAGACCACGCTGCCGATCCCGGCGGTGGCCGCCGCCGTGGGCCTGGCCGACCTGCAGGCCTTCAACAAGGCCTGCCGCCGCGAACTCGGCGCCGCCCCACGCGCCATCCGCCAGTCCGGCTGACCGCCGGACGGGCCGGCGGGCTGACGGGCTGACCGCCGGACGGGCCGGTGGGCTTCAGAGCGGCGCGTACGGCCGACGCGGGTCCGGCCCGATCGCGCCGTCGAGTTCGGCCAGCAGGTCCGCGACCAGGCCGGGCCGCCGGGCCGCGAGGTCGAGCCGCTCGCCGGGATCCTCCCGCAGGTCGTACAGCTCCACCCGCCCGCGCGGCCCCGCCCCCGCGATGCCCGGCGCGAACCTGACCACCTTCCACCGCCCGCGCCGGATCGCCTGGATCTTGCGCGGCCGGTTCCAGATCAGGTGCCGCCTTTTCGGCGCCCCCGCCCCGGTCAGCGCGCCCCGCAGCGACACCCCGTCCAGCCCCTCGGGCACCGGCATCCCGGCGAGGTCGGCCAGCGTCGGCAGAACATCCCAGAACGCCACCGGCCGCCGCTCCACCCGCGCCTTCACCCCCGGCGACCAGGCGATCATCGGCACCCGGATGCCGCCTTCGTACAGGTCGCGCTTGTCGCCGCGGAAGGGACCGTTGGAGTCGAACAGTCCGGGCGTCACGCCCTTCTCGCTGTGCGGCCCGTTGTCGCTGGTGAACAGCACCACCGTGCGCTCGGCCTGCCCGCTGTCGCGCAGCGCCCGCACCAGGGCGGCCACGTCCGCGTCCAGCCGGCCGACCTGCGCCGCGTGCCGCCGGTTCGGGCCGGTCCACGGCCGGTCCTCGTACGGCCCCGCGTCGCCGCCGGGCACCACGCTCGGCGAGTGCGGCAGCGTGGTCGGGTAGTAGAGCAGGAACGGCCGCTCGCGCTCCTTCTTGATGAAGCGCACGGCCCGCTCCCTGAACAGGTCGGGTGCGTAGGACCGTCCGTCCAGGGGCACCGTGCGGTCGTTGTGCCAGAGCCGCTGCGGGTAGTACCGGTGCGCGGCCCTGTGCCCGATGAAGCCGAAGAACTCCCCGAAGCCCCGCTCGTTGGGGTGCGACGGCTGGCCGGGCAGGTCGGGGCCGAAACCCCACTTGCCGATGCACGCGGTGTCGTACCCGGCCAGCCGCATCAGCCCGCCGAAGGTCAGGTCGGCGTCGGTGAGCGAGCGCTGGGGCCCGCCCTCCGGGTTCTCCCTGACCGTTCCGTGCCCGGCGTGCAACCCGGTGAGCAGCGCGCAGCGCGAGGGCGCGCACAGGGGCGCACCCGAGTAGGCCGCCTCGAAGCGCACGCCCTCGGCCGCCAGCCGGTCCAGGTTCGGCGTCGCGATCGTGCGCTGACCCTGGAAGCCGACCTCCGCCCAGCCCAGGTCGTCGGCGAGGACCACCACCACGTTCGGCCGCGCGGGCGGCCCGTCGCCCGCGTGAGTGGCCGGGCCGCCCAGGAAGGGGGCGGCCATGGCGCCGGTGAGCAGGGTGCGGCGAGAGGGCCCGGAGATCATGTCGGACACCTTGGAGGCCGTGGCGGAACGCCGGGCCAACGACCCGTGAACCACGGGCGAACTCACAGGTAGCGCCACCGGCGGCAGATCTCCCAGAGCTTCTCCGGAACCTCGTCCGGCGCCGGCAGCGGCCGCCCCTCCACCACACTGCCCGTGCGGATCTTGTCACGCCAGTCGCCGATGCCCTTGACGAAACCGCCGTGGTCGCGCGAGCCGTACTCCAGCATGGCCGGCTCCCACGCGACCTCCAGGAAGTCGCAGACTTTGCGCAGCACCGGGCCCGGTGCTGCGACCAGGTCCTCGTAGGTGACGGTCAGACCGGGCAGGTGCTCGCGGGCCTCCTGCAGGTAGACCATGTAGTTGAGGGTACGGCTGACCGCCTCCTCCATCGGCCGGTTGTCCGGATCCGCCTCGTGCCAGGACTGCGCGATCGACATCGGGTGGCGCAGCAGGAACAGGAAGCGGGCATCCGGCCAGCATGTGGCGATGCGCCGCCAGGCGAAGACGTTGCTCGGCGTCTTCTCCACCATGATCCGCTTGCCGCTGCGGGCCAGCTCGCGGTGCAGGAGGCGGTCCCAGATCAGGTGCTCCACGTCGCTGTGGGTGTGGCCGAGGGCGGCCACGGCCTGCCGTACCGGATCGGTGGGGAAGCCGGCCGTCACGCGGCGGAAGTGCGTCTCGATCGGGGAGTGGATCAGCGAGTGGCTGTTGAGCAGGACCCGCAGCAGCGTCGAGCCCGAGCGCACCGACGAGAACAGGAAGACCGGGGCCCGCAGCAGCCGGTCGTGCACCGGGTCGGCGGGGCCCCTGACCTCGTCGTCCGGCAGTCGCACCAGCGCGGGGTGCGGCTTCGGCGGGGGTACCGGACGGGGCACGCGGGTGGCCCGCGAGAGCGTGTACCCGGTGAGTCCTTCGAGCGTGGCGTTCGCTCGGTACTTCCAGTTCATGCCCGGCACCGTAGAGGGAGCCGGTTAACCACGCGTTAACCCCGGCTGAGAACGTGTTCGGCTTCCCGCCATTCACTACTTTTCCCGACATGCCGTGTTTTTGGGGGAGGGGCGCGACAGACTGGGAGGCATAGCACCGTCGAGGGGGCTGGTGGACATGCGGACCTGGAGTGGGTCCGGGCGGGGATCCGGTCATCTGTGGGTCGTGGCGATGTGGGGGCTGATCTGGTTGCTGGACACGGCGGAGTTCCTCGTGCGCATCTAGCGGGGCAGGAACACGAGGAGCGCGACCAGGACGACGGCGGCGGGTATCCCCCAGGCCAGGACCTCGGGGATGGCCGCGGCCGTCGCCTGAGCGGCTGCCTCCAACTCGCGGGTGAGCAGGTCGCCGAAGGCGGCCACGCCGAGGGAAAGGCCGAGGCCGCGCGCGGTCATCGTGGCCGAGGTGGTGGCGGCCAGGTCTGCCGGGGCCGCGGCGTTCTGCGCGACGACCACCAGGTTCTGCATCAGCAGCCCGAACCCGGCGCCGAGCACGCCGAGCGTGACGGCCAGAAGCGTGTAGGGCGTGCCGGGTTCCAGCCGGCTCAGCAGGACGAACCCCAGGACCACGATCGACGCCCCGGACAGCAGGAACGGCTTGAACCGGGTCCCGACCCTCGCGCCCGCCACGAACGACACCGCCGTGAACGTCAGGACATACGGCGTGAGCGCCAGCCCCGCCGCGCTCGCGCTCATCCCGTAGGCGGTCTGCACGAACGTGGGCAGGTAGACGAGCGAGCCGCCGAGCAGCGCGCCGAGCAGGGCGGTGGCCGGCAGGACCACGCGCAGCGCCGGGACGGCGAACAGCCGGGGAGGCAGCATCGGGTCGGGCGCGCGGCGCTGCCACCACACCGACAGCGTCAGCAGGACCGCGAAGGCCACCCCCGCGCCCGCGGGCGACTCGGTCACCAGCAGCAGGCTGACGGCGGTGCCCGCGATCAGCAGCGCTCCGGCGAGGTCGAGCCGGCCCGCGGCATCCGGCTTGGGCAGGCGCAGCGCGTACCCGGTCAGAGCCATGCCGATCACGGCGAGCGGCAGGTTGACGTAGAAGATCCAGCGCCAGCCGGCGGCGTCGGTGATCAGGCCGCCCACCGGCGGGCCGCCCACGCCGGCCAGGGCGAAGACGCCGCCGGTGAAGCCCTGGACGCGGCCGCGCAGGCGCCGCGGATACAGCTCGGACAGGGCCACCGCCGGGATCACGAACAACGCGCCCGCCCCGATGCCCTGGAGCGTCCTGGCCGCGATCAGCTGGGGTGTCGTCTGGGCCAGGCCGGACAGCGCGGAGCCGGCGGCGAAGACGGCCAGCGCGACCAGGAACACCGTGCGCCGGCCGAAGCGGTCGCTGACGCGGCCGTAGAGCGCGCCGGTCGCGGTCGAGGCCAGGACGTAGGAGGTGACGATCCAGCCGATCGCGTCCATGCCGCCCAGGTCCGCCGCGATGGCGGGCAGCGCCATGGCCACCACGGTCTGGTCCAGGACCGAGAGCAACATGCCCAGCAACAGGCCGGCGGTGGCCAGCGGGACGTTGCTCGCCGTCCGGGTCAGGTGTACGGACATCGCGCTCAGCCCTTCGGGGCCGCGAACGCGGGCAGGCCGAAGTCGGCGCTCAGCAGGTCCTGGTCGATGGCCGCGCCGGCGACGGTTCCGCTCGCCGCCGCGGCGATGACCGCGGCCAGCGGGACCGGGACGCTCGCCCTGCGCGCCGTGTCGCCCGCCGCGTAGACGCCCAGGACTCCGGTCTGGCCGAACTCGTTCACCTCCACGCAGCCGTCGGCGAACGTGGCGCAGCCCAGCCGGGCGGCCAGGTCCGGCTCGTGCCGTCGCGGCACGTTGACGATGAACACCGCCTGCCGGGGCAGCGGCGGGCCGTCCTCGAACACGATCCGCTCCAGCCGGCCTTCCGTCGCCTCCAGGCGGGCGATGCGCTCGTCGCGCACGATGACGCCCTGGGCCAGGAGCTTCGCCCGCGAGGCCGGGTCGAGCGGTTCCCCGCCGGCGCACAGGGCCACGTCGGCGAAGCGGCTCAGGTGCAGCGCCAGCCGTACCCGGGCGGGGGAGGCCCCGATCACCGCGACCGGCCTGCCCGTGACCTCCCACCCGTGGCAGTACGGGCAGTGGAAGGCCGATCGCCCCCACAGCGCCCCGGCGCCGGGCGGGCCCGGAAGGTCGTCGGACAGACCGGTCGCCAGCAGGATCCGGCGCGCGGCCGCCGTTCCCCCGCCGGACAGGTCCACGCGAAAGCCGGGATGGACGTCGGTGACCGTCTCCTCCCGGATCTCGACCGACGGGTAGGCCGACAGCTCCTCGCGGGCCAGCTCGCGCAACGCGGCCGGCGGCGTGCCGTCCCTGGTCAGGAAGTTGTGTACGGCCTCGGCCGGGGCGTTGCGGCCGTGCCCCGCGTCGAGCAGGAGCACCCGGCGGTGTGCCCGCCCGAGGATGAGGGCGGCGGCCAGCCCGGCCGGCCCGCCCCCGATGATGACGACGTCGTTGGTTGACATGCGGGAAAGTCTGCAAGTTAATGTCAACATGAAGTCAAGCGAGGACATGCGCATCGGAGAACTGGCCGACCGGTTCGGTCTCGGGACGCACGTCCTGCGGCACTGGGAGGCGATGGGCCTGCTGACCCCGGCCGCCCGCGTGAACGGCCGCCGCCGCTACACCCGCGACCACGTCATCCGCGTCATGACGATCATCCGCGCCAAGGGCGGCGGCATGAGCCTCGACCAGATCGGCGAGGTCCTGTCGGCCACCGGCAGAGCCGAACGCCGGACCCTGCTCCGGCGGCACCACGCGGAGCTGGAGCGGCGGCTCGCGGAGATCACGACGTCCAAGCGGCTGATCGAACACCTCATGGAGTGCGGCGCGGAAGACTTCACCCAATGCCCGGACTACCGGCGCATGGTGGAAACCGCGGCAGACCTCCCGGGCACCTGCGTCGTCCGGCCCTTCACGAATTCTTGAACGTGCCGGGGAACGCGGATGGAGCGGTGACGGGGCCCACGGGGGGCACACTCCTGGCCATGCAGACTCTCCAGCTCACCCACGCCCCCGCCGCGTACGCGTGCATGATCGTCCGCACGCCCGCCGAGACGGCGTTCCAGGCCTTCGCCGACCCCGCCGTCACCACGCGGTTCTGGTACGGCAAGAGCAGCGGCCCCATGCTTCCTGGGGCCGAGTTGCGCTGGGAGTGGGAGACGTACGGCGCGAGCGTCCAGGTCTGGGTCAAGGCGGTGCAGGAGGGGAGCCTGATCCGGTTCGCGTGGGGCAACTACGCGCAGCCGACCACGGTCGAGATGCGCTTCACCCCCGTCACCGGGGACGCGACGTTCGTCGAGGTCACCGAGACCGGCTACCAGGGCTCCGGCGACGACACCGTCCAGTGGGTCAACGACACCGTCGGCGGCTTCACCACGGTGTTGTGCGCGCTGAAGGCCCTGCTCGAGCACGGCATCGAACTCAACGCCGTCTCCGACCACCACCCGGCGCCCCGCGAAGACGATCGGTGACGCGATTCATTGTCATATGCGTACATGAATATATAATGCGAGGGCCATCGAGAGGGGACACGATGACGCACCCCGGCCCCCCGCCACACGGCCACGGACATGGGCACGCCCCGTCGAAGCTGGGCCGCCTCCTCAAACCGCACAGCCACGACACCGCCGGCAAGACCGACGCGGCCCTGGAGTCCAGCAGCCGTGGCCTGCGGGTGCTGGCGATCTCCTTCGCGGTCCTCATGGTCACCGCCCTCATCCAGGCCGTCATCGTCGCCCTGTCCGGTTCGGTGGCCCTGCTCGGCGACACCCTGCACAACTTCGCCGACGCCCTGACCGCCGTCCCGCTGGCGATCGCCTTCTCCGTGGGCCGCCGCGCCGCCACCCGCCGCTTCACCTACGGGTACGGCCGCGCCGAGGACCTGGCCGGCATCATCATCGTCGTCCTGATCGCCGCCTCGGCCGCACTGGCCGCCTACGAGGCCGTCAAACGCCTGATCACCCCCGAAGACATCCGCGCCCTGGGCCTGGTGGCCGCCGCGGGCGTCGTGGGCTTCGCGGGCAACGAGTGGGTGGCCCGCTACCGCATCAGGGTGGGCCGCGAAATCGGCTCGGCCGCGCTGGTGGCCGACGGCCTGCACGCCCGTACCGACGGCTTCACCTCCCTGGCCGTCCTGCTGGGCGCGGGAGGCGCCGCCCTGGGCTTCCCCCTGGCCGACCCGATCGTCGGCCTGCTCATCACGGTCGCGATCTGCTTCGTCCTGCGCGACGCCGCCAGGGAGATCTACCACCGCCTGATGGACGCCGTGGACCCCGCCCTCATCACCCGGGCCGAGCGGATCCTGACCGCGGTCCCCGGCGTGAAGGGCGTGGGCGCGGTCCGCATGCGCTGGATCGGCCACACGCTACGCGCCGAAGTGGACATCACCGTCAGCCACGAACTGACGTTGATCGAAGCGCACGCGGTGGCGGTGGAGGCCGAACACCGTCTCATCCACGACCTGCCCCGCCTGAGAGCCGCGACCGTCCACGCCGACCCCGACGGCCCCCCGGACACCGACCACCACGCCCCCCTGCTCACCCACCGCTGACAGCGCTGCCTTCCTGCGGGGAGTGGGCCCGGCCGTGCCGCGGTGGCACCTCAACGATCACGGTGCTTTCGCGCCTGAGCGCGGCGAGAGCCGTTCGGCTGTGGTGGGCTCCATAAGGTCCATGGACCAGTGCATGACGGCCTCGCCGGAGGAAGGTTCGGCCGGGAGGCTGGATGGTGCTGGTGGACGATACTGGGATTGAACCAGTGACCTCTTCCGTGTCAGGGAAGCGCTCTCCCGCTGAGCTAATCGTCCCGGGTATTTCATTGGAGGTGGAGACGGGATTTGAACCCGTGTGGACGGCTTTGCAGGCCGCTGCCTCGCCTCTCGGCCACTCCACCGAGCCGGAAGCCTCGAGCGGAAGACGGGATTTGAACCCGCGACCCTCACCTTGGCAAGGTGATGCTCTACCACTGAGCCACTTCCGCGTCCGCCGCGATCAGCGGCGACGAGAGAACTGTAGCGAATCTTCCCCCTCTCCCCCAACTCAGTTCTTCGCCCTGGCCCGGAAAGCGGCCGTCTTCACCCGGTTCTGGCACGCGGTCGAGCAGAAGCGCTTGGTGCCGTTGCGGGAGACGTCCACGTAGACGCGGTCGCAGGCGGGCGCCGTGCACACGCCGAGCCGGTCGGCGAACTCGCTGCCCAGCACGATCGCCAGCGCCGTCGAGCAACTGGCGCCCCAGTCGCCGGCCACGGTGCCGCCGGGGCCGTGGAAGTGCAGGTGCCAGGGTTCGCCGTCGTGGCGGTCGAGGCGGGGGCGGGCGTTGTGGTCGTCGAGCAGGCGGTTGAGCCGGGCGGCGGCGGTGTCGTTGTCCTCGGCGGCCACCGCTTCGAAGACCGCGCGCAGCCGTACGGCCACGCCCGCCAGCTCCTCCGCCTCCGGAGCGGTGAACGGCCGGTGTGCCGGGTAGATCTCGCGGGCGCCGGCCGTGGCCGCCTCGTCCAGGACGGCGGGCGTGAAGGGACGCCCGCGCCGCATGCCGGGCGTCAGCGCGTTGACGAAGCTCACCGTCACTCGCGTGACACTGTCCGTGTGACTGTTGAAGTTCACTTGACCGGTTACAACCTCTCGGTTAGCTTGTGACTATCCAAAGTGTAGACGACAGTTACAAGGAGCCGGTTGTGCTGACCTATGACGCTGCCCGCCGATGGATCGACCGCTGGGACCTGCAGCAGGCCGGATACCTGCCCGACCGTGAGGAGCGCTTCACCGCGCTGATCGACGCCGTTGAGTCCCTGGGCCGTCCCGACCCCCTTGTGCTGGACCTCGGCTGCGGCCCCGGCTCGCTCTCCGCCCGCCTGCTTGAGCGCCTGCCCAAGGCCACGGTGATCTCCATCGACGCCGACCCGCTCCTGCTGGGCCTGGGCCGCGCCGCGTACCCGCGGCTGACTTTCGTCTCCCGGGACCTGCGGGCCCGGGGCTGGAGCGACGGACTCGGCCTGGACCGCCCCGTGGACGCCGCGGTCAGCACGACCGCGCTGCACTGGATCACCGGCTCCGAGCTGACCGGCGTCTACGCCGAGGTGCACCGGGTCCTGCGGCCGGGTGGCCTGTTCCTCAACGGCGACCACCTCAACTCCGACGACGCCACCCCCGCCCTGGCCGGGCTTGAGCGCGCGATCCACGAGAAGGAGACCGAGCGCCGTTTCCGCGAGAACCGGCCGGAGGACTGGCAGGAGTGGTGGCGGGCCGTCGTCGCCGACCCCGATCTGGCCGAGCTCAACAACGCCCGCCACGACCAGGGCGCCACGCACAACGGCGAGGAGTCCGAACTTTTGTCCACCCATGCGGGGGCTCTGCGCACGGCCGGGTTCGCCGAGGTCGGCACGCTGTGGCAGCGCGGCAACAACCGGCTCCTGTGCGCCGTGAAGGGCCGCGATGCTTAGACCGCGGCCGAAACGTCGGTGGGTTAGCGTCGCATCATGGCCGCAGAACATCTCACCCGCGACGCCGACATCGCACCGGTCGCCGCGCTCATCGCCGACCCGACCAGGGCCGCCATGCTCAACGCGCTGCTCGACGGACGAGCCCTGGCGGCCGGGGAACTGGCCAGGCTGGCCGGAGTGAGCGCCGCCACCGCCAGTTCCCATCTGGCCAAGCTGCTGGAGGGCCGCCTCGTGGAGGTGGTCAGCCAGGGCCGCCACCGCTATTACCGCCTGGCCGGGCACGACGTGGCCGAGGTCCTGGAGGTGCTGGCCCGGGTCAGCGCGCGGCCCGCCGTACGGTCGCTGCGGCAGTCGCGCCAGGCGCGGCTGCTGGAGGAGGCCCGCACGTGCTACGACCACCTGGCCGGACGGGCGGGCGTGGCGCTGCTGGACCGGCTGCGCGCGGACGGGCACCTCGACGGCGGCGAGCTCACCGCGGCGGGGGAGCGGGCGCTCAAGCTGCTCGGCGTGGACGTGGACGCCGTGCGCGGGACGCGCAGGAGGTTCGCGCCCGACTGCCTCGACTGGACGGAACGGCGGGCCCACCTGGGCGGAGCGCTCGGCGCCGCGCTGACCGATGTGTTGTTCGAGCGGGGCTGGATCGCCCGCGGGAGCATCCCCCGCGCGGTGATCGTGACAGAAGAGGGCAGAAGGGAGTTGTTCGATGGTAAGGAGCTAACATCACATACGCCGGTTACCCAACACCCTTGAACGAGAGAGTGGCAGCATGCGCGACAACGTAGTCGTGAACGTCGGTCCCGAACCGCTGAGCTTCGAGGACGTCATCCGTGTGGCCCGTGACGGCGCCGCCGTACGCCTGACCGACGACGCGATCGCGGCGATCTCCGCGGCCCGCCAGCGCGTGGACGAGCTCGCCGAGAGCCCGACGCCCGCCTACGGTGTGTCGACCGGGTTCGGCGCGCTGGCCACGCGGCACATCGACCCCGCGCTGCGCGCGCAGCTGCAGCGCTCGCTCGTGCGCTCGCACGCCGCGGGCAGCGGCCCCGAGGTCGAGACGGAGGTCGTGCGGGCGCTCATGTTGCTGCGCCTGCACACGCTGGCCACCGGCCACACCGGCATCCGCCCGATGACGGCCAAGACGCTCGCCGCGCTGCTGAGCGCGGGGATCACGCCGGTGGTGCACGAGTTCGGCTCGCTGGGGTGCTCGGGCGACCTGGCGCCGCTGGCCCACGTGGCGCTGACGCTGATGGGCGAAGGCGTCGTACGGGATAAATCCGGAAATGTCACCCAGGCGGCCGAGGCGCTCAAGCAGGCCGGCATCGAGCCGGTCGAACTGGCCGCCAAGGAGGGCCTGGCCCTCATCAACGGCACCGACGGCATGCTCGGCATGCTCGTCCTGGCCATCGACGACCTGTCCAGGCTGCTGAAGACCGCCGACCTGAGCGCGTCCATGAGCGTGGAGGCGCTGCTCGGCACCGACCGCGTCTTCGCCCCCGAGCTGCAGGCCCTGCGCCCGCAGCCCGGCCAGGCGCTCGCCGCGGCCAACATGGTCAGGATCCTGGCCGGCTCCGGCGTCATGGCCAGCCACCGCGACCCCGAGAACTGCGCCCGCGTCCAGGACGCCTACTCCCTGCGCTGCGCTCCGCAGGTCGCCGGCGCCGCCCGCGACACCGTCGCGCACGCCGCCAACGTCGCCACCTGGGAGCTGGCCAGCGCCGTCGACAACCCCGCCGTGCTCGACGACGGCCGCGTGGAGTCCAACGGCAACTTCCACGGCGCCCCCGTCGCCTACGCGCTCGACTTCCTCGCCATCGTCGCCGCCGACGTGGCCTCCATGTCCGAGCGCCGCACCGACCGCTTCCTCGACGTTGCCCGCAACCACGGCCTGCCCGCCTTCCTCGCCGACGACCCCGGCGTGGACTCCGGCCACATGATCGCCCAGTACACGCAGGCCGCCATCGTCTCCGAGATGAAGCGCCTGGCCGTCCCGGCCAGCGTCGACTCGATCCCGAGCTCGGCCATGCAGGAGGACCACGTCTCCATGGGCTGGTCGGCCGCGCGCAAGCTGCGCAAGTCGGTGGACGGCCTGACGCGGGTCCTGGCCATCGAGATCCTCACCGCCGCCCGCGCCCTCGACCTGCGCGCCCCGCTGACGCCCGCCCCCGCGACCGGCGCCGTGGTGTCCGCTCTGCGCGAGGCGGTTCCCGGCCCCGGCCCTGACCGCTTCCTCGCCCCGGAGATCGAGTCGACCGTCCGCCTCGTCGCCGACGGCGCCCTCCTGTCCGCCGCGGAGGCCGTCACGGGTCCTCTCTCCTAAGACCCCCATACGTTACGGCGAAGCCGCAGCCACCCCCACCCGCCGCACGTGGATCCCTCTGTCCAGGGAGACGCCCGTCCGGCGGGGGTGGCGGGCCGCCGTGACGAGCGCCCCGCCGGCCGCCCGGCGCTGGGGGGCTCAGCCGGGCAGCGCCACGATCGCGTCCACCTCCAGCACCAGCCCCGGCATGAACAGCCGCGACACCTCCACCGTCGTGCTGGCCGGAGGCGTGCCCGTGATGTGGCGCTTGCGCACCTCCCGGTAGGCCGGAGCCTGCGACATGTCCGTCAGGTAGGACCGGATGAAGGCGATGTCCCCGAACCCCGCCCCCTGATCGGCCAGAATCCGCTCCAGGCACGCGAAGATGTGCTCCGCCTGCGCCCCCATGTCCCCGGGTGCCACCACGTTCCCGTCGTCGTCGAACGCGGCCTGCCCGGAGATGTACAGCGTGTCCCCGGTCCGCACCGCGTGCGAGTACATGCCGTTGGTGGCGGGCACGGCCGGCGGGTTGACCGGCGTGACCCGGGACGGACGGCCCGCGCCGACGTGCCGCGCGATCGCGGTCACGTCGTGATCGCCGAGACCGGCCGCCTCGGCCGCGCGCAGGCGCAGGCGGGCGGCGGTGGCCAGCGTCCCGCCCTCCCACGCGGCCAGCTCCAGGTCCTTGGCCGCCAGTCCCAGCGCGAAGCGCGTCTGCGTCCCGGGATCGCGCAGGCGTTCCGACAGGCCGCCGAGCGGGGTGCCCGCCAGGACGTCCAGCACCGCCTCACGGGGGACGCCGTGCGCCTCGCCGTACGCGAGGGACTCGGCGAGCAGCACCTGAGCGGGCAGGAACGCGCTCATGACGGCGAGCTTCAGCGCCGCCCCCGACCCCAGCGGCCCGCACTCGCGCACGGTCCCGAAGACGGTCAGCACCTCGCGCACCGGCTCCACCGCGCCGCCCGCCAGCACCGTCAGCGTCCCGTCGGTGGCGGGCCCCACGCTGCCGAGCACGGGCGCGTCCACCAGCCCCACAGAGGACGGCAGCAGCTCGCGCACCCGCGTGACGGCCGGCGGCCCGATCGTGGACATCTCGATCACGGTCGCGTCCGGCCGCAGCCCCGGCAGCGCCGAGGTCAGCACGTCGAGCACGGCGGGTCCGTCACGCAGCATCGTGATGACGACCGAGGCGCCCTCGACGGCCCGCTCCACCGGCGTCCCGGTCCCGCGCCGCCACGTGGTCACCTTGTGCCCGGCCGCCTCAAGCCGCCGGGCCATGGGGACGCCCATGCGCCCCTGTCCAAGAAAAGCAATCATGTTGCCCTTTATAGAGAGATGCGAGCCATTCCACCACCGACTACATTGCATACCAGCCATGCTTGAGACGAATGACTTGCGGCTGTTCGACGAGGTGGCCCGCTCCGGCTCGTTCACCGCCGCCGCCGAACTGCTCGGATACACCCAGTCCGCGGTCTCGCGCCGCATCGCCGCGCTGGAGCGCGAGGCGGGCGGCGCGCTGTTCGAACGCCGCGCCCGGGGTGTACGGCTGACGCCCGCCGGCCACGCCCTGCACCGTCACACCCGCGCCGTCCTGGAACGCCTGGACCAGGCGGGGGAGGAACTGGCCGCCATCCACGCCGGGGGCGGCGGCAGGCTGCGCGTGGGGGCGTTCGCGACCGCCAACGTCGAACTGGTGCCCGCCGCGCTCAGCCGCTTCGCCGAGCGGCATCCGGCCGTCGAGGTACGGCTCGCGGAGGGGCTCAGCCCCCGCCTGGTCGATCGCCTGGAAGCCGGAGAGCTCGACGTCGCCGTGATCAGCGACTACCCGGCCGGGCTGCCCTCGGGCGGTCACACGGTGCCGCTGGGGGAGGACCGGCTGCTGGTGGCGCTCCCCGCCGGCCACGCCCTCGCCGCCCGCGCCACCGTCGACCTGGCCGACCTGCGCGAGGAGACCTGGATCGAGGCCGCGCCGAGCGGCCAGCCGACGCTGCTCGTGACCGCCTGCGCCGCGGCCGGGTTCGTACCGCGCGGCGGGCTGCGCGTGGCCGAATGGTCGGGCAAGTTCGGCTTCGTCGCCGCCGGGCTCGGCGTCACGCTCGTGCCGGAGCTGGCGGCGCGGGCCGTACCGAGGGGAGTCGTGCTCCGCCCGCTCGGCGCGGCCGCCCCGACCAGGCGTTATTACGCGGCGCTCCCCGGCGTCCCGCTGCCCGCCGCCCTGGCCTTCGTGGACTTGCTGTGCGAGGTGGCATCCCGGACTGGGACAATGGCCGCGTGTACGACAGCTTCGCCCATGTCGGCGGGCGGCTCGCCACCGGCCTGCGCGACCTGACCACGGACCTGGCCGCCCTCGACGGCGAGGGCTGGTGGGCCGTGGTGGCCGACTACGAGGGCAAGGTCAGCTGCGCCCGCTTCGACCAGGTACGCCACGCCCCGCTGCCCCCGGCCGGACCCTGGCACGGCCCCGGCGCCCGCCAGTGGCGCAGTTCCCTCGACCAGGCCGCCTACGAGCGCGGCGTGCAGGCCATCCGCGAGCACATCCGCCGGGGCGAGGTCTACCAGGCCAACCTCACCCGGGTCCTGACCGCGCCCCTGCCGCCGGAGGCCGACCCGCTTGCCCTGGCCCACCGCCTGGCCGAGCGCAACCCCGCCGCGTACGCCGCGGTGATCAGCCTGCCCGGCCGCGCCGTGGTCTCCGCCTCACCCGAGCTGTACCTCTCGCGCGACGGCGCCGTCGTCGAGTCCCGCCCCATCAAGGGCACCGGAGCCACCGAGGCCGACCTGCTCGACAAGGACTACTCCGAGAACGTCATGATCGTCGACCTGGTCCGCAACGACCTCGGCCGGGTGGCGGCGGTCGGCTCGGTTCAGGTTCCCGCGCTGTGCGTGCCCGAGGCCTACCCGGGCTCGGTACACCTGGTCTCGACCGTCCGCGCCCGGCTGGAGCCCGGCACGGGATGGCCCGAGCTGTTCTCGGCCACGTTCCCGCCCGGCTCGATCACCGGCGCGCCCAAGTCCTCGGCCCTGCGCATCATCAATGAACTCGAACCCGAGCCCCGCGGGCCGTACTGTGGGGCCGTGGGCTGGGTCGACGCCGACCGCGGCACGGCCGCGCTGGCCGTGGGCATCCGCACCTTCTGGATCTCCGGCCGGGAGATCCGGTTCGGCACCGGCGCGGGCATCACCTGGGGCAGCGACCCCCGGCGTGAATGGCAGGAGACCGAGCTGAAAGCATCCAGGCTCATCGCACTCGCATCTCGCTTTGGAGGAGATAGATGACAGTCCCTGTCTGGGTCAACGGGGAGATCCTCGACCCCGCCCGAGCGAGCGTCTCGGTCTTCGACCACGGTCTCATGGTCGGCGACGGCGTGTTCGAGACCATCAAGATCGTCAACGGCGCGTCGTTCGCGCTCACCCGCCACCTCGACCGGCTCCGGCTCTCGGCACGGCGCATGGACCTGCCCGAGCCCGACACCGACGCCATCGCCGACGGCATCGGCAAGCTCCTGGCCGTCGCCCCCGCGTGGCCGCTCGGCCGCATCCGCGTCACCTACACCAGCGGCCCCGGCCCGCTCGGCTCCGACCGCGGCGACCAGGGTGGCACCTCCGTCGTGATCGTGGACGAGCAGAAGCCCTTCCCCGGAACCGCCGCCGTCACCGTCGTGCCCTGGCCGCGCAACGAGCGCGGCGCGCTGTCCGGCGTCAAGTCCACCTCCTACGGCGACAACGCCAAGGCCCTGGCCTACGCCAAGGCGCGCGGCGGTGGCGAGGCGATCTTCGGCAACCTCGCCGGGAACCTGTGCGAGGGCACCGGCTCCAACGTCTTCATCGTCACCGGCGGCCGCCTGATCACTCCCACGCTGGAGGCCGGGCCGCTGGCCGGAGTCACGCGGGCGCTGGTCGTCGAATGGTGCGGCGCCGAGGAGGCCGACGTGCCGCTGCGGGCACTCTACGAGGCCGAGGAGGCGTTCCTCACCTCCACCACGCGCGACGTGCAGCCCATCAAGCTGGTCGACCAGACCACGCTGCCGGTCGCGCCGGGACCGATCACCGCCAAGGCGATGCGGGTCTTCGCCGAGCGCTCTGCCGCCGATCTCGACCCGTGAGTTAGTCTCGTGCCCCGCATACCGATCATGTGAGGCATCGTGGACATCGGCCCGTACCGCATCCTCCGCGAACTCGGACGAGGCGGTCAGGGCACCGTCTACCTGGGCCGGGACGACCGCGGCGAACTCGCCGCGGTCAAGGTCGTCCACGGGTTCGACCGCTCCACCAAGGGGGCCTTCGACCGCGAGCTCGCCGCCGCCCGCCAGGTGGCCGAGTTCTGTACGGCCCGCGTCCTGCGTGCCGACCTGGACCACAACCCGCCCTACGTGGCCAGTGAGTTCATCGACGGGCCCGCGCTGCACCAGGTGGCGCCGCTGCGCGGGGCGGCGCTGACCCGGCTGGCCATCGGCACCGCCACCGCGCTGACCGCCATCCACCGGGCCGGAGTCGTGCACCGGGACTTCAAGCCGGGCAACGTCCTCATGGGCCAGGACGGCCCGCGGGTGATCGACTTCGGCATCGCGCGGCTGGTGGACCTGTCCCAGTCGCAGGGCGCCGCGGGGACGCCGCCGTACATGGCGCCGGAGCAGTTCGCCGGTGGGCAGGTCGGGCCCGCCGCGGACGTGTTCGCGTGGGGCGCGACCATGGTGTTCGCCGCTTCAGGACGGCCGCCGTTCGGCTCCGACACCCTCGCCGCCGTCGCCTACCGCATCATCCACGCCGACCCCGACCTGGGCGAGCTGCCCGAGCCGCTGCGGACGATCGTCGCCCGCTGCCTCGCCAAGAACCCCGCCGCCCGGCCCACCGCCCGCGACCTGCTGCTGAACCTGCTGGGCGAGCGCGCGCCCGCGCAGCCGGACGCCGCCCTGCGCCAGGGCGTGGCCGCCGCCCAGCCCGCGGGCCACCCGGGCCCCGAAGCCCGGCCCACGCCTGGCGCTCCGGGTGCCATGGCGGGGATTCCGGGCGCTCCGGGTGCTGTGCCGGGGGTGTCCACGGCGCCGGGTTCCGGGGGCGGGGCCGTACCCACTGACGGGATGTCAGGGCGGGCCCGCGCGGGAGGGGTGTCGCGGCGGGCGGCGCTCGCGGGGGGTGTGGCGGTGCTGGCCGCGGCGACCACCGGTGTGGTGCTGTGGCGCGGCGGGCCCGGCCGGGGCACCGGCACACGCGCGAACCCCACCGCCGGGAGCACGCCGACCGCCACTCCCACCACCTCGCCCAGCCCGAGCAGCACCCCGAGCGGCACCCCGGGCGGCACACCCAGCGCGGCCGCCCCGCCCGCGGCCGGGCAGCTCGCCGACGTCATGGAGAGCGCGGTCGGGCTGGCGCCGCTGGCCGACTTCACCCTCGACGCCCGCATCACCCAGGGCACCTGGCACACCACCGCCACGGGCCGCCTGGCCTACGACCCGCAGTTCTCCGACGTCCGCATGGACGCCAGGGTCACCGCCCAGCACGTCGAGCCCGCGCTGACCGGGCGCGTGCTGATGGCCGAGCAGGACTACGTCGGCGGCAGGCTGGTCACCGACCAGGCCAAGACCCCGATCATGCTGTACGCCCGGTTCGTGCACGCGGTCGCCTCGATCGCCAACGTGGCCGACCTGGCCAGGCTCACCTCAGGCGTGCAGTCGGAGGGCCGGACCTACACCGGCTCGCTGCCCACCACCAAGGGCCCGGAGTCGCTCTGGCGGCAGATCAGCGCCATCAACAACGACGAGATCCCCGAGGCGCGGCTCGCCAAGACCACGCTCTCCTGGGTGCTCAGGCTGGACGAGCGCAACCGGCCGCGCTCGTTGCGGCTGTCCTGGCACATGCTGCTCGACCAGGGCGCCCGGCTGACCTCCCCGTTCGACGTCACCTACAAGGGGTGGCGTGACGGGGAGATCAGCGCGCCCGGCTAGTACGACTTCTGCGTCTGGACGTTGAAGTCGTCCATCTTGACCTGCTTGGCCGGGTCGGTCAGCGGGTCGTCGATCTGGATGACGTCCAGGCCCTTGAGGATGTCACTGGAGTAGATGTAGCCGTTGTAGTAGTACGCCGACCAGGAGCCGGCGATCGAGTGGTCGCCGCCGGCCGGGCCGCGGTCGAAGAAACCGACCTCGCGGGGGTTGTTGGAGTCGGTGAAGTCCCAGACCGAGACGCCGCCCTGGTACCACGCCTGGACCATCACGTCCTTGCCCTTGATCGGCAGCAGCGAGCCGTTGTGGGCGACGCAGTTCTCGTTCGACGTCTGCTCGCGCGGCATCTTGAAGTAGCCGCGTCGTTCGAGCTTGCCGTCCACGATGTCGTAGATGGCGTTGGCGCCCTTAGTCCTGGGCGTCTTGCTGTCGCAGGTCGCCATCCCGCCGCCGCCGAGCTCGTCGCTGAAGACGACCTTCGTGGCGTCGTTGTTGAACGTGGCCGAGTGCCAGATCTGGAAGTTCTCGGTGTCGCGTACCTGCTGCAGGACCTTGGGCTTGACCGGGTCGGCGATGTCCAGGAGGACGCCGTCGCCGAAGCAGGCCGCGGCGGCGAGGTTCTTCTCGGGGTAGGCGGTGATGTCGTGGCAGCCGGCGGCGAACATGCCTTCGCCCTGGCCATCAGGGAAGATGTTCGGCTTTGCCACGATTTTTGCGGACTTGGGATTCTTTACTGGGATTTCTACGATCTGGATGAGTTCGTGGGGTGGCGGGCAGGTCTTCGAGTCCGGCTCGGGGCCGGGGGAGGAGACGTACACGTACAGGGTGTCGGGGTTCTTGCCCGGGACCATCGTGTGGGTGTGCGAGCCGCAGTCGGTGCGCACCGCGGAGACGTACGTGGGGTTCTTCTTGTCGCTGATGTCGAAGATGCGCAGGCCCTCCCAGCCGCCCGAGGCCGGTCCCGTGCCCTGCCCCGAGTCGCACTTCTCGCCGCCGCGCGGCTCGTCGATCGACAGGATCAGCAGGTCGCCGTAGACGGAGACGTCGTTCTGCTGCGCCGGGCAGGAGACCTGGCTGACCGGCTTCGGCCGTGCGGGGTCGCTGATGTCGAAGATCGAGAACCCGCCGAAGTTGCCCACGAACGCGTAGTTCCCCTGGAAGGCCAGGTCGGAGTTCCAGCTCATCGGGCCGTCGAGCGGCGCCGTCCGCGGCATGTTGGCGACCAGCTTCACGTTGTCGCTGGTCGTCACGTCGGCCATGGTCTTCGCCGAGGGCGACGCGCTCGTCGGCGCCTTGCTCGCCGGACTCGGGTCGGGCCCGGCGGCCGGTGTCCCGGCGCAGGCCGCCACCAGCATGACAGCCGCGCCGACCACCGCCGCTCGTAGCTTCGCAGGGATCACGCGTGCACTCCTTCAATGTCGTGGCCCAGTATGGAAGCTATGTCAGTACAGTTCCGGCCGCGTCTTCTCTTCATCACAGTTCTGCTGACATTCGCCCTGGCCGCCTGCGCGACGGAGAACGCCGGACCCTCTCCCATCGGCACCGACGCGCCCGTCCTGGTCCCGCACGCCCCGGGATCTCCCGCCCGTACGGCCACGCCCGGCGAACGCCTTCCGCAGCCCGAGCGGCAGCCGTCCGCGGCCGACGTGCGATTCGCCGAAGGCATGATCCCGCACCACCGCCAGGCTCTTGAGATGGCCGGTCTGGTCGCCGAACGCACCCGCACCCCCTCCATCCGCCGCATCGCCGATCAGATCACGCTGACGCAGGAACCCGAGATCCGCATCATGTCCGGCTGGCTGTCGGCGCTGGGCCGGGCCGTACCCCAGACTCACGGCCACCCCACGGGACAGCCCGCGAACGGCATGGCCACCCTCACCGAGATGAACGCCCTGCGCGCGGCGCGCGACGGCCGGTTCGACCGTATGTTCCTGCTCCTCATGATCAGGCACCACGAGGGCGCCCTGACGATGGCCGACGCCGCCCTGCGCGAGGGCACCGACCAGCGTATGCGCATGCTGGCCAGAGACGTGGCCGCGGGCCAGAGCATCGAGATCGCCCGGATGCGCGAGGCCTTGAGGTCATTACCTGCTCTTTAGGTTTATGCCCTTAGGCTTCAACCATGGCAATCTGGCGCACTTCCGACGGGATGCAGGTGGAGGCGGTCGTCGTCGACGATCAGCCCGTCCTGCGCGTGTCGCGGCGCGTCGAGGACAAGCTGTACTTCCGCGGCTACGTGGCCAGTGTGGACGAACTCCACAAACACGGCGTGGACCTGGCCGACCTCACCGAACACCCCGCCGCCTGACCTCTGGCGGAGCGCGGGCCCTTGCTGGTTAAGTGGTTGGCCGCGCGTCCGATCGCCAGGAGGCCCCCCGATGTCCCAGGTTCCGCGCACGCGGGTCGCCATCGCCGCCGCCGCGCTCCTGCTGGGCACCGTCGCCGTGGTGTTCTTCCTGCGTTCCGGGACGTCCGCGGGCATCGGCCAGCCCGTGACGGACGGCGGCTTCACGATGACCGTGACCAAAGTGGAGCAGCTCGACCGGATCGGCGGCGAAAGCCTCGGCAAGACCGCACGGGGGCGCTTCGCCGTCGTCCACCTGTCGGTGAAGAACACCGGCACCCGGGCGCAGGCGTTCATCAGCGACTCCCAGAGGCTGCTGGCCGGCGGCGCCGAGTACCAGGCCGACCCTGGCGCCGCCGTCTACGTGGACGGAGTGGACTCGAAACTCCTCTACGAGAAGATCAAACCCGGTGACACGATCGCCGGCGCGCTCGTCTTCGACGTCCCCAAGGGCGTCCGGCCCGAGAGCGTCGAACTGCACGAGCGGGCGTCGTCCGGCGGCGCCGAGGTGAACCTCCGGGCCGAGTAGTCACTGCCACGGTGTCGAAAGCGGACGAGGTGCGCCGTCGCTGAGAGCGACGCCGCACAACCCCCGTTCACGCCGTCGTTGTGGCCATGTGCGCCGCGGGCGGGTCCTCGATGATCCTCGCCGTCGACCCGCCGGAAGAGCGCCGTCGCGTGTACGGCTACGCCGGCGCCGTCCTGGGCGGCGGTCTCGCCCTGGGCCCGGTCGTCGCCCAGGGCTTGACGGCCGTCGGAGGCCGGCCCCTCGTCTCCCCGCCCCCGCCACCGTCGGGCGTGCCTGCCCCGGGCCTTTGGGCGGTCCCCAGCCCGGACGCCGGGCCGGTGGGCATCCCCGGCGCGTGGATCGGCCCCGCGAGGAGTCCCTCGCGGGGCGGTTTACGCGGACGGTGTTCGCCGGCGGGCGGCCTAGTGGTGGTTGTGGTGGTTGTTGTGGTGCTTGCCCTTGCACCACTGCTTGACCCAGCGGTGGTGCTTCCAGCAGTACCAGCACTTGCGGTCGTACTTGTCCCACCGCCACTTGCACTTGGGCTTCGCCGCCGACGCCGAGAGCTGCGTGGTGGACGCCACCGAGCAGCTTGTCTGGGTCGACGCGCTTGCGGCCTGCGACGTGACAGTTCCGGTGACCGCGAACACGGACGCCGCGATCGCGGCGCCGACGAGAATGCGCTTGAGCATCAGAGATCCATCCCTGATTTGAGGCCCAGCAGATGTCTGGGCAGGTGGATGGCGCCGAATTCCGGTCAACAGGACACGCGAGAACGGCGCTAACGGAACGTATTCGACGCTAACCGCCAGCACCCCGCACGGTCACCCGCTAGGAAGCAAAGCCTTATTTCCGACATTTCACTATTTAGTCGAAAAAGCCCTCTTATGCGGGGCTTGGGGCCTGTCGGCGCGTTGTCTGAGCAGGCGCTTCACCGCCGCGTGGCCGGGTGTCCAAGCACGTCGGCGCGCCCATGTACCCCGATGTAACAAAAGCAACCACATCAAGTTCAACAAATGGTGGGAAAGCACAACGGCCATTCGGAAAAGCCGGGGCTCGGCTCTTTCCCGCGCTCACCAGTTCCGAGCGGATCGGTCACAAGAGCGGCCCCTGGAAGGATGGCAGGCATGGATCGACAACTGCTGAGCGCCATCGCACACCGTGACCACCCGATCGCCGCACCGATCTCGGAGTCCAATCTCGACAGGTTGCTGCGCCGGGCGGCGCTGCCGGACCGGGCCAGAATCCTCGACCTGGGCTGTGGCGAGGGCGAGTGGTCGCTACGGGCACTCGAACTCGCCCCCACCGCCGTGGCCGACGGCGTGGACATCTCACCGCACGCCGTGGCGGCCGCCGAGAATGCGGCCGCCCGGCGAGACCTGTCCGGCCGCATGTCGCTGCACACGATGCCCGCCGCGGACTTCAGCGCCGCCGAGCCGTACGACCTGGTGCTCTGTGTGGGCTCGACGCACGCCTTCGGCGACCTGAAGCAGACGATGGAAGCGATCGGACGATTCGTCCGCCCCGGCGGCCTGGCCCTGGTGGGCGAAGCCTTCTGGGAACGACCTCCCGCCCCGGAGATCGTCGAAGCCATCGGCCAGTACCCCGACCTGGCAGGCACCGTGGAAACGGCCGAATCCGACGGCTGGCTGACCGTCTACGCCCACGTGAGCGAGCCGGCCGAGTGGGACGAGTACGAGTGGTCATGGACCGGCACCCTGACCCGCTGGGCCGCCGCGGCCACCGGCCCCGACGCCGGCCAGGCCCTGGCCGCCGCGAGAGAACACCGCGACCTGTGGCTGAACGGCTACCGCAACACCCTGGGCTTCGTCTCCCTGCTCCTCCAGCGCGCCTGACAAGACGCCCGGATCCGGATGAGGTGGATGGCTCCGGTCAGCTGGGACGGGGAGCGGCAGCCGAAGGCCGGCACGGTGGAGCCGTCCCTTCGTGCGGCCACTGCGATGCCGCGCAGCAGGCGGTGCTGCCCGGCCCCAGCCGGCCATTCGGCCATCATCGCGTTCGGCCGGCCAGATACAGGTGTGCCATTGCCGGACCTGCTGCCAGTGGGTGAACAGTCGTGGGTCGACAAGATGGGGCCCGTGCGGAGATGTGCCAACGGTCGTGATCGTGAACCGACCGCTCAGGCCAAAGGTGCTCGTGTGGGACGATGACGCATCTCCTGCCGTCATCCCAAGTGTCGGCCCGCAGTGGAGTTCCGCTCCAACGATGTGTTCCGGCAGGTGATGGACGCCCTGGCGCCGCTGGATCGCAACGCCGATTCCGACACCGAGCACTACGACAAGGCCGAGACGTTGAACCGCTCATTCCCGGTCGGTGAAGCGGCCGGTGATGCAGCCCACCATGCCCACCATGCCCGCCATGACGTGCAGGTCCCGCTTCAGGTCTCGTGTGTGCCCGAGTTCCAGTAGCTTCGACTGTCGCCACTGCCGGCAACGCGGTCAAGGCGGTGACGAGGAAATAGACCTTGCGGATCCTGCGCCCTTGTTCTCCGGCCATTCTGAGATCAACTGCCTGCCGTACCGCCACGAGAAGGTCTTCGATGCGCCGCTGAAGTTCGCCTACGTCCCAGGAAGAAAGGGTGGCCTACGTTGGCGCCACCACCAGGTTCTGACGCCCGAGCGAGCAACTCCACTCGCTCGAATGGCCGCCCGAGCCGGCCCGTCCCTACAAGGCCTTCCCTGGGACAACCTCGGGTTCCCGCCGTCCATCTACCGGTGGAAGGCAAGATCAACTCACGAGCGAGGCTGTGGAGAACGAGGCTCACCGCGCGGCACGGGGCGGTCCCTTCGGCTCAGGCCGGTTCGCCACCCACCGCAACAGCCTGAACGCCCTCTCGGAGATGACCGCAGAGCCGAACAGCGCGGCTCCCAGCACCGCCACCACGATGATCGCCTCCAGCGCCGTAAGCACGATTCCCAGGCCTGGATGCGTCAGCCAGCCGAGCGCAGGTCCGCCGACCCCCGTCACGCCGACACCGAATGTGCGAGCTAAGTTACTCTTGGTAATTGCGCTTGAGCGTGGGCGTGCGCTCCGACCCGAGGCCCCTGCCGCATTCTGACAACACTCGGATTCCTACCCCTTCCCGCCGTGCGGGAATCCCACCGCGTCGGCAGCACCGGCCTGCGCCTGACCGCGCCGCGCTCGCGGCAGTACGGCCTCGCCCTCCAGCCCTACCCGAAGGTGCGAGCTCCTGGGACGATCCGGATCGTCTCCACCCTGCCGCCTGTCTTGAGCCGCTCCGGCTGCCTGGTGGCGGAAGTTGAGTGGCATGCCGACGATCTGACCCCGAGCCTGTCTCCGGGAGATCATGGCAGGTCACGCCACGCTCGCCGTCAAGCAGGACCTGGACCAGTTCGAGCAACGGCTCACAGCTGTGGTCGACGAGCGCTTCGCCGCCGTGGTCTCCACGTTGGGCAGATCCTGGCCACGTTGGCGGCCTCACCGCCCAAGTGAAGTACCAGCTGGCCGGTTCGCTGCGTCGACGGGCCTTCGGCGGCGGATGGTAGTCGAGGGCCGAGCTCAGCTTTCGCAGTGTCAGGCGAATGCCCTGGAACCGATGTTGAGGGCGAACTGGCTCCAGTACTGATAAGCGAGACCGGAAGTGATCGTGGCGTGCGCCTGCGGTGTGTACGGCCCCCACGCCTCGACGCGCAGGTACAGGCGGTTGGGGTAGAATTGCCCCTTGAAGAGCGTGAATCTGATGAACCGGTCCGCGCCTTCGAAATGTCCGGGAAGGGACTTGAAGGCGAAGTTGCTCCCGTTGATGTAGAGGAGCAGGACCGGGTTCGGGTAGGGATCGGGGTGGTAGAGATTGCAGACGTTGCCGGTCTGCGGCCAGGGCAGGGACAGGCAGTTTGATCTGAACGGGAAGTATCGGGTGAAATTCGCGCGCACTTCGCTCATGATCACGTACGACGAGTAGCTGTTGACGCGCGACGCGGGCATCTCCGTTTCGATCTCGTACGTGTACGAAAGGTCTTCCGCCCTCGCGGAGGCGGGCGCTGGCGGCGTCGCCAAGAGGCACGTCAGGCTAACCGTCAGCGCCGTCGCGATTCTTGCTGGTAATTTTCCGATGCCTGCCATCTGCCCTCGCTTTGGATCTTCTGCTTGTCTGGGGCGAATTCATCGTGACAGCGGAAGCGTAGGGATGCCAGAGGCCCTTTTCCCCGAGAATTGGTGACACGATTCAACCCCCTAAGCCGATGGCCGGGCGTACCTGTTTCTGTTTCCGCACGCGGGTCGCGGCCTGGCTGCGCGGACTCGGGTACGAGGGCTGCGGCGGCCGTGTCGACCCGGGCGCCGAGGCGATCCGGCTGGGGCGGGCGCTGGCCGTCCCCGCGCCGCAGGAGCCGGAGGCGCACGGCCTGCTGACGATGTTCCACCACGGTCGAATAGGAGATGCCTTCCACCTCATGTTCAGCGACCAGTCGGCCGAAGATCCGCCGGACCGTGTGTCGCTGCTTGCGCGGCGCCCCCCAGATCCGCGCGCAACATCGCATCAATCATCGGCTCTGATGGATCCAGACGAGACCGCCGCGGCGCCATCGGCTTGGGTGGCGCCGGCCACGCCGACCGCAGCGCCTCAGCCACCGCCCGCCGAGACACCGAATACTTGCGTGCCAACTCTCGCTGCGACAGACCCTCCACCCGGGAGTCCCGCCTGATCGCCGCGAACTTCCCTACCTGGGTCAACCGCGTCACCGGTGCCCCCTCATGACCGAGGCACACCCAACGTCCCACCACACCACCCCATGCGTTACCAAACTCGCTGAACCGTCACCACCCGGCTAAACGGGCGATACCGAACCTCACTTCATCAAAGGGGTAGGCCCGGCATCGGGTGTGCGCCTCAGCGCGGCGTCCGGGGTGGAAGCCGCGGCGCCGAAGGGTGACCGACGAGGAGGTCGCGATTTGCGGTGTCGGCGTCAGCGTTGGAGCGGCACCTGGTGTATGACCTTCCATCGGTAGCTGCGCCCATGCCGGTAGAGCCCGACGAGTTCGACGGTGTGGATGGGCAGAGCTACTGGCGGCAGAGCGCGCAGGCCGGCCACGACGTCGATGACCGGGGCGGCGGGCCTGGCACGATTGTTGTAGGCGATGGCCGGATGCGGGCGGAAGGCCGAGGCGGGTGGCCCGCCGGGGACGTCTTCCTGCCGGCTGGCGATCGTGAGGCACTGATGAAGGGCCAGCGCGGGCGTCCACGGGGTGATGCTGGTAGTAGAGGGTGTGTGCCAAGGTGCCCCAGATCGCCGGTCATGCGCCGCGTGCTGCCGGAGCTGGGGCGGCCCGGCGGCCGGGCGTGGATCGCATCAGCCGCCTCACAAGACGATCGCCGGCTCGCCCCCCTCGTGCACGAGGCGGCTGATGCGATCCACGATGGTGTAGTTCAGCCCGAGCCGCCGAGACGGCCCGGTGTGGCTGACGTCGACGGTGACCACGGGCGCGATCCCATCGATCCGGAAACGCGCCTGCGTCGACCGCGGGGACAGCCTGATCTCCAGCAGGTCGCCTGCCCACGAACGGGCGTACACGGTCCAGGGATCCAGTCCGTAGGCGATCATCTTGATGATCCAGGCGTGCTGGATCAGGGGTGGATCGTCGTCCGCGGGCATGCCCAGGGAACCATCGTCCGGAGCGGCCGCGCGGAGCGGGACGCCCTGTGCGGCGAGCGCGTCGCGCAGGGCGTCCCGTGAAGGGATCGAGTAGCCGATGTGACACTCGACGGCGGCGCCACCGGCCGGTATCACCGTGCACCGGCCGGTGTCGCCGTCGAGCCGGATCGAAGCGAACCGCAGGCCGTCCTCGGCGTTGGCCCGCTGTGTCGCCGCCAGGTCGTACGACAGCCGCAAGTGTGCGATCAGCTCAGGCTGGTCGTCGGTCCGGGCGTCGATCCGCATGGGGAGGTTCCTCGGTTATCCGGGCACGGGCAGGAGTACCGCTCCGAACGATCGTTTCATCCACGCGGGGCACACCGTAATCCCCTCGCAGTACGCGGTGAGAACTCCCAGGGTGCCCTGGTACTTGTTCGACTCCGTGTTGAAGTCCACGATCGTCCTGGTGTCGCGGCTCTCGGTCACCCTGCAGGTCCGCCACCAGAGGAAACCGTTGCACGTGTGCCGGAAGGCCGTGGCCTGATAGTGGTAGCGCGTCATGATGAGAGGGTCGGGGACGATGCCGCGATGCGGGTGCTTCGTCATCTGATGAGCGGACAGGTAGTCCAGGTCGTGCTTCTGCACGATCTTGACGTTGCCGAAGCCCTCGTCCCGGGACCGGTCCCAGTACCCCTTGCGGTAGTTGATCCGCTTGCCGTCCCTGCTCTGCCAGTGGCCGAGCAGGTTGAACGCGTCGGCCGGCGGCGCCGCGGCCGTCACGACGTCGCTCGCGGGCGCGCCGGCCCGCTGCCATGCCGACCACGCGCCGGTCGCGACCCGAGCCCGCCAATGCGCCGTCGCACCGCTGACCTTGCCGGTCGGGATCCTCAGCCGCGCGACCGCGCCCGCCCGCACGTCGTCCGCCGTACCGGACCACAGGAGCGTCGCGCCGCCCTTGGCGGCGGACCTCACCTCGACCGTCACACGGTACGGCCGGCGCGCCTCACCACCCACCTTGACCATCAAGGTGCGCCCGTCCGGACGGGTCCAGGCACGTTCGACCGCGGGAGCGGCGGCCTTCCCGGCGGCCTTCTCCGGAGGCTCCTGCCCGAACCTCCACGTGTAGGGGCTCATCGTGTTGCCGCCCGCGTCCCTCGCCCCGGAGACCGTGACGGCCATGAGGGAATCCATCCACGGTTCCGACGGGGTGAACGTCAGCACCGTACGCCCCGGATTCAGCTGTGTGGTGCCGGGCACCTGGTCCTCGTACCACTCGTCCAGAACGCTGATCTGCGCATCGGTCACCGGCTCGCTGAACGTCACCGTGACGGTGGAGTCCGCCGGTACCCCTGTGGCCCCCGCGGGCGGGTGCACCGCGGTGACGGCGGGCGGCGTCGTGTCACCGGGGCCGGACGGTGACGGGTCCGGCCCGCCGGCCACGGTCACCTTGAGAACCGGGGGACGGGTCCCTTCCGAGGCGTCGAACCCGCGGTCGTACATTCCGGCGGTCACCGACTCGTCCGCCGCCCGAAGGAGTACGCCGTGGTTGGGCTGGCCCGATGCCCACGCCGCGGCGATGTCGGTCAGCCGCCAGGTCCAGGGCACCGACTGCTCGGGGCAGGCGCCGGGGTCGGTGGCGCTGCTCTCCCCGGCGGTCGTCGCGGCCGGCTGATCGCCCCAGTCGAGGGTCTCGGCCTGCCAGGCGCCGGTGACGCGCTGGGCCTTGATCGCCCCGCCGCATCCGTAGGATTCGTTGTTCCAGAGTTCGAGCCGCGCGTCGGTGACGGTCCGGCCGGCGAGCGCGGCGGTGTCGAACTTCAGGTACGTCCGCTCGGTGAGGGAGATGTCACCGGTGTCGTACTTGCCCGCCCACAGCGTCGTGTCGTCGTGGCCGGACGAGCCCGAGTCGTCGATCCAGGTGTCGGCCTGAAGCGGCAGGGTGATCGTCTGGCCGCCGGACGTCGGGGAAGGGGAGGGCGTCGGAGTGGGCGACGGGGTCGGGGTCACTTCCGGGCGCTCTCCGTGCTGCACCTCGTAGTACCTGGGTGGCGCCTCCCAGTCACCGGTGAGCGGCCATTCGGTCGCCGGTTCCGCCACCACCGGCGACCGTGTCGCCTTTCCGGTCTGCGCGAACTCGGAGAGATCGTCCTCGCGCATGCCCGGCAGGTTCATCAGGGAATGGAACTCGTACGGCGTGCCGTCGACGGGAACCGAAGCCCCGCCTTGATAGGTCGTGAGCTCGACCTGCTCGGGCCCGGGATGGGTGAACAGGATGAAGAGCACCGGTCCGATGGCGCCGCTTTCCGAGGAGCGGTACATACGCCAGTTGGTCGTGTCCGACTCATTGGCCGCACGCAGCTGGAAGCCGTAGTCGGCGGCGCCGTCGGCCCACGATTGGACGATGTTCTCCACGGAGTAGTAGAGCTCGGCCTCGGAACAGCCGGGCTCACCGGCTGCCGCGCCTTGCACGATCGCGCCGCTCGTGGTGGTCGAGGGCTGGTTCGACATGGTCAACGTGCTCGGTGTCCACGAACTCGTGACGCGGCGCACCTGAATGCCCGACCCCACCGAGGAACCGCAGGTGTTGGACCGGTAGTTCCACAGCCGCAGATCGGCGTTCAGAATCGTCGCCCCGCGCAGCGGCAGTCCGGCGTTGAACCGGATGTAACTCCTGGCGCTCTTCGAGCCGCTGCCGAACTTCCCCGCGTGGAGCCAGGTGGCCGAGGTCTGCGAGTTCGGGTAGTCCGAACTGATCATGGTGTCGACCTTGAGGCCGGCGCCCACCCAGTCGGACACGGCGAGCGTCACGGGGTAGCTCACCGTGGAATCGGTGAGAAAGCGCTGATCGGGCCGCAGGATCAGCGTGCTTCCCGCACCCGTCTGCCGGATCTCCACGGGGACCTCGGAGGTCACACCGGAATCCGGTGAGTCGAGGGACCTGGCGTCCCCCAGGCGCAAGGGCGCGGACGTGGCGAGGACTTTCCCATCGGCGCCGACCAGGTCGAGCCGCCCGCCGTTGGCCTGACGATACTTCTGGCCATGGGGGAGATCGACCGGGATCGAGATCTCCAGAGCCTTGGCCGGTCTCTCACGTAGTACCAGCGCCTGGGTGAAGCCAGTGGGCGTGGCGGTCAGGACCAGATCGCCGCCGGGAACGGCGTCGCGATAGGTGGCCGTATTGCCGCTGACCACCGGAGCGGAAAGGGCCCGCGGCCATCTGACCGTACGGTTTCCCGTGCCGTCGGCGAATTCAACGAGATTCCCGGTTCCGCCCCCGGAGAAAGTCGTCGCGTTTTTGACGGACTTGGGAGTCAGCCGCCCGTTCCCGGCAATGAGATTAGTGTCGATCGGCAGATAGTCCCGTCCCTTTTTGACGCGGATCGGGCCGGCGTGCAACTCGACTCCGAATGTGCCGTCCGGCATCGCGTAAAGCGTGGAGTCCTCACGTCTGGCCGAGACCACCTCGACCCGGGTGCCCTTCGCCTTGGCGGCCGCGACGGTGGCGGCCAGGTCGCTCCGCGCTGGTGGCGGGCTGGGCTCCGCGGTGACCGGGCCGCCGTTGACCAGGAATCCCGCGATGAGCACGGCGGCCAGTGTGGGTGCGCGGCGTTTGCTGGATAAGAAGGGTAAGCTCATGCGCTTGAACCTCCGGCTATACGGTGCGACTTCGCTGATGACCCATCGCACTATCTGCCGAAGGCGATGGGCGGTCAATGCTGGAAAGGTCGCCCTCCCGATACCCAGAGTGAGTTATGAAGGTATCTCCGCTGGCCAGTCGGCACACTTTGTCGAAGCATTGTGTGACTTATATCACAGCACCAAATATTCAGAATGTAGAGAAAATGTAGAAGTCGCTTTTCGCGAAATGCGCCGGCCCGGGGCCTTGCCGGTGCACACGGCTCGGGCGGGCGCGACGGGTGGTTCGGGTGTGCGGCGCCGAACCCCTGCCCTGCCCCGCCGGGCACGCGGCCGCGGCGGCCGGCGCGCGCTCAGCCGGATCGCGGCCTGAGCAGGTCCTCGCAAAGGGTGTCCACCAGACGGCCGGGGACGCTCGACCCGGTCAGGGCCCGATAGACGATCGGCCCGATCAGCGCGTCGATCGTCGCGTCGGGACCGAGGCTGGGCGAGACCGTTCCGGCGTCGATCGCGCGCGTGAGCATGTCACGTTCCCGTTCACGGCGTGGGCCCAGATACCGCTCGTCCAGGAGCTTGGCCGTGGCGGGATCGTGCTGCGCCTCGGCGATGAGCGCGAGCAGGACCTTGCCGGCCGGATCGCGGGTGACGAACCGCGCGAAGGCGCGCAGGTAGCCCCGGATGCCTTCCGCCGTGGGCGGGTCCGTGGGGATGGGCAGGCGCTTGCCGCTGTCCTCGATGAGCGTGTCCAGGAGAACCTCGACCTTCGATGGCCACCAGCGGTAGATCGTCTGCTTGGCGACGCCGGCACGACGCGCGATCGCCTCGACGGTCAGGGCGCCGAAGCCGTGCTCGGCGAGCAGATCGTCCGCGGCGTGCAGCACTGCCAGGCGGGCGGCCTCGTCGCGTCGGCTGCCTGAGCGCGTCCTGCGGGGCTGGGAGTTCGCGACGGGCATGCGAGACACGATACCCGTCCTGCGGCGACACGCATTTGTCTGGACGCAACGTTGCGTCTATGGTGAACGCCTCTACTACGAAGGAGCCCATGTGTCCGCCATGCCCAACCGCCAAGCCCTCATCCTCGGAGCGTCCAGGGGATTGGGACTCGTCCTTGCCCGCGAACTCACCCGGCGCGGCTGGCGCGTCATCGCCACGATGCGCCAGGACGCCGCCGAACTGCGCGCGAGTGCCGATGCCTCGAACGGCCGGCTGACCGTCGAGTCCTTGGAGATGACCAGTCCCGGCCAGCTGGCCGCGCTCCGCGAGCGCCTGGCCGGCCGCCGGCTGGACCTGCTTTTCGTCAACGCCGCCATCGACCGGGGCGACCTGCCGATCGGCGAGGTCCCGACCGGCATGTTCACCGAAGTGATGATCACCAACGCGCTGAGCCCGTTGCGCGCCCTTGAGACCCTGCGCGACCTCGTCGCCCCCGGCGGAACCGTCGCCGTCATGTCATCCGAGCAGGGCAGCGTCTCGCGCAACACCGAGCCCGGCTACGAGCTCTACAAGGCCAGCAAGGCCGCCCTCAACCAGCTGATGCGCAGCTACGCCACCCGCCATGCCGATGACGGACAGACCAAGCTCCTCATCGACCCCGGCCACAACCGGACCCGGTTGGGCGGACCCGGCGCGCCACTGACCGCCCAGGAGAGCATCCCGGCCGTCGCCGACGTCCTCGAAGCACAGGCGGGCGCCCCGGGCCTGCGGTTCCTGGATCGCCACGGCGAGATCGTCCCGTGGTAGGCGCTGGGCGTCGAGCTGTTCCCGATGGCCCGTGACGCTCGCCTTGGCGCGGGACGGGACTGCGGGACGGCGACGAGCCGGCCTCATGTTCAGGTCACTTTGACCAAAAAATGCCATACCCCTTCAGGTCATGGTGACCTTTTGTTACGGTGGGAAGCCTCCTGAGAGAGGCGTGACCTCATGGGGCAACCCTTACGACCGCCGGCGGCACGCTGATGCCGGCCTGGTGGACAGCACGTTCGCGGGTGCTGACGCTGCGGGCCGCCAGGCGTGTGGCGGTGACGGTCCGGCGTTCGGAGCTGGGACGGGAGGCCGTGGCCGGGCTGCGGCCCAGGGGGATATACGGCATGCTCAGGGAGCGCGCGCCGCTCTCGCTGATCCTCTACGCGGCGGCTCTGGACGGGCGGCTGGTGTGGCGGGGGCCCGCGGCCTTCGTGCTCCTGGAGCCCCCGTACGCCTCCCGCGCCCGGGGACGCCCGGCGGTCCTGAGCCGGATCGCCGATCGGTACTGGGAACCGCTGACGATGATGGTCCCCCCGGCGGCCCTTCTGGGGCTGTCCTTGCTCCTGGTGGCGCTGCGTCAGTGGTCCGCGATGGTGTTGTGGGCGGCCCTTGTGCTGGCCCTGCTGGCGATGCTGCACGTGTGCGTGCTGATGACCGCCATGGTCGCCACGATGCTCGTCAGGTGGGCGGCGGGGCTTCCGCCGCGCCGGGAGCGTGAGTGGCGGGCGGCGGGGGATCTGCGCTTCCTGCACTGGTCCATGCCGTTGTTCCACTGCGCGGACCCCGCGGAGGCGCCGATCCTGCTGGAGCGTGCCAAGGAACGGCTGAGGGACCTGGTCAGGGCGCAGGTGGTCCACGCCACGGAGGATGTGGCGGCCCGCACCCGCACGGTGGAGGTCAACGAACTGCTGTTGTGCCTGCCCGCCGGCGCGACGAGCGTCGCGGCGCGAGATGAGGTGGTCAAGGCGAGCGTGAACGCCGAGGGGCCCGGCGGCACCGGTGTGCGGTTCATGGCCACCGGCTCGCGACCGGCCATCAGGCTGGCCAAGCCGTTCGAGTCGGGGTCCTTTCTCGGCTTGTACCTGGTGGGGCTCGTCGTGATCGTGCTGGCCGAGGCGGTGCTGGTGGCGGACGCGGAGCGGGACGCGTGCGGGACGGACTGCGCGGGCCGGCCGGCCGGCTATCCGGAGGCGGTGCGATGGCTGGCCTGGCGGCTGATCGGCGGCAATCCCGCCGATCTGATCCCGGTCACGGCGCAGGCGTGGACGGTGGGCTGGCTGACCACGATCGCCGCGTTGATGGCCCCGCTGATCCTGCTCGTCACGGCCGTGCGGATGGCGGCGGCGCACAAGGAACGGATGGCGCGATTCGTGGAGAGGATGAATCCTGTGCTCGGCACGACGACGGTTCTCATCATGGTGGCCACTCCGGTGGAGAGACAGGCCATGCTGGAGGCGATCGGCCAGGTCACGGGTGAGGCGCCGCGGCGCCGTAACCTGCGCTGGCACACCGCGTTCGAACTGGGGGTGGTGGGCGGCGCCCAGGTGCTGCTCGCGCAGACCCGGCCCGGTTCGACGGAGCCCGGCGCCGCGACGCTCACCGCGCAGTCCCTCATCGACCAGCTCGATCCGGATTACCTGCTCCTCACCGGCATCTGCTACGGCCTGATGACGAAGAAGCAGAAGCTCGGCGACATCCTGGTCTGCACCCAGTTGCGGATCATGGATCACAAGAAGATCGCCGAGCCGGCGCTGGGCAGGCCGGTCGAGCGCGCGCGTGGCGACCGGGTCACGCCGTCGGTGACGTTGCTGGACAAGTGCCAGACGGCCCGGCTGACGCAGGAGGGGCCGGCGGTGCACTTCGGCCCGCTGCTGTCGGGCAACGTCCTGCTGGACTCGCCCACCGAGCGCCTGCGCATGATCGAGGCCGACCCGGAGGCGATCGGCGGCGAGATGGAAGGGCTGGGAGTCTACGCGGCGGCGGCCAAGGACAAGGTCGACTGGATCGTCGTGAAGGCCATCGCGGACTGGGGGATGGACAAGGAGGACACGTGGCAGCCGATCGCTGCCAGGAATGCCGCCGAGTTCGTGGTCGACGTGCTGCGGACCGGCGGTCTGGATCGTCCACCTATATCACGATAAATCAGGTCAAAATATGACGCGATAAACGCCGCACACCGTATGCGGATCTCATTCCGGTAACCGGGGTTGCCCATGCGAATAACTGGCATATTCTACTGATCCTTGGCACGTTCCAAAGGAGGCGAAGGGGATGGATCGCCCAAGGCTGCCGGGTAATTCCTCCGGGTCCCTTTCGGGCCGTCCGGGCGGCTCCGGCCGGCTGGCGGGAGTGGCGATCGCCGCCGTCCTGCTCCTGGCACTCGCCGCCGCCGGAGTGATCTGGTACCTGAACGGCCGCCAGGACACACTGGCCGAGGCCGCGCTGGCCGGCGCCAGGCAGACGCCGGGCATCGTCTGCCTGGACGTGGCCGGTGACTTCTCCACCTCGATGAACGACAGCGTCGAGACCAGGGATGAGGCGCTGGCGCTGCTGCGGCCGTTCATGGCGCGTGAGATGCGTCCCGACGACCTGCTGACGACAGCCAGGTTCGCCAGTACGGCGGCGCTCACCCTGGCCCCCACCCGCGCCGCCGACCTGGCCGGCGCGGCCGAATCCGATGCCGACGTCGAACAGAACGACTACACCTTCCTGGCACCCGCCATCAAGGCACTCGACCGCGGCCATCGCCGTGCCCGCGCGAAATGCGAGCGGCGGATCCTGGTCGCGGTCACCGATGGCGAGGTCGCCGACGAGAATTCCGCTCTCGTGCCTTTGCTTCAGCATTATGACCGCGTCTATTTGGCCATTCCCGACGAGGCCCCCGATTACCGGCCGGCCGAATTCTCGGAGGAGGCGCTGGCTTCCGTCGCCTCCGAGGGATTCGACGGCGCCGGCGCCCTGAGCCTGCTGTACGGCAAGGCGCTCGCGGCGGCCACCGGCCAGAAACTCATCCGGAAGACACCGCCTCCCCCTTGAGGAGCTTCCATGGATCAGGAGAACACCTCGGAGATGGCGGCCGCGCTGGCCGGCCTCACTGAGGAGATCAAGCGCGAGCACGACCGCGCCGCCCACCGCGAAGAGATCATCGACCGGCTGCAGGAGGACAACCGGCGGCTGCGCCACGGCCTGCTCCAGGAGGCGCTGCTGCCGATCCGCAGCGGCCTATTCCGCCTGCACGACCAGGTGAGCCGCGAAGTGGCGAGGCTGCGCGCCGATCCGCAGGCCGACGGTCACCTCGGCGCGCTGATGGCGGCCATCGCCGCGGAGGTGGCCGAGGTACTGGCCCGTACGGGAGCCGAGCTGATGGAGGTCGAGCCCGGTCAGCCGTACGACAGGGCCAGGCATCGCCCGATCGACGTGACCGAGGGCCCGGACGGGCTGGTGGTAGCGGTGGCGGCGGCCGGTTTCGAGCAGGACGGGCGCATCGTTCGCAAGGCCGACGTGGTGCTCGGCAGGGCGCCGCTCCAGGAGGAGGACAGGTAGATGGCGGTTTACGGAATCGATCTCGGCACCACCTACTCGTGCATCGCGGGCATCAACGAGGCCGGACGGGCCGAGGTGTACCGCAACCAGGATGGAGCGGACACCACGCCCTCCGTGGTCTACTTCGAGACCCCGGGCAACATCGTGGTGGGGCAGTCCGCCAAGGACAGCGCCGTCATCGAGCCCAAGCTGGTGGTCAGCCGGATCAAGCGCGACATGGGGCAGGCCGTTCCCCGGCCCATGCACGGCCGTGACTACAGCCCCGAGGAGATTTCGGCGTTCGTGCTGCGCAAGCTGGCCGAGGACGTGCAGGCGGACATCGGTCAGGCGGTCTCGGACGTCGTCATCACCGTGCCCGCCTACTTCGGCGCGGCCGAGCGCGACGCCACCCGCAAAGCCGGGAAGATCGCCGGGCTCAACGTCATCGACATCATCTCCGAGCCGATCGCCGCCGCGATCACCTATGGCGTGCTCAACCCTTCCGAGGACTGCCACATCCTCGTCTACGACCTCGGCGGCGGCACCTTCGACACCACCGTCATCACCCTGCGCGGCGGGAACATCGAGGTGGTCTGCACGGACGGTGACCACAGCCTCGGCGGGGCGGACTGGGACGACGTCCTGGTGGAGCACCTGGCCGAGCGGTTCCGGCAGGAACACCCGGACGTGGGCGATCCGCTGGAGAGCGACACCACGGAGCAAGACCTGCGCAAGATCGCGGAGGATTCGAAGAAGACGCTCTCCAGCAAGCTCAAGCACACCGCGCGCGTGATGCACGAAGGCCGCGTGACCGCCGTGGAGCTGACCCGTGAGTCGTTCGAGGCGCTGACCCGGCACCTGCTCGACCGCACCGTCTCCATCACCCACCGCACCATCGCGACCGCGCGGGACAAGGGGGCGGCCTCCTTCGACCACATGGTTCTGGTCGGCGGCTCCTCCAGGATGCCCGTGGTCGCCGAGACCCTCCAGAAGGAGTTCGGGATGGAGGCCAAGCCGAAGGACCCGGACCTCGCCGTGGCCAAAGGCGCGGCGCTGTACGCCTTCGAGGAGACCTACCGGCGGCTGATCAGCTCGGGACAGCAGGCCGAGGCAGAGGCCATGGCCTTGGGGGCGGGCCTGTCCACCACCCAGCGGCAGCAGATCAAGGACCGCACGATCAAGACCGTGGCCTCACGCTCCTTCGGCATCGTCACCACGAACCCGCACCACCGCCAGGACTACGTCGCCCACCTCGTCCACGCCAACGACCCCCTGCCCGTCGCGGTGACCAAGGGGTTCGCCACCCTCGACGACAACCAGGACACCGTGGCCATCCAGGTGATGGAGCAGGCGGGCAGCAGCGAGTCCAGGAACGTCGAGGACAACAACGAGATCGGTGAGGGCGACCTGCGCATCCCGCCCGGCAAGCCGGCCGGCTTCCCCATCGAGGTGACCTTCTCCCTGGACGCCTCCGGGCTCCTCCACGTCACCGCCCGGGAGAACGAGCTCGGCCGTCAGCTCGACCTGGACATCCAGATCGGCGGCATGTCCGAGGAGGAGGCAGCCGCCTCCCGCGACGCCCTGGCCGAGATCAACGTGAGCTGACCCATGCCCTTCGAAGAGAGCGTCTATCTCCGGCAGGTGCTCGAACCCGCCCGCCTTGCGGGCGGCGTGCCCCCGCCCGACCTGCGCCAGCGCTACCAGCTGAACGAGTCCATGAGCGCCGCCGAGGTCACCGCGACCGTACGGCAGGTGCGCCAGTGCTGGCGGCGCTCACGCGGGCAGCTGAAGTACCGCAAGCTGATCGACGCCCTGGAGGCCGAGCACGGCAGCACGTTCGGCGCGATCTTCCAGGCGGCCGCGGAGGGCGACCTCGGCCCGTTGCGGGCGGAGATCAAGCAGTCCGCGGAGCGGGCCGGAAAGCGCCAGAGCGACCTGCGGCGGCGCCTGGACGACGCCGCGGGGAAGCTGCGCCTGCTGCCTCCGGACGTCGTGGCCGGGATCGCCAGGTCCGTCGGGCTCGGCGAAGAACAGGCCAGGCGTCAGGCAGGGGAGCTGGGCATCGAGATCCGCGAGCCGGATCAGCTGCCGCAGGCCCCGCCGTACGCCGCCTATGCCAAGGTGCGCGAGGCGCTCGACACGATGAACCAGCCGAACCTGGCCGCGTACGTCTTCGGCGAGGAGGCCGCCGCCATCAAGGTGCTGGGCCCGATGCCGGAGGTCATGAGCAGGGTCGGACGCCTGGAGCAGGAGGCGCGCTCCCGGACGCGCGGACCGTGGACGGTGGGCGCGGAAACCGTGCTGACCGCGCTGCGTCACGCCACCGACGCGGCGGACCTGGTGCGCTTCGACGTGATCACGCGGCTGCGCGAGCGGGTGCGCGAGCATCCCTACGACGACACGCTCATGCGGTACGCCACCGGCGAGCTCAGGCTGGACGAGGCGGACGCCAAGGCGCTGATCTTCGCCATCCGCCAGGAGAGCGGGGTCGTGGGCGGGCCGGGGAGCAGGCTGCGCGAGCTGGTCGAGGCGGGCCAGATCCAGGCCGCCGCCGAGTTCGCCGAGGCGCTGCCTCCGGAGGCGCTGGCCGACGAGGCGGCCGAGCTGGCCCTGGACGTGCGCGCCCGGCTGGCCAACGCGATCCGCCTCCGCGACGCCGCCCGTGCCGGGCACGATCCGGATCAGGCCTGGATCATGCTGGAGGAAGCTCTCGGCCGGGTGCCCGACCTGTCCGGGGCGGCGGCCATGCTCGCCGGGCTCCCCCCGCATCCTCCTGGCGAGGTGCGGGCGGCCGTCAGCGAGCGGGCCGTCGTGATCACCTGGCAGCCGTCCGCGTCCCGCGCGGGGGAGATCTCGTACGAGGTGCTGCGCGACGGCATGACCTGCGCCGAGACCGGACGGGCCAGCGCCCGCGACGAGAACCCCCCGGTGAACACCCCGGTGACGTACGCGGTCGTGGCCAGACGCGGGCAGGCCGCCTCCGCCCCCGTGGCGGCGCGTGCGCTGGCCGTCCGCCCGGAGCCGGACGAGGTGCGCCTGTCCGGCTCCGACGGCGTCGTCACCGGCAGCTGGCGCTCCCCGGCCGAGGCCGTGCGCGTGGTGGTCACCCGCGACGGCAGGCCGGTTCCCGCCGAGGGCTCGGGCTTCCGCGAGCGCGGGCTGCGCGACGGCGTGACCTACGAGTACGTGATCGCCGCCGTCTACCAGAACGGCTCCGCACAGGTCACCACGCCCGGCGTGCGCCGCTCGGTCGTCCCGGCGGCCCGCCCCGAGCCGGTCGCGCGCTTCACGCTCGAATCCGTGGCCGGCTCTCCGGGCGAGGCGCTGATCCGCTGCGCGGAGCCGGCGGCCGGGGTGGTGGAGTTCCTGGCGCTGGCCGCCGAGCCGCGCTGGCCGTACGAGACGGAGCTGCGCCTGGAGGAGATCCGGGCGGCGGGCAGGACGCTGCCCGCCCGGCCCGTGCGTGGCGGGTACGTGGTGCGCCCCGGGGACGGCGCGCAGTTTCTGCTGGCCGTCACCGTCGCGGGTGAGCGCGCCGTCGTCGGAGCCTGCCGCGAGCACGTCAACCTGGGCGCGCCCCAGCGGGTGAGCGCCGTCCGCCGCGGGACGGCGGTTCTCATCGGGCTGGAATGGCCGCCGGACGTCCCGGAGATCGAGGTGCGCTGGAGCTCACGCCGCTTGCTGGTGAGCGCCGCGGCCTACCGCAGCCAGGGCGGCATCCGGCTGGACATACCCGAACAGGAGACGCCCGCCATCGAACTCGTGCCGACGACCGTCGTGAAGGGGACGCGCGTGCACGGCCCCGCGGTGCCGGCGCCCCTCGCCTCGGCGCCGCCGGTCCGCTACGACCTGCGCAGACAGGGCTGGCCGTGGCGGCGGGCGCTCCAGGTCGAGGTGACCTCCGACGTCCCGGCGCGGCTGGACCGGCTTGTGCTGGTCATCAAGGCGGGGCGGATCCAGCCCGCCTCCGCCGCCGAGGGGCGGGTGATCGGGGAATGGCCGGCCATCACCACCCCGGCACTGCTGACGGTGCCCTGGCCACGACAGCGCCGGCCGTACTGGCTGCGGTGTTTCGCCGAAGGGCCGGTCGAGCTCGTCGATCCGCCCGTCCGTGTCCTGAAGGCGGGATGAGCCCGTGATCACGTGCCCCTACTGCTTCACCAAAGTGGCCCCCGGCCGCATCGCCTTCCGCTGCCTGGGCGCCGGCGGGCGGGCGAAAGGGTGCGCGCCCCGGCCCGACACGGTGCTCGGCGCGTTCCGCGGCGGCGCCGGTGACCCCGTGCTGCCGCCCGTCTTCACCGCCAGGCGCGCCGGCCGGCGCGCCGCCTGCCCCTCCTGTTCCCGCGAGTCGGCCTGGCGGGTCTGCCCGTCCTGCCACAGCCGGCTTCCGGCGGAGTACTGTGCGAACCCGGGCAAGATCGTCGCGCTGGTGGGCGCCAAGCACGCGGGCAAGAGCACCTACATCGCCGTGCTCGTCCACGAGCTGATGAACAGGGTGGGGGAGGAACTGCACTCCTCGATCGTGCCCTGCGACGACCGCACGATCGAGCGCTATAAACAGGACTTCGCCGGTCCCCTGTACGGCGAGCGGAAACTGCTGCTCAGCACCCAGTCCGCGGTGGCCAGTCCGCGTGACCCGCTGGTCTACCTGTTCACCCGCACGGTGGGGCGGCTGCGGCGGCGTACGGCCTCGCTGACCCTGGTCCTGTTCGACACCGCGGGCGAGGACCTGCGCCAGCGCGAGATGAGCGAGTTACACCTGCGCTACCTGAGCGCGGCCGACGCCGTCATCTTCCTGCTCGATCCCCTGGAGCTGCCGGGCGCCCACGCCGCGCTCACCGGCGCGGCCAGGGCGCGCTCGGGCACGCTCGCCGGCGACCTGATGAGCGACCAGATGGACGTCGTGGCCCGGGTGACGGAGCTGCTGCGCGGCAAGAGCGGCAAGCTGACGATCCCGGCGGCGGTCGCCCTCAGCAAGATCGACGAACTGCGGGAGTCCATGGAACGCCAGTCGGCGCTCCACCGCGCCCGCGAGCCGATCGGCGCCCTCGACCTGGACGACAGGGACGCGGTCGACGAGCAGGTCCGATCGTTGCTGCACCAGTGGGAGGCGGGAATGATCGACCGCTACCTGCAGCAGCACTACACCACCTACGCCTTGTTCGGCCTGTCGGCACTCGGCTCCGTGCCGGAGGGCGAGGCCGTCGCCCGCAGCGGCATCCGGCCCTACCGGGTCGAGGACCCGTTGCTGTGGCTGTTGTACCGCTTCAAAATGCTCCACGGCGTCCGGAGGTAGCCGCATGGCCTGGCAACTCCACTACACCTCGGCAGAGAACGGGCCGTCAGGACGGGCCGGGTTCCAGATCGTCGCCCGCAGCCCGGGTCTTCCTCCCGAGCTCGACGCCCAGGTCACCCCGTACTTCACCTATCGCCCTCCGCCCAACACCCCGACCGCGCCCACCGGCGGGGAGATCGCGGCCATGCCCGTCGCCCTGTCCTACGGCCCGGCCGGCGACCACCTCACCCTGACCCGCTGCGCCTACCTCGGGCAGGACTACTCGGGCCGCTACGGCAACTTCCTCGGCCAGGCGGTCGTGGCCGACGAGGCCGAGCTGGTGGGGGTGCGGCCCGTCGAGTTCTGGCAGGCGCCCCTGTGGGCCGGGCGTCCCGCGCCGTCAGGCGCCGAGCTGCCCCACCTGGACGACCTGCTGCCGGGCACGGCGCTCGACCCCGAGTCGCTGGGGGAGTGGCTGCGCGAGCACGGCGGGTTCGCCTACGAGTGGCTCGGCGTCCTGCTGGAGCTGGTACGGCGCAGCCTTGCCACGGGCCACGGCCGGATCGTCCTGGTACACCCCGACGCCGGCGAGATCGTCCGATGGATCGCGGTGATCTCCTACTCGCTGCCCTGGGAGACGGTGCTGCGCCTGTCGTTCGTGACCTACAGCGGCGATCCGGCCGCCAACGCCCAGCTCATCGTCGGCACCACGCCAGACGTGTGGATCCCCGCGGACCTGGACGCCACCGTGCTCCAGCTGACCGGGCCGCCCGAGCCGATCGAGGCTGGCCGCTTCTCCACGACGATGCGCGAGTTGTGGCGTGCCGCCGACTTCGGCGGCATCGACGAGCTCGCGGACTTCGGCCCGGCCGACCCGGAAACGGCGGCGGCCGTGGTCGCGCTCTGCCTGGCGGGCGCCACCCTGTCCGCCGAGGAGCAGTCGGCCGTGGCCGCACTGGCCGCCAACGGTCTCCCCGGCTGGGTGTGGCCGCTGCTGGGCCGGCGGGCCGACCTGCTCGACCACTCGCTCGCCCGGACGGTCGCCGCCCATGGACCCGCCGAGGCGGCGGCCCCGTGCGCGGCCCGTTGCGCCGTCCTGGCGTTGCGCGAGCCGAGCCTGCCGCCGCCGGGCCCGCTGACCGAGGCGTTCCGGCTTCGGGTGAGCGAGGTGGCGCGGGCCGAGCTGACGGGCTCGCGCGACCTCGCGCACGTGGTCGGCGTGCTGCGGGTGGCCAGAGCGTGCGCGCTGTCCCTGCCCGGCGCGGAGGTGGAGGTGGCGGTCGCCGGGCTGGCCCGCATGGGGGTGCGCGACGGGCAGGCGTTGCTGGACCGCGTGCCGTACGCCTGGCACGAAGCGGTCTTGTCCGGACTGCTGGCGGGGCTGGAGGCGGCTCCCCGCCGCACACGTGAGGCGGCGCTGACGCCGGAGTTCTGCCGGGACCTGGCGGGCCGGGACCTGAGCGCGGCGCCATCGCTCGCGGCGGCCGTGCTGGCCTGGCAGGTGAGCGCGGGCGAGCTGGACCGGGCCGAGGCGAGCGTGCGGATCCTGTCCCTGGGCGGTGACGGACAGCCGGCGGAGCGGGAGGCGTCGCTGGCGGCGATCTGGAGTGCCGAGCCCACCGCCGCCGAACTGCACCGGCTGCTGCGGGCCCTGGGTAAGCGGCTGGAGGACTTCTACACGCTGGCGGAGCTGCCCGGACGCTTCTTCGTACGCGCCGGGCTGAAGGACAAGGACGTCAGGGAGGTCGCCACCTTGACCTCGCAGGCCGGGCTGCGCGGAAGCACCGCCGACGACGCCCACGCGGTGCTGCTGGCCCTGGGGATGGCCGCGGAACGGCCGCTGGCCCGCGTGCTCGCCGACGTCGAGCGGCTGAGCGAGCTGCCGGTTTACGCGCCGCTGCGGGAGCAGGTGCTGAAGTGGGCCGCCAAGCAGCTGGCGAGGTGCCCGACCGAGATCCGGACCGAGGTGCTGCGGCGCGGCTCGGACCGGGCCAGGGACTGGCTGCTCGCCGTCTGGCTCAACCCCAAGGCCGATCGCGGGGAACAGGCCGCCCTGCTGGAGATGGCCATCCGCCTGCACCGGCACAAGCTGGTGATCGGCGTCCTGGAGGAGTGGGCGCGAGCGCTGGTCAACAGCCGCTCCCGGTTCGGGGCGCTGGAGAGCCGGTTCAAAGCCGATCGCGAACTGTGGGCGGGGGTGCAGCGCCTCATCGAGCCGCGCCGCCGCAGGCTCCTCCCCTGGGGAGGCCGCTGATGTGGGGGTTCCTCTTCCTGGCCGCCTTCTGGCTGACGGCCGTCATGCTGGCCGTCTTCGTGGCCGTCATGATCTTCCCGGTCGTCCTGCTGGCCGGTACGGTGACCGCCGTCGGCACCCACCTGCAGTACGTGCACGCCACCCTCTTCCCCGACGACGCCGGCGGACCCTCGCCGGTGACGCGGCCCGACGGCAGGCCCGGTCGCGACCCCGCCTACCGGCACTACCTGGTCGGCCAGGTGTGGAAGGACTGGCGGGCGATCGTGCGCGGGACCACGCCACGGGTCATGACGCGGGCCGAGAAGGCGGTGAACACCGCCACCCGCCTGCTGGTCGGCGGGGACCAGGCCTGGTTCCTGTTCCCGGTCTGGATCGGCGTCGTCGCCGGGATCGTGGCGGCCTTCGTGCCCGCCGGGCTGATCGCCATGTTCATCGTCGTGATCTACCTCCTGGCGATCGTGCTCGGCCTTCTGGGCTGGCTGGCCTGCGTCGCGGTCCTGCGCGCCCTCGAACAGGTCTTCATGGTGGTCCGCCGCATCCTGCAGACCTGCCCCTATCCGGGCTGCTACGCGCGCTTCACCTTGCCGGTGTACGCCTGCTCCACCTGCGGGGCACGGCACGCGCGGCTGACGCCCGGCACCAACGGCGCCGCCCGGCACGTGTGCCGGTGCGGGACGCGCCTGCCGACGACCATCCTGCTCGGCCGCTACCGCCTCCAGGCCTTCTGCCCGCTCTGTGACCGGCAGCTCCCCACCAGGGTCGGCCGCGTCAGGATCGAGCCGCTGCCCTTCGCCGGAGGGCCGGACGCGGGCAAGACGACGTTCATGGCGCTGGCCGTGGACGCGATGCACAGCGCGGTGAACACCGCCGGAGGCAGCGTGCTGTTCGCCCAGAAGAGCGACGAACAGGCCTTCAGAAACCTTCGGAGGGAGCTGTCGGCGGGCCGCGTCAGCAAGACCCTGCCCGATCTGCCCAAGGCGGTGATGCTGGACGTGGCGCTGCCCGGAAGGACGGGCGGAAAACGCATTCTCTACCTGTTCGACCCCTCGGGCGAGCACTACACCGGCGCCAGCAAGATCGAGGAGATGCGCTACCTCTCGCACGGCGAGGCGCTCATCCTGATCGTCGATCCGTTCGCGCTGCCGGAGGTCCAGGACCACCTCCTGGAGAGCGAACGTCAGGCGCTCACCGCCAAGGGCGTCATGTTGTCGCGGGAAGACCCGGCCGACACCTTCAACCGGCTGCGCAACGAGCTCGCCGGTCGCGCCGACGGCGGCAAGCAGCGCCGGGTCGCGGTCGTCCTCACCAAGGCCGACCTGCTGAAGCAGACCACCTCCGGCCGCGGGATCGAAGAGGTGCGGGCGTGGCTCACGCTCATGGGGCTCGGCAATCTGGTCCGTGAACTCGACCACCAGGGCGCCCAGGTCCGCTACCTGTCCTCGGGGCTTCCGCCGGAGCCGGGCCGGATCGCCGAGACGCTCGGCTGGCTGACCGGCCTGCGGCTCGGCTCCGACCTCGCTGACGCCTCCGCCCAGGAGCTGACCACGGGGGACGCCCGCCGTCCCTGGGACGTCAGACCGCGCCTGGAGGGCCGTCCGCCGCTCAGCTACCTCGTCTTCCGCCGCGCCCTCGCCGTCGCCACGGTCGTCGCCTCGATGCTCATGGTGATCGCCTTCAGCGTCCAGCTCCTGACACAGTGGCTTCCCGGCAACAGGCCGGTACGGCTGGGCAGCACGTCGGCCATCGAGCCCGGTACACCGATCCCGATCACCAAGGCGATGGCGGGACGATGGGGCGGAACCGTCCAGCAGGGTTCGGGCCGGTACCGGGTGCGGCTCACCCTCACCAGGGGAGCGCTGCCCGGACGCCGGGCGGGCACCGTCTCCTACCCCAAGCTCGGCTGCTCCGGCACCCTCACCCGCGAACCCGACCAGGGTGTGGCCGGCCGGATCGTGGTACGGGAGAACATCACCGACGACCCGGAGAACACCTGCGTGCGTATCGGCTGGATCAGGCTGGAGCGCCATTCGGACGGGACACTCGACTACAGCTGGTACGGCACCGCCGACCTGACGACGGTCGTAGCCGCCGCCACCCTCAAGAAGTAGACGAGCCGCCGCACGCTCGTGAGCGTGACAGACGAGGCCGTTCTCGCGGTTCGCCTGCCGAAACGCTCGTGGAGAACTCCGCGGAGCCGATCTCGTCGGCGCTGTTCATCCCTTGCGAGACGGATAGCCGCAGGACGCCGTGTGTTTCCCTGCGCAACTTCGGTGGCCCGGGGAACAAAGGATCCATGAAGCCGAGTCGCCTGGCCCGCAAGCCGTACGAGAAAGAGCTCTTCCGACTGCAGGGAGAGCTGGTGAAACTGCAGGAATGGGTGCGCGTGGAGGGGCGCCGGGTGGTGGTGATCTTCGAGGGGCGCGACGCGGCGGGCAAGGGAAGCACGATCAAGCGGGTCGCCGAGTATCTGAACCCGCGGATCGCCAGGATCACCGCGCTGCCGGCGCCGACCGAGCGAGAGCGGTCGCAGTGGTACTTCCAGCGGTACGTGGAGCATCTGCCGGCCGCGGGGGAGATCGTGTTGTTCGACCGGAGCTGGTACAACCGGGCCGGGGTCGAGCGGGTGATGGGGTTCTGCACGCACGAGGAGTACACACGGTTCCTGCACCAGTGCCCGATCTTCGAGCGGCTGCTGGTGGAGGACGGGATCATGCTGCGCAAGTACTGGTTCTCGGTGAACGACGAGGAGCAGGAGCGGCGGTTCCGCTCGCGGCTGGAGGACCCGATGCGGAGGTGGAAGCTGTCGCCGATGGATCTGGAGTCGATCGTGCGCTGGGAGGACTACTCACGGGCCAAGGACGAGATGCTGGTGCACACCGACATCCCCGAGGCGCCGTGGTACGACGTGGAGAGCCAGGACAAGCGGCGGGCCCGGATCAACATGATCGCGCACCTGCTGTCCACGATCCCCTACGAGAAGGTACGGCGAGCCAAGCTCAAGATCCCGCAACGACCCGCCCCGACCGGCTACCAGCGCCCACCGCGAAGACTGGAGACCTCCGTCCCCGACGTATCCGCCACGCTGGGCTAACTGCTCTGACCAGAGAGGTTGGTACGCGGCCGGCCGGCGGTTGCCAGGAGGCCGCGGGCGAGAGCCGACGCAAGGGAGAAGGCCATGATCGTGCTCGGCCTCGACGGTATGGGAGAGCCGTCTCCTGTACCGCCGGAGGGCCCAGGCCGATGCTCCACGCCACACCAAGGTGCCCATGCGAGGCGAGTGAGAGCAGTCGCCCGCCCGCCGTCTCCCCGTCGGACACGAGCGTCACCCGAGCGTAGTGCCGACGGCATGGTTGCCGAGCTGACCGGGCTGTGGGAGGGGGCGACCGCCGGGCAGTTCAAGATCCACCCGCGCAGTCCAGTCCCGATGCTCGACGCGGTTTACCGTCACCAACTCAGACCGGTGATCACCAAGGGTGCCCAGACGATGAACATCATCTTCGGCGACAGCCGGCACGGGTAGAGAGTCCGAGTGGGATGGCTCCCCGATTGGCTCCCGTTGACTTCTCAGGCATGCGAAAAGGGGCCTCGGATGGCTCCGAAACCCCTTCTGAGCTGGTGGGCGATACTGGGATCGAACCAGTGACCTCTTCGGTGTGAACGAAGCGCTCTCCCGCTGAGCTAATCGCCCGCCCTGCCTGGCTCCCTGCGGTGCCCGACGGGGAAAACCATACCGCACTTCCGGAGCAGGTGGCGAAGCGACGAGCGGCCCCGCGAGGATTCGGGGGGAAACGCGGTGGTTGCCCGTCGTCGTGGTGGCTGGTTGGCATAGCATCGGTCATGTTCGGAAGGCGCTGGGAAAGGGGATCTTTCGCCCGAAAGGTGCCGAGGGCTCGCCGGGGTGGGCTCTACAGCTCGCAAAACCCTTGCAAACACGGCCCGATTGATGCCGTTTAGCCTGGTAGATGCCCAAATGTCCTGCTGTGATGTGCGTTACAGAAGGCCTCAGGAGCGGAATCTTTCCTACAGGTTTCTTCGTTCCGCGTCATAGCTCAGGACGAAGTCCGTCAGAGCAGTAAGCCCCGAAGAGGGGACCCTACGACGAAAAGGTTTGGCTGACGATGAACAGCACCACCGTCTCTGCCGAGCTTGGCCTTCGGCTTGTGGTCCCCGACCGTACGACCGTCCCCCTGCTCGCCGGACTGAGCTACACAGCCGACGACCCGTATGCCATCCGCATGGCCTTCCACGTAGGGAACGACGAACCGGTCGAGTGGATCTTCGCCCGCGAACTACTGACCGTAGGCATCGTGCGGCGTGTCGGCGACGGCGACGTGCAGGTCTGGCCTGCCCGCGCCGACGGCGAACGCACGCTGCACATCAGCCTGACGTCACCGTTCGGGCAGGCGCTCTTCGAAGTCCCGCTGGCACCTCTCACCGAGTTCCTGCATCGCACCTACGAGAAGGTGCCCGCAGGCAGGGAGACCGACTTCATGGACCTCGACGCCGAGCTCACCAACATGCTCTGGCCGTCCTGACCCCCTCGGCCGCGCCTGCCCGGCCGTACCAGACCCCCATGGCAGGATGAGAGGTGCCGTGAACCTCTTCGAAGTCCTCAGCGAACCCGCCGCGCGTGAGCACGTGGTGCGTTGCCGCGCGTGCCGGCATGTTCTGCGCGCCCCCGAGTCGCGCTGGGCCAGGATCGGCCCGGAATGCGCCGAACGCCTCGGCCTGGCCAGGCGTAAACCGGTGCGGATCCGGGCCGCCGCGGCCCACTGGATGTGCGAGGGCCAGCTCGACCTCCTGGCTCAGAGGCAGGAGACCGAGTCGCGTTCCTGACGGCCGCGCCGGTCCACGCCGGAAAACGCCTCCAGGTAGGCCGGGCGTTCAGGGGCGGAGCCGTACCACGGAAGGGTCGAGAGAGCCGCCGAGCAACTGGATCGTGCGGGTCAGTTCGGCGCGGAAGAGGTCCAGCACCCGGTCCACCCCCGGCCCGCCCGCGGCCATCAGCCCGTAGAGGTAGGCGCGGCCGATGAAGCACGCGCGCGCCCCCAGCGCGAGCGCGGCGGCGACGTCGGCCCCGCCGCGCACGCCGCCGTCCAGGTACACCTCCGCCCGGTCGCCCACCGCCTCGGCCACCCGGGGCAGGAGCTCCAGGGGTGTGGCGGCGCGGTCGAGCTGGCGGCCGCCGTGGTTGGAGACGGCGATCCCGTCGACCCCGGCCTCGGCCAGGGCGAGCGCGTCGTCCACGCGTTGCACGCCCTTGACCACCAGCGGACCGCCCCACGCCCCGCGGATCCACTCCAGGTCGGCGAAGGTCACGCCCGGGTCGAACATGAGGTTGGTGATCCCGGCCAGATCGCTGCCGCCCATGGTGGCGAAGGTGAGGGGTTCGCTGGTCAGGAAGTCGAACCACCAGGCCGGATGCCGCACCACCCGCAGCGCGCTGCGCCAGCGCAACGTCGGCGGCATGGTGAGGCCGTGCCGTACGTCACGCAGCCGCGCGCCCGCGACCGGCACGTCCGCGGTGACGACCAGCACGTCCATGCCCGCGTCCCGGGCGAGGTCGAGCGCGGCGCGGCTGCGTCCGCGATCGCGCGCCACGTAGAGCTGGAACCAGTTCCACCCGCCGGGCGCGGCGCGCGTCACCTCGGGCGCGGGCGTGGTCCCCATGGTCGACAGCGTGTACGGCACGCCCGCCCTGGCCGCGGCCCGCGCCACCGCCTTCTCCCCGTCGCGGTGCATCATGCGCGTGAACCCGGTCGGCCCGAGAACGAGCGGCATGCTGATCTCCCTGCCCAGCACCCGCGCCGTCAGCGGCACCTCGCCGACGTCGCGCAGGATCCGCGGCCGGAACTCCACCCGCGCGAACGCCTCGCGCGCCCGCGCCATGGAGACCTCGCCCTCCGCCGCGCCGTCCACGTAGTCGAAGACGAGCCGGGGCGCCCGCCGCCTGGCCAGCAGCCGGATGTCGGCGACGTCGGCCGCGGCCAGCAGCCGGTCCCGCCTGCCGAGGGGCGGCAGCACCGCCCGCAGATCGCGCCACCGGGGAAACCGCCGTCCATCACCCATCCGACCATTACACGAAATTTGCCGTCACTCGCGATAGCGTTGACGACATGATCGGGGAGCTCGTCGCCGACACGCCCGCCGCCCAGGCGCTCCACGCCGAGCTGGTGGCCCGCTGGTCGGAGCCGCACCGCCGCTACCACACGCTCACGCACCTGCGCGCGGTGCTCGCCGCCGTCGACGACCTCGCCGACCTGGCCGGCGATCCCGTGGCGGTACGGCTGGCCGCGTGGTTCCACGACGCGGTCTACGACGGCCGGCCCGGCTGGGACGAGGAACGCAGCGCCCAGCTGGCCCAGCGCCGCCTGCCCGCCTGCGGCGTACCGGCGGAGCGGGTGGCCGAGGTGGCCAGGCTGGTCCGCCTGACCGCCGCCCACGACACCCTGCGGGACGGCGACGCCAACGGCGCGGTCCTGTGCGACGCCGACCTCGCGGTCCTGGGCCGGCCCGGATACGAGGTGTACGCGGCCGACATCCGCCGGGAGTACGCGCATGTGCCGGACGAGCTGTTCGCGGCCGGGCGGAGCGCGGTGCTGACGCGGCTGCTGGCCGTACCCAACCTTTACCGGACGGAACGCGCCCGCGCGTTGTGGCAGGACCGCGCCCGCCACAACATGAGCGCCGAACTGGCCGCGCTCAGGGGCTAGGCGGCGTAGTTGCGCAGGACGGCCAGGGCTAGGGCGGCGTGCGGGCCCGTGGCCTGGAGCGTGGAGTCGGCCGGGGCCAGGCGGCGGGCGCCCACCATGCAGAACTCGGCCGCTGGACCGGTGATGACCGACGGTGAGCCGGGGTCGCCGTAGTGCCACTGGTCGCCGTCGGGGGCGGTCAGGACGCAGTGGACGGGTTCGGGTTCCAGGCCGGCCAGGGTGAAGGCATAGGGCAGCGTGCGGTGGCCGAGCCAGGCGATGTGGCGCAGCCGCGCGGTGGCGGGGTAGGCGAGGCCGAGCGGCGCGGTGACGTCGTGGGCGTGCGCCCAGTGCTCGGCCAGGCGGGTGGTGGCCAGGGTGCTCGGCGACAGGGTGCCGGCCACCCACATCAGGCGGGTCCGCGGCGGGTGTCCCGCCAGGGTGGCCGGAGTGGCGAAGGCCGCGGCGCGCCAGCGGGCCAGCAGCGCGTCCGGGGTGATGTCGCGCTCGGCGGCCACGAGGCCGGCGGCCATGCCGTCCACGTCGCTGACGGCCGGGTCGCGGGCGAACAGGCCGTCGTGGCCGTCCAGGGAGGCGGTGACCAGTTCCTCGGTCTGGGCGAGGTGGAGCACGACGTCGGAGACGGTCCATCCCTCGGCGGCCGAGGGATGGGACCACTGCGCGGGGGTGAGGGCGGCGAGGACGGTGTCCAGCTGCCGGTACTCGGCTTCCAGGTCGCCGAAGATGTCCGTCATGGGCCCACCGTACCGAATAATGTTCTGGATAGCGTCAGGTCACGACGATCGTTTACGGCGCCGCAGCCCGCCCTCGGTCAGCCGCCGCAGCAGTTCCCGGCTGCTGACCGCCTCGGCGCCCAGCGACACCGCCTGGGCGTGCACGGTCTCGGGGACGTCGTAGTGGTCGCGGTCGAAGGCGCGCACCGGCACCCCGAGGCGCCCCGCGAACGCGTGCAACTCCTCCAAAGAGGTGTCGCTGACCAGGTGGGACCACATGAGGCCACGCGGCCCCGGCCAGTTCGGCGGATCAATGAGGACGGTCATCCCTCACATTGTCTACGAAACCGGCACCCGCCCGCGTACCTCCAGCTCGCTGAGGTCGCCCACCACCAGGTCGGCGCCCAGTTCGCGCATCTCCGCCGCGCGGCCGTTGCGGTCCACGGCCACGACCAGCCCGAAACCGCCCTTCCTGCCCGCTTCCAGGCCCGGCAGCGCGGCTTCCACCACGGCGGCGCGGGCGGCCGGCAGGTCCAGGCGGCGGCAGGCCTCCAGGAACAGCGCGGGGTCGGGCTTGCCGGGCAGGTTCATGAGGGCCGCGTCGTTGCCGTCCACGACCAGGTCGAACAGGTGGGCGACGCCCGCCCCGGTGATCAGCCTGCGGCCGTGGGTGCTGGACGTCACCGCCGCGGTGCGGCAGCCCCGGCGGCGCAGCTCGTGCAGGAGCGCCACGGCCGAGGGGAAGGCGGCCACGCCGTACTTGTCGACCTGGGCCTGGAACTCCAGATCCTTGGCCCGTCCCAGGCCGTGCACGGTCGGCGTGCCCGGCTCGTCGTCGGGCGAGCCCGCGGGCACGGTGATGCCGCGCGAGGCCAGGAAGGTGCGCAGCCCGTCCAGGCGGGGCCGTCCGTCGACATGGCGCACGTAGTCGGCGCGGATGTCGAACGGCGCCGAGCGGCCGCGCAGGAATCCGTCGAAGACATGCTTCCACGCGGCCGCGTGCACCCGCGCGGTGTCGGTCACGACGCCGTCGCTGTCGAACACGACGGCGCCGATGGCGCTCAGGTCGATGGCGTGTCCGTTCACATACGTGACGTTACGCCGCCGATCTGCCGTCTACCAGGCGACGGGGAGCTTCTCCACGCCGTACACGATCGCGAGCTTCCTGAAGGGCACCTCGCCGTTCACCCGCAGGTTCGGGAAACGGCGCAGCAGCGCCGGATAGGCGATGCGCATCTCCATCTGCGCCAGCGGCGCGCCGATGCAGCGGTGGATGCCGTGGCCGAAGGCCAGGTGGGAACCGGCGCTCTCCCTGCTGGGCACGGCCGTGTCCATGCTCTCGCCGAGCGCGGGGTCGCGGTTGGCGGCGGTCAGCGAGCACAGCACGAGCTGGCCCTTCGTGATGGGCGTGCCGAACAGGTCGAGGTCCTCGCGGGCGAAGCGCGGGAAGGCCACCTGCACGACCGTCATGTAGCGCAGCAGTTCCTCGACGACCTGGTTGATGTAGCCGTCGTCCTCGCGGACCCTGGCGGCTTCCTCCGGGTTGTTCATCAGCCAGAGCGAGCCGAGGGCGAGCATGCTGGTGCTGGTGTCGTGGCCGCCGGTCAGCAGGCCGTCGGCCATGCTGGCGAGCGTGCGGTCGTCGAGCTCGTCGCCGTGCTCGCGCAGCAGCTGGCCGAGCAGGCCGTCGCCGGGGTTGAGCCGCTCGCGGGCGACCAGGTCGGTCAGGTACGTCATCGCGTCGTTGATCGCCTGCAGCGACGCCTCGGGTCCCGCCGTGAAGTCGAAGCGGTCGGTGCTCAGCTTGAGGAAGTCCGACCTGTCCGCGTACGGCACGCCGAGCAGCTCACACACCACCAGCGACGGGATCGGCAGCGCGAACGCCTCGACCAGGTCGGCGGAGTTGCCCGCCGCCTCCATGCGGTCCAGGTGCTCCTCGACCATGGCCTCGATCCGGGGCTCCAGCCTGCGCAGGCGGCGCATGGTGAACTCCGGCGTCAAGTACCTGCGCAGCCGCGTGTGCTCGGGCGGGTCGCGGAAGCCGAGGCCGCCCGGGTCGTCCTGGTTGGACCCCAGGCCGATGACACCGGCGAAGTCGTTGCTGAACCGCTCGTGGTCGCTCAGCACGGCGCGGACGTCGTCGTAGCGGGTCACCAGGTACACGGTCTGGTCGCCGGGGATCTCCATCGGGAACACCGGCTGTTCTGTGCGGATCCGGGCCAGCTCGGCCACGGGGTCGAAGCCTTCGCGCATGAACTGCACGAGGGGAAACTCTGACTCAGACATCAAACCCATCCTGCCGGAGGCGTCATCGCATTTTGTCGGGATAAATCCCGTTATAGATGGTCCCACCTGCTGACGGGCCTTCGTCCACCCCCATCCACAACCCTCAGATTCGGTACGGCAGGGCGCATCCGCACGCCACGTTACGCACGCGACGCGCCCCGCGCCTCCGGTGCGCCGTAAGCCCGGGGCATCTGGGGGGAACGGCGGCCCGAAATGGGGGTACGACCGGGGTTTGCCCCGACCCGGCCACCCGATCGACCACCGTGAGCAACCTCTCAACCCCCACCCCCGGAGGACTCCCGGCTCCCACCCCCCGGCGTCGGGCCTGACCTGGCTTGGCCCACGGGCTTAACCTCCGGCTCCGACCCCTGCCCATGGGTCCGGCCTTCGGCCCACGGGTTGGCCGGGCGTCGGGCGGTGACGGTTGGCCGGGAGGGGCGTGGGCTTCGGGCGGCGGGTTGGGCCGGTTCGGGCCGGGGTCAGGGGGTGTCGAGGAGGGGCTGGATGAGGGGGGCGTACCAGGTGACCAGGTCTTCGGGGGAGGCGGTGGCGGGGCCGGGGAGGCGGAGGCCGTAGCGGGCCAGGGCCAGGCCCAGGAGCTGGGCGGTGATGAGCTGGGCGCGCAGGGCGGTGTCGGGGCCCTGCAAGTGGCCGGCCAGGCGGGTGGTGAACTCGCGTTCGACGTACTCGCGCACCATTTCGGGTGACTGGCCGGAGCGCAGGAGCGCCAGCGGGCCCATGCCGCCGGCGTCGTCGAAGGCGGCGAGGAACCCGCGCACGATGCGGGCCGCGGCGCCGTCGAGGCCCTCAGCGAGCAGGTCGTCCAGCGGGTCGCGCGGGCTCACCGGCCCCTCCAGCGCTGCCGCGAACAGCTTGTCCTTGCTCCCGAAGAAGTAGTGGATCATCGCCGGATCCACCCCGGCGTCGGCGGCGATGGACCGCACGGTGACGGTGTCGTACCCGTGCGAGATGAAGCGGGCCCGCGCCGCGTCGAGGATGCGCCGGCGGCTCTGTTCGCCGCTGCGCCACCTGCCGCGCCGCCCGGCGCCCGACTCGCTCATGGTGAGTGTGATCCTACTTTTCTCCATCGCTGTTGAAGAAGCTGGGTGAACTCTGGCAAAATTCTTCATCAACGACGAAGAAATGAGGCCGGCATGCCGTACCCCTTCATCGCGACCTTCGAGGAGCCGGACCGTGAGCGGGTGGGCGGCAAGGGCGCCAATCTCGGCGAGCTGACCCGCGCCGGTCTGCCGGTGCCCGGGGGCTTCTGCCTCACCGCCGCCGCCTACGAGGTGTTCGCCCGGGACGGCATGGACGCCCTCTACGCCGAGCTGGACGCGCTCGACCACACCGATCTCACGGCGCTGGCCCACGTCGGCGCCCGGGTGCGCGGCCACCTCATGGACCTGCCCATGCCCCCGGACGTCGAGGCCCAGCTCCTGGCCGCCTGGAACGAGGCGGGCGCCGGGCGCGCCTACGCCGTGCGCTCGTCGGCGACCGCCGAAGACCTGGCCGGCGCCTCCTTCGCCGGACAGCAGGACACCTTCCTCAACGTCGTCGGCCGCGACCAGCTCCTCGACGCCGTACACCGCTGCTGGGCCTCGCTCTACACCGACCGCGCCATCGCCTACCGCGCCCGCGGCGGCTTCGGGCACCGCGGCGTCCGCCTCGCCGTCGTCGTGCAGCACATGGTCGAGCCCGAGGTGTCGGGCGTGATGTTCACCGCCGACCCGGTCTCCGGCGACCGCCGCGACATCGTGGTCAACGCCTCGTGGGGGCTGGGCGAGTCGATCGTGTCCGGGCTGGTCGACGCCGACCTCTACCGGGTACGGCACGGCGTCGTCACCGGCCGCGTCCTCGGCGGCAAGAAGGTGACGATCGCATCGCTGCCCGGCGGCGGCACGCGTACCGTCGAAAGCACCGAACGCGGGCAGGCGCTGCCCGACGACCAGATCCGCGCGCTGGCCGAGCTGGGCGCGCGCGTCCAGCGCCACTTCGGCACGCCCCAGGACGTCGAGTGGACCTGGGCGCGCGGCCGCTTCCACATCGTGCAGGCGCGGCCGATCACCTCGCTGTTCCCCGTCCCCGAGGGGCGGGGGCCGAGGGCGTACTTCTCCTTCGGCCACCAGCAGATGATGACCGACGCCATCAAACCGCTCGGACGCTCGGTCCTGCGCACGTTCTTCCCCTTCGGTGGCTCGGCGATCGGGCAGGAGAGCCCCTACCTGGTGCCCGCGGGCGGCCGCCTGTACATCGACGTCACCCGGGTCCTGGCCACGCGCATCGGGCGGCCGCTGCTGATCCGCGCGCTCGCCGGCATGGACGAGCAGGCCGCCGCCGCGCTGGCCCGGGTGGCGGAGCGGCCGGAGTACCGCCGGAGCGGCCTCCGCGGCGAACTGGCCGTCGCCCGCTTCGCCGCCCGCACTCTCGGCAAGATCGTCAGGAGCCTGCTGCGCCCCGGCGCCGCCCGCGTGGAGGCGGAGGCGTTCATCGCGCGCACGCTGCGCCTGGCCGGGGCGGAGATCGGCGCGGGCACCGGAGCCGAACGCGTGCGCCGCATCCAGCGCACGATGCGCCACGTGCCGATCCGCATGTACACCGAGGTGCTGCTCAAGCCCGTCGCCGGAATGCTGGCCGGGGCCGTCGCCGCCGCCCTGAGCAGGCGCTGGCTCGGCGACGACGCCGAACTGCCCGCGCTGGCCAAGTCGCTGCCCGGCAACGTCACCACCGAGATGGGCCTGGCCGTCGGCGACCTCGCCGACCTGGCCCGCGACCACCCCGGCGTGCTCGCGTTCCTGCGTGACCCGCCGCACCCGCTGGTGTGGCCGGAGGGCGAGTTCACGCGCGCCTTCGAGGACTTCCTGCGCAGGTACGGCATGCGCGCCCCCGGCGAGATCGACCTCACCAGAACGCGGTGGCGGGAGGATCCGGAGCAGTTGTTCGCCGGGATCCTGGCCAACGTCGGGACGACCGGGCCGGGGGAGCACCGGCGGCGCTTCCGCGACGGCGAGCGGGAGGCCGCGCAGGCGGCGCGGCGGCTGCGCGCCCGCCTCCGGGCGACCCGAGGTGGGTGGGCCAAGGCGGCGGTGATGGCCCGGGTGGTGCGGGTCTACCGGGAGTTGCTGGCGCTCCGGGAGCACGACAAGTACTTCACCGTGCGGTTGTTCGACGTGTTCCGGACGGCGGTGGACGAGGCGGCGGCCGGGCTGGTGGCGAACGGGGTGCTGGAAGCCGTGGACGACGTGCACTACCTGACGCTCGGGGAACTGCGTGACCTGCTGGCCGCGGGCGGGCCCGCCGTACCGGTGAAGGAGCGGCGGGAGGCGCACGCGGCGGATGTGCTTCTGCGCCCGCCCAGGGTGCTGACCGGCGACGGCGAGGCCGTCGCCGTGGCGCGGGCGGCGCCGGGGCGGGAGGGTGTGCTGGCCGGGCAGGCGGTCTCGGCGGGGAGCGCGGAGGGACGTGCCAGGGTCGTGCTGCGGCCGCGGGACGCCCGGCTGGAGCCGGGGGACATTCTGGTCGCGCCGTACACGGATCCGGGGTGGACGCCGTTGTTCGCGGCGGTGACGGGACTGGTGCTGGAGGTGGGCGGGATGATGACGCACGGCGCGGTCGTGGCCCGTGAGCTGGGGCTGCCGGCCGTCGTCGGGGTGGATGGGGCGACGACGGCGATTCCGGACGGGGCGCGGATCCGGGTGGACGGCACCCTGGGTACCGTGCACCTCCTGTGACGGGAGAAAATGATGGGGCGAGACCGGTTTGGCGTACAAGAGGGCGACATTCTGCGATGATCTCGCTGTATACAGTCGGACATCCAACCTGACGGACAGTGACTGATGCCCCCATTTGAGGAAATCGCCGCTTTTGTCGCGGAAAAGCCGGTCGTGACCGTGATCATCTCCGTGCTGGGACTGATCGTGCTCGCGCTGGCCTTCATGCTCATCAAGATCGGCTGGCGGGCGGGAGCGTGGTTGTTCAGCCGCTACGTCTCGCCACGGCCGATCGAGGACGTCCTCACGGTCGTGGCCGCCTGCATCGCCACGGGCGTGTCGGCGCAGGGCATGTGGCGCTTCTCCGGCGACGTACTCGGGCTTGACGGACCGCTGCGGTTTCTGCTGTTCGCCTTCATCGAGGTCGCGATCATCACCTCGGCGGTGCGGGCCAGGCGCAACATGCGCGAGAACTTCTCCGCGGGCATCGACGGCATCGCCGTATGGGCGCTGACCTGCCTGACCGCGGTGCTTTCCAGCATGGACGCGCGCAGCCTGCCCGAGGCGATCTTCCGCCTGGCCGCGCCGCTCGTCGCGGCCTGGCTGTGGGAGCGCGGCATGGCCATCGAACGGCACCGCATCCGCGGCACCGGCCGCATCAACTGGCGCCTCACTCCCGAGCGGCTGCTCGTCCGCATGGGCCTGGCCGAGGTCAGCGACCGTACCGCCAGCGAGGTCGACGCCCACCGCCGCCTCACCCGCGTCGCGCTGGCCGCCAAACGGGCCAAGGCGCTGCGCGAGGGCGGAGGTTCCGAGCGGAAGGTACGCGCCGCGCTGGCCAAGCTCGACAAGGCCATGGACCAGGCCGTCGAGCACACCGGCCTGGCCGTCGACCAGCAGCGTCAGGAGGCGCTGCTGGCCCAGATCGCCGCCCTGTACAACACCTCCAAGCTCGTCGACGCCGACCCGCGGGTGCCGTGGGAGCCGGAGCACGACCACCAGCCGGTACCCGCCCGCGCGCTGCCGCCCGCGCTGACCCAGCTGCATGACGACGAGGACGACGACGTGTTCGACGCGACACCGCAGGTGCTCGACACGGCCGAGCGGGCACGGCTGATGCGCGCCGCCCGGCGGTACTGGGACCGCCAGATCGAAAAGCGCATCGTGCCGCGCACCGTGGACATCGCGCAGGAGGTCGGCATCGCGGTGGGCATGGCCCGGGAGTGGCGCGCCCTGTGGAAGCTCGAACCGCAGGCGCACGCCATCATCGAGGCCCTGTACCAGGAGCACGGCATCGTCGACACCGGCTCCTTCCCCGCCGTCAAGGACGACGACCGCATCCTCACCAACACCCCCTGACCCGCGCGCCTTGCACCTTCCGTGGCGGCATGTGGTGCGGTGGACTGACGTCCGCCCGCTGAGGAAGGCTCCTGCTCATGTATTCGTCGTTCATCCCGCCGCGCCAGGTCAAGATCGGCGACGCGGCGGCCTTCGCCGGCACCACACCGCGGGCGATCCGCCACTACCACGAGATCGGCCTGCTTCCCGAGCCCGTGCGGGGCGGTGACGATCGCCGCCGCTACGGCTACGACGACATGATCCGGCTGCTGTGGATCCGCAAGATGGCCGATGCCGGGATCGCCCTGGACGACATCCGTGACGCCTTCGCCGACACGGCCTCCGCCGGTGCCGGCGGCGACGGCATCACGAGCACCCTGGAACGGCTGGAGGAGACCCTCCTCGCCCAGGAAGAAGAACTGCGGCGGCAACGGACCGCCGTGCGCCGCATGCGCACCGAGGGCGGCAGGACGGGCCTGCTCTCCGGCTTCGTCGCCGGCCGCCTCAAGAGCCTGCCCGAGGGCTCCCTGCGCCAGGCGGACCTGGACAGCCTGCTGGTCACCGAGCGGATCTTCGGCCCACTCGGCGCGGCCGTCCAGGCCACCCGTTTCATCGCCCTGGCCACCCACCCGGATCTGCGGGAGGACTCCGACCGTGTCGATGCCGCCGAGCAGGCACTCGATGACACGGTCGCCGTCGACGACCCCCGCGTGGCCCGGGTGGCCGCCGAACGGCACGCCTTCGAAAAGACGCTGCATGCCGTCATCCGGGACTCCGGCCTGGCGGAGAGCGACGACGCGCTCTTCGACTCCTGGGACGCCTCGCACCCCGCCCCCGCTGATGAGGGCGGGCACGCGTCCATGAGCGCGCTCGAAGCCATCGGCAGGATGCCCTACGACTTCTCCCCGGCCCGCCTGCGCTGCATGGAACTGGCCGAGGAACTCGCCGCCCAGGAGTCACCCGCGAGCTAGGTCAGGGCGGCGGAGACCACTGCCCTGGCCTCCTCCTGGACCTCGGCCAGGTGGTCAGGGCCCTTGAAGGACTCGGCGTAGATCTTGTAGACGTCCTCGGTCCCGGAAGGGCGGGCGGCGAACCAGGCGTGGTCCGTGGACACCTTCACCCCGCCCAGCGCCGAACCGTTGCCGGGCGCCTCGGTCTGGACCGCCGTGATGGGATCGCCGGCCAAAGCACGGGCGGTGATCTGCGAGGCCGACAGCTTGCCCAGCACCGCCTTCTCCTCGCGGGTCGCGGGCGCGTCCACCCGGGCGTAGGCGGGCGCGCCGAAGCGCTCGGTCAGCTTGGTGTAGTGCTCGCTGGGCGAGGACCCGGTCACGGCCAGGATCTCGGCGGCCAGCAGCGCCAGGATGAGCCCGTCCTTGTCGGTCGTCCACACCGAGCCGTCCCGCCGCAGGAACGACGCCCCCGCGCTCTCCTCCCCGCCGAACCCGAGCGAGCCGTCCAGCAGCCCCGGTACGAACCACTTGAACCCGACCGGCACCTCCACCAGCCGCCGTCCCAGCGACTCCGTCACCCGGTCGATCATGCTGCTGCTGACCATGGTCTTGCCGACCCCGGCCTCGCCCGGCCAGCCGGTGCGGTGCTCGTACAGGTAGGAGATGGCGACGGCGAGGTAGTGGTTCGGGTTGAGCAGCCCGCCGTCGGGTGTCACGATGCCGTGCCGGTCGGCGTCGGCGTCGTTGCCCGTGGAGATGTCGTAGCGGGAGCGGTTGTCGATCAGGGAGGCCATCGCGTAGGGGGAGGAGCAGTCCATGCGGATCTTGCCGTCCCAGTCGAGGGTCATGAACCGCCAGGTCGGGTCGACGAGCGGGTTGACCACGGTCAGGTCGAGCCGGTGCCGCTCGGCGATCTCCGCCCAGTAGGCGACGCTCGCCCCGCCGAGCGGGTCGGCGCCGACGCGCACGCCCGCGCCGCGGATGGCGTCGAGGTCGAGGACCGAGGGCAGGTCGTCCACGTACGCGCCCATGAAGTCGTGCCGGCGTGTCGTCTCCGCCTCAAGAGCCCGGGTGTACGGCACCCGCCGTACCCCCTTGAGACCCGCGGCGAGCAGCGCGTTGGCCCGCTCCTGAACCCACCCGGTGGCGTCGGTGCCGGCGGGACCGCCGTTGGGCGGGTTGTACTTGAAGCCCCCGTCGGCGGGCGGGTTGTGCGACGGCGTGACCACGACCCCGTCGGAGCCCGGATGGGTGAGGATGGCGTGGGAGACGGCGGGCGTCGGCGTGTAGCCGTCGCGGCTGTCGATGCGCACCTCGACCTCGTTGGCGGCGAAGACCTCCAGCGCGGAGACCCGGGCGGGCTCGGACAGCGCGTGCGTGTCGATGCCGAGGAACAGCGGCCCCGACACGCCCTGTGCCGCGCGGTACTCGCAGATGGCCTGGCTGGTCGCCAAGATGTGATCTTCGTTGAACGCGCTCTTCAGCGCCGACCCGCGATGCCCCGAGGTGCCGAACGCCACGCGCTGACCGGGATCGCCGGGATCCGGATGCAGGGCGTAGTAGGCGGTAACCAGCCGGGAGACGTCGACCAGGTCGGCCGGCTGAGCGGGTTGTCCTGCGCGATCGTGGGTCATGGAAGCAAGCCTATGATGGCCGGAAAAACTAGAATGGAGTTCGGTAGCGATGCGGATCGGACTGTTCCTCAATGAGCCCCGGGGTGATGACCCCATCGCCGAGCTGCGCGAACGCCTGGCCGGCGCCGCCGCCGACGGCTTCGCCTCGGCCTGGATCTCCAACATCTTCGGCCTCGACGCGCTGACCGCCCTGACCGCAGCGGGCGGCGCCGCGCCCGGCCTCGAACTCGGCACCGCCGTCGTGCCGACCTACCCGCGCCACCCGGCCGTCCTCGCCCAGCAGGCGCTGACCGCCAACGCCGCGCTCGGCGGCCGCCTGACGCTGGGCATCGGCCTGTCGCACAAGGTCGTCATCGAGAACATGTACGGCTACAGCTACGACAAGCCCGCCCGCCACATGAGCGAGTACCTGTCGGTGCTGCTGCCGCTGGTGCGCGAGGGCGAGGTCAGCTTCCAGGGCGAGACGCTCAAGGCCGACGTGCGCCTGAGCACTCCCGGGCGTGGCCTTCAGGTCCTCATCGCCGCCCTGGCCCCGCGCATGCTCCACCTGGCCGGCGCCGTGGCCGACGGCACCGTCCTGTGGATGACCGGCCCCAAGACCGTCGTCGAGCACGTCGCGCCCGCCGTGACCGCCGCCGCCGAGGAGGCCGGCCGTCCCGCGCCGCGCATCGTCTGCGCCCTGCCCGTCTGCGTCACCGACGACCCCGCCGCCGCGCGGGCGCGCGCCGAAGAGGTCTTCTCGGTGTACGGCCAGCTGCCCTCCTACCGGGCGATGCTCGACAAGGAGGGCGCGGGAGGCCCCGGCGACGTGGCCGTGGTCGGCGACGAGGACGCCGTCGGCGCCCAGATCCGGCGGCTCGCCGAGGCGGGCGTCACCGACTTCATCGCCTCGGAGTACTCCGGGCGGGAACGTACGCGACAGTTCCTCAAGGGCCTAGTTCAATAGCGTGTACGGCGCGGCGCGGGGCCGGCCGGAGGATGGCTCAATAAGATCCGGCAAGGTGAGCGGGCGAAGCGGCAGGCAGAGCAGGACAAGCTTCGCCGCGCCGACGAAAGGGGCGCGGTGAAGCGCTTGCTGCATGGCATCGACGTGTCCAACTGGCAGGGTGCGGTGGACTGGGGCGCGCACGCCAAGTCCGGCGTGGCCTTCGCCTTCGCCAAGGCCACCGAGGGCGGAGACTGGAGCGACCGGTTCTTCCGCCGCAACTGGAACGGCATGCGCGAAAGCTGGATCGTCAGCGGCGCCTACCACTTCGGGCGGCCCAAAGGCGATCCGGCCGAGCACGCCCGGCACTTCCTGCGCACCGTCCAGGCCGCGGGCGGGCTGCGCAGGGGCGACCTGATCGCCCTCGACCTGGAGACCAACGACGGGCTGCCGCCCGACCGGGTGGCACGCTACGCGCGCCGCTGGTGCCGCTTCATCGAGCGCGAGGCGGGCGTGCGGCCGTTCATCTACACCTTCCTGTGGTTCGCCAGGTCGGGCAACTGCGCGGGCCTGGGCGAATATCCCCTGTGGATCGCCTCGCCCCAGCAGCCGCGCGGCCGCCCGATCGTGCCGGGACCATGGACGGCCTGGACGATTCACCAGCACTCCAACAGCCCGCTCGACCGCAACGTCTTCCACGGCAGCCGGGAGGAGCTGACCAGGCTGGGCTTCGACCCGCGATAGCATTCGGTGCACCCGTTTCATCGCCATCCAAGGGAGTCACCGTGTCAGCCGAGCTACGCATCACCCTCGCCGGAGCCGAGCGTGTGGTCGCGGCCGGCACGACGTACGGCGACGCGCTGGAGGCCGACGGCCGCTCGGTCGTCGCCGCCCGGGTCAACGGCGAGCTGCGCGACCTGGCCGCGCACGCGGTCCCCGGCGACGTGGTCGAGCCGGTCGAGGCCGGCAGCGCCGACGGTCGGGCCATCGTCCGCCACTCCACCGCCCACGTCATGGCGCAGGCGGTTCAGGAGCTGTTCCCCGAGGCCAAGCTGGGCATCGGCCCGCCGGTCGAGAACGGCTTCTACTACGACTTCGACGTTCCGCAGGCCTTCCACCCCGACGACCTCAAGCGCGTGGAGAAGCGCATGCGGGAGATCGTCAAGCAGGGGCAGCTGTTCTCGCGCCGCGTGGTCTCCGACGACGAGGCGCGGGCCGAGCTGGCGGCGGAGCCGTACAAGCTGGAGCTCATCGGGCTCAAGGGCGGGGCCGCGGACGAGGAGAGCGTGGAGATCGGCGGCGCCGAGCTGACCATCTACGACAACCTCGACCCCAAGACGGGCGAGCTGTGCTGGAAGGACCTGTGCCGCGGGCCGCACGTGCCCTCCACCAAGTCGATCCCGGCCTTCAAGCTCATGCGCACCGGCGGCGCCTACTGGCGGGGCAGCGAGAAGAACCCGCAGCTCCAGCGCATCTACGGCACCGCCTGGGAGTCCCGCGACAAGCAGGACGAATACCTCAAGCTGCTGGAGGAGGCCGAGAAGCGCGACCACCGGCGCCTCGGTGCCGAGCTCGACCTGTTCAGCTTCCCGCCGGAGCTCGGCTCCGGGCTGCCGGTCTTCCATCCCAAGGGCGGGATCATCCGCAAGGAGATGGAAGACTACATGCGCAAGCGGCAGCTGGAGGCGGGCTACGAGTTCGTCAACACGCCGCATCTGACCAAGTCGTCGCTATTCGAGACCTCCGGGCACCTGCCGTGGTACGGCGAGGACATGTTCCCGCCCTTCGAGCTCGACGGCACCGACTACCGCGTCAAGCCGATGAACTGCCCGATGCACAACCTGATCTTCCGGGCGCGCGGGCGGTCCTACCGGGAGCTGCCGCTGCGGCTGTGCGAGTTCGGCTCGGTCTACCGGTATGAGAAGTCCGGTGTGGTCCACGGCCTGACCCGCGTCCGCGGCATGACGCAGGACGACTCGCACATCTACACCACCCAGGAGCAGATGGGCGATGAGATCAAGTCGCTGCTGGCCTTCGTGCTGAGTGTGCTGCGCGACTTCGGCCTGGAGGAGTTCTACCTGGAGCTGTCCACCCGCGACGACTCCGACAAGTTCATCGGCGAGCAGGCCGACTGGGACGAGGCCACCGAGTCGTTGCGCCAGGCGGCCGAGGAGTCCGGCCTCGAGCTCGTGGCCGACCCCGGCGGCGCCGCCTTCTACGGGCCCAAGATCTCGGTGCAGGTCAAGGACGCCATCGGGCGCACGTGGCAGCTTTCGACCATCCAGCTCGACTTCAACCAGCCCAAGCGGTTCGGCCTTGAGTACCAGGCCGCCGACGGTTCGCGGCAGACGCCGGTCATGATCCACCGGGCGCTGTTCGGGTCGGTCGAGCGGTTCATGGGCGTGCTCGTCGAGCACTACGCGGGCGCCTTCCCGGCGTGGCTGTCGCCGGTCCAGGTGGTCGGCATCCCGATCGCCGAGGCGCACATCGCCTACCTGCAGGACGTGGCCAAGAAGCTGCGCGAGCGCGGCATCCGGGTCGAGGTCGACAGCGCCGACGACCGCATGCAGAAGAAGATCAGAAACGCGCAGAAGGCCAAGGTGCCGTTCATGCTGCTGGCCGGTGACGAGGACATCGCGGCAGGCGCGGTCTCCTTCCGCTACCGCAGCGGCGAGCAGAAGAACGGCGTCCCCGTCGACGTGGCCGTCGCCGAGATCGTCGACGCGGTGGAGCGCCGCATCCAGGTGTGACGCGCCGGGGCCGGGCGGGAGAAGACCGGCCGGGCGAACACGGCTCCGCCTCCCGGGTGCGCGCCGCCCCGCACGGGTGACTCGGCTGATCACTGCGGGTGGCAGTGGCCGCCGGTCGAACGTGGCACGTCCAGCGTCGGGTTGCGGTCGAAGAAGCCGGTCGGCTTGAGCGAGAACCCGATGTGGTCCACCGGCATGACCGGCCAGTCCTCGGTGCGCGGGAAGTGTGTCACGCCGAAGGTGTGCCACAGCACGATGTCCTCGCCGTCCAGGCTCCGGTCGGCGGCGGTCCAGGCGGGCAGGCCACCGCCGCCCGGGTGCTGGTTGATCAGGTCGCCGGCCGGGAACCGCTCGTCGTCGGCGTGCCGGGTGACCCACAGGTGGCGGGTGGCGAAGGCGGCGCGGGCGGCGATGGAGGAGGCCGGGTCGGCCAGCAGCGTCGGACGGGGCTCCGGGATGAGGGTGTAACCGACCGGCGCGCCCAGACGGTTGGTGACCTGGGGGTTGACGACCTGCCAGACGCGGCCGCGCGACGGGTCGGCCAGGCGCTGGGCCTGGCTCTCCGTGGCCAGGCGGGTGACCTGGCGGGCGAAGGCGTTGCCGTACGGGTTGCCCTCGCCGATCGGCACGCTCACGGCGTCGATCTCGTCCACCGCGTTGGTGTGGCCGTCGACCGCCATGTCCAGGCGGGCGGAGAACAGGTGCTGGTGGAAGGGGGCGGCCAGGCCGGGGGCGACCTGGGCGGCGTACTCGCGGCCCCCGGGCGGGTAGGCGGAGGTGAACAGCACGCCGGTGGCCTTGCACTCGCAGCCGATGGTGCCGTCCAGGTAGAGGTACCAGTAGAAGCCGTAGTCGTAGTTGCCGACGGTGGTGAAGAAGGAGATCACCAGGCGGCGCTGGCGGCGGGTCTCGTTCGAGCCGGCGAACATGTCGGAGTGCTTCCACAGCACGCCGTAGTCCTCCTCGTGCATGCAGATCGCGTTGCGGATCGTGGCGGGCTCGCCCTGCTCGTCGGCGACGACGACGTCGGTGTAGTGGATCTCGCCGAGGCAGTCGCAGCCCAGTTCGAGGGAGTTGGTGAAGCGGCCGAACAGGTACTCGCCCTGGTCGAAGTAGTTCTGCCAGAACCGCACCGGTGACGGGTCGGCGTAGGGGACGACCATCTCGGCGATCGAGGCGCGGTGCACGACCGGCCGGTCGCGGCCCTGGTCGCGGAAGCTGATCTGGTGCAGCGTGAGGCCCTCGCGCACGTTGAAGCCGATGCGCAGGCTCCAGTTCTCCCAGTGGACGAGCCCGTCCTCGACGGTGAAGCTGGGGCCTTCCGGCTGGGTGATCTCGATGGGGCGGAGGCTGGTGCGGGCGGGGCCGGTGTAGCCGGGGTCATGGAAGTTGCCGGGCTCGCGCGGCACCTCCGTCAGCTCCTCGTCGATCACCTTGATGACGGTGCCCGCGACGAGGTCGACGTAGGCGACCAGGCCGTCGACCGGGTGGGCCCACGGGTGGTCGTGCTCGTGGTCCTGGTGGAAGCCGAAGCTGCGGATGATGCGGCGGCCCGACTCCTCCGGGTAGCCGTAGTGGCCGGCCGACAGCGGGCAGGCGCGTACGGTGTCCGGGGTGAGGCCGCGCCTGGCCAGCGCCTTGCCCCACGCCGGATCGGTGTCGAGGATGCGCTGCACCGCCTCGAACTCCTCGACCATGATGGGCGGCTGGCCGGACACGGCCGGGTCGAGCTTCTCGACGTGGTCCACGACGCCGCGGGTGACGGAGACCAGCAGGGAGGAGGCGGCGCCGGTGGCCCGGTCGAGCAGCAGCACGCGCAGGCGCCGGTCCACGAGGTCGCCCGGGGTGTGGGCCAGCAGGTCGGCCTTGGCGGGCTCTTCCGGGCCGAGGTAGGCGAAGCGCACGTCCTGGCCCAGGTGCCCCGCCGTACCCAGGATGCGGCGCGCGGCGTGGACCTCGTCAGCGGTGATCATCGCAAGCGGGTGCACGGTCATGGGGCACTCCTTACGTCAGAGGGACTTCCATCGTGCGCGAAATGATGTTCCCGGTGAAGTGCCGGATGCCCGGAAACGATGGTTAAGGTCATTCGCACGGCATCTCGATCTACGGAGAGTGTGTGATCCCGCTCGTTCCCACCCCTCACCGGCTGAGCGCCGGCGGCGACCGCCTGCCTCTCGGCCCGCACACCACGATCAGCCCCGGCGCCGGGCCGCTGCTCGCCGAACTGCGCGCCGCGACCGGGCTGCCCCTTCCCGAGCGCGAACGCGGCGCCGACCTCGAACTCACCACCGACCGCGCGATCGCGCCGCAGTCCTACGTCCTGGAGATCGCCGACCGGGTCCGGGTGCGCTCCGCCGATCCCGCCGGCGCCTTCTACGGCCTGCAGACCGTGCTGAAACTCCTGTCCGGCCGGTACCTGCCCAAGGTCACGATCACCGACGGCCCGGCGGTCGCCGTCCGCGGCGTCATGCTCGACCTCGGCCGCCGTCACTGGGATCCCGCCTACCTGCGCCGGTTCGTGCGCCGGATGGCCTGGCTCGGCTACAACCGCCTCCAGCTCCACCTCACCGAGTGGAACGGCTTCCGCGTCCGCCTGCCCGGCCACGAGGATCTGGCCACCGAGCCCGCGTACGGCCTCGACGAGCTGACCGCGCTGATCGGCTACGCCCGTTCGCTGCGGATCGAGGTCGTGCCGGAGATCGACCTGCCCGCCCACGCCTCCCACCTCATCGCCCGCCGTCCCGAGCTACGTCCGGCCGACTCCGCCCTCAACGACGGCGCCCACTGGACCGGGCACACCACCGACGCCTGGACCATGGACATCACCCGGCCCGCCAACCGTGAGTGGATCAAGGGCCTGCTGGCCGCGTTCTGCGCCGCCTTCGACACCCCCGCCATCCACATCGGCGCCGACGAATGGCCGGTCGAGCCCGCCCTGTCGGCCGCCCCCGCCCTGGTGGCGTACGCCCGCTCGATCCACCCCGACCTCGGCCCCAGCGACGCGCTCATCGCCTTCGTCAACGAGCTCGCCCAGGTCGTCCGGGATCATGGGAAACGGCCGGAGATGTGGAACTGGTGGGAGTACGCCTCCGGCGGCACCCACCGGATCAGCCCCGCCCGCGACATCCGCCTCACCGCCTGGCCGGACACCGAGGCCGAGGTACGCGCCTTCTCCGACGACGGCTACGACGTGATCGCCGCCCCGGCCGTCAGCCACTACGTCACCCCGCGCACCGCCCCGGGCAACCGCGCCGGCGTCAACTACGTCACGGCCGACCCGCGCCACCTCTACCACGACTGGACACCGTCGCAGGTCACCGGGTACCAGCTGTGCGTGTGGGCCGACTGGGCCGAGGAACAGCCCGACGCCTACTTCGACTGGTACGCCACCCGTCCGCTGGAGGTCCTGGCCGACCGGTTGTGGGGCGGGCCACCGCCGGGCGACGTGGACGACTACCTGTCCGTGGTGGACGCGCTGCCGTACCCGGGAAGCGCGCCGCTACGGCCGGTCGCCGAGCTACGGCCGGGCACGGGGCTGCGGCCGGTTGGTGAGGTGAGGTCGGTCGGCGAGGTGGGCTCGGTGGGCGGGGGAGGGCCGGTCGTGGCTTTGGGCGGGCCCGCCCGCGTCCGGCGGGTGCGCTTCCGGCCCGCGGTGCCCTCCGGCGCGCGGGCCGTGGGCGGGAAGTGGCCGGAGCCGGTGTGGCGGGCGCTGGACGCGGTGCGCGGGACCAGGTTCCAGGGAGCGCCCGCGGCCGACGGGCCCTGGGAGGATCTCGCGGTGGTCGAGTGGCTGCCCACCACGACCTGGAACGTGCTGGACGTCGAGGCCGGTGGGGCTTACGCGTGCCTGCGGGCGGCCGGCGCGCCCGACGGGCTGGAGATCGAGTGGTGGAGTGAGTAGCGCCGACGGCTGGTGACGACTTCGTCCGGCTCAGGGCAGGGCGGGCACCGCGGGAGTGGTGTCCGTCCAGCCGGCCCGCAGGAGGAGATTGGTAGTGCTCCCGCCCGGGTGCTGACCCGCGGACTCGTCCGACAGCAGGATCATGGTGGCGGTGTCCACGATCAGCTTCCTCATGATCTTCCCCTCTCCGGCCTTCTGGGCGATGGGCTGTGGCCGGCTGATCGACACAGCGGTGCCGTTCCTGCCCAGGTCATCGCGCGCCGCACCATCGACGTGCACGCCGGGCATGGTCAGCAGCACCTGGTACGCCGCGGCGCGGACCTCCTTCGGCGCCGGGAGGCGGTGGAGCAGGTCGGGCAGCGAGCCGGTGACGAAGGGGTCGATCTGCCTGCCCTCCGACACCTGGGCGGCCTTCGTCAGCCAGGATCTCAGCGCGGCCGGGTCGGCCGGCAGCCGCTGTACCTCCTCGTACGTCAGCATCTGCCCGGCGAGGAAGAACTTCGTGCCCTGACCGCGTGCCGGGGTGACGTGACCCCTGGTCGGCCGCGTGGACAGCACCACGGTCTGGCCGGCCACGTCGCGGGTCCACTTGACGGGCGAGCCGTCGCGCCGCCAGGCCTCCCGGTCCTTCGCACTCCTCGGGTACGCGCCCGGCTCCCGGTATCCGATCCAGCTCCTGCCGTCCGTGGTGTGCCACTTCTCGGTGAGCCGCTGGTGAACCACCCAGTAAGGGTTCGCCCGGCTGCCGACCTGGCGGAAGTTGGTGCTACGCGACAACATCCGGGTGTGCCAGTAGGTGCCCTCCGGCGCCGACGCGGCCACCGGCCTCGTGAGCGGCGCCTTGGCCGCGCCCGGCAGCGTGAGCAGCGTGGCGGCCGCAACCGCCAGGCCGGTCCCCGCGACGGTCAGCCGCCACCCTGGTACGGTCGTCAGCTTCATATGCATCCTCCGGGATTCCGTGGTGATGCCCCCACATACGCTTGGACGCCCTGCGAGGTTGCCTGCGGCATCCGGGCAACTGTACGGGCGGCCGAGGCGTATAAGGGGGCGTGAAAAGGGACAGAGAGCCGTGAGCGGCGGCGCGGAACATGACTTCGGCGCGTTCGTGGCCGCGAGGGCCACGACCCTGTTGCGGGTCGCCTACCTCGCCTGCGGGGACCAGCTGGAGGCGGAGGATCTGCTGCAGACGGCGCTGGAGCGCACCTTCAGGCACTGGGACAGGGTGCGGCACGACAGCCCCGAACCCTACGTACGCCGTGTGATCGTGAACACCGCCATCAGCCGGGCCCGGCGCCGGGCGATCCTGCGGATCGTCCCCGTGCGGACGCCGCCGGACACCCCCGTGCGTTCGGCCGACACCGACCTGCGCGGGGTGCTCATGGACGCGCTGCGTGCCTTACCGCCCCGGCAGCGCGCGGTGGTCGTCCTGCGGTACTGGGAGGACCTGAGCGAGCACCAGACGGCGGAGGTGCTCGGCTGCACGATCGGAACGGTCAAGAGCCAGAGCTCGAAGGCATTGGCCAAGTTGCGTACGGCGCTCGGCGAGGAATCCTTGGAAGGAGTGATCGGCAATGCCCGCGCTTGAGGACCAGATCCGCCACCTCATGGCGGAGGAGACGGCGAGCATGCACGCCGCGCCCGACCTCGGGGAGCGGGTCATCCGCGCTACGAAGCGGAAGAGGAGACGAGGCGCGCTCGCCGCGCTGGCCGCCACGGTGGCCGTCGTCGCCACCACTCCCTTCTACCTGGCCGCGGCTCCGGGCTCCGGTCCGACGCCGATCGTCACCGCTACACCGGCCCCGCCCGCCATCGACGATCTTCCCTCCTCGGCCACACCCCCGAGCAAGAGCCTCGGGGACCTGGGCGACGGAAGAGCGTTCGGGCACGTCAGATTGGGCTACCTGCCCGAGGGCCTCAGGTGGCGTCGCTGGTCTCTGGACCATGGCGACGCGTACACGACCTCCTTCGACTACGCCGGCGACAAGAACGGCTTCTACTGCGTCCAGATCTTCGTGTACGAAGGCGACGCCGTACTGGAGGTCGACGACCGCATCAGCGTTCACCGGCAGGAGGGAGAGGGGGAGGAGGTGACCGTCGGCGACCGCAGCGGCTACGCGGTCGTGGCGAACGTCGGCGAGGACGGCATGAAGGGCACTCCCACGTTCTTCCTGAACATGGGCGAGCGGCGCCGGGCCGAGATCATGTTCAGCCCGGTCTACGCGAAGGACCTGCGCACCTCCGAGGCCGTCAACCGCGAGCTACGCAAGATCGCTGAGGGGCTGACCTCGACGGACTAGCGGTCCCCACCCGTCCGAGGCGGCCAGGACTGAGACGGCGACACGAAAGGCCGGACACCGGGAGCCGAGTGATCCGCCGTCGCCGATGCCAGAGCAGCCTCTTGCGCCCTGTGGCAGGCCCGCACCAGCCAGGACAGGCACCACCCGCACCCGGCGGTGAGGTCGTCTGGGCAGGGCGGGCCTGGTGGGCGGCCGGATGGTCAGCGGGGGTAGAGGCGGAAGGTGACGGCGGGGCGGTCGCCGTACCGGGGGGCGCTTTCCCTGGGGAAGCGTTCGACGATCGAGCGGGCGTAGGACTCCACGTCCTCGTCGGTCAGGGCCTCGATGTAGGCGCGGTGCTCCATGAGGGAGGCGACCCCGCGCTCCAGGCCCGTGGTGACGTCGACGGCGTGGGTGGGGTCGGGCGTGCCGTTGATGGCCACCCAGCGGACGCCGTCCCAGCGCTCGCCGGCGTCCGGGAAGATCCATCGATTTCCGGCGTCACCGGCGGCGTCCAGGACCGCTCGGCCGACGGCTCGGTGGTCGGGGGTGTTCCAGATCGTGCCGCCCCAGGTGTCGTCGGGGTTGAGCGTGATCACCAGCTCCGGACGATGCCGGCGGATCGCCGCCGCGATGTCCCGGCGCAGGGGGAGCCCGTACTCGATCACGCCGTCCTGGTAGCCCAGGAACTCCACGCTGGACACCCCGACCACGGCCGCGCTGGCCCGCTCCTCCTGCTCACGCAGCGGGCCCGACTTGGTCGGTTCGATGGAGTCGATGCCGGCCTCGCCGCTGGACACGATCACGTACGCGACCTCACGGCCTCCGTCGGTCCAGGTGGCCACGGCAGAGGCGCACCCGTACTCGAGGTCGTCGGGGTGCGCGACGATCGCGAGCGCACGGGTCCAGTCCTCGGGCATGGGCTCAAGCTGATCAACCATGCCCACACCTTAGACGCCCACCCCCACCCTCGCGCACCCCCGTTCCCGGGAATGGTCACCGGTCCCGCGTGTGGCCGTGGGGTCCGGCGCTCCGGGTGACGACGGGCCACGGCCGGGGGTGACGTGCCGCGTTATGGCGGCGCGGCGTCATCACCGGAGGAGCGTGGTTCGGCGGAGCCCGGCCATGGTCGGTGGGAGGCGCCAAGGTGGCTTGCCGTAACGGATGGGAGGTTCATGGCGGCCGGCCGTGACGGATGGGACGCACGGCGGCTGGCTGTGAGGGAGGAGACGGACAGGAGAACTTACGGCGGCCGGGCGATGGCCGTGAAAGGGGCGAATAGTCCGGGAAGGGGGTGAGTGGGGCGGGAAGCGGCGAATGGGGCGGGCGTGCGAGGGGAGCCGGTGCGGGGGCGGGTGCAGCGGCGGAAGGTCAGAGTTCGGGGAGGGGGTCCGGGTCTGGTGGGGTGGGGCGGGGCTCGCCGGGGAGGCGGACGTCGTCGACGGTGACGTTGACCTCGGTGACGCGCATGCCGAGCATGCGGCCGACCGTGCGGGCCACGTTGGTCTTGACCTCGGCGGCGACCTCCATGACCACGTGGCCGTACTCCACGACGATCACCAGGTTGACCGCCACCTGCCGGTCCTGGATCTCGGCGCTGACGCCCTGGGTGCCGCGGCGCGAGCCGATGCCGATCCGGTCGCGTACGGACTCGAAGGCCCTGGCCAGGTCGCCGCCCATGTCGGCCACCCCGGCGACTTCCAGGGCGGCCAGGGCGGCGACCTTTTCCACGACCTCGTCGGCTACCTTGATCCGGCCCTTCACGGCGGCGGGGGCGGACGTGGGCTCCGTCTGTTCCGCTACTACTTCGCTCATGGGGGGATTGTGGCGGATATGTGCCCCAGTTGTCCGGTAAGCCGGGGGCCTATGCTGCTACCTATGCACGATCAGGCAGGGGCCGGGGAGCCCGACAACTTCCAGCGGCTGTGGACCCCTCATCGCATGGCCTACATCAAGGGCGAGAACAAGCCGTCCGGTTCCGGTCCCGGCGACGGCTGCCCGTTCTGCGAGATCCCCAAGATGAGCGACGAGGACGGCCTGATCGTGGCGCGCGGCGCCGTCGTGTACGCGGTGCTGAACCTCTACCCCTACAACTCCGGCCACCTGATGGTGGTGCCGTTCCGGCACGTCTCCGACTACGACGAGCTCGACCCGGCCGAGACGGAGGAGCTCGGTGACTTCACCCAGCGTTCGCTGCGCGCGCTGCGCAAGGCCAGCGGCGCCCAGGGCTTCAACGTCGGCATGAACCTCGGCCACGTCGCGGGGGCGGGCATCGCCGCCCACCTCCACCAGCACGTGGTGCCCCGGTGGGGCGGCGACACGAACTTCATGCCCGTCGTCGCGCAGACCAAGGTCCTGCCGCAGATGCTGCGCGACACCCGCGACCTGCTCGCCGGCGCCTGGGACGCCTGAAACCGGCTTCAGGTGCCGCTGGTGGCCAGGTGTTCGTCGGGGTCCTTCACGGGTTCGCGGGTCCCCGGCAGTACGGCGATGCCCACCGACAGCAGCAGCGGAATCGCCATGGCCAGCGCCATCGACAGGATCGCCGCCCCCGAGTCGTTGACCAGCATGCCCACCACGCCGCTCACCAGCGTTCCGATCAGCCCGGCCTTCAGCGCGGGGGAGTAGGCGAAGGCCGCGGGCACCACGCCCGCCGACGCCTTCTCCGGACGCAGGATCGCGTAGATCAGGAATCCCAGCGCCGCCAGCACGATCGGCACCAGGTTCGGGTTGATGAGTGTGCTGATCATCGCCTCGAACTTGCGCCAGACCACCTCGACGGCCTCGCCGTTCAGGACCTGGCCGACGAAACGCCCGAGGTGCGACTGCTCGCTGGGCGGCCTCAGGTAGTTGGCGACCGCGAAGGCCGTGACCGCCAGCCCGCCCGCCACGCAGAACAGCGCCAGCTTCAGCACCGAGATCCGCTTGCCCAGGATGAGCAGGGCGGTCACCGCGATGCCCGGCACGAAGGCGATGACGCCGCCGAAGTCGCTGCCGAGCCCCGAGCCGCCCAGCACCATGGCGAACGCGCCGAGCACCGCCACGACGGCGGCACCGATCTTGCCGGGGAAGCGGTGGGCGATCACGGTCGTGGTCAGCAGCGTGCCGGTGGCCAGCAGCGCGAACGGGATGTTGCCGAGGCCGTAGTAGCGGGCGCCCTGTTCGGCGCTGAAGCCCATGAAGCTGTTGAGCTGCAGCGTGGTGCCGGTCAGCAGGTCGCCGGCCAGCGTCAGCGTCGTGACGCCGGCGACCACGGCCAGCGGGCCCAGCGGGTGGCGGCGCCACGGGCCGGCCAGCGCCAGCACGGTCAGCGCGGCCCAGAAGGCGGCCATCCCGCCGAACAACTCCAGGTGCGACGACCACGGCAGCAGGTTCACCAGGAACGAGGTGACCGGGAGCGCGGCCAGGGCGACCGCGGCCAGCCGTACCCAGGAAAGGCCCTTGCGGCGGCGCAGCAGGAGGAAGGCGAGCACGTAGAACAGGACCTGCAGCACGGCCAGGACCGTGAAGTAGGGGCCCTTGACCGAGCGCATGGTCTGGGCGCTCTCGTCGGCGTCGGCCATGTGCCGCGGGGTCGCGCCCGTGGCTCCCGTCTCCCACAGCTGACCGATGATCGTCGCAGGTACGGCCACGCCCAGCTTGGTCAGCACGGTGGTGGTCAGGTCGGGCAGGATCGAGATGTCGTCGCGCCGGGTGGAGGCGGCGCCCAGCGCGCGGCCCGCCGCGCCCGGCTCGCTCAGCATCGCCGCCCGCAGGTGCGGGACGCTGCCGTGGTCGGAGATGCCCGCCAGCATCACCGTGGTGCCGGGCGGCAGGATCGACAGGAGCGCCTCGGCCTTGGCGTCGGCCAGGTGCAGGGCGTTGCGGCGGTCCTCGGCGCCGAGCAGGTCGGGCACCCGCGCGATGCGGCCGCCGGGCAGGTAGGGGCGGATCAGGTCGTCGACCTCCATGGCGACGAGCCGGACGCTCTGCAGGTCGGCCGTCTTCACCTGCAGCGGCGAGGAGTGGTAGACGGGCACCGCGCCGGTGGTGTCGGCCAGCGCCAGCGCGGCACCGGGTCCGATCGCGATCGTGGAGGTGCCCGCCTTCTTCAGCGTCTCGCCCAGCGCGCCGGCGTTCTTCTGCCCGCCCACGTCGATGAGGGAGCGGAAGCCGGGGATGACCGCGCCGGCGCCGCGCTGCTCCGGCACGGGCGGGGCGCCGCAGCTGCCGCCCGAGGCGGAGCGGATGCCCGCCGAGATGGTCAGCCAGCCGTCGTAGGGACAGGTGACGCTGCCCACGGTCCGGACGGACATCGACCCGATCGCGCTGTTCTGGGAGAGCGTGAAGAGGTTGGGGGTGTCCTGCTGGGTGATGTCGTTCCAGTGCAGACCGGGGATCCCGATCAGCGCCACCCGCGCGGCGGGAGGTGGGGCCGCCAGTCCCGCGGGGGCGAGCGCCCCCGCCAGCAGCAGCTGACCCATCAGCATGGTCACGATGACCAGCGCCCGCCTCACCGTATGTCCTCCCGCGGTAGAGCCCGTGTGTGGCACGACATAGTCTCACGCATCGCCGGACCACGCGGGCTCACCGCAGGAGCCGGAGGAGGTCAGACCGGGGCGACCGTGACCTTCACCGGCTTCGACTCGTTGTGGAGGCGGTCCAGCGAGGTGATCAGGTACGTGCCGGGCCGCGCCGCGGCGAAGGACGGGGCGGTGACGACCGCGGCCAGGCTGCGGGCGTCGGCGCCCTGGCAGGCCTCGCCCTTGTCGGGGACCCGGTAGACCGCGTACGCGCGGGCGCCGGGCGAGGCGGTCCAGGTCAGGGTGCCGCCACTCGCCTTGGCTCCGGCGGGCTTGGCCGGGGCCCGGCCGCCGCGCTCCTTGATGAGGGGCAGCAGGGCGGGGCGCGCGTAGTGGTCGGCGGCGACCTTGTCGATGGCCTTCAGCGGGTTGGTCAGGAACTGCTTGGCGCTGAAGTAGACGTCGCCGTCGATCTGGGGATGCCTGCGGTTGAGCGTGAGGTGGGCCGACAGTTCGCCGGGCCTGGTCCAGGCCTTGTCGTCCTTGGCGCCGACGCGGTAGAGGGCCTGGCCGATGTAGAGGTCGACGCCGGTGCCCTTGACCTCCTTGGCCCACCAGGGTGCCAGCGCCTTGTAGTCGGCGACCTTGAGCCCGCGCGGCCAGTACAGCTGCGGCATCACGTAGTCGACGGTGCCGTTCTTGATCCAGTGCCGCGCGTCCGCGTAGATCGAGTCATAGGCCGACATGCCGGAGGTGGCGGAGCCGGTCGGGTCCTGTGCCTTGTTGCGCCAGATGCCGAACGGGCTGATGCCGAACTTCACCGACGACCGGGTCTCGTGCACCGCCTTGTCGATCTGGGCGATGAGCTTGTTGACGTTGTCGCGCCGCCAGTCGGCGAGGTTCTTGCCCGAACGATACTTTGTAAAGGCGGCCTTGTCGTTGAACGTGCCGCCCTCGCCCGGATACGGGTAGAAGTAGTCGTCGAAGTGGACCCCGTCCACGTCGTAGCGCTTGACCACGTCGGTGATGACCTTGGTGACGTGCTCGCGCACCTGGGGCAGGCCCGGGTTGTAGTAGAGGCGGTCGCCGTACTTGACGATCCAGTCGGGGTGCACGCGCGCGGGGTGGCCGGCCGGCAGCTTGGCGGCGTTGGCGTCGTAGGAGGCGCGGTAGGGGTTGAACCAGGCGTGGAACTCCATGCCCCGCTTGCGCGCCTCGTCGATGAGGAACGGCAGCGGGTCCCAGCCGGGGTCCTTGCCCGCGGTGCCGGTCAGGTACTGCGACCAGGGCTCCAGCGAGGACTTGTACAGCGCGTCGGAAGCCGGACGGACCTGGACGAAGACCGCGTTGAGCCGCCGCTTGGCCGCCGCGTCGAGGATCTTCACGTACTCGGCCTTCTGCCGGTCCGGGCTCAGCCCGGTGCGCGAGGGCCAGTCGATGTTGCGCACGGTGGCGATCCAGACGCCGCGCAACTGCCGCTTGGGATAGCGCGCGTCGGGCGTGCAGGCGGCGGGAGCGGCGGCCGTGGTGGCCTTCTTCGCCGCGCCACTGGCGGTCTTCTCCGCGGTCCCCGGCCCAAGGGCGTAGGCGGCGCCGGCGGTGACGACGGCGATCGTGACGGCGGCAAACAGAGGTCGTCCGGTTCGCATGGTTCCTCAGTCTGGCATCGCCACTGACGTGCTTTGGCCCAAAAAACGAAATGGATTCGTGATGTTTGTGTGACTGTTGGTACGGCCGTGCCGCGTGTGACGGCGGCCGGCCGTACCAACAGACACACCGAGCCTCACTCGGCGGCGGCCAGTTTGCCCGCCAGGTGCGACGGCAGCGGCTCGTAACGCAGGAAGGTGCGCGTGAACATGCCGGTGCCGTGCGACATCGACCGCAGGTCGATGGCGTAGCGGACGAGCTCCAGTTCGGGAACCTCCGCCTTGACCAGGGTGCGGCCGGTGCCCACGGGTTCGGTGCCGAGGACCCTGCCGCGCCGCGACGACAGATCGGACATGACGGATCCGACGTAGTCGTCGGCCACCAGGACCGCGAGCTCGTCGACGGGTTCGAGCAGGAGGGTCGGCACCTTCGTCGCGGCCTCCTTGAGCGCCAGCTGCCCGGCGATCTGGAAGGCCATGTCGGAGGAGTCGACCGAGTGCGCCTTGCCGTCGTAGAGGGTGACCCGCACGTCGACCATCGGATACCCGGCCACGACGCCCCGCTCCATCTGGGCCCGCACGCCCTTTTCGACGGAGGGGATGAACTGCCGGGGCACCACGCCGCCCACGATCTTGTCCACGAACTCGAAGCCCCCGCCGGAGGGCAGGGGCTCGACCTGCAGATGGCAGATGGCGTACTGGCCGTGGCCGCCGGTCTGCTTGACGTTGCGGCCCATGGCCTTGCACTGGCCGCCGAACGTCTCGCGCAGCGGCACGCGTAGTTCTATCCGTTCGACCTCGACGCCGTGCCGTTTGGCCAGGCGGTCGAGCAGCACGTCGGTGTGGGCCTCTCCCATGCACCACAGGACGAGCTGGCGGGTCTCGGCGTTGTTCTCCAGTCTCAGCGTCGGGTCCTCGGCGACCAGGCGGCCCAGGGCCTGCGAGAGCTTGTCCTCGTCGGCTTTCGACTTGGCCTGGATGGCGACGGGCAGGAGCGGGTCCGGCATCGTCCAGGACGTCATGAGCAGCGGGTTGTCGACCTCGGAGAGTGTGTCCCCGGTCTCGGCGCGCGACAGCTTGGCGACCGCGACGATGTCGCCGGCCACGCCCTTGGCCACGCCGCGCTGCTGCTTGCCCAGCGGCGAGGTGAGCGTGCCGATGCGCTCGTCGACGTCGTGGTCCTCGTGCCCGCGGTCGGCCAGGCCGTGGCCGGAGACGTGGACGGTCATGTCCGGGCGCAGGGTGCCGGAGAAGACGCGGACGAGGCTGATGCGGCCCACGTAGGGGTCGGAGGTGGTTTTGACCACTTCGGCCACGAGCGGGCCGTCGGCGTCACAGGCGATGCCCTTGACCGGCTTGCCGTCGAGGGTGGTGATCTCGGGCATCGGGTGCTCGGCCGGGGCGGGGAAGCCCTGGGTGATGATCTCCAGGAGCTCGATCGCGCCGACGCCGGTCCCCGAGCACAGGACCGGGTAGAAGCTGCCTCGGGCGACCGCCTTCTCCAGGTCCTCGATGAGGACCTTGGTGTCGATCGGCTCGCCTTCGAGGTAGCGCTCCATGAGCGACTCGTCTTCGCTCTCCTGGATGATGCCCTCGATGAGCGAGTCCCGGTGCTCGGCGATCTGCGCCTGGTACTCCGGGCCCGGATCCTTCTCCGAGCGGTTGCCGGTGGCGTAGTTGAAGAACTTCTGCGACAGCAGCCCGATGAGTCCGTTGACGTGCCCGTTGGTGATGACGGGCAGGTAGAGGGGGGCCACGCCGTCGCCGAAGATGTCCTGGCAGGTGGCCAGGACCTCGTCGAAGTCGGCCCGCTGATGGTCGATCTTGGTGATGACCACCGCTCTCGGCATCGCGACCTGGGCGCACTCCTCCCACAGCATCTGCGTCAGGCCGTCGACGCCCTCGGAGGCCGAGACCACGAACAGGGCGGCGTCCGCGGCGCGCAGCCCGGCGCGCAGGTCCCCGACGAAGTCGGCGTACCCGGGGGTGTCCAGAAGGTTGATCTTGATGTCGTTGTAGACCAGGGGCGCCAGTGCGAGGTTCACCGAACGTTGCTGGCGTACCTCGACCTCGTCGAAGTCGGTGACCGTGTTGCCGTCCTCGACCCGGCCGGTGCGCTGGATGGTGCCCGTCGCCGCCAGCAAGTGCTCGACCAGGGTCGTCTTGCCCGCTCCTGAATGGCCGACCAGCACGACATTGCGTATGGCGTCCGCACTGTCGGCCGTGGGTGCCCTGCCCGCGGCTCCCGCATGGCCGCCGGGATTCTTTTCTGCCACATTGCCTCCCGCGTCGTTGGGTGGGGGTTCCAACGCCGCGCCCGCGCGGAAGGGTTCAGAAACCGCATGGACGCGGTGTGTTCACCAAATACCCCTGTGGCGAATATCACAAGGGGGGTGAGGCAAAGAAAGTCCAGCGGGCTCTTATGGCCTACGATCGGAGCGCGATGCTGAAACTCCTGCGCCCGGCCATGACCCGGATCCTCACCCCGCTGGGCAGGGCCCTTGTCCGCCGCGGGATCGGCCCTGACGCCGTCACCGCGATCGGCACGCTCGGCACCGTGGTGTCGGCCCTGTTCTTCTTCCCGATGGGCATGCTCACCGTGGGCGCCCTGGTGATCACCGTGTTCGTGCTGTTCGACCTGCTCGACGGCGTGGTGGCGCGCCTGGGCGGCAGTGGCGGCACGAAATGGGGAGCCTTCCTCGACTCCACACTCGACCGGGTGGCCGACGCGGCTATTTTTGGCGGTTTGACCCTCTATTTCGCGATTGAGGGCAATATCACCATGGTGGCGGTCACGTTGTTCAACGTGGTCGCCGGCGTGCTGGTGTCCTATGCCAAGGCGCGGGCCGAGGGACTCGGCATCGAGTGCGACGTCGGCCTGGCGGAGCGGCCGGAGCGGCTGGTCGTCGGGCTGGTGGCGGCGTGCTTCTGGTTCGTTCCCCACGTGCTGGCGATCGGCATGTGGCTGCTGGCCGTGGCCAGCGCGATCACCGTGGTGCAGCGGGTCGTGCACGTCTACCGACAGTCGGGGGTGTCATGAGCGAGAAGACGTCGGTCGCCGACCGGGCGGTGGCCGCCGGGTTCGCCGCGGGGTGGACGCTGGTGCCGTACCTGCCGTGGAAGCCGACGGCGGCGGTCTTCCGCTTCATGGCCGACCGGGTGTGGCGCAAGCGCGGCAGGTCGGTGCGCCGCCTGGAGTCGAACCTGAGCCGGGTCACCGGCCTGCCGGTCGGCAGCACGGAACTGGGCGAGCTCACCCGCCGGGGCATGCGCTCCTACTTCCGCTACTTCCACGAGATCTTCCGGCTGCCGTCCATGGACCGCGCCGAGGTGGTCGGGCGCACCCACGTGACCGGCGCCGAGCACGTCCACGACAACGTGGCCGCGGGGCGCGGCGTGGTGCTCGCGCTGCCGCACATGGGCAACTGGGACCAGGCGGGCGCGTGGCTGGTCGGGGTCGGGCACCCGTTCACGACCGTGGCCGAGCGCCTCAAGCCCGAGTCGCTGTTCCGCCGTTACGTGGCCTTCCGCGAGGGTCTGGGCATGGAGGTGCTGCCGCTCACGGGCGGCGACGGCCACAACTTCGGGACCCTCGCGACGCGGGTACGGCGGGGCGGGGTCGTCTGCCTGCCCGCCGAGCGCGACCTGACCAAGAGCGGCGTCGAGGTGCGCTTCTTCGGCGCCACCACGAAGGTGCCCGCCGGGCCGCCGCTGCTGGCCGTGCAGACCGGGTGCGCCCTGCTGCCCGCCATCGTCTACTTCGACGGCGACGACTGGGGGATCGACATCCACCCCGAGGTGCCGGTGCCCGGCGAGGGCACCCGCCAGGAGAAGGTCGCGGCGGTCGCGCAGGGGCTGGCGGACGTGTTCGAGAAGGGGATCGCGCAGCATCCGGAGGACTGGCACATGCTGCAACGACTGTGGCTGGAGGACTTGACGCGATGAGAATCGGCATCGTCTGCCCCTATTCGTGGGACATGCCGGGTGGCGTCAAGCAGCACATCGACGACCTGGCGCAGGCGCTGATCGCGCAGGACCACGAGGTGTCGGTGATCGCGCCGGCTGCCGACGACGACGAGCTGCCGCCGTACGTGACCGGGGCGGGCCGGGCGATCCCGGTGCCGTACAACGGGTCGGTGGCGCGGATGTCGTTCGGCTTCATCTCGGCGGCGCGGGTGCGCAGGTGGGTGCGCGACGGCGGGTTCGACGTGCTGCACATCCACGAGCCGCTGATCCCGAGTCTCGGGGTGCTGGCCTGCTGGGCGGCCAAGGGGCCGATCGTGGCCACGTTCCACGCCTCCTTCACCCGCTCGCGGGCGATCGCGGTGGCCGAGCCGCTGCTGCGCAGCGCGCTGGAGAAGCTTCATGGGCGCATCGCGGTCTCCGACGCGGCGCGCAAGAGCCTGGTGGAGCAGTTCGGCGGGGACACGGTGCTGATTCCCAACGGGGTGACGGTCGCGCGCTACACCGAGGCGGAGCCGCTGGACGGCTGGGGCCCCGACGGCTCGACGATCGGCTTCCTCGGGCGGGTGGACGAGGAGCGCAAGGGCCTGCCGATCCTGATGGAGGCGCTGAAGTCGATCCCGGACGCCAAGCTGCTCATCGCCGGGCCCGGCGAGGTGAAGGTGCCCAAGGAGCTGCGTGACCGGGTGACGGTGCTGGGCATGGTGAGCGAGGCGGACAAGATCCGCGCGTACCACTCGGTGGACGTCTTCTGCGCGCCGAACACGCGCGGGGAGAGCTTCGGCATCGTGCTGGCCGAGGCGATGGCCTCGGGGGCGACCGTGCTGGCCAGCGACATCCCGGCCTTCCGCCGGGTGCTGGGCGAGGGGCAGGCGGGCGCGCTGTTCAGGAACGGCGACCCCGCCTCGCTGGCCGAGGAGGCGCGGGCGCTGCTGGCGGCGCCGGAACGGCGGGCCAAGCTGGCCGCCGAGGCCCTGGTGGCGGTGCGCAAGTACGACTGGTCGACGGTGGCACGGGACGTGGTGCGGGTGTACGAGACGGTGACGGCGGGCGGCGCCGGCCGGGTGGAGGAGGACGCGTAGTGACCTCCACGGTGATCATCCTGATCGTGGGCATCGTCGTGGTGCTCACGGCCGTCTACGTCTCCTGGCGGGCCGGCCGGCTGGACCGCCTGCACATCCGGCTGGAGCTGGCGGGGCAGGCACTGGACGCGGCGCTGCTGCAGCGCCGCTCGGCGGTGCTGCTGCTGGCCGGTTCGCGCATCCTCGATCCGGCCACCTCGCTCATGCTGGCCACCGCGGCCCAGGAGGCCAGGATCGCCGGTCCCGAGGAGCGGGAGCGGGCCGAGAGCGACCTGTCGCGCACGATCCGCGCGGTGGTGGACCAGGACCGCTTCAGGGAGAAGCTGGCCGAGGCGCCGGGCGGCGCGGACCTGCTGGAGGAGCTCGACGCGGTGGTGACGAAGGTGGTCTACTCGCGCCGCTTCCACAACAACGCCGTCGGCGTCACGCGTACGGCGCAGCAGCGCTGGCTGGCCAAGACCCTGCGCCTCGCGGGTCACACCGATTTTCCCCGATTTTTCGAGATTGATGATGATCCGCCGAAGAGTATGGCAACTGAATGACCGAATTTGTTCATCGCCGGTAAGCTTCGTCCGTTCTAGGAGCTAAAGGCGGAGGAGTGGACAGGTGCGGCTACCGCGGATGATCACCGTGACGCTGGCGGGAACGGCGGTCTTGCTGCCGGTCGCGGCGTGCTCGTCGGAAAAGCCCGCCCCTCCAGCGGCGCCGCAGGCCGCCACGGCCGCCCCCAGTGAGACACCGGACGCCGGCCCCGGTCATCCGTTCACCGGGTTGCCGGACGAGGCGCGCAAGCCCGTACTGGCGGTGAAGATCGAAAACACCGCCGCCGGGAAGCCGCAGATGGGCCTGAAGAGCGCGGACATCGTCTACGTCGAGCAGGTCGAGGCGGGGCTGACCCGGCTCATGGCCATCTTCTCCTCGAAGATCCCGGCCAAGGTGGGCCCCGTGCGCAGCGCCCGCATCTCCGACCTGCACATCGCGCCGCAGTTCGGCAAGCCCGCCTTCGCCTACTCCGGCGCGCAGACCAAGATGCTGCCGCTGATCGCCGAGGCGTCCCTGTTCGACGTCGGCGACACCAGGAACGGCGGCGCCTACTTCCGCCAGCCTGGCCGCTTCGCCCCCTACAACCTGTTCGCCAACACCAAGAAGCTGCTGTCGGCCGCGCCCAAGGCGTCCAAAGCCAAGGACATCGGCTTCACCTTCGGCGAGGCCCCCGCCGAGGGCGGCGTGGACAAGAAGTCGTGGACGGTGCGCTGGCCGGCCGCGCGCTTCACCTTCAACTGGTCCGATGCCAAGAAGCAGTGGATGATCTGGCAGGACGGCAAGAAGGACATGGCGGCCGAGGGCGGGCAGCTGAGCGCGCCGACCATCGTGATCCAGTACACCAAGACGGTCCGGTCGCAGTTCCACGACAAGAACCAGAGCTACACGCCGCTCGTGCACAGCACCGGCAAGGGCTCGGCGATCGTGCTGCGGGACGGCAAGGCGTACAAGGCCAAGTGGGAGCGGGAATCGGAGGAGTCCGGCACGACGTTCACCACTGCGGAGGGTGAGCCGATGAACTTCGCGCCGGGTCAGGTGTGGATCGCGCTGGCCAGCCGCAAGCCCGTCACTCCCTGACCGCCCGCCGACGTTTGGGCGGGCCGTACAAAAGAGCGGACAAATCCTGACATGGTGGCATGTCGGGGGAGGGGCGCTCCAGGACCTACGATGGGCTTGATAGCTTACCGTTCGCCCAGGCGGGTGCGCCGGGGCGCAACCCGTCCGAGAGCCCGTATGTGTTCGCGCAGGCGGACCAGCCGAGAGAGCCCGTGAGGAAGACCGTGTCCAGCAGCACGCCAGAAACCACTGCCGTCACCGGAACCGCCCGCGTCAAGCGCGGCATGGCCGAGATGCTCAAGGGCGGCGTCATCATGGACGTCGTCACCCCTGAGCAGGCGAAGATCGCTGAGGACGCCGGCGCCGTCGCCGTGATGGCCCTTGAGCGCGTGCCCGCCGACATCCGAGCCCAGGGCGGCGTCTCCCGGATGAGCGACCCCGACATGATCGAGGGCATCATCAGCGCCGTCTCGATCCCCGTGATGGCCAAGGCCCGCATCGGCCACTTCGTGGAGGCGCAGCTCCTCCAGGCGCTCGGCGTGGACTACGTCGACGAGTCGGAGGTCCTGACCCCGGCCGACTACGCCAACCACATCGACAAGTTCCGCTTCACGGTGCCCTTCGTCTGCGGCGCCACCAACCTCGGCGAGGCCATGCGCCGCATCACCGAGGGCGCGGCCATGATCCGCTCCAAGGGCGAGGCCGGCACGGGCGACGTCTCCAACGCCGTCACCCACATGCGCACCATCCGGGGCGAGCTCAGGCGGCTGACCACGCTGCCCGAGGACGAGCTGTACGTGGCGGCCAAGGAACTGCAGGCCCCGTACGAGCTCGTCGCCGAGGTCGCCAAGACCGGCAAGCTCCCCGTCGTGCTGTTCACCGCGGGCGGCATCGCGACCCCGGCGGACGCGGCCATGATGATGCAGCTCGGTGCCGAGGGCGTCTTCGTGGGCTCGGGCATCTTCAAGTCCGGCGACCCGGCCAAGCGCGCCGCCGCCATCGTCAAGGCCACCACCTTCTTCGACGACCCCGACGTCGTGGCGAAGGTCTCGCGCGGACTCGGCGAGGCCATGGTCGGCATCAACGTCGACGAGATCCCGCAGCCGCACCGCCTGGCCGAGCGCGGCTGGTAGAGCGCCGAACGTGGCCCCGCCCCCGGCTGGGGCGGGGCCACGCCCATGCCCTACGAGGTCTGGCGCGTGAACTGGCTCAAGGCCCCGCGCCAGTGCACGCCCAGGCTGTAGAGCACGCGTGAGCCGGGGGCCAGGAGCGGCCCCGCGTGGTTCATCACGCCGGTCGGCCCGATCTGCCGGCACAGCGCCGGCTGGCCTTCCCCGACGCACCCCGCGTAGGTGAGGCCGCCGTCGGATGCGCGGCGCAGGTGGGCGACCGCGCCCCACGTGGCGCCCGCGTCCTGGACGTTGCCGTAGACGCTCGCGCCGTCCGGCGACACCGCCACGTCCATGTACGTCCCCCGCGGGCCGTCGCCCCGGCACCCGGTGGCGAACCCGATGCAGCCGTGGTAGGCGAGGTCTCCGTTGACGGTGTTGCGGCGCAGGTGGGTGACGCCGCCGGCGCCGGACACGTACAGGCTGTCGCCGGCCGGGGTGATCGCGGCCCGGGTGGCGCGGTACAGGCCGTGGGTGACGGGCACGTTGCAGCCGCCGGTGCCCGTCTCGGAGACGCAGCCCACCTCGGCCAGCGAGCCGGAGGCCGGGTCGCGGCGCAGGTGCGTCACGGAGCCGGGGTTGCGGGCCACGACGTAGAGGCTGCGCCCGTCGGCGCTGAGCACGGCGTCGCCCGAGGACTTCATGACGCCGGTGCGGCCGATCGGGGTGCACCCCGGCATCGCCTCGCCGACGCAGCCGTGGAAGGCCAGGCGGCCGGTGGCGTTGTCGCGGCGCAGGTGGTAGACCGCGCCCTTGGTGGAGCTCGCGGCGTACAGGTAGAGGTCGCGGCCGTCGGCGGTCGCGGTCAGCGTGTGGTCCGCGGTGGACCAGGGGGTCAGGCCGGGCAGGGCGGAGACGTCGCCGCACGCGTGGTCCCACACGCAGAAGTCGGTGTCGAGGTCGCCGTTGGCCGCCGTGCGGAAGCCGGCCACGGCCGCGGGGGTGGTGGCGTACACGTGGGATCCCACGGCCACCACGGAGCTGGCGGCGTACAGGCGGTCGGGCAGCACCACGTCGCCCGCCCTGGTCGGGCGGCAGCCGGTGACGCCGCCCATGCAGCCGGTGAGGGTCAGCCGGTCGCCGGCGTCGCGGCGGAAGGAGGAGATCGCCGGCATGGCGGTGCCCGACCCGCCGTCACTGCCGGCCACCACGTAGACGGTGTCGCCGTTGGGCCGCATGGTCGCCGCCGACGCCCAGTCGAGCGGGTTGACCGGGCCGATGTGCACGGCTCCCGGCACGTTGTAGGAGATCGTCCGCACGAAACCGAGATCGCCCACCGCCGCCTGCGCGCCGGTGGGATACGCCAGAACCAGTGCCAGTGCCGCGGCGATCACCGCGGTCCACCGTCGTGTACGGGCAGTTGCCAGCACGTTGCGCTCCCTTCGTCAGTCCGACGATCGGTGACGCTCTGGCCGCCGGGGAACGCGTCCGGAGTTATCCGGACAAGGCCGTACAGAGATGATCCACGCCGCTCCGGTGGTGATGGAGCCAGTATCGTCGGGGATGGTGCGGTCACCGAGATCCTGAGGGTGCTTGATGCAGGTACGTCCGCTTCGCTCGTCCGATCCTCGAGAAGTACACGGGTACGCGCTGCGCGGCAGGCTGGGCGAGGGCGGCCAGGGCACGGTGTTCCTCGGCGCCGCCGCGGACGGCTCGCTCGCGGCGGTCAAGGTGCTGCACGCCCGGAGCACCGAGGACGGCGAGGCCAGGCGCTACCTGCAACGCGAGCTGAACGCCCTGCGCCGGGTCGCCTCGTTCTGCACGGCGCGCGTGCTGGCGGCCGACCCCGACGCGGACCCGCCGTACGTGATCAGCGAGTACATCGACGGGCCCTCCCTGCAGGAGGTGATCCGCGCGCGCGGCGTCCTGGCGGGGGCCGAGCTCGACCGGCTGGCCGTCGCGACCGCCACCGCGCTCGGCGCCATCCACGCGGCGGGCGTCGTGCACCGCGACTTCAAGCCGGCGAACGTGCTGCTGGCCGCCGACGGCCCGCGCGTCATCGACTTCGGCATCGCCCGGCCCATGGACGCCACCGCCGCCACCGTCAGCTCCGCCGTCGGCACCCCGGCCTACATGGCGCCCGAGCAGTTGTCCGGGCATCCGGCCGGGCCGCCGATGGACATGTTCGCGTGGGCGTGCACGATGGCGTACGCGGCCAACGGCCGCCCGCCGTTCGGTGACGAGACGCTGCCGGTGGTCATCAACCGGATCCTCAACGCCCAGCCCGACCTGGGGCGGATGGACGGGCGGCTGCGCGGGTTCGTGGCCGCGTGCCTGGAGAAGGACCCGGCGCGGCGGCCGTCGGCCAGGCAGGTGCTGCTCGGGCTGATGGAGCAGGCGCCGAGGGGGACGCTCCCGCCCCCGCCGCCCCACGCCCAGCCGATCGCCGGCGGCCCGCCCCCGCCCAGGCCGGTCCACGGGTCCTCGTTGCCGCCGGGGCCGGTGCACGGACCGCCGTCGCTGCCGCCGCGTCTGCCCGGCCAGACCCGGCCGGGCAGCAGGACGGCCCGCGTGACGGTGGGCGCGGCGGTGGCGGCGGTGCTCGTGCTGGGGTCGGCGACGGCGGTCTATGTCGCTACCAGGCCGGACGCCACGGGCACCCGGGTGACCACGACCCCCACCCTGATCAAGAGCCCCAGCCCCAGGACGAGCCAGGACACCGGTACGCCCGTCGGCGACGTGACCCGTTCGCCCCGGCTGGGCCTGGAGGTCTGGCAGGACGACAAGCCGGTGGCCCTGTCGCTCGACGACCTGGACTCCCCGGTGACCGTGGCCCAGCTCAGGGCGGCGCCGTTCGAGCTGCGCTTCCCGAAGCTCGCCGAAGGGCGGGCGCTGCAGGTCTGCGCGTGGACCGACAAGTCGGTCTTCTCCATCGAGGACGGGGCCAAAGTCGACAGCCACCCGTGCTTCCGCCCCGGAACCGGCGTCGCCGACTACGAGTACGGCTCGGGCACCCTGTACCTGAACAACAACGACGGCCACAACTACCTGGCCGGCAACCGGGTCGCCGCGCAGTCGGCCACCCAGGACAAGGTGTTCGTCTCCAAGGTCTTCCGCGACGGGGCGGACACGCCGCTGGCCGGCTTCGGCGGGACGCTGTACCTGGCCGCCTTCATCGACCTGAACGGCGACAAGGCGTTCAAACGGGCGGGCGAGGGCGAGTACGACTACCTCACGCTCAAGATCACCCGCTGACCGGCAAGCTTGGGCAAAGACCATGATTTGTCGGACTACGTCAAATGATGTGGAGGAATGACCACCCAGGTGGACGGGGGTGGGCGATGACGGCCACGGAGGCACAGGCGGCGTCCCAGAAGCTGTCGCTGCCGACGCTGACCGCGATGGTGGTCGGGTCGATGGTCGGCGCCGGGGTCTTCTCGCTGCCGCGCAACTTCGCGCAGGCCACCGGAGTGCTCGGGGCGCTGGTCGCGTGGGCGGTGGCCGGGGTGGGCATGCTCATGCTGGCCTTCGTCTTCCAGACGCTGGCCGTACGCAAGCCCGACCTGAACGCCGGCGTGTACGCCTACGCCAAGGCCGGGTTCGGCGAGTTCCCGGGGTTCCTGTCGGCGTTCGGCTACTGGGCCAGCGCCTGCGTGGGCAACGTCTCCTACTGGGTGCTGATCAAGTCCACGCTGGGCGCGGCCATCCCCGGCTTCGGCGAGGGCGACACGATCCTGGCCGTGGTCATCAGCGCGGTGGGCGTGTGGGCGTTCCACTTCATGATCGTGCGCGGCGTGCGCGAGGCGGCGGCGATCAACCGGATCGTCACCGTCGCCAAGCTCGTCCCGATCGTGCTGTTCATCGTGATCGTCGCCGTCGCCCTCAAGTCGGCCACCTTCTCCGCGAACTTCCCGGGCACGACAGGGGGCCTGTTCGACCAGGTCAAGGCCACGATGCTGGTGACCGTCTTCGTCTTCCTCGGCGTCGAGGGCGCCAGCGTCTACTCCCGCTACGCGCGCCGCCGCGAGGACGTCGGGCGTGCCACGGTGCTGGGCTTCGTCAGCGTGCTCGCGCTGTTCGCCTCAGTGTCGATCTTCTCGTACGGCGTGCTGCCCCAAGGCGACCTGGCCCAGGTCCGCCAGCCGTCCATGGCCGGGGTGATGGAGTCGGTCGTGGGCCCTTGGGGCTCGGTGTTCATCAGCGCCGGCCTGATCGTCTCGGTGCTCGGCGCCTACCTGGCCTGGACGCTGATGGCCGCCGAGGTGTTGTTCGTGGCGGCCAAGGACGACGACATGCCGCGCTTCCTGCGGCGGGAGAACCGGCAGGGCGCCCCGGTGGCGGCCCTGGTCATGACCAGCGTCCTGATCACCGCGGTGCTGGCGGTCACCCTGTGGTCGGATGACGCGTTCACGTTCACGCTGAAGCTGTGCAGTTCGCTCTCGCTGGTGCCGTACCTGCTCGCCGCGGGGTACGCGCTCAAGCTGCGCGGCACCGCCAGACAGGTGGCCGTGGCGGCGCTGGCCGTCGTCTACACCGCCTTCCTGGTCTTCGCCGCGGGGCTGGAGTTCCTGCTGCTGTCGTGCATCATCTACGCCCCCGGCACGATCCTGTTCGTCATGACCAGGCGCGAGCGGGGCCGGCGCGCGTTCACGCTGCCGGAGCTGATCCTGTTCGTCCTGGTCGCCGCCGGGGCGGTCATCGGCGTCATCGGCCTGGCCGCGGGCTGGATCACCATCTGAGAAGGAGGAAGCCATGACGCTGGGTGTGCATTCCGAGGTCGGGATGCTGCGCAAGGTCATCGTGCACCGGCCGGAGCTGAGCATGAGACGCCTCACCCCGGCCAACAACGACCGGCTGCTGTTCGACGACATCCTCTGGGTCGAGCAGGCGCAGCGCGAGCACGACGCCTTCGTGGCGATGATGCGCGGGCGCGGCATCGAGGTCTACGACCACCGGCGGCTGCTCGCCGAGGCGCTGGAGTCGCGCTTCGACGCCAAGCAGCACGCCATCGAGCAGGCCGTCACCCACCTGACCGTCGGCCCCGCCCTGGTCGACACCATCCGCGAGACGCTGGCCGGGTGGAGCGGCGAGAAGCTGGCCACCCATCTCATCGGCGGCCTCACCAAGCAGGAGTACGGCACCGCCGCCCTGGACGAGAGGTCACTGGTGGCCGCCGCGGCGCTGCCGGGGGAGTTCATCCTGCCGCCGCTGCCGAACTCCCTGTACCAGCGCGACCCCTCGGCCTGGCTGTACGGAGGAGTCTCACTGAATCCGATGTACTACCACGCCCGTCTCCTGGAGACCATGAACCAGTCGACGATCTACCACTACCACCCGATGTTCACCGAGGAGCGCTTCGCCTTCTGGTACCCCGACGCGGGCGAGGACGACCGCTTCCACGAGGAGGACTACGGCACCGCCGCCATGGAGGGCGGCGACATGATGCCCATCGGCAACAAGACCGTCGCCATCGGCCTGTCCGAGCGCACCACCGCCCGCACCGTCGAGCACATCGCGCTGTCGCTCTTCGCCGCGGGCGCCGCCGAGCGGGTGATCGCGGTCAACATCCCCAAGCGCCGCTCCTACATGCACCTCGACACCGTCTTCACCTTCCTGGACGCCGACAAGGCCACCGCCTACCCGCCGTTCCTGGAGACCGCCACTACGTACTCGCTGCGCCCCGGAGACAAGCCGGCGACGCTGGACGTGCGCCGCGACGCCTCCTTCGTCGGCGCCCTGGAGGAGTCGCTCGGGATCGGCCGGCTGGAGGTGATCCCGACCGGCGGCGACGACTACCAGCAGGCCCGCGAGCAGTGGGACTCCGGCAACAACTTCTTCGCCCTCGCGCCCGGGGTCGTGGTCGGCTACCACAAGAACCAGTTCACCAACCGCAAGCTGCGCGAGCACGGGGTCGACGTCATCGAGATCGAGGGCTTCGAACTCGGCAAGGGCCGCGGCGGCGCCCACTGCATGACCTGCCCGATCGAACGCGACGCCGTCTGAACCTCCCCCCGGGAGGAAATCCATGAGAATCGTCCTGATCTGCGCCACCTTGCTGCTGGCCACCGCCTGCACCTCGGGCAACCAGCCGGACTGGTGGCGCACCAACCAGACCGACGGCCAGGTGGGCCCGGTCCGGCTCGTGCACGTCAACATCGAGGCGCCGCCCATGGACGAGCAGAAGCCCGGCGGCACGCTGCCGCTCTACCTGACGCTGTTCAACGACGCGGCCGTGGAGCAGGTCTTGGACGCGGTGAGCACCGTGGAGGCGAAGAAGGTCGTCTACCGCGCGGGCCCCGACGCGCCCGTGGAGCGCATGCGGGTGGTCATCCCGCCGAAGGGGGAGCTGTCCCTGCAGAAGGGGAACGGCCGGCCGTACCTGGAACTGGTGGGCACGAACCGGCAGCTCGGCAACACCACGATCCCCGTCACCTTCCGCTTCCCCACGGCGGGGACGGTCACGATCCGCGTGCCCGTGCGGGCGGGCCGCCCGTCACCGGCGCCGTCGTGAGCCATTGAAGAACAAGATTCCAGAATGTCATTCTGGTTCCATGACCGTCGACAAGCACGCCCTCCGCGCCCGATACCGCCAGGAACGCGACAAGCGCCTCCGCCCCGACGGCAACGACCAGTACCTGCGCCTGACCGGCCGGTTCGCCTCCTACGCCGACGACCCGTACACCCCCAGAGCCCCCCGGGAGCCGAAGAACGACCACGTCACCGTGGCGTTCGTCGGCGGCGGGTTCGCCGGGCTGGTCACCGGGGCGCGGCTGAAGGAGGCCGGGGTGGCCGACGTCAGGATCGTGGAGAAGGGCGGCGACTTCGGCGGCACCTGGTACTGGAACCGCTACCCCGGAGCCCAGTGCGACACCGCCTCCTTCGTCTACATGCCGCTGCTCGAAGAACTCGGCCACATGCCGACGGAGAAGTACGCCCACGCGCCCGAGATCCTGGAGCACTGCCGGCGCATCGGCAAGCACTACGGCCTGTACGACAACGCGCTCTTCCACACCGAGGTCACCGGCATGGAATGGGACGACGAGCGCGCGCTGTGGACCGTCACCACCGACCGGGGCGACCGGTTCACCGCGCGGTTCGTGGCCATGGGCGTCGGGCCGCTGCACGTGCCCAAGCTGCCCGGCATCCCCGGGATCGACTCCTTCGGCGGCCACTCCTTCCACACCAGCCGCTGGGACTACGACTACACCGGCGGCGACCCGGCGGGCGCGCCCATGGACCGGCTGGCCGGCAGGCGGGTCGCGGTCATCGGCACCGGCGCGACGGCGGTGCAGTGCGTGCCGCACCTGGCGCGGGCCTGCGCCGAGCTGTACGTGTTCCAGCGCACCCCGTCCTCGGTGGACGTGCGTGACAACCGGCCGACCGACCCCCGCTGGTTCGCGGAGATCGCCACCCCCGGCTGGCAGCGGCGCTGGCTGGAGAACTTCACCGCCAACCAGGCCGGCGGCGGCGCCGAGGAGGACCTGGTGATGGACGGCTGGACCGACATCGCCCGCCGCGTGCGCGACCGGATCGCCGCCCTGCCGCAGGAAGCGCGGACGGTCGAGCGGATGCTGGAGGCGTTCGAGGACTCCGACTTCGAGAAGATGGAGGAGATCCGCGCCCGCGTCGACGCCATCGTGCGCGATCCGCGGACCGCCGACCGGCTCAAGGCCTGGTACCGGCAGCTGTGCAAGCGGCCGTGCTTCCACGACCAGTACCTGCAGGCGTTCAACCTGCCGGGCGTCCACCTGGTCGACACCGACGGCAAGGGCGTCGAGCGCGTCACGGAGACGGGCGTGGTGGTCGCGGGCCGGGAGTACGGCGTGGACTGCGTGATCTACGCCTCCGGCTTCGAGGTGGGCACCGACTACACGCGGCGCGCCGGCTACGACGTGACCGGGCGGGGCGGGGTCAGGCTGTCGGCGTACTGGCAGGAGGGGATGCGCACGCTGCACGGCACCCACGTGCACGGCTTCCCGAACGTCTTCATCGTCCAGCCGGCCCAGGGCGCCAACCTCGTCTCGAACATCCCGCACAACCTGACCGAGTCGGGCCTGACGATCGCGATGATCGTCAGGCACGCCCTCGACCGCGGCCACGTCCGGGTGGAGGCGAGCAAGCAGGCCGAGGACGCGTGGCTTGACCTGCTCATGTCCGGTCCCGGCACCCTGCTCGGCGGCGCCGACTGCACCCCCGGCTACTACAACAACGAGGGCCAGGACCCGGGGAGGAAGGGCTGGCTGAGCCTCGGCTATCCGCTCGGGGCCGGCGCCTACTTCGCCTATCTGGAGCAATGGCGTACGTCAGGCGACTTCGCCGGCCTCGACTTCACCTAGCTTGATCTTTACCCCCATACCGGTGCCTTTGCCTGCCTCAGGGCAGCTCAACCCCTGTGAGCAGGGACAGCGACGACGTCACGGCCGGAATCAGGGAACGGCTGGGCACCCTGCGCGCGCGCATGCGCCGCGAGGCCGTCATCGACGAGGCCGTCAGCCGCATGGCCGCGCGCCAGAACATCCGCCCCGACGAGGCGGCGCGCCACCTCGGCCGGCTCGCCGACGGTTCCGGCATGGAACTCCTGGACCTGGCCGCCACGATCGAGCCCGCGCCGCGCCCGGCCACGCCGCCGCCGGTGCCCGGATGGGTGCTGGCGGTGCTGCAGGCCGTGCACGTCTCCGCCGCCTACCTCGTGCCGGTCATCGACGACGACGACCGGCCGGTCGACTTCGTGATCGCCGCGGCGAACGAGCAGGCCCGCGACGTGACCGGCCGCGGCGCCGGTGAACTCGCCGGCGAGCGCCTCGTCCAGGCCTGTCCGGGGGTGGTGAAGTCCGGGCTGCTGGAGGCGTACTTCCGGGTACACCTCGGGGGCCGGCCGCTCAAGCTCGACCCGGTGGAGTACGTGGAGGTGCGCGACCACAAGCTCTGGCCCGCGTCGCTGACCGTGCGGGCCGTACCGCTGCACGAGGGCGTCCTGGCGAGCTGGCGCGCGCTCGACGAGGACGAGCGGCTGATCAGCCGGTGGGACCGCGCCCAGCGCGAGGCCGAGCTCGGCTGGGCCGAGTGGACGCTCACCACCGGCCACACCTACTGGACCACCCAGATGTACGGGATCTTCGGCCGCGACCCCGCCGACGGCCCGATGCCCCTGGAGGAACTGCCCGGAGCCGTGGTCGACGCGGACGTGCCGCTGGTGGGCGAGCTCATGTCCACCCTGCTCGAACACGGCGAGGCGGCCGACAGCGAGTTCAGGATCAGGCAGCGCCACGGCGTACGGCAGGTGCGCACGGTCAGCGAGCCCGTCCTCGACGACAGCGGCACTCCGGTGCTGGTCAGGATGCTCGTCCAGGACATCACCCGGGGACGCCGCCGCGAACGCGCCCTGTCGGCGGCCCACGCGCAGGCGATCAGGCAGCGCCGCCGGGCCGAGGAGGAACAGCGCGTCGCCCACCGCCTCCAGGACGCCATCCAGCCCGGCCGCAGCGGCGTCCTCGACGTGCCGGGCGTCCGGATCGCCGTACGCTACCTGCCCGCGGAAGACGTCGGCCGGCTCGGCGGCGACTGGTTCAAGGCCAGGATTCTGCCCGACGGCCGGGTCCTGGTGGCCATCGGCGACGCGATGGGCCATGGCCTGGCCGCCGTCGGACTGATGGCGCAGATGCGCTTCGGCCTGGCCGGGCTCGCCTACACCAAGGCCGACGCCGCCCAGCTGGCCACCTGGCTGAACGACCTCATCTACCACAACAGCGAGACCGTGGCCGCGACGGGCACCGCCGTCATCGGCCACTTCGACCCCGGCAGCAGGCTGCTGTCCTGGACCAGCGCCGGCCACCCGCCGCCGCTGCTGGTGCGCGACGGGGTCGCGGCGCTGCTGGAGCCGCCGCCAGGGCTGATGCTGGGCGCCCTGGAGTCGGTCGCCTACGAGCTGACCACCACGCAGCTCCACCCCGGCGACACGCTGTTCCTGTACACCGACGGCGTCATCGAGCGCCGCGACCAGGATCTCGACGCCGGTCTGAAGTCGCTGCTGGAGGCGGCCGACGACTGCCCGCTCGACGATCCCGAGGCGGCCATCGGCTGCGTCCTGGACCGCATCGGGCTGGACACCCACGACGACGTCTGCCTGCTGGCGCTGCGCATCCGCTGAACCACGGCTACACATGCGTATAGTCGGCTAAGCCCGTGGACAGGAAGAAACGATGACCACACCCGACCCGGAAGACCTCACCGCGCGCGCCCGCATCAGGGACGCCGCGATGCGCCACTTCGGCGAGCACGGCTTCGAGCGGGCCACCATCCGGGGGATCGCCGACGGCGCGGGCGTCTCCTCCGGGCTGGTGCGCCACCACTTCGGCTCGAAGCAGGGCCTGCGCGAGGCCTGCGACGAGTACCTGGCCAAGGCGATCCGCACGCTCAACGACGAGGTCCGCGCCGACGCCGGGCACAACTACGTCGCCGTCTCCCGCGCCGTCTTCGGTCCCTACCAGCGCTACATGTCCCGAGCGCTGGCGGAGGGCTCGGCGGCCGAGGTCTTCGACGCGATCGCGGAACTCGGCGAGCGATGGCTGGCCGAGGCCGACAAGAGCCGCCCCGACCCGCCCGTGGTCCCGGTCAGGGCGCGCGCCACCGTCGGCACCGCGATGGCGCTGGCCGTCTCCGTGCTGCAGGAGCACATCTCCCGGCGGCTCGGCGTGCAGATCTTCAGCCCCGCCGGGGACGAACTGCTCGCCCGGGTGCTGCTCGACCTCTACTCCCACTCCTGGCTCACCCCGGAGGAGGGCGCCGCGTTGCAGGCACGCCTCGACGAGAAGGAAGATCCCCTTTAGCGCAAAACCATGCTCTCCGCCGCAAGATATGCCGAAAGGGACGACATCCCGCTGGATGTCGTCTTTTTCGTGTTAGGTGGCGTTCACCCGTGAGTCATGAGCCTCAGTCAGGCTACGGGCGTCCCTCACCCTTGATCGACAGGGAGCCACCCCCGTGCGCAACCTCAACCGCCGCCACTTCCTTGTCACCGGCCTGGCCGCGGGAGCCGCCGCCGGGCTGCCCACCGGGGCCGAGGCCGCCACCCGTGGCAGGGAACCGGCCGCCAACCCCTTCACCCTCGGCGTCGCCAGCGGCGACCCCGACCACCACGGCTTCGTCATCTGGACCCGGCTCGCGCTCACCCCCATGGCCGAGGACGGCATGGGTGGCATGCCCGCGCGCCCGGTCACCGTCCAGTGGCAGATCTACGCCGACGAACGCGGCAGGCGCACCGTGCGCGCGGGCGTCACCCGCGCGGTCCCCGAGTGGGGCCACAGCGTGCACGTCGAGGTCGCCGGCCTGGCCCCCGGCCGCGAGTACTGGTACCGCTTCAAGACCGGCCGCCACGTCTCCCCGCTCGGCCGCGCCCGCACCGCCCCCCACCCCTTCCAGTACGGCGGGCCCATGTCGATGGCCTTCGTCTCCTGCGCCCAGTACGAGCACGGCTACTTCACCAGCTACCGCCGCCTGGCCGAGGAGAACCCCGACCTGATCCTGCACCTGGGCGACTACCAGTACGAGTACACCAAGAACACCTACGTCATCCCCGGCGGCAACGTCCGCCACCACGACGGCCCCGAGACAGAGACGCTGGCCAACTACCGCCAGCGCCACGCCCAGTACAAGGCCGACGCCGACCTGCAGGCCGCCCACGCCGCGGCCCCCTGGCTGGTGGTGTGGGACGACCACGAGCTGGACAACAACTGGGCCGACGAGGTCCCGGAGAAGCCCGAGATCCCGCAGCCGAACTTCCTCCGGCGCCGCGAGGCCGCCTTCCGCGCCTACTACGAGAACATGCCGCTGCGCCGTTCCTCGGTCCCGCGCGGCATCGACATGCAGCTCTACCGCCGTGTGCGCTGGGGCCGCCTGGCCACCTTCCACATGCTCGACACCCGGCAGTACCGCGACGACCAGGGCTGCGGGGACGGCTACCGCGACTGCCCGGCGGCGATCGACCCGGCCCGCTCGATCACCGGCAACGAGCAGGAGGCCTGGCTGCTGGACGGCTTCCGCCACTCCCGCGCCCAGTGGGACATCCTCGGCCAGCAGGTCTTCTTCGCCCAGCGCGACAACAACGCCGGGCCCCAGAAGATCACCTCGCAGGACGCCTGGGACGGCTACGCCGCCTCGCGCGGGCGCATCACCCAGGGCTGGCTCGACGCCCGCGTCCGCAACCCCGTCGTGCTCACCGGTGACGTGCACGCGCACTGGGCCAGCGACCTGAAGCTCGACTACGACGACCCCACGGGCCCGTCGGTCGGCTCGGAACTGGTGGCCACCTCCATCAGCACCGGCGGCGACGGCAAGGACTCCGACCCGCAGACACAGCCGTTCCTGAAGATCAACCCGCACCTGAAGTTCTACAACAACCAGCGCGGCTACGTCCTGACCAAGATCGAGCGGGACCTCATGACCGCCGACTTCCGGGTGGTGCCGAAGGTGCAGGAGCCGGGCTCGGGCGTCCACACCAAGGCCACGTTCGTCATCGAGGACCGCGTCCCGGGCGTGAAGCAGACCTACCTGCGCCCGGTCGACCCGGCGCTCAAGGCGCTCGGCGAGACGACCATCGAGGAGACGGTCCGCCTGGAGACCGAACGCCCCTGACCCACCGGTCCGCCCCGGCCCCCAAGCCGCAAGGGGGCCGGGGCGCTTCGTTTTGAATACTTAGCACAACTAAGTTAGTCTGGCTAAGTATGAGGGACGATCCTGACGCGCTGGCCGAGCAGATGTCCGTGGTGCTGCGCCATCTGGTCCTGCTGCTGCGCCGTACCGTCGCCGGCCAGCCCGTCACCAGCCAGCAGTACGCCGTCCTCGGCTCGCTCAAGCAGGGGCCGCGCCGGATGACCGAGCTGGCCGAGGAGCACGCCGTCCAGCTGCCGACCATGACGGTCCAGATCAACCGGCTCGAAGAGGCCGGCCTGGTGGCCAGGGGCGGCGACCCGGCCGACGCCAGGGTCAGGACGGTCGGGCTGACCGGCGAGGGCCGTACGCGGCTGCTGGCCGTACAGCGCGCCAGGATCGCGCACCTCGCCCACGAACTGGCCGCGCTCACACCGGACGAGCGCGCCGCCCTCGCGGCGGCGCTCCCGGTGCTGGCCAAGCTCGGCTGAGACGCACGAAGGAGTGTCATGTCATCCGGTGGCGGCATACTGCGCCAGCCGATGTCCGTCTGGGCCACCGCGTTCGCCGCGGTCGTCGCCTTCATGGGCATCGGGCTCGTCGATCCGATCCTGCCCTCCATCGCCCAGGGGCTCAACGCCGGCCCCAGCCAGGTGTCCCTGCTGTTCACCAGCTACTTCCTGGTCACCGCCGTGGCGATGCTGGTCACCGGCTGGGTCTCCAGCCGGATCGGCGGCAAGAAGACCCTGATGGCCGGACTCGCGCTGGTCGTCGTCTTCGCCGCGCTGGCCGGGACGTCCGGCAGCGTGGGCGAGCTGATCGGCTTCCGCGCCGGATGGGGCCTGGGCAACGCGTTGTTCGTCGCCACCGCGCTCGCGGTCATCGTGGGCGCGGCCGCCGGCGGCGCCGAAGCCGCGATCATCCTCTACGAGGCGGCGCTCGGCCTCGGCATCTCCCTCGGCCCGCTGGTCGGCGCCCTGCTCGGCGACTGGAACTGGCGGGCCCCGTTCTTCGGCACCGCCACGCTGATGGCCGTGGGATTCGTGCTGATCGCCACCCTGCTGAAGAACACGCCCAGACCCGAGGTCAGAACCCGGCTCAGCGCCCCCCTCCGGGCCCTGGCCCACGGCGGGCTGTCCACCACCGCCTTCACGGCCCTGTTCTACAACTTCGCCTTCTTCACCGTGCTGGCGTTCACGCCGTTCATCCTGGGCATGCCGGCCTACGGCATCGGCGCCGTCTTCTTCGGCTGGGGCGTGTGCGTGGCGCTGGCCTCGGTGTTCGGGGCGCCGCCGCTGCAACGCAGGCTCGGCTCGGTCAACGTGCTGCACCTGGCGCTGGCCCTGCTCGCGCTGTGCCAGATCGGCATCGCGCTGTCCGGCAACGCGGGCATCCACGCCGGCATCATCGCGTTCACCGTCCTTTCCGGCATCCCGATCGGGCTCGGCAACACCGTTTTCACCGAGTCGGCCATGGAGGTCTCCGACGCGCCCCGGCCGGTCGCCTCCGCCGGCTACAACTTCGTGCGCTGGATGGGCGGCGCGCTGGCCCCGTTCGTGGCCACCAAGATGGGCGAGGAACTCGGGATCGCGGTGCCGTACCTCGCCGGCGCGGCCTGCTGCGTCGTCGCCATGGCCATCCTGTACGGCAGGCGCCACCACCTTCTCGCCCTGCGTCGCGTCGACACCGACCACGCCCTGGAGGACGCCGTGGTTGCATAGCAGGCATGATCGGACACGCCCTCGTGGCGGCCGGGCTGGCGGTCAGCCCCGCCGTCGCGTTACGCCCGGAAATATCGGTCATGACGTGGAACGTCTGCGCGGGCACGAACGCCTCCTGCTCTCTCTACCGCCGCACCGCCCCCGAGATCGCCCGCGCCGTCGGCACCCAGGCCGGGCGTGGCACCGACGTGCTGTTCCTTCAGGAGTTCTGCACGGGCGCGGACGCGGCGCTGGAGGGCTGGCTGGAGAACGCCACCGGCCGCGCCTGGACCGTGCGCTCGTGGGGACTCCTGTCGCAGCACGGCACGCCGTACGCCTGCCATCCCGACCTGCTCGGCCGCCCGCGCGGAACCCAGAGCGTCACCGTCGCCGTCGCCGGCCGGGCCACCTTCGAGACCCACGCCCTGAGCTCGCCGCCCTGGTCGGTGAAACGGGCCGCGCTCTGCGCCGACCTGCCCGCGCGCCGGGTGCGAGCCTGTACCAGCCACCTGTCCGTGGGCCTGCCCTACGACGACCGCGGGCCCGGCGCGCCGTACCGGACCAAACAGGTGCGCGAGCTCTTCGCGCTCACCGCGCCGGGCCGCACGCCCGTCTTCGGCGGCGACCTCAACCTGCGGCCGGGCAGCCGCGCGCTCGCCCCCGTCTACGCCCGCTACCAGGAGTGCGACCCGCGGCGGCGGCCGACCATGCGGGCCAAGAAGCTCGACTACCTCTTCACCACGCGGGTGCTCGGCTGCCGCGTGGACACCCGCACCACCGTCTCCGACCACCAGCCGCTCCATCTCCGTGCCGCCCTGTAGGAAGACGCCGGGCCCTCGTGGTGTTGAATGATGCGAACTCCGGACCATGACGGAAGGACCAGCGTGCCCACGATCGGTGTACTCGCCCTCCAGGGAGACGTGCGCGAACACGTCGCGATGCTGGAGGCGGCCGGCGCCGGCGCGACCCCCGTGCGCCGCCCCGCGGAGCTGGAGGCGGTCGACGGGCTCGTGATCCCCGGCGGGGAGTCCACCACGATGTGGAAGCTGGCCGAGATCTTCGAGATGCTCGAACCCCTGCGCCTGCGGATCAAGGACGGACTGCCCGCCTACGGCTCCTGCGCCGGCATGATCATGCTGGCCGACCGGATCGAGGACGGCGTCGACGGCCAGCAGACCATCGGCGGTCTCGACATGGTCGTGCGGCGCAACGCCTTCGGCCGCCAGGTCGACTCCTTCGAGGCCGACCTGACCTTCGCCGGCGGCCCCGTCCACGCCGTGTTCATCCGCGCGCCGTGGGTGGAATCGGTGGGTTCGGAGGTCGAAGTGCTGGCTACCGCGCCGCCGGGGGATAGGATCGTCGCGGTCCGCCAAGGGCCTCTGCTCGCGACATCGTTCCATCCCGAGCTGACCGGGGACACTCGCGTGCACGAATACTTCGTAAACATGGTGAGGGAGCTCTAGGTAATGTCCGGCCACTCCAAATGGGCGACGACGAAGCACAAGAAGGCCGCGCTCGACGCCAAGCGCGGCAAGCTTTTCGCGAAGCTCATCAAGAACATCGAGGTGGCGGCACGGACCGGTGGCCCTGACCCGGACGCCAACCCCACCCTCTTCGACGCCATCTTCAAGGCGAAGAAGAACTCGGTGCCCAACGACAACATCGAGCGGGCCCGCAAGCGCGGCGGCGGCCTGGAGGCCGGCGGCGCCGACTGGCAGACCATCATGTACGAGGGCTACGCGCCCGGCGGCGTCGCGGTGCTCATCGAGTGCCTCACCGACAACCGCAACCGCGCCGCCTCCGAGGTACGCGTCGCGCTGACCCGCAACGGCGGCTCGCTGGCCGACCCCGGCTCGGTGTCGTACATGTTCCACCGCAAGGGCGTCGTGCTCGTCCCCAAGAACGGCCTCGACGAGGACGACGTGCTGACCGCGGTCCTGGACGCGGGCGCCGAGGAGGTCAACGACCTGGGCGAGTCCTTCGAGGTCGTCTCCGAGGCCGGCGACCTGGTCCCGGTGCGCAAGGCGCTGCAGGAGGCGGGCATCGACTACGACTCGGCCGAGTCCGGGTTCCTGCCGACCATGAGCGTGCAGCTCGACGAGGACGGCGCGCGCAAGGTCTTCCGTCTCATCGACGCGCTGGAGGACAGCGACGACGTGCAGAACGTCTTCGCCAACTTCGACGTCTCCGACGAGATCATGGAGAAGCTCGACGCTTAACGCGGAACGAACCTTTCCGCATTGCCTCGTAGCGTGAAGGCATGATCAAGCCTTTCACCATCGACGTCCCGCAGGCCGACCTCGACGACCTCCGCGAGCGCCTGGCCCGCACCCGCTGGCCCGCTCGGCTCCCCGGAGCCGAGTGGAGCCGCGGCGTCCCCGTCGCCCACCTGCGTGAGCTCGCCGGCCACTGGGCCGACGGCTACGACTGGCGCGCCTGGGAGACGAAAATGAACGCCTTCCCGCAGTTCACCACCGAGATCGACGGCCAGCCGATCCACTTCTTCCACGTACGCTCCGCCGACCCCGGCGCGCTGCCGCTGATCCTCACCCACAGCTGGCCGAACTCCGTCGCCGAGTTCACCGAGTTGCTCGGGCCGCTGTCGGAGCACTTCCACGTGGTCGCGCCCTCGCTGCCCGGCTTCGGCTTCTCGCCGTTCCCCGAGCCCGCCGACGAGCGGCCGTGGAGCGTCGAGCGCGTCGCGCGTACCTGGGCCGAGCTGATGAGCCGCCTGGGGTACGAGCGCTACGGCGCCCACGGCAACGACGCGGGCGCGCTGGTCTCCCCGCAACTGGCCGCCCTCTTCCCCGAGCACGTCGTCGGCGTGCACATCACCGGCGGGCTCGGCATGCCCACCGAGCCGGAGGACCAGGAGGGCGTGGACGCCTGGGTCGTCGACATGCTCAGCGGCGCCGCGGGCAGCGGGTACGCCCCCTATCTGGCCGCCCGGCCCCAGACGCTCTCCTACGGCTTCAGCGACTCGCCCGTCGCCCAGCTCGCCTACCTCGTCGAGCGCTTCAAGGAGTTCGACGGCTGGGACCAGGCGGGCTCCACCGACCCCATCGAGCGCGACCTCATCCTCACCAACGCCAGCCTCTACTGGCTGACCGGCACCGGCGGCTCGTCGTCGTGGACGTACTACGAGGGCGCGGCCGGACTGCCGATCGACCAGGACGCCGTCCCCACCGGCGTCTCCCACGGCGGCCCCGAGACCTTCCGGCGCATCGCCGAGCGCAAGAACACGATCGTGCGCTGGAACGATCTCGACCACCCCAGCCACATGCTCGCCATGGCCGTGCCCGGCCCGCTGGCAGCCGACATCCGCGACTTCTTCGGAGGACTCGCCCCTCGCTAGGGTGGTGGGCCATGATCCCGGCCCCGCCCGCTCCCCGCCCGCCCGCAGCGCTCGGCTGGTTACTCCTGGCGCCCGCGGCGTTCGCGGCGCTCGCCTGCCTGGTCGTGCCCAGCGTGCACACCGTCGTGATGAGCACGCGATCGGTGCGCCTGCTCGCACGTCGGGACGAGCCCGTCGGCCTCGCCAACTACGCCGCTGTGCTCGGGGACGAGGGGTTCTGGCGGGCGCTGGCGTTCTCGCTGCTCGTGACCCTCGTGCCGCTCCTGGTGGCCGTGGTCGTGGCACCCCCGCTGGCGCTCGCGCTCGACCTCGGCGGCACCGGGGTCCGGCGCACCGGGAGGGTCGTGCTCTCGCTGGCGGTCATCACGTTCTCCCCGATCGCGGTGGTCGCCGCCTGGACGCGCGGCCTGCGTCCCGACGCCACGGGCCTGGCCACGCTGGTCCGCGGTGTTGCGGGGGAGGGCGCCGCCCTGACGTTCCCGCTCGTCGTGGCGGCGATGACGTTCGGCGTGGTGTGCGCGCTGGCCACGCTGGCGTTCCTGCCCGCGCTGCGCGGCGGCACCGTGACACCCGCGATGCTCGCCGTGGCCGCCCTGGTCGTGCTCACCCTGCTCGCCGTCGGGCTGCAGGCGTTCACCTTCAGCTCGGCCCTGTCGCGGGGCGGGTCCGGGGGTACGCGGACGCTGGGCGCGTACATGCTGTTCGAGGGGCTGGCCGCGGGCCGGCTGGGGCCGGCAGCCGCGGCGGCGACGCTGACCGGCGTGCTGATCGGCGGGCTCGGCCTCGCCGCGGTGGCCGTGGTGGTGCTGGGCGGGATGCGCCTGCACCTGTCGCCACGGCCCGCCGGACCGTCGCGGCCCGTGGCCGGCGTGCTCGCCCTGGTCGTGGTGGTCGCCGTCGGGCTGGTGCTCGCCTGGCCGTGGATCACCGCCCTGTCCGGCGGGGAAGAGACGCTCCCGGTGACCCTGGGCACGTACGTGCGGACGTGGCTGCCCGCCCTCGCCGGCGCGCTGGTGTCCGTGGCCGTCGCCTACGTGGCCGCGCTCGGCATCGGCGGACTGCGGCCACTGGGGCGCCACAGCGAGTGGCTGCTGCTGCCGTTCGCGCCGTGGGCGCTGGCCGGAGTCGGCCCGTTCAGCCTGGCCACCTGGACCTACGTCCGCGACCTCGGCCTGATGGACACGCTCATCGCCCTCGTCCCGCCCATGCTCGTCAGCGTGCCCGCCCTCGTCGTGCTCACGCTCCTCTGCCGCGGCCTGGCCGAACGCGCGCAGGCCGGATTCCTGCGCGGCGTCGTGCTGCCCTCGCTGCCCATGGCCGGCGTCCTCACCGGCGGCATCACGCTCGTGAACGCCCAGGACGGCCTGTGGCCGCTCATGGTCTTCCAGCGGCCGTCCAACGGCCCCGCCACGATGCTGCTGAGCCAGAGCCTCAACTCCTACCGGGGCACCACCGTCGACGTCGGCGTGACGACGCCGCTGCCCGTCATGCTGCTCGCCCTCGCCGCCGTGGTCGCCGCGCAACTGCTCTACCTCGACCGGCTGGCGATCACGATGGGGAGGAGCGCGTAGGTTTGTCCGGTGGACACACGTGAGCTGACCCTGGACGACCTCGACGCCGTGCTCGACATCCGCAAGCGCTCCTTCGGCGTGCTGTCGCCCGGCGAGCGCGAGCAATGGCTCAAGGCCATGCCTCCGGTCATGGCCGCGGGCCGCTACCTGGGCGTCTTCGACGGCGAACGCCTGTCGGCGGCAGGCCGCATCCGCTCCTTCACCCAGTGGTGGCACGGACGGGCGCAGCCGATGGCCGGCGTCGCCGGCGTCACCGTCAACCCCGAGGACCGCGGCCGCGGCGTGGGCACCCTCCTCATGACCGCGCTGATCTCCCGCGCCGCCGAGCTGGGCGAGGCCGTCTCCGCCCTCTACCCGGCCACCACCCCCATCTACCGCTCCCTCGGCTACGAGCACGCCGGCGCCCAGAACCTCATCACGCTCCCCACCGAGGCGCTGCGCCGCATCCGCCATTCCGGCCAGGTGAAGCTGCGCCGCATGGGCCCCGGCGACGCCTCCGAACTCCTGTCCGTCATCGGCCGCGCCCACGCCGCCGCCCGCGCCAGCGGCCCCATCACCTGGGACGAACGCACCTGGCGCGTGTGGCTCGCCGAGGAGAACGACTTCCTCTACCTCGCCGACGACGGCTACGCCATCTACCGCTGGTCGGACGGCGGCATCGAGGTCGACGCCGTGGTCGCCGGCTCCCCGGAGACCAGCAGGGCGTTGTGGTCCCTCATCGGCAGTTCCTCCTCCATCGCCGCCCACGTCACCGCCGCCGTCGCCCCCGACGACCCGATGCTGTGGCTGGTGGGCGAGCGCGCCAAGGAGACGGTCAAGCAGGTCCGCTGGATGCACCGTCTCATCGACCTGCCCCTGGCCGTGGCCCGCCGCGGCTACCCGGCCGCGGTGTCCGCCTCCGCCGTCGTCGAGGTCACCGACCCCCAGCGCCCGGACAACTCGGGCGCGTGGCGCCTCGACGTCTCCTCAGGATCCGGTACGGCCACCGCCACCACCTCGGCCGACGGCCCCCACCTGACGGCCAACGGCATGGCTGCCCTGTACGCCGGTGTGCCCACGTCCACGCTCCGCCGCTCCGGCTTGATGACCGGGCCAGGCACCTCGGACGACGCCCTGGACGCGGTGTTCGCGGCCCGGCCGTACATGCTGGACTACTTCTAGCCGACGGGCCTGTCCCCGGGTTCTCCTCACCCCGGGGGTCCTTCGCTCCGGACGTCCCCGCGCCGCGCCTCTGCCCCAGGGCCCGGGACTTCCGGCGCGGTCGATGGGCCGGGTCACCGGGGTGGAAGGGGGTGTGTTCGCGGTGCGCGGGCGGGGGAACACGGGTAGAGTTCCGTGCCGAACAGGTGTTCGGCGGTTGAGGGGGCGTGCGGGTGCGGGTGATGGGCGTCGATCCCGGGTTGACCAGATGCGGCCTCGGGGCCGTCGAGGGGCGGCCGGGCACCGCGCTCTCCCTGGTGGCGGTCGGCGTGGTCCGCACCTCACCCGACGACGACCTGGGCACCCGCCTGGTCGGGATCGAGGAGGGCATCGAGCGGTGGCTCGACGACGTCCGTCCCGACGCCGTGGCCGTGGAGCGCGTCTTCAGCCAGCACAACGTCCGCACCGTGATGGGCACCGCCCAGGCGGCCGGCATCGCCGTCCTGTGCGCCGCCCGCCGTGGCCTGCCCGTGGCGCTGCACACCCCGTCCGAGGTCAAGGCCGCCATCACCGGCAGCGGCACCGCCGACAAGAAGCAGATCGGCGCCATGGTCACCCGCTTGCTGCGGTTGCCGGAGATGCCCAGGCCCGCCGACGCCGCCGACGCCCTGGCCCTGGCCATCTGCCACGTCTGGCGCGGCGGCAACCAGCATCGCCTCGCCCAGGCCGTGGCCCGAGCCCAGTCCCAGCGCCGTACCCCCCAACCCCGCACCTCCATCCCCCCACAGGCCCATCGCACCTCCTCCCCCCAGCCCCCGCCGGACGCGTCCGCCCGCGCCACCTCGCCGAACCCGCCCGCCACACCCACCGGCACCCGCCCCGCCCCGGCCGGCCCGCCCGCCACACCCGCCGGATCCTCCGGCGCCCCGGCCGGCTCGGCAGCCGCCTCCCGCAGGTCACGTGACACCGCCGCCGGCCCGTCGCACGGAACGTCCGCTTCCCCCGACGAGCCCGGCGGCGCCACCGGGACACCCGCCACCTCGGGTGCCACCGGCGGCGGGACGCCCACACGCTCGGCCGCCCTGCACACCGCCGCCCCCGGCCGGACCTCGCGCGGCACGGCGGCGTCCCAGCCGCCCGGCCAGGCTCTAGGCTCGCCTTCCGGGCAGCCGCCACGCCCGGACACCGGTCAGGGCCCGGACATCGGCCGGGGCCCGGGCGCCGAGGCGGGGTCCGGCGCCGGATCGGGCTCCGGTGCGACCGGCGGTTCCCGGGTAAACGAGGGTTCTGAAGCCGGCGCTGCCGGCCGTACCACCGGAAAGGGTGTGGGGTTGTGATCGCGTCCGTGGCGGGGAAGGTGGCGGCGCTCGCCCCAGACGGCGCCGTCGTCGAGGTCGGCGGGGTGGGGATTCTGGTGCACTGTACCCCTGGCACCCTGGCCGGGCTGCGGGTCGGGGAGGCGGCCAGGCTGGCGACCTCGCTGGTGGTGCGGGAGGAGTCGCTGACCCTGTTCGGGTTCGGGACCGAGGATGAGCGGACCGTGTTCGAGATGCTCCAGACGGCCAGCGGCGTCGGGCCCAAGCTGGCGCTGGCGATGCTGGCCGTGCACACGCCCAACGCGCTGCGCGTGGCGGTCGCGAGCGCGGACCTCAAGGCGCTCACCCAGGTGCCGGGCATCGGGCAGAAGGGCGCCCAGCGCATCGTCCTGGAGCTCAAGGACCGGCTCGGCACCCCCGAGGAGGCCGTCAACGCCGCGATCGGCGGCAACGCGGGCAGGCCCGCCTGGCGTGAGCAGGTCCACTCCGGCCTGGTCGGGCTCGGCTACTCCGGCAAGGACGCCGACGAGGCGGTCGCCGTCGTGGCGCCCGAGGCCGACGTCGCGCTCGCCGAGGGACGGCAGCCGCAGGTCGCCGCGCTGCTCAAGGCGGCGCTGAGGGCGTTGAGCGTGCGATGAGCGACTGGGACGACCTGGGCGATCTGGAGCGCGAACTGGTCGCGCCGGAGGCCGGCGGCGACGAGCAGCAGATCGAGGCGGCGCTGCGGCCCAAGCGGCTGGCGGAGTTCATCGGCCAGGGGCGGGTGCGCGAGCAGCTCTCGCTGGTGCTCGAAAGCGCGCTCAGACGGCAACGCCCGCCGGACCACGTGCTGATGAGCGGCTCGCCCGGCCTCGGGAAGACCACGCTGGCGATGATCATCGCCGCGGAACTGGGCGCGCCGCTGCGCATCACCTCGGGGCCCGCGCTCGAACGCGCCGGCGACCTCGCGGCGATCCTGTCGACGCTGGCCGAGGGCGAGGTGCTGTTCATCGACGAGATCCACCGGATGGCCCGCCCCGCCGAGGAGATGCTCTACCTCGCGATGGAGGACTTCCGGGTCGACATCGTCGTCGGCAAGGGCCCGGGGGCGACCGCGATCCCGCTGGACATCGCGACGTTCACGCTGGTCGGCGCCACCACCAGGGCCGGACTGCTGCCCGCGCCGCTGCGCGACCGCTTCGGCTTCACCGCCCACATGGACTTCTACGAGGTCCCCGAGCTCGAACAGGTGCTGGCCCGCTCGTCCCGCCTGCTCGGCGTGCACCTGCCGGACGACGCCGGGCACGAGATCGCCCGCCGTTCGCGCGGCACGCCCCGCATCGCCAACCGGCTGCTGCGCCGGGTGCGCGACTTCGCCGAGGTGCGCGCCGACGGCGTCATCACCCGCGACCTGGCCGCCGCCGCGCTCAACCTCTACGAGGTCGACGCGTGGGGGCTCGACCGCCTCGACCGGGCGGTGCTCGGGGTACTGCTGCGCAAGTTCGGCGGCGGCCCGGTCGGGCTGTCCACGCTGGCCGTGGCGGTGGGGGAGGAGCCGGAGACGGTCGAGGTGGTGGCGGAGCCGTTCCTGGTGCGCCAGGGTCTGCTGGCCCGCACCCCGCGCGGCCGTGTCGCGACCGCCGCGGCCTGGACCCATCTGGGTCTCACCCCGCCGCCGGACGCGTTCGGCGCCCCGCTGTTCGGCCCCGCGGACCTATGACACGGAACGGCACGCGCCCCGCCAAACCCACGGGTCACAGAACGGTTGCAACCATTGCGAATTGGGAACTTCCCCGCGCGCCGAATCGCTGCCTCGTTGCCGCGTTTCGCAACAACCGCCTACACTCCGTGGCTTGGCTGGCTGTGTAGGCTGACGGGCTGAGCGGCGCGGCCCGAACGCAACGCACGGAATTTCCGGCGCGAGGCCGGTGTCAACTTCTTGTACGACAATGGAAGGTCGCCCCTTATGGACATGGGATCACTCGGAAGCATCCTGCCGCTGGTACTTCTGGTGGTGGTGTTCTATTTCCTGCTCATCCGCCCGCAGCGCAAGCGGCAGCAGGAAGCCGTCAAAATGCAGAACTCGCTCACCCCCGGTACGCGAGTGATGACCACGACGGGGCTGTTCGCCACCGTGGTGACGGTCGACAATGAGGACGTGATCCTTGAGGTGGCGCCCGGCATCGAGACCCGCTGGGTCAAGGCGGCCATCGGCCGCGTCGTGACCCCGGGTGACGCCCCCGTCGAGGATGAGCCCGTCGCCGACGAGGTCAAGACCGAGGACGTCAAGGACGAAACGAAGAACGGCGACTCGAGCACGAAGCAGTCCTGACTAGGCTGCGACAGACACCTCTAATCCGAAAGAACTGACGACCCGTGGCCCGACCGACCAGCCGCCACAGCAATCCGGGGCGCACGCTCCTGATTCTCCTGGCGCTCATCCTCGCCCTGGGCGGGACGATGCTCCTGCAGAAGGCGTTCACGCCCAAGCTGGGCCTCGACCTCGCCGGCGGAACGACGGTGACCCTGTCACCCGTCACGCTCAGCGGCGCGGCTCCCCCCCAGGAGTCGCTCGACCGTGCCGTCAGCATCATCCGTGACCGGGTGAACGGCACAGGCATCTCCGACGCGGAGGTCGCCAAGTCCGGCGACAACATCATCATCTCCGTTCCCGGCAAGGGCCAGGAGGAGGTCATCAAGCTGGTCGGCACCACGGCGGAGCTGCGCTTCCGCCAGGTGCTCGCGGTCGAGGCCGCCGCCCCGGAGCAGCTCAGCACCGAGGCGCCCAAGCCGAGCACCAGCCCGAGCGGCACCGCGAAGCCGAGTGGCTCGCCGTCGGCCAAGGAGCCGAGCGCGAAGCCGTCGGCCAACGCCCCGCAGGAGACCCCCAAGGCCTCGCCGACCGGCAAGGCCCTGTCCTCGGCGCTGACCTCGCCCACGACGCCGACCCCCTCGGCCAAGGACGACAAGAAGAAGGACCAGAAGGCCACCCCGACCCCGTCGGGCTCGCCCTCCGCCCAGCCTTCGCAGCCGCAGCAGGAACAGCAGCCGCAGATCGACACGACCGGCGTCGACCCGGCCGTGCTGAAGCAGTACCAGGCGCTCAACTGCACCGACCCCAAGACCCGCGGCCAGGGCGTGCAGGACGACCCGAAGAAGCAGTTCGCGGCCTGTTCCGACGACGGCACCGCCAAGTACATCCTGGACGTGGCCAAGGTCGTCGGCACCGACATCGACACCGCGTCTTCGGGCGTGCGGCCCGGCAGCACCGACTGGGTCGTCCAGCTCGACTTCAAGAGCGCCGGCGCCACGGAGTGGAGCAAGCTCACCTCCGTCGCGTTCAACTCGCAGGCCCCGCGCAACCAGGTGGCGGTCGTCCTCGACGGCCTGGTCATCACCGCGCCGGTCATCCAGGGCCCGATCCCCGGCGGCCGCGCCGAGATCACCGGCGGCTTCAACCAGAAGACCTCGACCGACCTGGCCGACCAGCTCAAGTACGGCGCGCTGCCGCTGAAGTTCAACCGCAGCTCGGTGGAGACGATCTCCTCGACGCTCGGCTCCGACCAGCTCAGGGGCGGTCTGATCGCCGGCGGCATCGGCCTGGCCCTCGTGGTCCTCTACTGCCTGTTCTACTACCGGGGCCTCGGCCTCGTCGCGGTGCTGAGCCTGGTGATCGCCACGGTGCTCACGTACGAGTCGGTGGTGGTCCTCGGCGCCAACGGAGGCTTCGCCCTCTCGCTGCCGCACATCATCGGCTTGGTGGTATCGATCGGTATCACCGCCGACTCCTTCATCGTGTATTTCGAACGTATCCGTGATGAGATGAAGGAAGGTCGGCGGACGCTTCGTGCGGCCGTCGAGGTGGCCTGGGTCCGTGCCCGGCGCACGATCCTGATCGCCGACGCCGTGATGTTCATCGCCGCGGTCGTGCTGTACTTCCTGGCCGTGGGCGGTGTGGCCGGGTTCGCCTTCGCGATGGGCCTGACCACGCTGATCGACGTGGTCGTGGTGTTCCTGTTCACGAAGCCGTTCATCGCCCTGCTGGCGAGACTGAAGTTCTTCTCCAAGGGGCATCCGCTGTCCGGTCTCGACGCCGAGCGCATGGCGTCCGAGCCCGCCCGCACCAACACCCCGCAGGAGGCCTGACATGGGACTCGGGCGTCGCCTCTACCGTGGCGAGATCGACGTCGACTTCGTCGGCAAGCAGAAGCTCTGGTACTCGCTGTCGGGCCTTCTGCTGGTGTTCTCGATCGCCGGTCTGATCTTCAGCGCGGTGAACACGGGCAGCCCCCTCAACCTGGGCGTTGAGTTCAAGGGCGGATCGGTCTTCTCCTTCAAGGCCCCCGCGGCCGGCATCGACGAGGTCCGCTCGACCTTCACCGACGAGGGCGTGCACCAGGCGATCGTGCAGACGGCCGGCGACCGGTGGCGCGTGACCACCGAGACGCTGCCCGAAGCCAAGGTGACCCAGGTGCAGAACGCCGTCGTCGCCGACTACAAGATCCCGGTCTCGCAGGTGGACATCCAGTCCATCGGCGCCTCCTGGGGCGGCGAGGTGTCGCAGAAGGCCCTGATCGGCCTGGGCGTCTTCATGCTGGCGATCATCCTTTATCTCAGCATGGCGTTCGAGCCGAAGATGGCGCTGGCCGCCATCGTGGCGCTGGTGCACGACCTGGTCATCACCGCGGGCGTCTACGCCTGGTCGGGCTTCGAGGTCACACCGGCGACCGTGCTGGGCTTCCTGACGATCCTCGGATATTCGCTGTACGACGCGGTCGTCGTCTTCGACATGATCAAGGAAGTCACGGCCAAGCTGGGCACCACGTCGAAGAAGACCTACACCCAGGCGGCCAACGACGCGCTGAACCACACGCTGATCCGATCGCTGAACACCTCACTGGTGGCCATCCTTCCGGTGGCGGCGATCCTGTTCATCGGCACCACGCTGCTCGGCGCCGGCACGCTGAAGGACCTGGCGCTGGCCCTGTTCGTCGGCATGGTCGTCGGCACGTACTCCTCGCTGTGCGTCGCCACACCGCTGCTGGTGACGCTCAAGGAGCGCGAGCCGAAGTACCAGGCGATCGCCAGGAGGCTGGCCTCCACCGGCGGCGGCAAGGGCGCCAAGAAGGCGGCCGCGGCCAAGGGCTGACGATTTTCCGGCATGGCCCCCGCTCCGCTTCGACGGGGCGGGGGCTTCGCTTGTCCCACAGGAGGGGATTTCATGAACGAGCTGATCAGGGACGTGCCCGACTATCCCAAGCCGGGTGTGCTGTTCAAGGACATCACACCGCTGCTGGGCGACGCCGACGGGTTCGCGGCCATGGTGGACGAGATCGCCGGGCTGTTCGAGGCGGACAAGATCGTCGGGATCGAGGCGCGGGGCTTCATTCTGGCGGCGCCGGTGGCGTACAAAGCTCATGCCGGGTTCGTGCCAGTCAGAAAGAAGGGCAAACTGCCCGCCGAAACCCTGGAAGAGTCCTACGATCTGGAGTACGGCTCGGCCACCATCGAGGTGCACCGGGACGCCTTCGCGCCGGGTGACCGGGTGCTGATCGTGGACGACGTGCTGGCCACGGGCGGCACCGCCGCGGCCACGGTGGAGCTGGTGCGGCGCGCCGGGGCCGACGTCGTGGGCGTGGCCGTACTGATGGAGCTTGCCTTTCTTGAGGGGCGTGCGCGCCTGCCGGGAGTAGAGGTACGCGCCCTGCTGACCGTCTGAGTTCGCCACCTGGATACACTGGGGGGCCTGGACTCACACGTAAAGGAGTCTGTGTGCCCCGTGATGTGGTCGTGCCCGACGTAACCGAGTCTTCGACGCGTCGGCGGCGGTTTGGGGGTGGGGCCATGAACCCGGTGCTGGAACCCTTGTTCCGGACGGTCAGGGCTACCCATCCCAAGGCTGACCTGCGCCTGATCGAGCGTGCCTACGACGTGGCCGCGTACCATCACCGCGATCAGAAGCGCAAGAGCGGCGACCCCTACATCACGCACCCGCTCGCCGTGGCCACGATCCTGGCCGAGCTCGGCACCGACGACGAGACCCTGTGCGCCGCGCTCCTCCACGACACCGTCGAGGACACCGCCTACGGCCTGGAGGAGCTGCGCGGCGACTTCGGCGACACGATCGGCTCGCTGGTCGACGGCGTCACCAAGCTGGACAAGGTCAAGTTCGGGGACGCCGCGCAGGCCGAGACCGTGCGCAAGATGGTCGTGGCCATGTCGCGCGACATCCGCGTGCTGATCATCAAGCTGGCCGACCGCCTCCACAACATGCGCACGATGCGCTACCTGCCCGAGCACAAGCGGCAGCAGAAGTCCCGCGAGACGCTGGAGATCTTCGCGCCGCTCGCCCACCGCCTGGGCATGAACACGATCAAGTGGGAGCTGGAGGACCTCGCCTTCGCGATGCTCTACCCCAAGCGCTACGACGAGATCGCGCGCATGGTGTCGGAGCGCGCCCCGCGGCGCGACCTGTTCCTGCAGGAGGTCATCGAGAAGGTCTCCGGCGACCTGCGCGAGGCGAAGATCCGCGCGGTGGTCAAGGGCCGGCCCAAGCACTACTACTCCGTCTACCAGAAGATGATCGCCAGGGACGTCGCCTTCGACGACATCTACGACCTGGTGGGCATCCGCGTGCTCGTCGACAGCGTGCGCGACTGCTATGCGGCCCTCGGAACGATCCACGCGCGATGGAACCCGGTGCCCGGCCGGTTCAAGGACTACATCGCGATGCCCAAGTTCAACATGTACCAGTCGCTGCACACCACGGTGATCGGCCCCGAGGGCAAGCCCGTCGAGCTGCAGATCCGCACCCACGCCATGCACCATCGCGCCGAGTACGGCGTGGCCGCCCACTGGAAGTACAAGGAGGAGGTCGGCGCCACCGCCCCGCCCGGCAAGGTCAAGCCGGGCAGCGACATGGCCTGGCTGCGCCAGCTCCTCGACTGGCAGAAGGAGACCTCCGACCCGGGCGAGTTCCTGGAGTCGCTCCGCTTCGACCTGTCGGTCTCCGAGGTCTACGTCTTCACCCCGCGCGGCCAGGTCGTGGCACTGCCCGAGGGCGCGACCCCGGTCGACTTCGCCTACGCCGTCCACACCGAGGTCGGCCACCGATGTATCGGCGCCCGCGTCAACGGCCGCCTCGTGCCGCTGGAGTCGCGGCTGGGCAATGGCGACACCGTCGAGATCTTCACCTCCAAGTCGCCCGACGCCGGCCCCTCGCGCGACTGGCTGAAGTTCGTCAAGTCCGGCCGTGCCCGCAACAAGATCCGGCAGTGGTTCTCCAAGGAACGCCGCGAGACCGCGATCGAGGCCGGCAAGGAGGCCATCGGCCGCGCCATGCGCAAGCAGGGGCTGCCCCTGCAGCGCCTGATGTCCGGCGAGGCGCTGCTGGCCCTGTCACGCGACCTGCGCTACCCCGACGTCTCCGCCCTCTACGCCGCCGTCGGCGAGGGCCACATCGCCGCCCAGTCGGTCGTGCAGAAGCTCGTGGCCTCCATCGGCGGCGTCGAGAGCGCCGAGGAGGACATCGCCGAGACCTCGCTGCCCACCCGGCTCAAGGGCCGCCCGCGCGGCGGCGGTGGCGCCGGCGTGGTCGTGGCGGGCGACGCCGACGTGTGGGTACGCCTGTCCAAATGCTGCACCCCCGTGCCGGGAGACGACATCGTCGGCTTCGTCACCCGCGGCCACGGCGTCTCGGTGCACCGGGCCGACTGCACCAACGTCCAGCAGCTCAAGGAGCAGCCGGACCGGCTCGTCGAGGTCAGCTGGTCGCCCAGCGAGGACTCGGTCTTCCTGGTGGCCATCCAGGTGGAGGCGCTCGACCGGCCCCGCCTGCTGTCCGACGTCACCCGCACGCTGTCCGACCAGCACGTCAACATCCTGTCCGCGTCCGTGACCACGTCGCGGGACCGGGTGGCGATCAGCAAGTTCACCTTCGAGATGGGCGACCCCAAGCACCTGGGGCACGTGCTGAAGGCGGTCCGCAGCATCCAGGGCGTCTTCGACGTCTACCGCGTCAGCGGCGCCGGCAGCTGACCCCTCTCCGGGTACGGCAGGCCGGTGCGTTGGGCCGGAGTCCACACCCGCGACGCCGGAGCCCTGACGCGGAACAGGGCGGGCCCATGAACAGCGCCTGGGCCGGGCGTCGCCCCCGTGGGCGGGAGCCGGCGCGCTCGCGGGGTACTTAGGGCTTCCCAGGGCCGTGCCGAGGGCTTCCCAAGGCCGTGCCGGGGGGCTTCCCAAGGCCGTGCCGGAGGTTTCGGAGGGCAGGGGAGCGGGGCCGTACCTCTAATCGGGCAGGAGGGGGACGGCGGGGCCGTCGTCGCGGCCGAGGAGGACGGCGCGCGTCACGGCGGCGGAGCCGAAGCGCAGGCGGAGCGAGTCGACCGTCGTGTCCAGGGCGCGCGGCTCGTCGAAGGGGAGGGCGAGCTGCAGGGCGGCGGAGTCGCTGAGGTTGGTGAGCGCGAAGCCCAGCAGCGTGATGCCGCGCTCGTCGATCAGGGGCCCGGCGGCGGCCAGGAGGCGGCGGGCGCTCGCCAGCAGGGCCGAGGTCTCGTCGGTGGCCTGCGGGACGGTGTGGGAGCGGGTCACCCGGGTGAAGTCCTCGAAGCGCAGGCGCAGGACCACCGTGCGGGCACAGCGGCCCGCGGCGCGCAGGCGGCGCGAGACGCGGTCGATCAGGCCGACGGTGATGGCGTCGAGCTCCCCTCGGGTGCGCCGGGTGCGGCCCAGAGCGCGCTGGGCGCCGATGGAGCGCCGCCGGCGGCCCGTCCGCACGGGGCGGGGGTCGTGGTTGAGCGCGAGGGCGAGCAGGTGGCGTCCGGCGGCGGGGCCGAGGCGGGCGGTCAGCGTGGACTCCCGCAGGGCGGCCACCTCGCCCACGGTGGTGATGCCCAGCGCGTGGAGTTTGCGGGCGGTGACGGGGCCCACGCCCCACAGGCGTTCGACCGGCAGCGGATGGAGGAAGTCCAGCTCTCGGTCCGGCGGGACGACGAGCAGGCCGTCGGGCTTGGCGACGCCGCTGGCCACCTTGGCCAGGAACTTGGTGCGGGCCACCCCGACGGTGATGGGCAGGCCCACCTGCTCGCGTACGTCGCGGCGGAGCTTGGCGGCGATGTGGCCGGGCGGGCCGGAGATCTCGCGCAGGCCGCCGACGTCGAGGAAGGCCTCGTCGATGGACAGGCCCTCGACCAGCGGCGTGGTGCGCTCGAAGACGTCGAAGACGGCCTTGCTGGCCTCGGAGTAGGCGGACATGCGGGGCTCGACCACGATCGCGCGCGGGCACAGGCGGCGGGCCTGGCCGCCGCTCATCGCGGTGCGCACCCCGCAGGCCTTGGCCTCGTAGCTGGCCGCCAGGACCACGCCGCCGCCGACGATGACCGGACGGCCACGCAGGCGCGGGTCGTCACGCTGCTCGACCGAGGCGTAGAAGGCGTCGAGGTCGGCGTGGAGGATCGTCGCTTCGCTCACGAACACATGTTCGCATGGAAGGCAAGATCAGAGCTACCGCAGGCCGGGCAGGTTGACGACGATGGCCTCCTGGGTGCTGCGGGCGATGACCACGACGGCCTCCCGCGAGGGGTCGGGGTTCTCCTCGCGATGCGGGACGAACGGCGGCACGTAGATGTAGTCACCGGCCTTGGCCTCGATGCGCACCTCCTCCCCGCCGTCGGGGTCGAGGAAGACGAAGCACGGAGTGCCGCTGACGACGAAGATGGCGGTCTCGGACTCGCCGTGGTGGTGGTCGGCCGAGGCCGTGGACGGGGCGACGTGCGTCTGCCCCATCCACAGGCGGCTGGAGCCCACGGAGGCGCCGCTGATGGCGGCCAGGCGGCGCATGCCCCCGGTCTGCGCGGTGTCGGCCGTCAGCAGGCCGGGGGCGATGTGGTGGAGCTTGCGGTGGAAGGCGTCCATGGCGGCCACCTTCCCACGCGGTCGGACCTCGACCCCGCCGCGCAGGCGGACGGCCCCGGTTGGGGAGCGGCTCGGGGAGCGCGCGAAACGCCGGCCGGAAGTGACCGGCCGGCGTTTCGTCGTGGCGATCAGCTGAACTCGGCGAGCGTGCGCTCGGCCTCCTCCAGCCAGGAACGGCGTGCCGTCAGGGCCTCCTCGGCCTCCTTGACGTCCTTGGCCCGGCCGGCGGCCTCGGCCTTGGCCAGGCGCTTCTCCAGCTGCTCGATGGAGGTGCGGAGCTGGTCGACGGTGCTCTGCGCACGGGCGCGGGCCTCGGGGTTGGAGCGCTTCCACTCCGCGTCCTCGGCCTTGCGCACGGCCTCGTCGATCTTGCGCAGCCCGCCTTCCAGCCGGTCGCGCTGCTCGCGCGGCACGGGACCGACGGCCTCCCAGCGCTCCAGCATGTGGCGCAGCGCGCCGCGGGCGGCCCGCGCGTCGGTGACCGGGAGGATCTTCTCGGCCTCGACGAGCAGCACCTCCTTGGCCTCCGCGTTGGCGGCCAGCGACGCGTCCCGCTCGGCGAAGACCGCGGAACGGGCCTGGAAGAACACGTCCTGCGCGGCCTTGAAGCGGGCCCACAGCTCGTCCTCGGCGTCGCGGGAGGCCCGTCCGGCCGCCTTCCAGCGCTGCATCAGCTCGCGGTAGACCGAGGCGGTGGGGCCCCAGTCGGTGGACTCCGCCAGCGCCTCGGCCTCGGCGACGATGCGCTCCTTCTCGGCGCGCACGCCTTCGCGCTGCTCGTCGAGCCCGGCGAAGTAGGTCTTGCGGCGCTTGGCGAAGGCCGTACGGGCCGCGGAGAGCCGCTTCCACAGGCCGGCCTCGGTGGCGCGGTCGATGCGGTCGGCGGCCTTCCACTCCTCGACGAGCTGGCGAAGCCGCTCGCCGCCGGACTTCCAGTGGGTGGTCTCCTCGGCGATGCGCTCGGCCTCGGCGACGATGCGCTCCTTGACCGCCTTGGCCTCCACGCGCGCGTGCTCGCGGGCGGCCTTGACCTCCTCGCGGCGGTGCGCGACCAGCTCCGACAGCCCGTCGAGGCGGGCCGTCAGCGCGGCCAGGTCGCCGATGGCGTGGGCGTCGGCGACGGCCTCGCGCAGCTTGACGATGCTGGCCTCGGCCTGGGCCGGCGCCAGGTCGGTGCCCTTGAGCCGCTGCTCCAGCAGCTGCACCTGCCCGGCCAGCTCGTCGTACTTGCGATGGAAGTAGGCCAGCGCTTCCTCGGGTTCACCGGCCTGCCAGGAGCCGACGGCCCGCTCTCCCTCAGCCGTACGCACGTAGACGGTGCCGTCGTCGTCTACCCGGCCCCACGGGTCGGTGCTCACCGTGTCCTCCCGCACTTTCCATCAGACCCTTCGGGACTACCCGTCCCTAGTTGTATTACGTCAGCTCTTGCCAGAGATTGTCACGTCTTTGAGTTGGAGGGTTTCCTTGGGCGCTCCCGTTCCGTCCGGACCCGGCGTGATAACGCCCGCCTTGTTCACCTTGTCGAGAATGTCGAGCCCCTTGGTGATCGTACCGACTGGCGTGTAATCCGGGGTGAGTCCGATGTCGCCATATACCAGGAAGAACTGGCTGCCGGTCGACCCGGGCGCGCTCGTCTTGGCCATGGCCATCACCCCGCGCTTGTAGGCGGCGCCCTGGAGGTTCTCCTCGGCCATCACGTAGCCGGGGCCGCCCATGCCGTCGGTCTGGCTCTTACCGTCGGCCTTGGCCGTCGGGTCGCCGCACTGCAGCATCGGGAACTTCTCGTTGCCCAGCCGGTGGCACTTGCTGCCGTCGTAGTAGTTCTTCTTCGCCAGGAACTCCAGCGAGTTGACGGTGCACGGCGCCTTGGCGTTGTTCAGCTCCACCTGGATGTCGCCCAGGTTCGTGGCGAACGTCAGCGTCCTGGTCGCCGGCTTCACGCTCGCCTTGGCCGGGGGCATGCCGACATCCTTCACGTTCCCATTCTTGTCAGCCACATAGCCGCACTTGCCGGTCTTCGGGTCGAACGGCGCGGCCGCCGCGACCTGACTCGGCGAGGTGCTCGGCTGGGCCGAGTCGGAAGCCGACGGCGTGGGCGAGGCCGCCGCCTCCGTGCCTGGCTCCCCGTTGAACAGGGCCACGGCGGCGACGATGCCGCCGACCACTACGACGACGCCTATGCTGGAGCCGATGATCGCAGTGCGCTTGTTACGCTGCTCGCGCTCGATGCGGCGCTGCATCTGCCGCTCGTAGTGCTCACGAGCCAGCTGCTTCTGCCGGTCCTTCCCCGTGGCCACCGCTTTGCCTCCCATAGTCAATCAACTGAGGTGGGCGAATCGTATCGGCCAAAGGGCAATGGTTCGCAGCCCGGCGACCCGCACCGGTACCCTTCGGTTACATTCCCATTGGCTTTTTCAACGAGATCAGCTGAGGCAGATGCTCATCGCAGGGTTCCCCGCAGGGGCCTTCCAGACCAACTGTTACGTCGTCGCGCCCGCCGCCGGCGAGGAATGTGTGATCGTCGACCCTGGTCAGGACGCCGTGGACGGCGTAGACGAGCTGCTGCGCGAGCACCGGCTGAAGCCGGTCGCCGTCGTGCTGACCCACGGGCACCTCGACCACGTCTGGTCCGTGGCCCCGGTGTGCGGCGCGCGTGACATTCCCGCGTGGATCCACCCGGAAGACCGCGATCTGCTGAGCGATCCCGCCAAAGGGTGGTCCGATACCTCCGCGCAGCTGTTCGGCGGCATCACGCTGAGCGAGCCGGACGAGGTGAAGGAGCTGTCCGACGGCGCCGTGCTGAAGCTCGCGGGACTCGAGCTCGTCGTGGACCACACCCCCGGCCATACCAGGGGGTCGGTGAGCTTCCGGCTGCCCGAGGACGAGATCATGTTCTCCGGTGACCTGCTGTTCGCCGGCTCCATCGGCCGCACCGACCTGCCGGGCGGCGACTATCCGACGATCCTGCGCAGCCTGGCCGCCAAGTGCCTGCCGCTGCCTGATGAGACGATCGTCCTGCCGGGCCACGGACCACAGACCACGATCGGCCGCGAGCGCGCCACCAATCCTTACCTCAAGGAAGCAGCGCCGCACGCCGGTCCCACACGAGGGATCTAATGAGCTTCCAAGCACCAAAGGGCGTCAAGGAGTACGTTCCTCCGCAGGCCTCGACGTTCTACGCCATCCGCCAGGCGTTCGCGGAGACCGCCAGGCGCGCCGGCTACTCCTACCTGGAGACCGCGGTCTTCGAGGACACCCAGCTGTTCGCCCGCGGCGTCGGCGAGTCCACCGACGTCGTCAGCAAGGAGATGTACACCTTCACCGACCGCGGCGGCCGCTCGCTCACGTTGCGCCCGGAGTTCACCGCCGGAGTGCTGCGCGCGGTCCTGGAGTACGGCCTGCACCGCGGGCAGCTGCCGGTCAAGGTCTGGACCGGTGGCCCGGTCTTCCGCGCCGAGGCGCCCCAGGAGGGCCGCTACCGGCAGTTCTACCAGCTCGACCTCGAGGCCGTCGGCAGCGAGGACCCGGCCGTCGACGCCGAGACCATCGCGCTGGCCTGGCAGTGGTACACCGCGCTCGGCCTGACCCAGGTCCGCCTGCTGCTCAACTCGCTGGGCTGCTCCGAGTGCCGCCCCCTCTACCGCACCCGCCTGCAGGACTTCCTGCGCGGCCTCGACCTCGACGAGGCCACCAGGGCCCGGATCGAGATCAACCCGCTGCGCGTGCTCGACGACCGGCGGCCCGAGGTGCGCGAGCAGCTCGAGGACGCGCCGCTCATCGGCGACCACCTGTGCGGCGACTGCAAGGCCTACCACGACCGCGTCAAGCAGCACCTGGCCGACCTGGACATCCCGTGGCAGGACGACCCCAGGATGGTGCGCGGCCTCGACTACTACACCCGCACCACCTTCGAGTTCGACCACCCGCTGCTGGGCGCGCAGTCCGGCATCGGCGGCGGCGGCCGCTACGACGGCCTGTCGGAGGCCATCGGCGGGCCGCGGCTGCCCGGCATCGGCTTCGGGCTCGGCCTGGACCGCACCGTCATCGCCCTCGGCCGTGAGGGCATCGAGCTCGCCACCCCGGCGCGCTGCGAGGTGTACGGTGTGGCGCTGGGCGAGGAGGCCGCCCGGACCATGTTCAAGCTCCTCGGCGACCTGCGCGCGGCGGGCGTCGCCGCCGACATGTCCTTCGGCGGCAAGGGGCTCAAGGGTGCGATGAAGGGCGCGGACCGATCCGGCGCCCGTTTCGCGCTGATCCTGGGTGAGCGTGACCTGGCGGCGCAAGCCGTACAACTGAAAGACCTGACCACCGCTGAGCAGACCGAGGTGCCGTTGGCCCAGGTCGTGGACGTTCTGAAGGGGAAAGTGCAGTGATCCGCACGCATAAGGCCGGGGAGCTCCGCAAGGAGCACGCCGGGCAGCAGGTGACGCTCGCAGGATGGGTGGCCCGGCGCCGCGACCACGGCGGCGTGGTCTTCATCGACCTGCGTGACGCCTCCGGCTCTGCCCAGGTGGTCTTCCGCGAGGAGGACCACGCCCACGACCTGCGCGCCGAGTACTGCGTGAAGGTGGTCGGCGAGGTACGCGTGCGGCCCGAGGGCAACGCCAACCCCGAACTGCCCACCGGCGACATCGAGGTCGTCGCCACCCAGGTCGAGGTGCTCAGCGAGTCGGCGCCGCTGCCCTTCCCCATCGAGGGCAGCACCGGGGTGTCGGAGGAGGCGCGGCTGAAGTACCGCTACCTCGACATCCGCCGCCAGCAGGTCGGCAACGCCATGCGGGTGCGCTCCAAGGCCACCTTCCTGGCCAACCAGGTCATGGACGAGCTCGGCTTCGTCTACGTCGAGACGCCCACGCTGACCCGCTCCACGCCCGAGGGCGCCCGCGACTTCCTGGTGCCGGTGCGACTGCAGCCGTCCAACTGGTACGCGCTGCCGCAGTCGCCCCAGCTGTTCAAGCAGCTCCTGCAGGTGGCCGGGCTGGAGCGCTACTACCAGCTGGCCAAGTGCTACCGCGACGAGGACCTGCGCGCCGACCGGCAGCCGGAGTTCACCCAGATCGACATCGAGATGTCCTTCGTCGACCAGGAGGACGTCATCGCCGTCGGCGAGGCGCTGATCGGCCGCGTGTGGAAGGAGATCCTCGGCTACGAGATCCCCACCCCGCTGCCGCGGATGACCTACGCCGACGCGATGGCCCGCTACGGCTCCGACAAGCCCGACCTGCGCTTCGGCCAGGAGCTCGTCGATGTCACCGCGTACTTCAAGGACACCACGTTCCGCGTCTTCCAGGCCGACTACGTGGGCGCGGTCGTCATGCCGGGCGGCGCCTCCCAGACCCGCAAGGAGCTCGACGGCTGGCAGGACTGGGCCAAGTCGCGCGGCGCCAGGGGCCTGGCCTACGTGCTGGTGCAGGAGGACGGCACGCTCGGCGGCCCGGTGGCGAAGAACCTCTCCGCGCAGGAGCTCGACGGGCTCGCCGCCTTCGTCAAGGCGGCCCCCGGCGACGCGATCTTCTTCGCCGCCGGGGCCCGCAACTCCTCGCGCGACCTGCTGGGCGCCGCCCGCCTGGAGATCGGCCGCCGCTGCGACCTCATCGACCGGTCGCAGTGGGCCTTCCTCTGGGTCGTCGACGCCCCCATGTTCGAGGAGGACGGCGAGGGCGGCTGGACCGCGGTCCACCACCCCTTCACCGGCCCCAAGCCGGAGTACGCCGCCGACTTCCAGGACAAGCCGGGCGAAGCCCTGGCCTACGCCTACGACATGGTCTGCAACGGCATGGAGATCGGCGGCGGCTCGATCCGTATCCACCGGGCCGAGATGCAGCAGCGCGTCTTCGACGTGCTCGGCATCTCCAAGGAGGAGGCCGAGAGCAAGTTCGGCTTCCTGCTCGACGCCTTCCAGTACGGCCCGCCCCCGCACGGCGGCATCGCCTACGGCTGGGACCGCATCTGCATGCTGCTGGCCGGTGGCGAGTCGATCCGCGACGTGATCGCCTTCCCCAAGACGGCCTCCGGCTTCGACCCGCTGACCGGCGCCCCGACCGCCATCACGGCCGAGCAGCGCAAGGAAGCCGGCGTCGACGCCAAGCCCAAGGAGTAGCCGCGAGCGTGAGGTCCGCGTGAGATATGCCGATCTCGCCGTCCCCAAGCCGCTGCGCCGCCACCAGCGACAGGCCCTGAACGAGCTGGAGGCGGCGTTCGCGGCCGGACGGCGCCGGGCCTGGGTCGTGTTACCGCCCGGCACCGGTAAGACGCTCACGGGCCTGGAGGCGGCCAGGAGGCTGGGCGCCCCGATCGTGGCCTTCGGCCCCAACACCGCCATCCAGGGCCAGTGGCTGGCCGAGTGGCGTGCCTTCGGCGAGAAGGCGCGCGCCGGCACCTCGCGCCTGCTCGGCGAGGACGTCACCGTCCTGACCTACCAGGCGCTGGCCAGCTTCGACCCCGACGCCGAGATCGACGAGGAGGGCGGACGGCGGCCCTCCCACCTGGACCGGCTGCGCCCGGCGGGCCGCGAGCTGGTGGACCGCCTGGCCGCGCTCGGCCGGGTGACGCTGCTGCTCGACGAGTGCCACCACCTGCTCGACACCTGGGGCGAGCTGCTGGCCGAGGTCCTGCGGCGGCTGCCGGAGGCCACCGTGATCGGGCTGACCGCCACTCCGCCCGACCGGCTCACTCCGGCGCAGGCCGAGCTGGTCGAGGAGCTGTTCGGGCCGGTGGTGCGCGGTCCTTCGATCCCGGCCGTGGTCCGCGAGGGCCACCTGGCCCCGTACGCGGAGCTGGCGTGGCTGACCTGCCCGACCGCGCACGAGCAGGCGTGGCTGGCCGCCGAGGCAGAGCGCTTCGCCGAGCTCATCACCGACCTGCTCGACCCCGGCTTCGCCACCGTGGGCTTCCTGCAGTGGCTCGACCGCCGCCTCGTCCACCGCGGCGACGACGCGATGACCTGGCAGCGGCTCGAACGCCGCGAGCCCGCGCTGGCCGCCGCCGCCCTGCGCCTGCACCACGCCGGGCTGCTGCCGCTGCCGGAAGGCGCCCGCGTCCGTGAGGAGCACCGCCACCGGCCCACGGCCGGCGACTGGGTCTGCCTGCTCGACGACTACGTGCGCCGCTGCCTGCGGCGGGGCGGCGAGCCCGCGGACGCGGCGGCCGTCGAGGCGATCCGGCTGGCGCTGCCGTCGATCGGCTACCAGCTGACGGCGCGTGGCGTGCGGGCCGGCCGTACCCCGGTCGACCGGGTCGTGGCGCGCAGCGAGGCCAAGACGGTGGCGGTGGCGGAGATCCTGGCCGCCGAGCACGCCGCGCTGGGGGAGCGGATGCGCGCGCTGGTGCTGTGCGACCACGAGCGGGCCACCGCCACGCTGCCCGCGCGCCTGACGGGCGTGCTGGACGAGCAGGCCGGGTCGGCCAGGCTGGTGCTGGAGACGCTGGCCGCCGACCCGCGTACCGCGCGGCTGCACCCCATGCTCGTCACCGGCCGCACGGTCGCCGCCCCGGCCGCGACGGCCGCGGCCTTCGTCGCGTTCTGCGCGGGTACGGCCCGCCTGGACGCGATCGCGCCCGGCGCGCAGGGCGTGGTCGAGGTGACCGGCTCCTGGAACAGCCGCGACTGGGTCGCCCTCGCCACCCGCTTCCTGGAGTCCGGCGGCTGCTCGGTCCTGGTCGGCACCCGGGCGATGCTCGGCGAGGGCTGGGACGCCAAGGGCGTCAACACGGTCGTCGACCTCACCGAGGCCACGACGGCCGGCGCGGTCGTGCAGATGCGCGGGCGCGGGCTGCGCGCGGACCCGGCGTGGCCGGAGAAGGTGGCCAACACCTGGTCCGTGGTGTGCGTCAGCGCCGAGCACCCCAAGGGGTCGGCCGACTGGGAGCGGTTCGTCCGCAAGCACGACGGCTACTTCGGGCTGACCGACTCCGGGACGATCGCCGCCGGGGTCGCGCACGTGCATCCCGAGCTGTCGCCCTACGCGCCGCCTCCGGTGTCCGGCTTCGACCGGTTCAACGTCTCGATGCTGGAACGGGCGGCCGATCGGGCCAGGGTGCGGGAGTTGTGGCGGGTCGGCTCGCCGTATGAGGACCTGCCGGTGCACAGCCTGCGCGTCGAGCCCGCCCGCGCCGCCGCCCGCCCCGCGGTGAGCCGTCCCGACCCGCCGCGCGCGGTGCCCGCCGAGCGCGGCATCAGCCCGCGCCCCCGTCTGGATCGCCGCCCGCACCTGCTCGCGGGCGCCGCCGGGTGGGTCGCGGGCACCGCCGCCTGGCTCGCCGCGGGGTTCGCCGAGGCGCCCGCCGTCCTGGTCGCCGACGCGTTGCCGCTGGCGCTCCCCGGCGGGCTGCCGCTCGGCGCCGCCGCCTTCCTCCTGGTACGGCGCGCCCGCCGCGCCACCGCGGGACAGGCGGCGCTGCGCGAGGTGGCGGAGCTGTTCGACCTGCCCGCGATCGCCTGCGCCGTGGCCGACGCCCTGCACGCGGCCGGGCGGGTGCCCGAGGGCGCGCGGGCGGTGCACGTGGAGCCGGACGGCGCCGGCGCCTACTGGATCGAGCTGCGCGGCGTCCCCGAGGCGGCCTCGCGGCGCTTCAGCCTCGCGCTGGACGAGGTGCTGACCGCGCCGGTCGCGCCGCGCTACCTGGTGCCCCGGTACCTGGTCGAGCCGGGACGCCGGCAGGGGCGGGCGCTCATGGCGGGCCGCCCGGAGCCGAACGCGGTCGTCCACCACGCGGTGCCCGAGGCCCTCGGCGAGCGCAGGAAGGACGCGCAGGCGTTCGCGAAGGCGTGGAACCGCTGGGTCAGCCTCGGCGAGCCGGTCTACACGCGCTCGCCGGAAGGGGCGGGGATCCTGGCCGCGCAGGCGGGCGGCTCGCCACTGGACGTCGCCACCGCCCTGCGCGTCACCTGGCGCTGAGCATGGCCCGGTGCCGGGCACGGTTCTGCGCCGGGCACGCTTCTGTGCCGGGCACGCTTCTGTGCCGGGCACGCTTCTGTGCCGGGCACGGTCCGGCGACTGGGTACGGCCTCGCCCGCCGCTGCCCCCGATCGGCGGGCGGTAGCCGTACCGGCGATCAGAAGCGGACGGGAAGGCGCGACAGGCCCCGCACCACCGAGCCCGGCGGCCGCCACGCCAGCTCCTCCTCCGCGCAGTCCAGCGCGAGGCCGGGCAGGCGGGCCAGCAGCGTGCCGATGGCGATCCGCCCCTCCAGGCGGGCCAGCGGCGCGCCCAGGCAGAAGTGGATGCCGTGGCCGAAGGCGAGGTGGCGGTTGTCGCGGCGGGTGATGTCGAGCTCCCGCGGCGAGGAGACGGCGGCGGGGTCGCGGCCCGCGGCGCCCAGCGAGATGTGCACCATCGCGCCGCGCGGCACCGCGACCCCGGCGATCTCCATGTCCTCGGCGGCGAAGCGGGGAGTGGAGCGCTCGACCGGCCCGTCGAAGCGCAGGAGCTCCTCGATCGCGTCCGGCAGCAGCTCCGGCTCGCCGCGCAGCAGCGCGAGCTGGTCGGGGTCGCGCAGCAGGGCCAGCATGCCGTTGCCGATGAGGTTGACCGTCGTCTCGTGCCCGGCGATCAGCAGCAGCGTGAGCGTGGACAGCAGCTCGCGCTCGTCCAGGTCGCCGCCGTTGGCCAGGGCGCTGACCAGGTCCTCGCGCGGATCGGCGCGCCGCTGGGCGACCAGGCGCGCGAAGTAGGCGTGCGTGTCGCGGGCCGCCTGCTGCCGCACCCTGGTGCCCTCGGGGTCGAAGCTGGGGTTGACCAGCCGCCCCGACCATTCGCGAAACAGCTCGCGGTCCTCGGCGGGCACGCCGAGCAGCTCGCAGATGACGATGATCGGCAGCGGGAAGGCGAACTCGCCGATCAGCTCCGCGCTGCCGTTCATCTCCATGGCGTCGATGAGCTCGTCGGTGATCTCCTGGACGCGCGGGCGCAGGGCCTCGACCCGCCGCGGCGTGAAGTCCCTGGAGACCACGCGGCGCAGGCGGGTGTGCTCGGGCGGGTCGACCTGGAGCATGTTCGACTGGAACAGCAGGTCGTTGGTGTCGGCGAGCTTGCGGAAGTAGTCGCCGAAGACCGTGATGTCCTTCGACAGCCTGGGGTCGTTGAGCGCGGCGCGCCCGACTTCGTGGTCGATGATCAGGAAGGCGTCCATCCCGGGAGGGAAGTCGATCGGGTGGACGGGACCCCCGGCGCGCAGGGCGTCGTAGGCGGAGTAGGGGTCGCGGTTGAAGTCGGGAGCGAACAGGAACTCGAACGGTAGTTTCTCCGGCACGGAGATCACCCTAGAACGCCACGGGCAGGGCGGAAAGCGAGCGCAGGATCGAGCCGCTCAGCCGCCAGGAGAGCTCGTCCTCGCGGCAGCCGAGCCGCAGGTCCGGCAGGCGCTCCAGCAGCATGGCGAAGGCGACCTGGGCTTCCAGGCGGGCCAGTGGCGCGCCCAGGCAGAAGTGGATGCCGTGGCCGAAGGAGACGTGCCGGGTGTCCGGGCGGGCCACGTCGAGCCCGTCGGGGTGCGCGTTGGCCAGCGGGTCGCGGCCGGCGGCGCCGATGGAGACGTGGACGAAGGCGCCCTTGCCGATCGGCGTTCCGGCGATCTCCAGGTCCTCGACGGCGATCCTGAACGTGCCGCGCTCCACGGGCGCGTCGAAGCGCAGGAACTCCTCCACGGCGTTCGGCACCAGTTCGGGACGGCTCTTGAGCAGCGCGAACTGCTCCGGGTCGCGCAGCAGGGCCAGGGTGCCGTTGCCGATGAGGTTGACGGTCGTCTCGTGGCCGGCGATCAGCAGCAGCGCCAGCGTGGACAGCAGTTCCCTGTCGTCGAGCTCGGGGCTGGTGACGAGCACGCTGACCAGGTCGTCGCCGGGGCCGGCGCGGCGCTCGGCGATCAGGTCGGCGAAGTAGGCGCGCAGCGACTCGGTGGCCCGCGTCCGCCTGGCCTGCTGCTCCTCGTCGATCGCGGGATCGACCAGCGCGCCCGACCATTCGCGGAACAGCTCGCGGTCCTCGACCGGTACGCCCATCAGCTCGCAGATGACGACGATCGGCAGCGGGAAGGCGAAGTCGGAGATGAGCTCGGCCCGGCCCCGTCCCTCGATCCCGTCGAGGAGCTCGCCGGTGATCTGCTCGATCCTGGGCCGCAGCAGCTCGATGCGGCGCGGGGTGAAGGCCCGCTGAACGACCTTGCGCAGCCGTGTGTGGTCGGGAGGATCCGACATGAGCATGTTGTCGGCGAGGATCGGCTCGCTGACGCGGACCGCGTCGCGAAACCACTCCGGGCCGCTGTCGATGTTCTTGGACAGCCGCGGGTCGGCCAGCGCCGCCCGGCCGTGCTCGTAGTCGACCACCACGTACGCCTCGGCGCCCGGCGGGAAGTCCACCCGGTGGATCGGGCCCTTGGCGCGCAGCTCCGCGTACATCGGGTACGGGTTCGCGCTGAACTCGGGAGAGAAGAAGAACTCGAAAGGCAGGTTCTCTGGCATACGGCCACTCCTTTGGGTCCAGATCCACTCTGGCTCCGCGGAAGCGGCCGATCAGCCGCTTGTGACGGGAATCACCATCACTTGGTGGACATCTTGACATCCTTGATGATGAAGGGGTTCTTCGGCGCCGTGGAGCCGCCGTCACCCGTGATGTCGTCCGGGTTGACGATGAAGCCCTCCTTCGACGCCTTGTCGATGATCTCGAGGCCGCTGGTCACCGTCCCGAGGATCGAGTAGGCCGGGTCGAGCTGCGTGTTCTCGTCCGACATCGAGATGGCGAACTGGCTGGAGTTCTGCCCCTGGGCGTCGGTGGGCTGGGTCAGGAAGACCACGCCGCGGGTGTACGGCATGGCCCCGGCGGCCTCGTCGCCGTAGACGTAGCCCGCGGTGCCCTGGCCGTCGGTGGGGTTCTTGCCGTCGGCCTTGGCCAGCGCGTCACCGCACTGCAGCAGGAACAGGCCCGAGTTCTCCGGCACGACCAGGCGGTGGCACTTGGTGTTGTCGTAGAAGTTCTTCTTGGCCAGGAAGTTCATGGAGTTGACCGTGCACGGGGTGAACTTCGGGTCCACCTGGATCACGATGTCGCCGCGGTTCGTGACCACGGTCATCGTCTTGATCTTCAAGGAGTCGCCCGGCTTCTTGGGCGGGAACCCGACGAACTTCTTCGGGACGTCCTGGGTGTCCTTGGTGTACGTGCAGCTGATCGGGCCGGTCTTCGGCGTCATCGACGGCTCGGGCTCCGAGGAGGCGCTGGACGACGGGGACGGCGAGGACGTCGCCGCGACCTTCTTGGCGTCGTCATCGCCCCCGCCGAGGAGGGTGGTGGCGGCGATGACGCCGCCGGCGACCAGGACCAGGGCCACACCGCCGCCGATGAGGGTGTTACGCCTGCCCTTGGCGTTTTCCCCAGCAGCACGCCGCGCCTGCCGCTCCTTGTGCTCTCGCGCCAGCTCGCTCTGGCGGTCGTCGCCGCTCACGGATATGTCCTCCATCTTTGCCGACACATGACCAAACAACTTCGCGAATGCTACCGGCCTCCCTTATGTGGTGTACGTAAGTGGCGGAAGGGACGGGAACCAGGTCCTTGCCTCATACGTAGGTGAAATGAGAACGGAGTGCTGCCATGTTCAACGAGATCCTCGGGCTCCCCGCCCATCCCCTGATCATCCACTTCGCCGTGGTGCTGACGCCGCTGCTCGTGGCCGTTTCCGTGGTCTACGCCGCGGTCTCGCGCTGGCGGCCGCAACTGGCCTGGGCGGTGGTGGCCCTGTCGGTGCTGGCGCCCGGCGCGGTCTTCGCGGCCCGGCAGAGCGGCATGGCGCTGAAGGAGGCCCGGTTCGCCACCGCCGACGGCGACCTGGGCCGGCGCATCGCCACCCACGAGAGCTTCGCCACCCCGCTGCTGCTGTCCACGCTGGCCCTCGGCGTCCTTTCGTTGCTGCTGGTCTTCGCCGCCCGCAACAAGACCGTGGGGCTGGTCCTTTCCGCGCTCACGGTCGTGGCGGCGCTCGTGGCCGCGTACTACGTGTTCCGCGCCGGTGACTCGGGAGCGAGAGCGGTGTGGACCCTGTAGTCTCGATTTGTGGATAGCCTGTTCGATTCGGCGGCTGAGGAGGCCACTCCGCAGCCGCTCGCCGTGCGGATGCGACCCCGCGCCCTCGACGAGGTGATCGGCCAGCGGCACCTGCTCGGTCCCGGCACGCCGCTGCGGCGGCTGGTGGAGAGCGAAGCGCCGATGTCGCTGTTCCTCTGGGGCCCTCCCGGCACGGGTAAGACCACGCTCGCGTACGTGGTCTCCAACGTCACCAAGCGCCGCTTCGTCGAGATCTCCGCCGTCTCGGCGGGCGTCAAGGACGTGCGCGCCGCCATCGACAACGCCCGGCGCGAGCTCGGCATGACCGGCCGCCAGACGGTGCTGTTCGTCGACGAGGTCCACCGCTTCAACAAGGCCCAGCAGGACGCGCTGCTGCCCGCCGTCGAGAACCGCTGGGTCACCTTCATCGGCGCCACCACCGAGAACCCGTACTTCTCCGTCATCTCCCCGCTGCTGTCGCGCTCGCTGCTGCTGACCCTGGAGTCGCTGTCCGACGACGACATCCGCGCGGTCCTGGAGCGCGCCGTCGCCGAGGAGCGCGGCCTGGGCGGCCGCGCGAGCCTGGCCCCGCAGGCCCTCGACCATCTCGTACGGCTGGCGGGCGGCGACGCCCGGCGCTCCCTGACCTACCTGGAGGCGGCCGCGCTCCTGGCCGACGACATCACCGTCGAGGTGGTCGAGAAGGCCGTCGACAAGGCGGCCGTCCGCTACGACCGCCAGGGCGACCAGCACTACGACGTCATCAGCGCCTTCATCAAGTCGATGCGCGGCTCCGACGCCGACGCCGCGCTCCACTACCTGGCCCGCATGATCGAGGCGGGCGAAGACCCCCGCTTCATCGCCCGTCGCATCGTCATCTTCGCCTCCGAGGACGTCGGCATGGCCGACCCCACCTGCCTGCAGACCGCGGTGGCCGTGGCCCAGGCCGTCCAGCTCATCGGCCTGCCGGAGGGTCAGATCAACCTGGCGCACGCGGTCATCCACTGCGCCATGGCACCCAAGTCCAACGCCGTGGTGAAGGCCATCGGCGCCGCGGCCACGGACGTGCGCAAGGGCCTCATCGGCCAGGTGCCCGGCCATCTGCGCGACGCCCACTATCCGGGCGCGGCCAAGCTAGGCCATGGCGACGGCTACAAGTACCCGCACGACTTCGACCACGGCTTCGTCCGCCAGGACTACGCGCCGGAGCAGGTGCGCGAGCGGCGCTACTACGAGCCGACCAGGCACGGCGCGGAGGCGCCCGTCGCCGAGCGGTGGGCCAAGATCCGCGCCTTCCTCCGGGGCGAGTGAGCGCCGTGCACGGCACGCTGCACCACGTCGAACTGTGGGTCGACTCCCTGGCCGAGGTCCTTCCCGGCTTCTCCTGGCTGTTCGAGCGGCTGGGCTATGCGCCGTTCCAGAGCTGGGAGGGCGGGCGGTCCTGGCTGCTCGGTGCCACGTACGTGGTGCTGGAGGAGTCGCCGGCCCGCGTACCCGGCCGCCACGACCGGCTGCGCGCCGGGCTCAACCACCTCGCCTTCCACGTGGACGACCCCGACGCCATGGCCGAGGAGGCGCGCGAGCACGGCTGGACGCTCCTGTTCGCCGACCGTCACCCCTACGCGGGCGGTCCCGCCCACCACGCGGCCTACCTGGAGAACGCCGCGGGCTTCGAGATCGAACTGGTGCGCGCCACCGGCTGAGGGCGACCCGGGTCTTCTGCCAGGCCGAGCTCTGTCGTATGGTTTGAGCGTTCGATTAAAGCATTCGGTTAAGGGGTTCGCGATGGAGCGGAATGCCGCCCGCATGACCTTGGTGGGCGTGGTGAGCGCGCTGTTCGCGGCGATGGCGGCCTACAAGCTGCTGCACGCCGGGGGATTGGAGCAGACGGCGGTGTTCTACGTGGGCGTGCCCGCGATCATCGCGATCACCGTGGTGCTGGTCGCCAAGCCGCGCTCGGCCATCGGGCTGGTGATGGCGGTCATCACCGTCGCGCTCGCGCTCGCCGGCCCGCTGCTGGGTGAGGGGATCGTCTGCCTCGTGTTCGCCGCGCCGCTGTTCTACCTGGTGGGGGCGCTGTTCGGGGCGTTCGCCGACTATCTGCGCGCCAAGGGGCCCAAGGGCCCGCAGATGCTCGCCGTGCCGCTGCTCCTGCTGGTCACGCTCGAAGGGGCGGGCGAGGCCACGTCGATGCCGCGCGAGGAGGTGGTCAGCGCGTCCGTCACCGTCCCGGGGGACGTGGCCGCCGCGCTGGCCGCGCCGCCCCGCTTCGCGCCCTACACCTCGTTCCTGCTCAAGCTCGGCTTCCCGCGGCCGCTGTCGGCGAGCGGCACCGGGCTCGGGACCGGCGCGACGCGCGAGATCGTCTTCAGCCCGCGCCGCTCCCTGGGCATCGGCGCCACGCCCGAGCCGCGCTCGATGACGCTGCGGGTGAAGGAGAGCGCCCCGGGCCGGGTGGTGTTCGAAGTGGCCCGCGACACCACGCTGGCCCGCTGGCTGGAGCTGCGCGAAGCCGCGTTCACCTGGAACGGCGGCCGCCTCACCGTCGCGCTGAGCTACCGCAGGACCTTCGACCCCTCCTGGTACTTCGGCCCCATCCAGCGCCACGCCGCCACCGAGGCCGCCGGCTACCTGGCCCAGACCTTCGCCGGTGCGCGGTGAGCGCGGCCCTGATCAGGGGGCTCGGCCTGATGCTGCCCCTGGCCGCCGTCCTCGTGGCGGCCCAGCTGGCCGCGCGCGCCGGCCGGCTCGGGCCGCCGCGCGCGGCCGCCGCCATCCTGGCCACCGGCTGGAACGCCATGGTGCTCATGGCCGTCAACCAGGGCGGCTGGTGGACCTTCCACGCCGAGGGCGGCACGCTGGCCGGGGTACCGCTCGACCTGCTGCTCGGCTGGGCGCTGCTGTGGGGCGCGCTGCCCGCGCTGGCCTTCCCCGAGGCGCCCGTGGCGCTCGGCGCGGCGGCGCTGGCCTGGTTCGACCTGGCGGTGATGCCGCTGGCCGAGCCCGTCGTGGTGCTCGGGCCGGACTGGCTGTACGGCGAGGCGGTGGCGGCCGGGCTCGCGCTCGTGCCCGGACTGCTGCTGATCCGCTGGACCGTGCGGGGGACGCTGCCGATGGCCCGCGCCGGCTTTCAGGTGGTGCTGGCCACGGGGCTCGGGGTCGTCGCGCCCGTGTTGCTGCTCGGGGTGTGGCGCCAGCCCGCGTGGGTGCTGGCGCTCCTGGCACAGGCGCTGGCGGTGCCGTTCGTGATGGGGGCCTCGGCGGTGCGGGAGTTCGCGAGGACGGGCGGGGGCACGCCCTTTCCCTACGACCCGCCCCGGCGGCTGGTGACCGGCGGGCCCTACGCCTACGTGCGCAATCCCATGCAGGTGGCGATGACCGCCGGGTACGTGCTGCTGGCCGTACTCGACGTGCGCTTTCTCGCCGCGGCGGCGATCAGCCTCGCCTACGGCGCCGGGCTGGCGGCGTGGCACGAGGGCGAACAGCTCACGCGGCGCTTCGGCGCGGACTGGGCCGCCTACCGGGCCGCCGTGCGGGCATGGCTGCCGCGCTGGCGGCCCGCCGCGGCGCCCGCGACCGTGTACGTGGCGGCCACCTGCGGGCAGTGCTCCCAGGTCGGCGCCTGGATCGAGCGGCGCGGCCCGGTCGCGCTGCGGGTCGTCGCCGCGGAGACCCACCCGGCCGGGCTGCGCCGCATCACCTACGAGCGCGCCGACGGCCTGCGGGCGCAGGGCGTCGCGGCCGTCGCGCACGTGCTCACCCACGTCCACCTGGGCTGGGCGCTGGCCGGCTGGCTGCTCCAGCTGCCCTGCCTGAACGGCTTCGCCCAGCTCTGCGTGGACGCGCTGGGCGGCGGCCCCCGCGAACCGGCCTGACCGGCACCGAAGGGCGCGCTGCGGCCTGCCGCCGACCTTTGATGCCCTCTTCTGCCGGGCGGACGCGATAGGGTCTTGGCGTTCCGGCCCAGCGTAAGAGGGAGATGAGCGGAGTGCTTACCGCTGGAGAGGTCGCCGGGCTGATCGCCGCCACGGGCTGGATAGTCCTGGTCTGCGTGCTGGCCATGGTGCTCGTCAAGCTCGCCCGGCTGCTCACCGAGACCACCAAGATGGTCTCCGACCTGAGCGAGCGGGTGGTGCCGTTGCTCGAAGACGTCACCGTCACGGTCAACGAGGCCAACCGGCAGCTCGTCGCGGTCGAGGCGATCACGAAGGACGTCAAGCAGGTCAGCTCGCACGCGGCCAAGCTCAGCGGGGTGACGCAGACCATCTTCACCGGCCCGCTGATCAAGGTCTCGGCGCTCAGCTACGGTGTGCGCAGGGCGATCCAGGCCCGTGGTCCGCGCCGCCGGGTGAGGCGGCACCGATGATCCGCCGCCTGTTCTACCTGTCGCTCGGCGCGTTCACCGCGGTCTGGGTGATGCGCAGGCTGCAGGCCCTGCGTCCCGAGCATGTCGCCCGCCGTACCGTGGACAACGCGGCGGGGCTCCTGGAGCAGGTGAGAGACTTTACCTCGGACGCGCTCGGCGAGGCCGCCGAGCGCGAAACCACGTTGCGCGCCCGCTTCGGGCTCGACAACGGTGACAACCACCACTGATTGCAAAGGATGGCTGACATGGAGTCGGCAGAAATCGCTCGCCGCTTCCTGCGCTTCTTCGAGGAGCGTGGGCACAAAGTAGTGCCCTCGGCCAGCCTGATCGCCGAAGACCCCACGTTGCTGCTGGTGCCCGCGGGCATGGTCCCGTTCAAGCCGTACTTCCTGGGGCAGCGCAAGCCTCCGGCGGCCCGGCTGGCCAGTGTGCAGAAGTGCGTGCGCACGCCCGACATCGAAGAGGTCGGCAAGACCACGCGCCACGCGACGTTCTTCCAGATGCTCGGCAACTTCTCCTTCGGCGACTACTTCAAGGAGCAGGCGATCCCCTTCGCCTGGGAGCTGCTGACCAACGCCGAGTCCGACGGCGGCTTCGGCTTCCCGGAGGAGAAGCTCTGGGTGACGGTCTTCCTCGACGACGACGAGGCGATCGACATCTGGCACAACAAGGTCGGCGTGCCCATGGAGCGCATCCAGCGCCGCGGCCTGGAGGACAACTACTGGCACATGGGCGTGCCCGGCCCCGGCGGTCCCTGCTCGGAGATCTACTACGACCGCGGCCAGGAGTACGGCAGGGACGGCGGCCCGGTGGCCGACGAGGACCGCTACCTCGAGGTCTGGAACAACGTCTTCATGCAGTACCAGCTCAGCGCGGTGCGCTCGAAGACCGACTTCGACGTCGCCGGCGAGCTGCCGGCCAAGAACATCGACACCGGCATGGGCCTGGAGCGCATGGCGACGATCCTGCAGGGCGTCGACAACCTCTACGAGATCGACACCACCTACAAAATCCTCGACAAGGCCGCCGAGCTCACCAAGACCCGCTACGGCCGCGACCCGCGCGCCGACATCAGCCTCCGGGTGATCGCCGACCACGTGCGCACCGGCACCATGCTGGTCGCCGACGGCGTCGCGCCCAGCAACGAGGGCCGCGGCTACGTGCTGCGCCGCATCCTGCGCCGCTCGATCCGCAACCTGCGCCTGCTGGGCTCGGGCGAAGAGCGCTACATGCACGAGCTCACCGACGTCACCATCGACGCGATGGGCGAGACCTACCCCGAGCTCAAGGCCGACGCCCCGCAGATCCACGCGGTCGTGGACGCGGAGGAGGCCTCCTTCCTCGGTACGCTGCGCACGGGCACCGCGATCTTCGACGTCGCCGTCGAGGAGACCAAGCGCAAGTCCGGCAGCACGCTCTCCGGCGACCAGGCCTTCCAGCTCCACGACACCTACGGCTTCCCCATCGACCTCACCCTGGAGATGGCGGCCGAGCAGGGCCTGCGGGTCGACGAGGACGGCTTCCGCCGCCTCATGAAGGAGCAGCGCGAGCGCGCCAAGGCCGACGCGAAGGCCAAGAAGACCGGCAACGCCGACATCTCCGTCTTCGGCACGCTGCTGGAGAAGGCGGGCAAGGTCGAGTTCCTCGGCTACGACGCCACCGAGGCCGACTCCACCATCCTCGGCATCCTCGTCGACGGCGCCTCCGTGCCCGTCGCCGGCAAGGGCGCCACGGTCGAGATCGTGCTGGGCCGTACCCCCTTCTACGCCGAGGGCGGCGGCCAGCTCGCCGACCAGGGCGTCATCCGCACCGGCGGCGGCGAGGCCGAGATCCTCGACGTGCAGTCGCCCATCGGCGGCCTGGTCGTCCACCGCGGGCGCGTGCGCGAGGGCGAGATCAGAGCCGGCGACGAGGCGCACGCCGAGATCGACATCGAGCGCCGCCGCGCGATCTCCCGCAGCCACAGCGCCACCCACCTCGTCCACCGCGGCTTCAAGAACGCGCTCGGCGAGACCGCGGCGCAGGCCGGCTCGGAGAACTCGCCCGGCCGTTTCCGCTTCGACTTCACCGCCGCGGGCGCCGTGCCGCAGAGCGTGCTGCGCGACGTCGAGGACGAGGTCAACGCCGTCCTCATCAACGACCTCCAGGTCAACGCGTTCTACACCACGCAGGCCGAGGCGCGTGCCATGGGAGCTCTGGCCATGTTCGGCGAGAAGTACGGCGACGAGGTCCGCGTCGTCGAGATCGGCGACTACTCCCGCGAGCTGTGCGGCGGCACCCACGTCCACAGCTCCGGCCAGCTCGGCCTGGTCAAGGTGCTCGGCGAGCAGTCCGTCGGCGCCGGCGTGCGCCGCGTCGAGGCGCTGGTCGGCATCGACGCCTTCCGCTTCCTGGCCCGCGAGAGCCTGCTCGTCGCCCAGCTCACCGAGCAGCTCAAGGCCCGCCGCGAGGAACTGCCCGAGCGCGTCGAGGGCATCGTCTCCCGGCTGCGCACCGCCGAGAAGGACCTGGAGAAGCTGCGCTCGGCCCAGGTGCTCCAGATCGCCGGCGAACTCGCGTCGCAGGCTCGTGACCTGCACGGAGTCTCCTTCGTCGCGCACCGCGCGCCTGATGGAACCGGTGCCGATGACCTGCGTAAGCTCGCGCTTGATGTGCGCGGCAGGTTCCCGGCCGACCGCCCGGCGGTCGTCGTGATCGCCGGGGCCCCCACCGAACGGCCCGTGGTGGTTGCCGCGGTCAACGAGGCGGGACGCGAGCGTGGTCTCAAGGCCGGGCGACTGGTCGGCGTCGCCGCCAAGGCACTTGGGGGTGGCGGTGGCGGCAAGGACGATGTCGCGCAGGGCGGTGGCACCGACGCGGGCGCCGTCGCCGACGCGCTGCGGGCTGTCGAGCGGTCCGTCGGTGAGCAGCTCACCTGACATGAGGTTCGGCACAAGGCTCGGCGTCGACGTCGGGTCCGTACGCATCGGCGTGGCCCGCAGCGACCCCTCGGGACTGCTGGCCACCCCGGTCGAAACGGTCAGGCGCGGCAAGGGCGACCAGACCAGGATCGCGGCGATCGCCGCCGAGCACGAGGCGATCGAGGTGATCGTGGGCCTGCCCACCTCGCTGTCCGGCCGCGAGGGGCAGGCCGCCGAACTGGCCCGCGCCTTCGCCCGTTCGCTTGCGGTACGGCTGGCGCCCACCCCGGTCCGGCTCTACGACGAGCGGCTGACCACGGTCGCCGCCCAGCAGGGGCTGCGGGCCAGCGGGGTCAAGGCGAAGAAGCAGCGCGGAGTCGTCGACCAGGCGGCAGCCGTGGTGCTGCTGCAGGACGCGCTCGACCGGGAACGCGCCACAGGCGAGCCACCGGGCAGACCCGTCGATCCGCCCGCCGGGGCGGACGACGGGACCGCCCGGTGAGCGGACACGAGCACCCGGCCGGAGGCCCGGCCCCGGACCCCCGGCCCGACGAGAAGCCATCCGAAGACGCACCGTCCGCTGAGCCTTCCGCCTCGGGTGCGCCGTCCGCGGGTGAGCGGTCCGGGCGTGGGGCCTTCGTGCCCGAACAGGGATCACCTGGAGGCGAGGCGTCCAGGGCGGGGCAGGATCGGGCCCGGGACGGGGCCGGGCTGGCCGCCGCCGTTCCGCCCCAGGGCGGTGCCAAGGACGATTCGGGCTCGCTGGCGGCGGAACTGCTGGCCGGTGGGGAGATCGACGTGGCCGAGGAGGTCGGGGCGGAGACCGTGCCCCTGCCCGCCCAGCGTGGCCTCACCCGGCGGTCCAAGGGGCTGCTGGTGGCCGGGTTCGCCGCTTCGGTGGTGGCGGTGGGCGTCGGTGGTTATGTGGTGGCGAAGCCGTACCTGCTGCCCGATGACTTCGACGGGCAGGGGAACGGCGCGGTCACGGTGCGCATCCAGCCCGGCTCCAGCGCCGGAGAGGTCGGCGCGGCGCTGACGGCGGCGGGGGTGGTGGCGAGCGCGCGCTCGTTCATCAACGCCACCGAGCAGAAGGCGGTCGCCGACCGGCTGCGGCCGGGGCACTACCGGCTGCGCAAGGGCATGGCGGCGGGCGCGGCCGTGGACATGCTGCTGCATCCCGGGTCGCGGGTCGTGAAGAAGGTGTCGGTGCCTGAGGGCATGCGGGCCGAGGAGGTGTTCCGGCGGGTGGCGGCCCAGGGCGGGCTGCCGCTGAACGAGCTGCGCTCGGTCGACACCGACCTGCTCGGGCTGCCGGAGTACGCGCGAGGGGTCGAGGGGTTCCTGTTCCCGGCGACGTACGAGATCGAGCCGGACTCCTCGGCCACGGACGTGATCGCGGCGATGGTGGAGCGGTTCACGACGGCGGCCGGCGAGGTGAAGCTGGCCCAGCGTGCTCCCGAGGTGAACCTGACGCCGCTGGAGGTCGTGACGGTGGCCAGCATCGTCCAGGCCGAGGGCGGAAGGGACGCCGACTACCCGAAGATCGCCAGGGTGATCTACAACCGGATGGAGCAGGGGATGCCGCTGCAGATGGACAGCACGGTGACCTACGCCCAGAGCCGCCGGACGTTGAAGGTGTCGGTGAAGGACACGCGGGTGCGCTCGCCGTACAACACCTACCTGCGCGCGGGGCTGCCACCGGGGCCGATCTCCAGCCCGGGAGAGAAGGCGCTGATGGCGGCTTTGGACCCAGCTGAGGGTGATTGGTACTGGTTTGTCACCACCGATCCGGAGCATAGAATCACGAAATTCACCGATAAAGAGAGTGAGTTTGTGAGATACCGGGAAGAGCTGAACGAATACCTCGGGACCAACTGATGCTCGTCGGGACACCCCCCGTCCCGCAGGGAGCCTCCCTGCGCCGCCCCGCGGAAGGGGCGCACGCACTCTCCGCGTCCCTTAGCATGGCTACTCAGAGTGATCATCGCTGGTCATCCGCATGTGACCGGCGGTTCCCCCCGTTCCGCTCGGTAACCCTCGCCGGTCTTGACGCCAGGCCGGTCATACCGGGAGATTGGCCATCGCAGCTATGAACGATCTCGACATGGACCTGCTCCTCGGCTCCGAGGACGACAACGGACGCTCGCGCCGCCAGAAGGGCAACGGCCGGCGCGGGCGCCGCCGTCGCCGCCGTCGCAATCGCGGCGGCTTCCTGGCGCCGCTGCTCGCGCTCATCGTCTTGCTCGGCATCGTCGGCGGCGGTGGCTACTACGGCTACCTGTGGGTGAGCGACCGCCTCGTGCCCGGCGACTTCTCCGGCCCCGGCAGCGGCTCGGTCGCCCTGGAGATCAGGCAGGGCCAGAGCGCCACCGACGTCGCGGAGGAACTCGAGCGCCTCGGCGTCATCAAGGACTCCAGGGCCTTCATCAACGCCGTCACCAACTCCGGCAAGAGCGCCTCGCTCGTCCCCGGCCACTACACGCTGCGCAAGCAGATGCGCGCCGCCGACGCCGTCACCGAACTCGACGCGAACAACCGGCAGTACACCCAGGTGACGCTGCCCGAGGGCCTGCGCCTCAGCGACGCGCTCACGCAGCTCGCCGAGAAGACGAAGGTCCCCGCCAAGGACTTCACCGCCGCCGCCAAGAAGGCCGGCGACCTGGGCCTGCCCGGCTACGCCAAGGGCCGCCTGGAGGGCTACGCGTTCCCCGCGACCTACCAGTTCCCGCCGAAGTCGAGCGCGGCCGCGATCCTCACGAAGATGGTCGACCGCTTCAAGGAGACCGCCGACCGGATCGGCCTGGAGGCGGGCGCCAAGGACCTCGGCCGCACGCCGCACGAGATCATGATCATCGCGAGCATCATCCAGGCGGAGGCCGGGCGCCAGGAGGACATGGGCAAGATCTCCCGCGTCGTCTACAACCGGCTCGCCCACAAGCCGGAGATGCACCTGAGGATGGACAGCACGGTCATGTACGCGCTCGGCAAGTACAAGACGGCCGCCACCTTCGCCGAGACGAAGACGCCGTCGAAGTACAACACGTACCTGCACCTGGGCCTGCCGCCCGGCCCCATCGCCAACCCGGGCGACCACGCGATCGAGGCCGCGCTCAACCCGACGCCGGGCACATGGCTGTACTTCGTCGCCACCGACCCGAAGAGCCAGGTCACCAAGTTCGCCACCACGGAAGCGGAGTTCCAGGTGCTCATGAACGAGTACAAGAAGAACGGCGGCTGACGGCGGGCGCTCTCCGAAGGGGCCTTCCCGCGAAGGCCCCTTCCACCGCGGCAGGCCGCTGTTCTTTGTGACGGGTTCTCTTCGCGGGCCGCTTTCCGTTGTGGCTGGCTCTCTTCACCGGCCGCTTCCCGTTGCGGCGGGCTCTTTCGCGGGTCGCTTTCCGTCACGGCTGGCTCTCTCCAAGAGCCGCTTTCCGTTACGGCAAGCCAACGCGACGCCACCCGCCGCCGCGGGCGGGCGCAGGTCGGGGGGATCGCTTCTCACGTCGGACGCACTCCCCGCCGCGACGGCCCGCCTTGGCCCGCCACGTGGTGTTCCCCGGGCCGCCGATTTCGGCCGGATCGGTGGCAGGGGTAGGGTCCTGTGGCTGGATAGGGAGGGGTTTCATGCGGGCAGCGGTTCTCGGTTCGCCGATCGCGCATTCGCTCTCGCCGTACCTGCACAGGGCGGCCTACCGGGCGATGGGCCTGGACGACTGGACCTACGACGCCTTCGAGTGCGACGAGGCGGCGCTGCCCGCGCGGATGGCGGGCCTGCGCGGTGAGGCCGGGCAGTGGGCGGGGCTGTCGCTGACGATGCCGCTCAAGCGGGCCGTGCTGCCCCTGCTGGATTCCGTCTCCGAGCTGGCCGTCGAGGTCGGCGGGGCCAACACGGTGGTCTTCCAGGATGGGTCCGCCCACGGTGAGAACACCGACGTGTACGGGATCGAGCGGGCGCTGGCCGAGGCGGGCGTGCCGCGGCCGGGTTCGGCGCTGGTGCTGGGTGGGGGGGCGACCGCCGGTTCCGCGCTGGCGGCCCTGCGGAACCTGGGGCTGGAACGGGTGACGCTGGCCGTACGGGATGCCGGGCGGGCGGCCGGGACGGCCGCGGTGGCCGGGCGGCTGGGGGTGGCGCTGCGGGTGGCGCCGCTGGACGAGCTCGACGACCTGCTCGGGGTGGACCTGGTGGTCTCCACGCTGCCCGGCGGCGCCGCCGACGGTTACGCGGGGGCGCTGGCGAGTGTGCCGGCGTTGTTCGACGTGGTCTACGCGCCGTGGCCCACGAAGGCGGCGGCGAGCGTGCGGGAGGCGGGCGGGCGCGTGGTGGGCGGGTTCGCGATGCTGCTGCACCAGGCGGTGCGGCAGGTGGAACTGATGACCGGCCGCGCGGACGTGCCGGTGGAGGCCATGCGCGCGGCCGGCGAGGCGGAGATCCTCAGACGGGCCAGTCGAACGGGTTGATGATGCTGACGCCCGTGCCCGCGAAGTCCTTGACGTTGCGGGAGACGATGCTCCACCCGTGGACCTTGGCGGTGGCCGCGAGCAGGCCGTCGGGCGTCGGGAGGGGCCGGGCGCTGTTGAGGCGGCCCCACTCCTCGGCGATCTCCGGTGTGACGGGGACGATCCGGTCCTGGAACGACTGGTAGAGGCGGGCCAGCCAGCGCTCCAGGACGAGCGCCTGCTGGGGGTCGCGCTGGCGGCGCAGCTCGATGCCGCACCGGATCTCCCCGACGGACATCGTGCTCAGGTAGAGCGTCGGCCCCAGGGAGCCGTCGATCCACGACTTCACCCGCGGGCTGCCGTTGCGCTTGCGGGCCTCCGACACGACGTTGGTGTCGAGGAGGTAGCCGACGCTCACCAGCCGAGGTCCACTTCGCGGGGCAGGTCGCGCTGGCGGGGGAAGTCGAGGTCGTCGTCCCAGTCGGGTGCGTCGAGCAGGAACTTCTTGAAGTCGGGCTCGTCTCCCTTGAGCCGCCGGTATTCGGCCATGTCGATGACCACGGCGACGTCCTCGCCGTGCCGGGTGACGATCTGGGGTCCTTCGTCGTGTGCCCGCCGCACCACCTCGCTGAAGCGCTGCTTGGCCTCCTGGAGCTGCCATGAGGACATGGACCCACCTCCTGTCTAGTCTGTCTAGATTAGCAAGTCGGCCCGGTAACACACAGTGATAGCAAGCCGACGCTCCCGGCGCGGGATGATTCGAAGAACTCGGTGTGTTGTGGTAACGTAACTCCCTGATCGGTCCGGCATGCCTTGCTGGACGCGCAAGCGGAGGTCTCCCTCCCACCTGAGTCGCCGCCCGGCGGCCGGGTCCAGGATCACGCCGGACTACTCCGGGGAGCTTACGGCCACGAAGCCGACGAGCTCAGTGGCCCCGCATGCGCGACGTGCGGGGCTTTTCGCGTGTACAGACACGTACGTGCGAAGCTCTCGGCACGACGAGCACGTAGGGACGCAAACCTAGGAGGCCCCATCAGCACTGAGCCCCGCATCAACGAGCGTATCCGAGTTCCCGAGGTTCGCCTCGTGGGCCCGAACGGCGAGCAGGTCGGCATCGTCTCCATTCACGACGCCCTCAAGCTCGCCCAGGAGGCCGACCTCGACCTCGTCGAGGTCGCGGCCACGGCTCGACCGCCCGTGTGCAAGCTCATGGACTACGGAAAATTCAAGTACGAGTCCGCGATGAAGGCGCGCGAGGCGCGCAAGAATCAGGCGCACACGATCATCAAGGAGATCAAGCTCCGGCCGAAGATCGACCCGCACGACTACGAGACCAAGAAGGGTCACGTGGTGCGGTTTCTCAAGGCGGGAGACAAGGTCAAAGTCACGATCATGTTCCGCGGACGTGAGCAGTCGCGTCCCGAGCTGGGCTTCCGGCTCCTGCAGAAGCTGGCGGAGGATGTCACGGAGCTCGGCTTCGTCGAGTCCCAGCCCAAGCAGGACGGCCGAAACATGATCATGGTGATCGGTCCGCACAAGAAGAAGGCCGAGGCCAAGGCCGAAAAGGCCGCAGCCAAGGCGCAGCGTGGCGGCGAGGAGCCTTCTCCGGGCGAGGAAGCTTCCGTTCCAGGTGAGGAAGTTTCCGCACAGGAAGCGTGACCCGCGGTTCGGGTTAGCCTTACACGGCAACCCCCGAACGACGCCACTGCCGTAACGAAGACGCCGCGACCGGGTCGGCCTGCACCGACCCGGCCACCGGCACGGACGAATTGAGGGAGAGACGGCGAGATGCCGAAGATGAAGACGCACAGCGGTGCGAAGAAGCGGTTCCGGCTTACCGGCACCGGCAAGGTCAAGCGCCGTCGTGCCGCTCGCGCGCACTACAACGAGTGGAAGTCCTCCACGCTGACGCGCCGTCTCAAGGGCGAAGTGATTGTCTCCGACAATGACGTCAAGAAGATCAAGAAGCTGCTCGCTAAGTAGCGCGAACCCCCGGGGAGATACAACATGGCACGCGTGAAGCGGGCGCTCAACGCCAAGAAGAAGCGCAAGGTCGTCCTCGAACGGGCAGCGGGCTACCGCGGCCAGCGGTCGCGGCTCTACCGCAAGGCCAAGGAGCAGATGCTCCACTCGATGACGTACGCCTACCGGGACCGTAAGGACCGTAAGGGTGCGTTCCGCCGTCTGTGGATCCAGCGGATCAACGCCGCCGCCCGCCAGAACGGCATGACTTACAACCGCCTGATCCAGGGACTGCGTCTGGCCCACATCGAGGTCGACCGCAAGATCCTCGCCGACCTCGCGGTGAACGACAGCCAGACCTTCGCCACGCTCGTCGAGGCCGCCAAGAAGGCGCTGCCGGCGAACGTGAACGCGCCGGCCGCGAGCTGAGGTTTTACGGTCAAGGGGCCCACCTCCGGTGGGCCCTTTTTGCATGGCACTGGGGGACAACGTGGAGCTGACCAACATCAGGGCGCCGCGGGTGAAGGCGGCCAGGCGTCTGGCCAAGCGCTCCTTCCGCGACCAGGACCGCAGGTTCGTGGCCGAGGGCCCGCAGGCGGTGCGCGAGGCGCTCAAGCTCGACGGCGTGACGCTGGAGCTGTTCGCCACCGCGGAGGCCGAGCAGCGCCACCCCGACCTGGTCGACGAGGCGCTCTCGCGTGACCTGCCGGTGCACCGCGCCAGCGGCGAGGTGATGGCCGAGCTCTCGCAGACGGTCACCCCGCAGGGGCTGCTGGCCGTCTGCCGCTTCGTGCACGTCCCGCTTGAGGAGGCGCTCGGTGGCGACCCCCGCCTGGTGGCGGTACTGGCGCACGTGCGCGATCCGGGCAACGCCGGCACCGTGATGCGGGCGGCCGACGCCGCGGGGGCCGACTCCGTGGTCTTCACCGACGCTTCCGTGGACCCCTACAACGGCAAGTGCGTACGCGCCAGCGCCGGCAGCCTGTTCCACCTGCCGGTGGTCATCGGCAGCCCGGTGGCGGGAGCCGTACGGGCGCTCAAGGACAAGGGGCTGCGGGTGCTGGCCGCCGACGGCGCGGGCGAGCGCACCCTCGACGACGTGGATCTGTCGGGGCCGACGGCGTGGATCTTCGGCAACGAGGCGTGGGGGCTGCCGGAAGAGGTACGCGCGCTGGCCGACGACGTGGTGCGGGTGCCCATCTACGGGCAGGCGGAGAGCCTCAACCTGGCCACCGCGGCAGCAGTGTGTCTCTACGCGTCCGCACGGGCTCAGCGGGTGCCCTAGGGGCGCGGAAACCCGCTATTGTCGGCCATGTAGTCGAGGAGGCGGGGTCGTGCACGGCGAAGACAGCGAAGGTCGGGTGGTGGCCTCCGTGTGCACGATCGGCATCGACGACCTTCCTGACGGGGTCATCGTCACCGACAGGTTCGGCAGGGTGCTGGCGCTGAACAAGGCGGCCGCGAGACTGACGGGCGTACCCGTCGAACGGGCCGTCGGACGGCACATGAACGACGTCTTCCCGCTGCGCGACCACGACGGCCGCGAGTGGTGGAAGGCGCTCGACCCGGAGGGCGGGCTGCGCACCCGTACCCGCGTCCCGGAACGCCCGTTGCATCTGCCCGGCGGCCAGGAGCTTCACGTGACCGCCCGGCTGGTGCGCGAGCCCGAGCGCCGCGGCGACGTCGAACGGGTGACGATCGTGCTGCGCGACGGCGGCGCCCGAGCCCGGCTGGAACGCAGCCGCGCCGACCTGGTCTCGACCGTCGCCCACGAGCTGCGCTCGCCTCTGACCAGCGTCAAGGGCTTCACCGCGACGCTGCTGGCCAAGTGGAGCCGTTTCACCGACGAGCAGAAGCGCGTCATGCTCGACACCATCAACACCGACGCCGACCGCGTCACCCGGCTGATCACCGAGCTGCTCGACGTCTCGCGCATCGAGTCGGGCCGCATGGAGGTGCACCGCCAGGTCGTCGACGTGCCCGCGCGGGTGCGGCGGGTCATCGCCGGGCGCGTGGCGGCGGGCGAGCCCGAGGACCGTTTCCGGCTCGCCGTCGCCGGCCACCTGCCCGAGACGTGGCTCGACCAGGACAAGATCGACCAGATTCTCGGTAACCTGGTGGAAAACGCTTTGCGGCACGGACGCGGAACCGTGAGCATTGACGTTCAAGCCGTCGACTATGGAGTGGCCGTGTCTGTGCGCGACCAGGGTGAGGGCATCCGCCCCGAGCTGGCCACGCGCGTCTTCCGGCAGTTCTGGCGCGGCAACAGCCGCCGGCGCGGCGGCACCGGGCTGGGCCTGTTCATCGTCAAGGGCCTGGTCGAGGCACATGGCGGGACGATCACCGTGCAGCGTGCCCCCGAGGGCGGGGCCGAGTTCCGATTTATGTTGCCCACCGGCACGCCTGACTTCGCGTAGGTCATCGGCTCCGGTGGGCCAGCACTAGACTCAGTCTCGCTCAAGCCCTGGATACGGAGCTCTCTCTTGTCTGACTACGACCCTGTCGAGGTCACGCCCCTGCATGCCGACGAGCTGTCGCGCATGGAGGCGGACGCCGTCACGGCGATCAAGGCGGCCGGCAGCCTCGACGAACTCAAGCAGGTACGCCTGGCCCACGCCGGCGACCGTTCGCCCATCGCGCTGGCCAACCGCGAGATCGGCGCGCTGCCCCCGGCCGCGCGAGCCGAGGCGGGCAAGCGCATCGGCGCCGCCCGCAAGGCCGTGGGCGAGGCGCTGGCCGCCCGCCAGGCCGAACTGGAGGCCGAGCGCGACGCCCGCGTCCTCGTCGAGGAGACCGTCGACGTCACCCTCCCGTGGGACCGCCGTCCGCAGGGGGCCCGTCACCCCCTGACCACGATGCAGGAACGCATCGCCGACACCTTCGTCGCCATGGGCTACGAGGTCGCCGAGGGCCCCGAGCTCGAAGGCGAATGGTTCAACTTCGACGCGCTCAACATCTCCAAGGACCACCCGGCCCGCTCCGACCACGACACCTTCTTCGTGGAGTCGGCCGACTCGGGCATGGTGCTGCGCACGCAGACCTCACCGGTGCAGATCCGCGCGCTGCTGCAGCGCGGCGTGCCGTGCTACGTGGTCTCGCCGGGCAAGACCTTCCGCACCGACGAGCTCGACGCCACCCACACCCCGGTCTTCCACCAGGTCGAGGGCCTGGCGGTCGACGAGGGCCTGACGATGGCGCACCTGAAGGGCACGCTCGACCGCTTCGCCGAGGTCATGTTCGGCGAGGGCATCACCACGCGCTTCCGGCCGCACTACTTCCCCTTCACCGAGCCGTCGGCCGAGATGGACCTCAAGTGCTTCGTCTGCCGCGGCACCAGTGCCGTGCCGGGCAACCCGCCGTGCCGTACCTGCAAGAGCGAGGGCTGGATCGAGTGGGGCGGCTGCGGCATGGTCAACCCGCGGGTGCTCGTCGCGGGCGGCGTCGACCCGGCCCGCTACAGCGGCTTCGCCTTCGGCATGGGCATCGAGCGCACGCTGATGTTCCGCCACAACGCCGAGGACATGCGCGACATGGTCGAGGGTGACGTCCGCTTCTCGCTCCCGTTCGGAATGGAGATCTGATGAAGGCCCCGCTTTCCTGGCTGCGGGAGTACGTCGATCTGCCGCCGGTCACCGCCCACGAGGTCGCCGACCGGCTGACCGCGGCCGGGCTCAAGCTGGAGCGGATCATCTCCCACGGCCACGACGTCAAGAACGTCGTCGTCGGCGAGGTCCTCGAGATCGAGGAGCTCACCGGCTTCAAGAAGCCGATCCGCCACTGCAAGGTCGAGGTCGGCGAGGCGACGCCGCGCGAGATCGTCTGTGGCGCCGTCAACTTCGTGGCCGGCGACCGCGTCCCGGTCGTGCTGCCCGGCGGCGTGCTGCCCGGCGGTTTCGAGGTCGGCTCGCGCAAGACCTACGGCCGGCTGTCCGAGGGCATGATCTGCTCCGAGCGTGAGCTCGGGCTCGGCGACGACCACGACGGCATCATGGTCCTGCCGCCCGAGACGCCCATCGGCACCGACGTGGTCGAGCTGCTCGGCCTGCGCGACGACGTCTTCGAGATGGAGATCACCCCCGACATCAGCTACGCGATGTCGATGCGCGGCGTGGCCCGCGAGGCGGCCATCGCCTTCGGCGTGCCCTTCCGCGACCCCGCCGCGCTCCAGCCGCCCGCCGCCACCGAGGAGGCGTGGCCGGCGTGGATCGCCGACGCCACCGCCTGCGACCGGTTCGTGCTGCGCGAGGTGCGCGGCTTCGACCCGGCCGCGCAGAGTCCCCTCTGGATGCGGGTACGGCTGACGCGCGCCGGCATGCGTCCGGTCTCGCTGGCCGTCGACATCACCAACTACGTGATGCTGGAGATGGGCCAGCCCCTGCACGCGTTCGACCGGGCCAAGCTCACCGGCGAGATCGTCGTACGCCGCGCCGAGCCCGGCGAGCGCCTGGAGACCCTCGACCACGTGGTGCGCGAGCTCCACCCCGAGGACATCCTCATCACCGACCAGTCGGGGCCGATCTCGATGGCCGGCACCATGGGCGGCCTGGCCACCGAGATCTCCGAGACGACCACCGACGTGGTCATCGAGGCGGCGCACTTCTCCGCGCCCGGCATCTCGCGCGAGTCGCGCGCCCACAACCTGGTCTCGGAGTCGTCCAAGCGCTTCGAGCGCGGCGTCGACCGGGAACTGCCGGTGGTCGCCACCTGGCGGGCGGTCACCATGCTGGCCGAGCTGGGCGGCGCCACCATCCAGCCGGGGCTCACCCACGCCGAGGTCGAGGTGGAGCCGGCGCGCATCGCCATCCCGGCCGCCTACCCGGGTCAGGTGGGCGGCGTGCCGTACCCGAAGGAGACCGTGGTGCGGCGCCTGGAGCAGGTCGGCTGCACGGTCGCCGACGGCGACGACCCGGCGATCCGCCGGGGCGGCGTCGCGCCGACTGCGGTGGTCACCGGCGGCGAGATCGCGGCCAGGCTGGCCGTCACCGGTCCCAACATGATCACGGTGACGCCGCCGTCGTGGCGCACCGACCTGACCGACCCGGCCGACCTGGCCGAGGAGGTCATCCGGCTCGAAGGGTACGAGGGGCTGCCGTCGGTGCTGCCCAAGGCGCCAGCGGGCGCCGGTCTCACCGAGATCCAGCGCCTGCGCCGGCGCGTCGGGCGGGTGCTGGCCGACCACGGCTACGTCGAGGTGCTGTCCTACCCGTTCGTCGGGCAGGCCGACCTCGACAACCTGCAGCTTCCCGCGGACGACGATCGCAGGCGGGCCACCCGGCTGACGAACCCGATCTCCGACGACGAGCCGTACATGCGCACCACGCTGCTGCCGGGCCTGCTCAAGACGCTCGTACGCAACGTGGGCCGGGGTTTCCCCGACGTGGCGCTGTTCGAGTCCGGCCTGGTCTACCGCGCCAAGCCCGACGCCCCGGCGACCGCGCCGGTCTTCGGTGTGGAGCGCGCCCCGGCCGGGGAGGAGCTCGCCGCGCTGGAGGCGGCGCTGCCCGCCCAGCCGGAACGGCTGGCCGTCGTGCTGGCCGGTGAGTTCGACCGCTCCGGCTGGTGGGGCAAGGGCCGCCAGGCCACCTGGGCCGACGCCGTGGAGGCGGCCAGGATGGCGGCCGCGCAGGCGGGGGTGGAGCTGCGGATCGCCGCCGACCAGCACGAGCCGTGGCACCCGGGCCGCTGCGCCGCCCTCTACGCCGGCGGCACGCTGGTGGGCCACGCGGGCGAGCTGCACCCGCGCGTCATCGAGGCCTACGGCCTGCCGCCGCGCACCTGCGCGATGGAGCTGGAGCTGACCCGCCTGGACCTGCGGGGCCCGGTGAACGCGCCAGCCGTGTCCTCCTACCCGGTGGCCACCCAGGACGTCGCCCTGATCGTCGCCGCCGGCACCCCGGAAGCCTCGGTGGCCGCCGCGCTGCGCGAGGGGGCGGGCGACCTGCTGGAGTCGATCCGGCTGTTCGACGTCTACACCGGGGCACAGGTGGGCGAGGGGAACAAGTCCCTGGCCTACACGCTGCGCTTCCGGGCACCGGAGCGGACGCTGACGGTGGAGGAGACGACGGCGGCCCGTGACGCGGCGGTCGCGCTGGCCGCCGACCGCGTGGGCGCTTCGCTACGCGGAGCCTGACGGGATCCTTGAGGAGCGGGCATGGCCTCGGCCGTGCCCGCCCCGCTCAGAGCTGGCCGATCTCGGTGAGGTCGATGTCGATGGCGAAGGGGACGCTCACCTTGAGCCGGTCGTGGAAGATGCCGGTGATGACGTAGGTCTTGGTGGCGGGGTCGAGCTCGTAGACGCAGACCATGAGCTGGTGTTCCTGGTCCTCTACTCGCCAGAAGTGCGGAACTCCGGCCGAGGCGTAGAGGAGGGGCTTGCGTTCCCTGTCCCGAACCTTGGAGGCCGGGGCGACGACCTCGACAGCCAGGACAAGGTCGTCGCCGTCGTAGAAGGTCGCGTCGGGCTGGATACGAGCTCCAGGGCCGAGGATGATCAGATCTGGCTCGGGGCGCTGGGTCGCGGACAGCCGTACGCTCATCTCTCGTCGCACCCGGTGGTCGCTCGGCGCCGAACCTCGAAGTGCCTTCTCCAGAAGGTAGAGCGCGGAGGTATGGAAGTCTCGCTGAGGGCTCACGAAGACCAAGCTTCCGTCAATCAACTCCGTGTGCGCAGGCAGTTCCGGAATGCGATCAAGGTCCTCTGCGACGAAGCCTTCCGGGGGCGGGAAGACCCAGTTGGGAAGCGATGGTGGCTTTTCAGGCATATCTATGCTCACCGCTTCGGCCGTCATGGTTCTACGGTAGCAATCTATGAAGGACGGGGCTGTGCGAAACCTGCTGGTGTTCGGTGAGCGGGGTGACGCCGAGGCGGTGGCCGAGGTGCTGGGGGAGTGGCTGGGCGAGGTGCCGAGAGTGGTGCGGGAGACCCTGGCGGGCGAGGACGACGCCGAGGACGCGCAGTGGGTCGTGGTCGTCGAGGACCTGCCCGCGGAGCTGGCCGGCAGGGTCGAGGTGCTGGCCGAGGAGTATGACGGGTGGCGGGAGAGCCTCTAGCCGACGTGGGGTGAACGGATGCGTGTCGCGGTCTTGTCCGATGTGCACGGGGTGCTGCCCGCCCTGGAGGCGGTGCTGGGTGAGGCGGACGTGCGGGACGCGGACCTGCTGGTGCTGACCGGCGACGTGGCCGCGGGGCCGATGCCGGTCGAGACGATCGACCTGCTGGTCTCGCTGGGGGAGCGGGCGCTCTGGGTCGGCGGCAACGCCGACCGGGAGCTGGTGGAGGTGGCCCGGGGGCAGGGGCCGGAGTTCGCGATCTCGCGGTGGGCGGGGGAGCGGCTGCGAGAGGATCAGGTTGACGTGCTCGCCGCTCTGCCCGCCCGGCAAGAGCTGGATCTGGGCCGGCTGGGGCGGACGCTGTTCGTGCACGGGACACCGCGTAGTGACGACGAGGTCGTGCTCGTCGACAGTTCGCTGGAGCGGTGGCGGGAGGTGCTGGACGGTGAGCCGGCAGACACGGTGGTGCTGGGGAACACGCACATGCCGTTCGCGCGGCTGGCCGACCGGCGGCTGATCGTGAACCCGGGGTCCGTCGGCATGCCGTACGGGAGGGACGGGGCTCATTGGGCGCTGCTCGACTCCGTCAGCGGGGCGGTGACGTTGCGGCGGACCCCCCTCGACGCCGCGGAAGTGGCGGCCCGGCTGGTGGCGGGGTCGGGATTCGGCGGGATCGGGGAGTGGGTCGCGGAGTATGTGCGGGAGGTCTACTCCGACGCGGTGGCGCTGACGGCGTTCGCCCGGCGCGAGGGCCGGTGAAGCCCTCGCGCGGCGTGAGGGCCGGTGAAGCCGCATCCGGTCAGGGTGCGGCCAGTTCGCGGCGGGCCTTCTCGGCCAGGGCGTGTTCGTCGGTGCGGGCGTCGTAGCGGCGGAACTTCGGCAACGCCCCGGCCAGCGCGGCCACCGCGCCCACGCACAGCAGGCCGCCCACGCCCAGCGCGAAGCGGGCACCGCCGAAGGCGGCCATCGCTCCGGCACGGGCGTTGCCCAGCATGGGGCCGCTGGCGTACGACAGCAGTTCGATGCCGGCCAGGCGCCCGCGCAGCTCGTTCGGGATGGTCTGGTTCCACATGGTCGAGCGGAAGATGCCGCTGATCATGTCGGCGGCGCCCGCCAGCGCGAGGCAGAAGAAGACCGCGAACAGGTTCGGCACCACCGCGGCCAGCGCCACGGCCACGCCCCACAGCCCGGCGGCCACGATCACGCCCAGGCCGTGCCGGTGCACCCGTGCCGTCCAGCCGCCGGTGAGGGAGGCGATCAGGGCGCCCACCGCGCTGGCCGAGTAGAGCAGGCCGACCGCCTGCGGCGCGCCCAGCTGCTTGGCCAGGAACGGGAACAGCGCCGTCGACATGGCGAAGACCATCGCCGCGATGTCGACCAGGTAGGTGCCCATGAGGTCGCTGCGGCGCCAGGCGTAACGGACGCCCTCGGCGAGCGTCTTCAGCGAGGCGGGCCGCGCCTCCTCGTGCGGCGGCACCGCGCGCATCCGCCACAGCAGCACCAGCGACAGCGCGAACGACGCCGTGTCCAGCCCGTAGGCCAGGGCGCTGCCGTGGGTGGCCACGAGCAGGCCGCCCAGGGCGGGCGCGGCGATGGCGCCGATGTTCCAGCGCAGGCTGGCCAGCACCGCCGCCGCCGGCAGCTGGTCGTGCCGGACGACCTGCGGGATGAGCGCCTCAAGGCTGGGCCGCTGCAGGCAGGTCAGGCCCATCGCGATCGCGCCGACCACGTACAGCACCCAGACCTGCGGGCGCGGCAGCATCGCGTTGACGGTCAGCAGGCCCGAGGTGACCAGCAGGCCCACCTCGCTGAACAGCACGATCTTGCGCCGGTCGAGCGCGTCGGCGATCGCCCCGCCCCACAGCCCGCACACGACCATCGGCACGAACTCGGCCAGGCTCATCAGTCCCACGGCGACGTAGTCGCCGGTCAGCTCCATCATCTGGAACGGCAGCGCCACCATGGTGACGAACGTGCCGAACATCGTGATCACCCCGGAGACCATCAGCAGCCGGTAGTCACGCGAGTCGCGCAACGGGCCCAGGTCGGGTGCGATGCGTTTGATGAGGGAGAACACGAGGTGACATTGTCCGTCCTGCCCGCGCGCGAGCTCAAACGGTTTTTCCCCGGACGCGAGGAAGGGCCCTCCCGGCGACCGGAAGGGCCCTTCCCCGCGAGGCTCAGGCGGGGACCTTGTCGAGGAAGCCCAGGACCCGCTGGATCCTGCCGTCCCCGGCCAGCTCCGCCACGTCGAACCCGACCGCGACCGGCTCACCGCCGGGCGCGCCGAGATGCCAGGTGAAGCGGGCCACGTTGTGGTGGGTCTCGAACACCTCGCCCGGGGTGAAGACCATGCCGGGGAACATCCCCTGCGCCCCGGCGATCACCGCGGCGATCGCCTCATGGCCGGTGACGGCGGCCAGCGGGTCGGTGTAGGCGCCGTCCTCGGCCCACAGCTCGGCGACGGCCTTGGCGCGGGCGCCCTCGTCGGTCTCGTTCCAGGCGGCCACATAGCGCTCGACCAGGTTTTCCATGGTGATTCTTCCTCTCTCGGATCAGCGGCGGGCCTTGCGCAGGCCCATGATCTGCAGTTCGGCCAGCAGGCCGACCACCAGCGCCTGGGCGATCGCCCACACGGCGCCGATCGTGGTGAACTCCACCAGCCCGAACGCCACGGCGGCCACGCTGGCCAGCGTCCAGGCGATGTTGATGGCGACGACGGCCTTGGTGGCCGCGAGACTGATCTCGCGCCGGGTGCCCAGGACGCCCACGGCGGCGCCGTACGCGAGCAGGAAGACGCCGAGGGCCCGCAGCATCCCCGAGCCGGGCCCCAGGAGATCGCTGAGCAGCGGCGCGGCGACCAGGTAGGCCAGGCCGTTGGCGCCGGTGACGAGGGCGTCGGCGACGAGCACGGTGCGTAGGAACCTGGTCCGGTCGGCGGTGACGGGTACGGCGGTCATCTCGGTTCTCCTCGCGGGTGTTTCCGGCGGCTGGTGTTGGCCGACAGCGGGTGTTTCCGACACAGGAACCGTGTCATCGGGGGCATAGCCGGTGCGATTACGCGCCAGGTAATGGAGGTGGCTATGCACCCCTTGACCTGCGGAGACTTCTCGGGAGAAATCGGGAAAGCGGCCCGCGCCGCCGTACGCCTCGTTACTGTCTCTTTGCAATCGCACGAACACGAGGAGTGAGCCGATGGATCTGCTGGCCCGCGCGCGGGAGCTCAAGCCCGAGCTGGTGCACTACGCGACGTCCGGCAGGTTCCAGCGCGAGCTGGCCGCCGTGCTCGACCGCTTCTACGCAGGCGGCATGCCGCAGGACGAGGCCAACGCCTTCCTGCCGGTCGACTACTTCGTGCACCAGCACAAGCTCGGCGGCGGCGGCACGGTCCTCGACCGGTTCGTGGACGAGCACCCCGGCCTCGACGCGGCCGACCACGAGCTGCTGCTCGGCTGGAAGGACGTGGTCGAGGGCGTCTTCGAGGTGACCGGGTTCGACGGCCCGGCGCTCATCCTGTTCAACCACGTGGACGAGCTGACCTACCGCACGCTGTCGAACCTGGGTGAGGAGGCGTTCGCGCCGCTGGCCGAGGGCATGTTCGTGGTCGGCAGGCTCATCCCGCTCGGCCGCGACTGGCTGATCAGCGCCACTCCGTCGGTGCACACCGCGCAGGCGCGCGAACGGCTGGTCGCGGCGGCCGCGCACGTGGCGCTGGAGAATCCGGCCGCCGCCTACCGCAATCCGGACCTGCTGGCCGCGGCCCGGCGTACGCAGGCCGAGCAGCGCCGCTGCTTCATCGCCTACTTCGGCTCCGACCAGGTGGTGGTGGCGGGTGCGGAGGTGGCGCAGAAGATCCAGGGCTATCTCGGCTACCAGGCCGAACGGCTCGGCGGGCGGGTCGACGCAGAGATCCCCGAGCACGTGTCGCGGGCCGGGAGCGTCGCCCTGATCTTCGACGAGACCGATGGCCTGGGCTACTACGCCGAGTTCGCCCGGCTGGCCGAGATCTTCGACCGGCCCGGCCTGGTCGTCCGGCGCGAGGGCCGCGACCTGGTCACCTCCTACCTCAAGGGCGACGCCGTCTCACCGGTGCCGATCGTCCGCCTGGCGGAGCGCGACCACGCCAAGGCCGGCGAGCTGTTCGCCGGGCTGCTGGGCCGGCCGGGCTTCCTGTGGGAGCGCAGCGGGCGGGCGCTGCTGCGCACGCACAAGCCCGGCTACTTCGACGGCCCGCGCCTGCCCACGGTCGTGCCGCCCACGCGGGCGGTCGCCGAGCACGCCGGCGGCCGGGCGCCGTAGGCTGCGGGGCGTGGCGCTGACGATGAGACGGCTGAACCGGGCGACGCTGGCCCGGCAACTGCTCCTGCGGCGTGAACGCCTGCCCGCGGCCGAGGGCGTGCGCCGGGTCGCCGCGCTGCAGGCCCAGGAGGCGGCCTCGCCGTACCTGGCCCTGTGGAACAGGCTGGAGGGGTTCGACCCGGCAGATCTCGACGCCGCCTTCGCCGGCCACGAGGTGGTCAAGTCCACGCTGATGCGCATCACGCTGCACGCCGTCCACTCCGGGGACTACCCGGCCTTCCACAACGCGATGGTGGCGAGCCTGCGCGGGGCGCGGCTGGGGGACCGGCGTTTCACCGGGGCCGGGCTGAGCGTCGCCGACGCCGACGCGCTGCTGCCCCACCTGCTGGAGTTCGCGGCGGCGCCGCGGACCAAGGCGGAGATCGAGGAGCTGATCCGCGAGCGGCTGGGCGCGCACCAGCCGCGCATGTGGTGGGCGCTGCGCACGTTCGCGCCGCTGCACCACGTCCCGACCGGCGGGCCCTGGTCGTTCGAAGCGCGGGGCGCGTTCACCGTGACCCGCCTGCCGCGGATGGGCCCGGACGAGCGGCAGGAGTCGGTACGCCACCTGGTCCGGCGCTACCTGGAGGCGTTCGGGCCGGCCTCGGTGGCCGACATCGCCCAGTTCAGCCTGCTGACCAGGCCGGTGCTGCGCGCGGCGGTGACCGGCTTCGACCAGCTCGAAGGGCCGGACGGCACCGTGCTGTACGACGTGCCGGACGGCCATCTCCCGGAGGAGGACACACCGGCGCCGCCGAGGCTGCTGCCCATGTGGGACAGCGTCCTGCTGGCCTACGCCGACCGCAGCCGGGTGATCCCGCCGGATCTGCGGCGCCTGGTCACCCGCCAGAACGGCGACGTCCTGCCCACGCTGCTGGTCGACGGGCAGGTCGCCGGAGTCTGGCGGCCCGCCGCTGGCGGCATCGAGGCGAGCGCCTTCCGGCCGCTGTCCGAGCGGGACTGGACGGGACTGGCGGCCGAGGCCGAGGCTCTGGTGAAGTTCCTGGCGGCCCGCGACCCCGCCGTCTACCGCCGCTACGCCCACTGGTGGGCCAAGCTCCCGCGGGCGGAGGTACGCCTGCTAGCCGCCTAGGACTTCGCGCCGCAGGTGCGTCTTGAGGATCTTGCCACCGGGGTTGCGGGGCAGTTCGTCCTCGCGGAACCAGAAGTGGGCCGGGATCTTGAACTTGGCGATGCGCTCGGCCAGGAACGACCGGACCTCCTCGGCGGTGGTCGCGGTGCCCGGCTTGAGCCGCAGCACGGCGCCGACCTCCTCGCCCAGCTCGTCGTGGGGCACGCCGATGACCGCCGCGTCGTCCACGGCCGGGTGCTCGAAGAGGGCGGCCTCGACCTCGGCGCAGTAGACGTTCTCCCCGCCCCTGATGACCATGTCCTTGGCCCGGTCGACGATGTAGACGAAGCCCTCCTCGTCGATCCTGGCCAGGTCGCCGGTGTGGAGCCAGCCGCCGACGAAGGTCTCGGCGGTGGCCTGCGGCTTGTTCCAGTAGCCCATGATGACGTTGGGCCCGCGTACGCACAGTTCGCCGACCTCGCCCGCGGCCAGCACCTCGCCCATCGGGTCGACGACCCTGACGTCCACGACCGCCGAGGGCAGGCCGATGCTGTCGGGCCTGGCCTCGTAGTCGGGGCCGCCGTTGCCGACGGCCAGCGCGGTGGTCTCGGTCATGCCGTAGCCGTTGGAGGCCGAGCGCTCGGGCATGTTCTCGTTGATGCGCTCCAGCAGCTTGGGCGGGGCGGGGGCGCCGCCGTAGCCGAGCGTGGTCAGCGAGGACAGGTCGCGCTTGCCGAAGTCGGCGTGCGACATCAGCTGCCACGCGTTGGTCGGCACGCCGATCATCGCGGTGACCTTCTCGCGCTCGATGAGCTGCAGGGCCTGCCCGGCGTCCCACTTGTACATGAGCACAAGGCCGCCGCCGGTGAACATGGTCGTGGTCAGCGCGGAGAAGCACCCCGTCACGTGGAACAGCGGCACCGTCAGCAGCGTCACCCTGCGCACGCCCGCCGCGGCGCCGATGTCCTTCCCGGCCAGCGCGACCGCGCGCAGCAGCCCGTAGGCGACGGTCATCGGCGACTGGCCCAGGTTGCGGTGGCTGCCGAGCGCGCCCTTGGGCTGCCCGGTCGTGCCGGAGGTGTAGAAGATCGTGGCCGGGTCCTCGGGCTCCAGCTCGACGGCGGGCAGCGTGACGTCGGCGGCGACCTCGCCGATGACCTCCTCGAAGGAGCGCGCGCCCGCGGGCGCCCGGCCCCGGGTGACGATCAGGGGGATGCCCGTGCCCGTCAGCCGTGCCGCGCGCTCGCCGTCGGCGATGAGCACCTTCGCGCCGGAGTCGCGCACGCCGTAGGCGAGCTCCTGCTCGGTCCACCACGCGTTCAGGGGTACGGCTATCGCCCCGGCGGCCAGCGCCGCCGAGAAGGAGACCACCCATTCCGGGTAGTTGCGCATGGCGATGGCCACCCGGTCGCCCTTGGCCACGCCGTAGTCCGTGACGAGCCGGTTGGCGAGAGTCGCCGCGCGGCGGAAGTGCTCCTCGAAGGTGATGTGCTCGTCCTCGTAGACGAGGAACACCTTCTCCCCGTGGAAGCGGCTCATCTCCAGCAGCGCCCTGAAGTGACCGGGCGCGTGCTTCCACGTACGGACGCCCGTGTCGCCGATCTCCTCGGTCTCGAAGAGCTGGCCGGGGCCGGTGAGCTGGGCCTGGACCTGGGCGTGGCTGATGGTCATGCGCAGAACTCCCGCGTGGCTCGGCGATCCGGATAAATCACAGTACCGACCAGTAGGTACGTGACGCTAGAGCCTTGTTCTGTGAGTGGTTATGCACTAAATGGGCGATATGTCCGATCTCATCATGTGGACGGGAAGGGCGGTCTCACTTGCATGTTCATCCTCTGTTGTGCATCATCTTTCTAAGCAAGAACATGAGTTACAGTGCATGAACATGCAGGAGGTTCGATGAGGGCGGCGATCGCCGGTGCCAGCGGCTACGCCGGCGGAGAGCTGCTCCGCCTGCTGCTCGGCCACCCCAAGCTGCGGATCGGCGCGCTCACCGCGGCCGCCAGCGCGGGCAGCACGCTCGGCGCCCACCAGCCGCACCTGCCCCAGCTCGCCGACCGGGTCATCGAGGAAACCAGCCCCCAGACCCTCGCCGGCCACGACGTCGTCTTCCTGGCCCTGCCGCATGGCCATTCGGCCGCCGTCGCCGCCGGACTCGGGCCCGACACCATTGTCGTCGACTGCGGCGCCGATCACCGGCTCACCGACCCCGCCGCGTGGCGGGAGTTCTACGGCGGCGCCCACGCGGGCAGCTGGCCGTACGGGCTGCCGGAGCTGCCCGGCCAGCGCGAGGTGCTCAAGGGCGCCCGGCGCATCGCCGTACCCGGCTGCTACCCGACCGCGGTGACGCTCGCCCTGTTCCCCGCCTTCGCCGCCGGCCTGGCCGAACCCGACGTCGTCGTGGTCGCCGCCTCCGGCACCAGCGGCGCGGGCAAGTCGCTCAAGGCGAACCTGCTCGGCAGCGAGGTCATGGGCTCGGTCAGCGCCTACGGCGTCGGCGGCGGCCACCGGCACACCCCCGAGATGGAACAGACCCTCGGCGCCGTCGCCGGAACCGGGGTCCGGGTCTCCTTCACCCCGACGCTGGCCCCGATGAGCCGGGGCATCCTGGCCACCTGTACGGCTCCCGCCGCACCCGGGCTGACCAAGCAGGCGCTGCGCGCCGCCTACCACGAGGCGTACGCCATCGAGCCGTTCGTGAGCCTGCTGCCGGAGGGCACCTGGCCCGCCACCGCGATGACCTACGGCGCCAACACCGCCGCCCTGCAGGTGACGCTCGACGAGCGCGCCGGGCGCCTGATCGCCGTCATCGCCATCGACAACCTCACCAAGGGCACGGCCGGAGGCGCGATCCAGAGCGTCAACCTCGCCCTCGGCCTGCCGGAAGAGCTCGGCCTCCCCCTGACAGGAGTTGCTCCATGAGTGTGACCGCCCCGCTCGGCTTCAAGGCCGCCGGTATCGCCGCGGGCATCAAGGCCGCCGGCAACCGCGACCTGGCCCTCGTCGTCAACGAAGGACCCTCGCGCGCCGCAGCGGGCGTCTTCACCGCCAACCGCGTGAAGGCCGCCCCCGTGATCTGGTCGCAGCAGGTCCTGCGCGGCGGCCGGGTCCGGGCGGTCGTGCTCAACTCCGGCGGCGCCAACGCCTGCACCGGCCCCGAGGGATTCCAGGACACCCACGCCACGGCGGAGCGGGTGGCCGCCTCGCTCCACGACTCCGCGGGCGAGATCGCGGTCTGCTCGACCGGCCTGATCGGCGAGCGACTGCCCATGGACGCGCTGCTCGGCGGCGTCGAGACGGCCGCCGAGCAGCTCTCCCGCGATGGCGGCCTGGCCGCCGCCGACGCCATCAGGACGACCGACACCGTCTCGAAGATCTCCTTCAAGCGCGGTGAGGGCTACATGGTCGGCGGCATGGCCAAGGGCGCCGGGATGCTCGCCCCGGCCCTGGCCACCATGCTCGTCGTCCTGACCACCGACGCCGACCTGACCAGCGAGGAACTCGACGCGGTCCTGCGCAGGGCCACCGCGAAGACCTTCGACCGGCTCGACGCCGACGGCTGCATGTCGACCAACGACACCGTGCTCCTGCTCGCCTCCGGCGCCGCCGGGGTGAAGCCGGCGCTGAAGGAGTTCGAGGAGAAGGTCACCGAGGTCTGCGCGGACCTGGCCAGGCAGCTGCTCGTGGACGCCGAGGGCGCCTCCAAGGCGATCGCCATCGAGGTGGTCGGCGCCGCCTCCGAGGACGACGCGGTCAAGGTCGGCCGGACGGTCGCCCGCTCGAACCTGCTCAAATGCGCCATCCACGGCGAGGACCCCAACTGGGGCCGCGTCCTGGCCGCGGTCGGCACCACCGACGCCGTCTTCGAGCCCGAGCGCCTCAACGTCGCCATCAACGGCGTGTGGATCTGCCGGGGTGGCGCCGTCGGCGACGACCGCGACAAGGTCGACATGCGCCCCCGCGACGTCACCATCACCATCGACCTGTCGGCGGGCACCAACTCGGCCACCATCCACACCACCGACCTGACCGCGGACTACGTCCACGAGAACTCGGCCTACTCCTCATGAGGTCGGCCTCGGCGCTCACGAAGGCGGCCACGCTGATCGAGGCGCTGCCCTGGCTGGCCCGCTTCCAGGGCGCCACCGTCGTCATCAAGTACGGTGGCAACGCCATGACCGAAGAGTCGCTCAAGGCGGGATTCGCGGAGGACATCGTCTTCCTGCGCTACGCCGGCCTCAAGCCGGTCGTCGTCCACGGCGGCGGCCCGCAGATCAGCAAGGCCCTCGACCTGCACGGGATCGAGTCGACCTTCACCGCGGGGCTGCGCGTGACCTCGCCCGAGGCCATGGACGTCGTCAGGATGGTCCTGGTCGGCCAGGTCAACCGCGAGGTCGTCGGCCTGGTCAACCGGCACGGCCCGTTCGCGGTCGGGCTGTCCGGTGAGGACGCCAACCTGTTCACCGCCGAACGCAAGCACGCCGTCGTCGACGGCGACAAGGTCGACATCGGCCAGGTCGGCGAGATCGTCCACGTCGACCCCGGCGCCCTGCACGCGCTCATGGACGACGGCCGCATCCCGGTCGTCTCCAGCGTCGCCCGCGGCGAGGACGGCCAGATCTACAACGTCAACGCCGACACCGCGGCCGCCGCGCTGGCCGTGGCACTCAAGGCGGAGAAGCTCATCGTCCTGACCGACGTCGAAGGCCTGTACGCCAACTGGCCCGACGACAGCGAGGTCATCGGCAAGCTCAAGGCCGCCGAGCTCGAAGAGCTGATGCCCGCCCTGTCCAGCGGCATGGTGCCCAAGATGGGCGCCTGCCTGACCGCGGTCCAGGGCGGCGTCAACCACGCCCACGTCCTCGACGGCCGCGTCCCGCACTCCCTGCTGCTAGAGATCTTCACCGACGAAGGAATCGGAACCATGGTGATGCCCTGATGAGCCTGTTCGAGAGGTTCGAGAAGTCGTTCATGCCGAACTACGGCACCCCGCCGGTCGCCCTGGTCCGCGGCGAGGGCAGCGCGGTGTGGGACGTCGACGGCAGGCGATACCTCGACTTCATCGGCGGCATCGCGGTCAGCTCGCTCGGCCACGCCCACCCGGCCCTGGTCGAGGCGGTCTCCCGGCAGGTCGCCACGCTGGCCCACACCTCCAACCTGTTCGTGCACGAGCCCGAGGTCCTGCTCGCCGAGAAACTGCTCGGGCTGCTCAAGGAACCGGCCAAGATCTTCCTGGCCAACTCTGGGACCGAGGCCAACGAGGCCGCGTACAAGCTCGCGCTCAAGTACGGCCGGCGCGAAGGCCGCCGCTACTTCGTCGCCGCCGAGAACGGCTTCCACGGCCGGACCATCGGCTCTCTGTCGCTGACCGGCAAGAAGGCCATCCGCGACCAGTTCGGCCCGTTCCCGGTCGAGGTCAGGTTCGTCCCCTACGGCGACGCCGAGGCCCTGCGCCAGGAGGTCGGCGGCGAGTGCATCGCGGTCTTCCTGGAGCCCACCCAGGGTGAGGCCGGCGTCGTCCCCCCGCCGGACGGCTACTTCCAGGCCGTCAGGGAGATCTGCGACTCCACCGGCGCGCTCATGATCGCCGACGAGATCCAGTCGGCGATCGGACGCACCGGCCACTGGTTCGCCCACCAGGCCGACGGCGTCGTCCCCGACATCCTCACGCTGGCCAAGGGACTGGGCGGCGGGCTGCCGATCGGCGCCTGCGTCGGCTTCGGCGAGGCCGGCACGCTGTTCGCCAAGGGCGACCACGGCTCGACGTTCGGCGGCAACCCGGTCTCGTGCGCGGCGGCGCTGGCCGTACTGGAGAACGTCGATCTCGAACACGTGCAGAAGGTCGCCGTGCAGCTGCGCACCGGCCTGGAGGCGATCGAGCACCCGTTGCTGAAGGGCGTGCGCGGCCGCGGCCTGTGGCTGGGCGCCGTCCTCACCTCCGACGTCTCGGCCGCCGTGCAGAAGACCGCCGCCGACGCGGGCTTCCTGGTCAACGCCCTGCAGCCCGACGCGGTACGGCTTGCGCCCCCGCTGGTGGTCACCGACTCCGAGGTGCAGTCCTTCGTGGACGCCTTCCCCAAGATCCTCACCGAGGCCGCACCATGACCAGGCGACACTTCCTCAAGGACGACGATCTGAGCCCGGCCGAGCAGGCCGAGGTGCTGGAGCTGGCCGCCGCGATGAAGAAGGACCGCTACGGCTACCGCCCCTTCGAGGGGCCCAAGACCGTCGCCGTCCTGTTCGACAAGCCCTCCACCAGGACCCGCGTCTCCTTCGCCGTCGGCGTCGGCGAACTGGGCGGCCTGCCCCTGATCATCGACGGCGGCACCTCCCAGATGGGCCGCGGCGAACCCATCGAGGACAGCGCCCGCGTCCTGGAGCGCCAGTGCGCCGCCATCGTGTGGCGCACCGCGGGCCAGGAGCGCATCGAGGCCATGGCCGAGGGCACCACGGTCCCGGTCGTCAACGCGCTGACCGACGAGTACCACCCCTGCCAGATCCTCGCCGACCTGCAGACCGTCCGTGAGCGCTTCGGCACCACGAAGGGCCTGACCCTCGCTTACGTCGGCGACGGCGCCAACAACATGGCCCACTCCTACCTGCTGGGCGGCGCCACCGCCGGCATGCACGTGCGGATCGGCGCCCCGAACGGCTACCAGCCGGACGCCGTCATCCTCGACCGGGCCGCCGCCATCGCCGCCGGGACCGGCGGCTCGGTGGTCTCGCTGAGCGACCCGGCCGCCGCAGTCCGGGGCGCGCACGTGATCGCCACCGACACCTGGGTCTCCATGGGCCAGGACGGCAAGGACGAGCGCGTCGCGACGCTCATGCCCTTCCAGGTCAACGCCGAACTGCTGGCCCACGCCGCCGGCGACGCGATCGTGCTGCACTGTCTGCCCGCCTACCGGGGCTACGAGATCACCGCCGACGTCCTCGACGGCCCGAAGAGCGCCGTGTGGGACCAGGCGGAGAACCGGCTGCATGCCCAGAAGGCCCTGCTGCACTGGCTGGTGAACAGCTGAGATGACCATTCCGATGACCAAGGTCGCCCGCCAGGCGAAGATCACCGAGCTGCTCCAGCGGCAGGCGGTCCGCTCGCAGCCCGAGCTGGCCAAACTGCTGGCCGAGAGCGGCGTCGAGGTCACCCAGGCGACGCTCTCGCGCGACCTCGACGAACTGGGGGCCCTCAAGTTGCGTGCCGAGGACGGCTCGCTGGTGTACGCGCTGCCCGGCGAGGGCGGCGGCCGCATCCCGCTGGCCAGGCTCGGCACCGGCGAGACGCCGGCCGCCAGGCTGCACCGCATCGCCGAGGAGCTCCTGGTCTCGGCCGAGGCCAGCGCGAACCTGGTCATCGTGAAGACCCCGCCCGGCGCGGCCCAGTTCCTCGCCTCGGCGATCGACCACGCCGACTGGGAGTCGATCCTCGGCTGCGTGGCCGGGGACGACACCGTCCTGGTCATCGCCCGCGACCCGCAGGGCGGCGCGGGCGTCGCGCAGTCGCTGCTGAAGGTGGCCGACCGACGAAGCTAGCCCGCTTGACCGCGGGCTCTTCGCGCCACCATCAGTCACCGAATCGGAGAAAACACCATGACCGAGAGAGTAGTTCTCGCATATTCCGGCGGCCTCGACACCTCCGTCGCCATCCCGTACCTCGCCGAGAAGATGAACGCCGAGGTGATCGCCGTCGCGGTCGACCTCGGCCAGGGCGGCGAGGACATGGACGTCATCCAGAAGCGGGCCCTCGACTGCGGCGCGGCCGAGTCCGTCGTGGTCGACGCCAAGGAGGAGTTCGCCGCCGACTTCTGCCTGCCCGCGCTGCGCGCCAACGCCCTCTACATGGACCGCTACCCGCTGGTCTCCTCGCTCTCGCGCCCGCTCATCGTCAAGCACCTGGTGAGCGCCGCCCAGCGCTTCAACGGCACGATCGTCTCCCACGGCTGCACCGGCAAGGGCAACGACCAGGTCCGCTTCGAGGCCGGCCTCGCCGCCCTCGCGCCCGGCCTGCGCGTCGTCGCGCCCGCCCGCGACTTCGCCTGGACCCGCGACAAGGCCATCGAGTACGCCGAGTCGAAGAACCTGCCGATCGAGACCAGCAAGAAGAACCCGTTCTCCATCGACCAGAACCTGTGGGGCCGCGCCGTCGAGACCGGCTTCCTCGAGGACATCTGGAACGGCCCCACCGAGGACGTCTACTCCTACACCGCCGACCCGGCCCAGCCGCGCGCGGCCGACGAGGTCGTCATCACGTTCGAGGCGGGCGTGCCGGTCAAGCTCGACGGGCGGGCGCTGACGCCGTACCAGATCATCGCGGAGATGAACGCCCGCGCCGGCGCGCAGGGCGTGGGCCGCATCGACATGGTCGAGGACCGGCTCGTCGGCATCAAGTCGCGCGAGGTCTACGAGGCGCCCGGCGCCGTCGCGCTCATCGCCGCGCACATGGAGCTGGAGAACGTCACCGTCGAACGGGACCTGGCGCGCTTCAAGCGGGGCGTGGACCAGCGCTGGAGCGAACTCGTCTACGACGGCCTGTGGTTCTCGCCGCTCAAGGACGCCCTGGAGTCGCTCATCGACGACGCCCAGAAGTACGTCACCGGCGACATCCGGATGACGCTGCACGCCGGCAAGGCCGTGGTCACCGGCCGGCGTTCCGAGGAGTCGCTGTACGACTTCTCGCTGGCCACCTACGACACCGGCGACACCTTCGACCAGTCCCTGGCCAAGGGGTTCGTCCAGCTGTTCTCGCTGCCCGCGAAGATCGCGGCCGCCCGGGACGCCAAGCGGGCCTGAGGTGCACTATGGTCGCGGAGGACTTCGCTGTGGAGATTGAGGAGCTGACGGTGAGTGATGGTAAGCCGATGAGGCTGTGGGGCGGACGCTTCGAAGGTGGTCCGGCCGACGCGCTGACCCGGCTGTCGGTGAGCGTGCACTTCGACTGGCGGCTCGTGCCGTACGACCTGGCCGCGTCCAGGGCGCACGCGCGGGTCCTGCACAAGGCGGGGCTGCTCACGCGGGACGAGCTCGAGCGCATGATCGGCGCGATCGACGACCTGGAGCGCGCCTGCAAGTCGGGCGAGTTCCGGCCGACCGTCGCCGACGAGGACGTGCACACGGCCCTGGAACGCGGCCTGCTGGAGCGCCTCGGCGCCCTCGGCGGCAAGCTGCGCGCCGGACGCTCGCGCAACGACCAGATCGCCACCGACCTGCGGCTCTACCTGCGCGACCACGCGCGCACGATCGTCTTCAGGCTCGTGGAGCTGGAGACGGCGCTCATGGCGCAGGCCGAGCAGCACGCCGAGACCGCCGCCCCGGGCATGACGCACCTGCAGCACGCCCAGCCGGTCTCCTTCGGCCACCAGCTGCTCGCCCACGTGCACGCCTTCGCCCGCGACATCGACCGCCTCACCGACTGGGACAAGCGCGCCGCCGTCTCCCCGCTCGGCGCCGGCGCCCTGGCCGGCTCCTCGCTGCCGCTGGACCCCGAGGCGGTCGCGGACGAGCTGGGCTTCTCCTCCGCCGCTCCCAACTCGATGGACGCCGTCGCCGAGCGCGACTTCGCCGCCGAGTTCCTCTTCGACGCGGCCATGATCGGCATGCACCTGTCACGGCTGGGCGAGGAGATCGTCCTGTGGGCCTCGCAGGAGTTCCGCTGGATCGAGATGGACGACGCCTACTCCACCGGCTCCTCGATCATGCCGCAGAAGAAGAACCCCGACGTGGCGGAGCTGGCCCGCGGCAAGTCCGGCCGCCTGATCGGCAACCTCGTGTCCCTCCTGACCGTGCTGAAGGGCCTGCCGCTCACCTACAACCGCGACCTGCAGGAGGACAAGGAGCCGGTCTTCGACTCCGTCGACACGCTCCTGCTCGTCCTGCCCGCGATGGCCGGGCTCGTGGCCACCATGCGGGTCAACACCGCCCGGCTGCAGGCCACCGCCTCCGACGGCTTCGCCCTGGCCACCGACCTGGCCGAGCTGCTGGTCCGCAAGGGCGTCGCGTTCCGCGAGGCCCACGAGGCCGTCGGCCACCTGGTCGTCTACTGCCAGGTCAACGACGTCGAGCTCGGTGACGTCAGCGACGAGGACCTGCTCAAGGTCTCGCCGCACCTGACCCCCGACGTGCGCGACGTCCTCAACGTCCCCGGCGCCCTGGCCGCCCGCAAGGCGCCCGGCGGCACCGCGCCCGACCGGGTCCGCGACCAGCTCGTCGCGCTGCGGGAGGCGGTCGACGCGCAGGCGGCATGGGCGGCCGGATCCTGAAGCCGCTGCCGCGCTCCTTCTTCGACCGGCCCTCGCACGAGGTCGCGCCCGACCTGCTCGGGCGCGTCCTGGTGCACGGCCCCGTCTCCCTGCGCCTGACCGAGGTCGAGGCGTACGGCGGGCCGGGCGAGGACCCGGCGGCCCACACCTACCGGGGCAGGACGCCGCGCAACGCGGTCATGTTCGGCCCGCCCGGCCACCTGTACGTGTACTTCACCTACGGCATGCACTACTGCGCCAACCTGGTCTGCCTGCCGGAGGAGCACGGCTCGGCGGTGCTGCTGCGCGCGGGCGAGATCGTGGACGGCGTGGAGATCTCGCGGTCCCGGCGCGGCGCCACCGGCCCGGCGGCCAGGCGGGTGCCCGACCGCGACCTCGCGCGCGGCCCCGCCCGGCTCGCGGTCGCCCTCGGCCTGCACCGCGAGCACAACGGGCTCGACGCGATCCGCACCGGATCCGGCAGCCTCGCCGTGCTGGCGGGCGAACCGCCCGATCGCACGCTCATCCGGTCCGGGCCGCGCACCGGGATCTCCACCGCCAAAGAGGTGCCGTGGCGGTTCTGGATCGACGGCGACCCGACCGTCTCGCCCTACAAGGCTCACGTCCCCCGGCGGCGCAGCGTGGCGGCCACCTCGGTGGGGGAGGCGCCCAGCTCGTGAGGGCTGAAGATGTGCAGGGCGTCGCCGGTGTCGATCTCCAGCATCTCGCTGCGCAGGCCGAAGCGGGTGCGCACATCCACCTTGACGTCCTGGATCTGCTCCCACGGCACGTGCCGGTGACCGGCGTAGCCGTGGACGACCGTGATGCCGCTCTCGTCGGCGCGCAGCCGTACCGGGACCAGGAGATCGCGCAGCGCCATGGCGCCGACCAGCAGCGTCGCGGGGACGGCCAGGATCAGCCCGCGGGTGTCTCCCTCCAGCCACCAGTACACGGCGAGAGCCGCACACACGACAGCCCCTAGGATCTTGAGAGCGGCCAGCTCGCGACGGACCTTCCACATGGAGACCGAGCGTATCCAAGTGGCGCTCATCCGTATGGATCGGGCAGGCTGGGACCGACATCCACTACCCGGAAAGCCGAGATCGTGACCGACATTCTCGATGACCTCGCCTGGCGCGGCCTGATCGCGCAGTCCACCGACCTCGACGCCCTGCGCGCGTCGCTGGCGACCGGTCCGATCACGGCCTATTGCGGGTTCGACCCGACCGCGCCCTCCCTGCACGTGGGCAACCTGGTCCCGCTGTTCACGCTGGCCAGGATCCAGCAGGCGGGCCACCGGGCGATCGGCCTGGTCGGCGGCGCCACCGGCCTGATCGGCGACCCGGGCGGGCGCAGCACCGAGCGGGCGCTCAACCCGGCCGAGGTCGTCGCCGAGTGGGTGGCGAAGATCCGGGTGCAGGTGGAGCGCTTCCTCGACCTGTCCGACGAGGCGCGCGGCGTCATGGTCAGCAACCTCGACTGGACCGCCGAGCTGTCGGCGATCGACTTCCTGCGCGACGTGGGCAAGCACTTCCCGGTCAACCGCATGCTGGCGCGCGAGGTGGTCGCCGCCCGCCTGGCCGGTGAGGGGCTCAGCTACACCGAGTTCAGCTACCAGTTGCTGCAGTCCAACGACTATCTGGAGCTCTACCGCCGCTTCGGCTGCACGCTGCAGCTCGGCGGCAGCGACCAGTGGGGCAACATCACCGCGGGCGTCGACTTCATCAGGCGGGTCGAGGGCGCGCACGTGCACGCCCTGACCGTGCCGCTGATCACCAAGGCCGACGGCACCAAGTTCGGCAAGACGGCCGGTGGCGCGGTGTGGCTCAACCCCGAGATGACCTCGCCGTACGCCTTCTACCAGTTCTGGCTCAACTCCGACGACCGCGACATCGTGAAGTTCCTCAAGATCTTCAGCTTCCGCGGGCGCGAGGAGATCGAGGAGCTGGAGAAGTCCGTCGCCGAGCGGCCCTTCGCCCGCGAGGCGCAGCGGGCGCTGGCCGAGGAGTTCACCACGCTGCTGCACGGGGCCGGAGAACTGGCCAAGGTGCAGGCGGCGTCCAAGGCGCTGTTCGGGCAGGGCTCGCTGGAGGAGCTCGACGCGGCCACCCTCGGCTCGGCTCTGGCGGAGGTGCCCAAGGCGGCCGTGCCGGCGCTCGGGGCCCCGTTCATCGACCTGCTGGCCGAAAGCGGGCTGGTGGAGTCGAAGTCGGCGGCGCGGCGCGCGGTCAAGGAGGGCGGCGCGTACCTCAACAACGTGAAGATCACCGACGAGGCGTACGTGCCCGAGGCCAAGGACCTGCTGCAGGGACGCTTCCTGGTGCTGCGCCGCGGCAAGAAGTCGATCGGCGGCGTCGAGGTCGGCTGAACGCGGGCGGGCCCTTCCCCGGTGGAAGGGCCCGCTCTTCGCCGCGTCTAGTGCCGGCCCTCCTCGGGCTCGCCGGCGTTGAGCGGGGTGAGCTGGTCGGCCGGCGTCTGCCCGGCCGGGCGGGTACGCTCCCCGCGCGCCAGCACCGCCGCGTCCGGGTAGTCCGTGACGAACGCGTCCACGCCCAGCTCGATATGCGCGCGGTACTCCGCCAGCGCGTCACCGTGCTCGGTGAGCGCGCTCCCGCGGCGTAGCTGCGAGGGCAGGTACTGGTTCTCGCTCCGGAACGTGTAGACGCCGATCTTGAGCCCGGCCTTGTGCGCGTCGGAGACGAGCGAGGTGGGCGCGCCGGTGCTGCCGTCCGGGTTCAGGGGGATGGCCGAGGACTTGTCAGGGCCGATCCACTGGGCATAGCCGGCGATCTTCGCCAGTCCTTCGGGCTTCATCATGTCGGCGTACGTGGTGGGGTCGCCCGCCGCCTTCAGGTCGTACGGCTGGCCCGTCGTCCCCAGCGCCTGCCACAGCGGCACCCGCAGCGCGCCGGCCACCCGCTTCAGGCTCGACGGCTCGAACGACTGCACCACCACGGGCCCGCGCGGCCGGTTCAGCCCGTTGCGCCGGACCGTCTCGATCAGCTTCTCCTCCAGCGGCAGGCCGATCGAGCGGAAATAGGTCGGATGCTTGGTCTCGGGGAAGACGCCGACCTCCCGGTCGTACCTCTTGGAGAGCTTCTTCGCCAGGTCGAGCACCTCCTGGAAGGTCATGACCTGGTAGTAGCCGTTGTAGACGGTGTTGCGCTGGCGGATGGCCGGCAGCCGTTCCACGGCGCGCAGCGTCTTGAGCTCGGCCAGCGTGAAGTCCTCGGTGAACCAGCCGGTGACGTCGCGCCCGTCGACGACCTTGGTGGTCCTGCGCCCGGCGAACTCCGGTCGCGCCGAGACGTCGGTGGTGCCGGAGATCTCGTTCTCGTGCCGCACGACCAGCACGTGGTCCTTGGTCGGCACCAGGTCGGGCTCGATCCAGTCGGCGCCCATGGCCACCGCCAGCTCGTAGCTGCCCTGGGTGTGCTCGGGGCGATGCCCGGCCGAGCCGCGGTGGCCGATGACGACGACCTGAGAACGCTCGGGACGGTGGTCGGCGGCGGTGGCCGCGCTCGCTCCCGCTCCGGTGAGAGGGGTCAGGACGGCGAGCGTGGTCGCTGCGATCTTTCGCACGTGGAACTCCCTGCGGCGCCATCGCCGGAGACTCTCACCGGTCGATCACCGCGGCGATTATGGTAAGGACCGAAACCTCCGGTTGAGCCAACAATCGCGAAACTTCCGATGACAACCCGGCTCCCGGCGGCTTCTTTCACGGTGCGAGTCGGGCGGTTTCTTTCACTGTGCGAGTCCGGCGGTTTTCAGCGACGCGTGAACAGCGCGACGGTGATGCCGGGGATCTCGGCCGAATGCCAGGCGGAGGTCTGCTCGAAGCCGGCCGCCCGTACCGCCGCGATCCGCGGGAGTTTCGCCGTCCTCGCCCCGCGCCACAACATCCAGACGCGTTCGCGCCCCTCCAGCGCGGCGGCGACGTCGTCGCGCTCGGGCCAGGCGAAGCCGTGCGCCTCTGGCTCCCGCGAGGCCAGGAGCACGTCGTCGGGCAGGGGCTTGGTGGCGTAGTAGAGGACGCCCTTGCGTTCGGAGCTCTGGCCGTAGACGAGGGCGTCGCCGGGCCGCGGCTTGATCCTGGCGAGGGCTCCGGGGAAGTCCGCGTACCGCCCGTTGTAGTCGCGCACGTCCAGATGCGTCGGTACGGCCAGCGCGACCGTCACCCCGGCCAGCACGGCGCCCGCGACGACGGGCAGGCGCGGCACGCCGGCCGCGGCCAGGCCCGCCAGGAGGGCCAGCGCTGGTGTGGTGACAAAGAGGTAGCGGTCGACGTACACAGGTGTCACCAGATGGGAGACCGCCAGCAACAGGACCGGCGGCAGCACCAGCCAGGCCAGCAGCGCGGGGGCCTCCTTCGAACGCCATGTCAGAGCCGCCCCGAGCAGGGCGGCCGCGAACAGCAACAGGCCGACCTCCATCGAGTCCGCCGCCATCTTGGGGAACTTCAGCAGCACGTCGGGGCCGCGTTGCGGGATCCAGCTGATCGCGTGGCGCTCGCCGTACCCGATCAGCCCGAGGGCGACGGCGGGCAGGCCGCCTATGGCGAGCGCCGCCAGCATGCGCGACCAGGTCGCGCGGCGCGCGAGCAGCAGATGCGCGGGCAGCGTGAGCACGGCGAACAGATGAGTGCAGCAGACCAGCGCGACCGCCCCGCCGTAAAGGACCCAGCGGCCGGTACGGCGCGGCTCCTCGATCGCCCGGTGCAGCGCCCAGAAGGCGAAGACCACCGCGGCGGCGGCGAACGCGTACGAGCGGGCGAAGGCGCCGTAATAGGACACGGAGGGTAGCGCCGTGAAGATCACCGCCGCCGTCACGCCCGCGGTGATGCCGTGCAGGCGGCGGCCCAGATCGGTCAGGAACCAGGCGGCGACACCGATGGCCAGGGCCGAGGGAAGGCGCAGCCACAGCTCCGCTGTGCCGAGCTTCACCCACAGGTGCATGAAGACGTAGTACGGCAGGAAATGGCCGTCGATGTGCTGCGACAGCTCCCACAGTCCGGAGATGGAGCGTCTGGCCGCGCTGACCGTGGCGAGTTCGTCGCCGTTGAGCGAGGCCACTCCGGAGCCGGACAGCGCCACCGCGGCTGCCAGTGCGGCCATCGGCCAGGGGAGCCAGGCGTACGAGCGGGTCGCCGGCGGGGCTGGGCGGATGATCGTGGCAGTCACCGGGGAAGAATACGCTCGAAACATGAGCGACGTGATTCTGTTCGACCTTTATGGGGTTATCGCCCGCACACAGACTGAGCAGGCGCGCGAGCGCCTCGTGGAGCTCGCGGGGGTGCCGGGGGAGCGGTTCTGGGCTGCCTACTGGGATTGCCGGCCGGACTACGACGCGGGGCTCGGCAGCGGAGCGTACTGGGAGAACGTGGCCGCCCGGCTCGGGACCACCTTCGCCGACGTGCCCGCGCTGACCGCCGCGGACCTGGACAGCTGGTCGCAGTCCGACCCCGAGATGGTGGCGCTGGTGAACGAACTGGCCGACGAGGGCCGCACCCTCGGTCTGCTGTCGAACATCATCGAGGACCTGGTGCCGGTGTGGGAGCGCAGCGATTGGCTGAAGCGCTTCGCCGCACGGACCTTCTCGTGCCGGATCGGCGTGGCCAAGCCGGACCCGCGTGCCTACGAGGTGGCGGCCGGGCAGCTCGGGGTGCCCATGGAGCGGATCCTGTTCCTCGACGACAGCGAGGTGAACGTGCGGGCGGCGCGGGCAGCGGGGATGGCGGCCGAGGTGTTCACGTCGGCCACGCAGGTCAGGAAGCTGGTCGGCGCCGCGCCGACGTGGTGATTTGACGTCTCGCCGATCGCGACCTAGTCTTTGTTTTCGCCCCGGGAGCGATCCGGACGCCATGTCAGGCGGACGGGCCCCAGGGCACAAGCCCCTTGAGACTCCGTCTCGGGTACGCGTAGAGCCACCGGAAAACTCCGTTGATTCGACACGCCCATGATGGCACGGTACGTTTTTGAGGGTTTCTTGCTGCTCGGAATTTGTGAAACGTCAAATTCTCGGATTTGACAGGAAGCAAACCGGGTGAAACTATAGAAATACGAAATGAGCCGCTGAAAAACGCGTCCGTTTCTTGAGAACTCAACAGTGTGTTAAAAGCCAGTGCATGAAGTATTTCATGCAACACCTCGTCTG
>NZ_JBITIO010000002.1:1089097-1099818 GCF_044459065.1 Nonomuraea sp. NPDC050394 | reverse complement strand
GGCAGGCCGCTGGCCAACCAGTGCTTCCGCGTCGTCGACTCCGCGGGCCGCGACTGCCCCGACTGGGTGCCGGGCGAGCTATGGATCGGCGGCGCCGGGGTCGCCAAGGGCTATCGCGGCGACCCGGAGACGACCGGCGCGAAGTTCACCGGAGGCTGGTACCGGACCGGCGACATGGGACGCTACTGGCCCGACGGCACCCTGGAGTTCCTCGGACGCCTCGACCACCAGGTCAAGATCCGCGGGCACCGGATCGAACTCGGCGAGATCGAAACCGCCCTGCTCACCCACCCCCACGTCGAGCGCGCGGTCGCCACCAAGATCGACCGCCACCTGGCCGCCTTCGTCGTCCCGGCCGGCGGCCCAGGCGACCTCGGCGACCTTGACGACCTGCGTGACCGGCTCGCCGACCGCCTGCCCTCCTACGCCGTCCCCGCCACGATCACCCCGCTGGACGATCTCCCGCTCGGCGCGAACGGCAAGGTCGACCGCGCCGCCCTCGCCCGCCTGGCCCGCGAACCCGACGGCCAGAGCGGCGACGCCCCGCCCACCGGACCCACCGAGCAGGCACTCGCCGCGATCTGGCGGTCCCTGCTCGACCTCCAGGACGTGGGCAGGCACCAGAACTTCGTGACGCTCGGCGGCGACAGCGTCCTGGCCACCCGCCTGGCCGAGGAGATCAGGATCGAGTTCGGCGTCGACCTCCCGCTGCGGGAACTGTTCGCCGGGCCGACGATCGCCGAGCACGCCGCCCTGATCGACCACCGCGACGACTCAGCCTTCGAGGAGGGCTCGCTATGACAGCCGGTCAGCTCATCGCCGAACTGGCCCGGGAGGGCGTCCATCTGTGGGCGGAGTCGGGGCGGCTGCGCTTCCGCGCCCCCAAGGGCGTCCTCACCGAGGAACGGCGGGCCCTGCTGGCCGCCCACAAGGAGGCGCTGCTGGAGCAGCTGAGCCGCCCCGCCCAGCCCGAACTGCGCCCCGACCCGGCCGCCCGCCACGAGCCGTTCCCCCTCACCGACGTCCAGGCCGCCTACCTGCTCGGCCGGGGCGCCGCCTACGACTACGGCGGCACCGCCTGCCAGGTCTACGCCGAACTCGCCTTCACCGGCCTGGACCCCGGCCGCGCCGAGGACGCCTGGAACCGGCTGATCGAGCGCCACGACATGTTGCGCGCCACCGTCCACCCGGAGGGCTACCAGGTCACCGCCCCCGACCGGCCCCGCTACCGCATCGAGACCACCGACCTCACCGGCCGCCCCGCCGACGAGACCGACGCGCACCTGACGGCCGTGCGGGCCGCCATGGACAGCCGCGTCTACGACCCGGCGGCCTGGCCGCTGTTCGAGCTCCGGATCACCCGCACGGACGCACGCGACCTGCTGCACGTCTCCGTCGACTTCCTCATCGCCGACTACATGAGCATCCAGCTCCTGCTCACCGAACTGAACACCCTCTACCAGGACCCCGCCGCGCACCTGCCGCCCCTGGAGATCACCTTCCGCGACTACGTGGCCGCCACCCGGGGCGAACGCGACGGCCCCGCCTGCGAACGCGACCGCGCCTACTGGGAGGACCGCCTCGCCACCCTGCCCGGCGCGCCGGAACTCCCCCTGTGCGAGGACGAGAGCGCCCAGGCCCGTGGCTCGTTCACCCGCCACCGGGCCAGGTTCACGCCCGGACAGTGGCAGGCACTGCGCGAGCGCTCCGCCGCGCACGCGATCACCCCCTCCACCGCCGTGATGGCCGCCTTCGCCGAGGTCGTCGGCCGCTGGAGCCGCCAGCCGGCCTTCTGCCTCAACCTCACCCTCCTCAACCGCCGCCCCCTCCACCCGCAGGTGGACGCGCTGGTCGGCGACTTCACCACGGTCAGCCTCCTGGAGGTGAACGGCTCCGCGCACGCCACCTTCGCCGCCCGCGCCGCCGCGCTCCAGGACCGGCTGTGGCAGGACCTCGACCACCGGCTGTACTCCGGGGTGGAGGTGATGCGCGAGATCGCCCGCGCGAAGGGCCGCGACGCCGCGCTCATGCCGGTCGTCTTCACCAGCACCCTCGGGCTCGGCGAAGCCGGCGACGGCATGGGCGAAGTGGTGTACGGCAGGAGCCAGACGCCGCAGGTGTGGATCGACTGCCAGGCCCTCGTCGAGGACGGAACCCTGGAGGTCAGGGCCGACGTGCGCGACGGCGTGCTCCCGGCGGGCCTGGCCGGGGACCTGTTCGGGGCGCTGCGCGAGCTGCTGGCCGACCTGGCCGCCGCCGACGACGCGTGGGCGGCGGCCTCGCCCGTGGGGCTGCCGGCCGTACAGGAGGAGCGGCGGGAGCGCGCCAACGCCACCGCGGCGCCGCGCCCCGGCGGGCTGCTGCACGAGCCGGTCGTCGCCCGCGCCTCCGCCGCCCCCGCCGCGCCCGCCGTCATCGCGGAAGACCGCACGCTGACGTACGGCGAGCTGCTCGCCCGAGCCACCGCCGTGGCCGAGAACCTCACCCGGGACGCCGCGGGGGCGAAAGCCCCCACTCGGGACGGCGCCGTGGCGGAACCTCTCACCCCGGGCACCGCAGGGGCGGAACCCCTCACTCGGGACGGCGCCGTGGCGGAACCTCTCACCCCGGGCACCGCAGGGGCGGAACCCCTCACCCGGGACGGCGCCGTGGCGGAACCTCTCACCCCTGGCACCGCAGGGGCGGAACCCCCCACCCGAGGCGGCGCGCCGGTGGCGATCCTCATGGACAAAGGCTGGGAACAGGTGGTCGCCGCGCTCGGCGCCCTGCTGGCCGGAGCCGCCTACCTGCCGGTCGACACCGGCCAGCCGCCCGCCAGACGTGCGCGCATCCTGGCCGACGCCGGAGTGGACACCGTCCTGACCCAGTCGTGGATCGGCGAGCGCCCCGACGGCGTGCGCTGCCTGGACGTGGACACGCTGCCGCCCGCCACCGCCCCCGTGCCGCAGAGCGCCGCGCGGCCGGGCGACCTGGCCTACGTCATCTACACCTCGGGCTCCACCGGCGACCCCAAGGGCGTGATGATCTCCCACGAGTCCGCACTCAACACCGTCGCCGACATCAACCGCCGCTTCTCGGTGACCCCGGCCGACCGCGTCCTCGGCCTGGCGGCTCTGGGGTTCGACCTGTCCGTCTACGACGTCTTCGGCGTCCTGGCCGCCGGCGGCACACTGGTGCTGCCCGGCGCCGCGGGCCGAGGCGACCCCGCCCGCTGGGCCCGGCTGGTCGCCGAGCACGGCGTCACCCTCTGGAACTCCGTGCCCGCCCAGCTCCAGATGCTGGAGCACTACCTGGCCGCGCAGCCGGAGACCGGCCTGCCGACGCTGCGGCTGGCCCTGCTGAGCGGCGACTGGATCCCGATCACGCTGCCCCCGGCCATCCGCGCCCGCCTGCCCCGGCTCGACCTGGTCAGCCTGGGCGGAGCCACCGAGGCGTCGATCTGGTCGATCTTCCACCCGATCGGCGAGCCCGAGCCCGGCTGGACGAGCGTCCCGTACGGCAAGCCGCTGGCCAACCAGACCTTCCACGTGCTGGACCACAACCTGCGCCCCTGCCCCGACTGGGTGGCGGGCGAGCTGTACATCGGCGGCGCCGGCGTCGCGCTCGGCTATCTCGGCGACCCGGACAAGACCGCCCACCGCTTCGTCCGCCACCCCGCGACCGGCGAACGCCTCTACCGCACCGGCGACCTCGGACGCTACCGCGAGGACGGGCTGATCGAGTTCCTGGGCCGCGAGGACCGGCAGGTCAAGATCCGCGGCCACCGGATCGAACCGGCCGAGGTCGAGGCCGCCGTCCAGGACCACCCCGCGGTGGCCGCCGCGCACGTGCTGGTGGACGGCGACGGCATGGAGCGCCGCCTGGCCGCCTTCGCCGAGCCGGCCCGCCGTACCCCGGAGATCATGGACGGGGCGGCGGAGGAGCTGCGCGCGGCCGGATCGCGCGCGGGCGACCCGCACACCGCGCACATCTCCCGCGAGGAGCTGACCGAGTTCATCGCCCGCCTGGACCGGGCCGCGGTCGTCGGCATCGTGCGTGCCCTCGCCACCCGCGGCCTGTTCCGGCAGCCGGGGGACACCGCCACGACCGAGCAGGTCATCGAGGCCCTGGAGGCCGCGCCCCGCCACCACCGGCTGGTCCGCCGCTGGCTGCGCGTGCTCGAACACGAGGGCTACCTCGAACGCGGCCCGGCCGGCCTGCGCACGGCCGTCCGCACGGCCGGTCCCGACGACCTGGACGCCGCCTGGCGCGCGGTCGGCGAGCTGCAACGCGAGGACAGCTACCCGGCCGAGCTGATCGCCTACTTCAGGACCAGCACCGCCCACCTGCCCGAACTGGTCAGGGACGAGATGGACCCGCTGCCGCTGCTGTTCCCCGAGGGCCGCCTGGAGATCTCCGAGGCCGCCTACCGGGAGAACATCATCAGCCGCTACGTCAACCACGCCGCCGTCGAGATCCTGCGCCGCATCGCCGCCGGGCACCCCGGCCGCCTGCGCGTGCTGGAGGCGGGGGCGGGCGTCGGCGGCACCAGCGCGCGGACGATCCCGGCCCTGGCCGGGCACGACGTCGACTACCTGTTCACCGACGTGTCACCCTTCTTCCTCAACGAGGCCCGCGCCCGCTTCGGCGAGCTGCCCTGGGTGCGCTACGGCCTGTTCGACATCAACGAGGACTTCCGCGCCCAGGGCTACGCGCCCAACGACTTCGACGTCATCCTCTGCGCCAACGTGCTGCACAACTCCCGCCACGCCGGCCGCGTGCTGGAGCGGCTGGTACGCATGCTGCGCCCCGGCGGCTGGCTGGTCTTCATCGAGACCACCCGCGACAGCTACCAGATCATGACCTCGATGGAGTTCATGATGCCGGACAAGGACCCCCGCAAATGGGACTACGAGGACCTGCGCCGGGGACTCGACCAGACCTTCCTCGGCCGGGACCAGTGGCTCGGCCTGCTGCGGGAGGCGGGCGCCGGCGCGACCGTCTGCCTGCCCGGCCCCGGCGACGTGACCGGCCCGCTCGGCCAGAACGTCTTCGCCGCCCCGTTCAAGACCGACCGGCGGCCCCTGGACGTCGCGGGCCTGGCCGGGCACCTGGCCAGGCGGCTGCCCGACCACATGATCCCGGCCCACCTGCAGATCGTCGACGAGCTGCCGCTGACCGCCAACGGCAAGGTGGACACCACCACGCTCCGCTCATGGCTGCCGCGCGCCGCCGCGGGCCGCGCCTCGGCCGGCGGGCCGCCCCGCGACGACCTCGAACGCGCGCTCGCCGTCGTGTGGGCCGAGGTGCTCGGCGTGGGCGCGGTCAACCGCGACGACGACTTCTTCGACCTCGGCGGCGACTCGCTGGTGGTCGCCAAGCTGGCCGCCACGCTGCGCGAGCGCGTACCGGCCGCGGCCGAAGCGCACTGGGACGACCTGGTCCGCCGCATCCTGCACCAGCCCACCGTGGCCGCGCTCGCCGGCGGGCTGCGCAGCGGCGCCGGCGAGGACGGCGCCCGCGCCGAGAGCACGCCGCTGATCCCGCTCGGCGGCGACCCGCCCGGCGACGGCCCGCTGCGCGTACTCGTCCACGAGGGCAGCGGCACCCTCACCCCCTACCGCGCGCTGTCGCGGCTGCTGACCGCCAAGAACGGCCCGCTCGCCGGACTCGCGATCACCGACGTGGACGCCTACCTGGCCGAGGAGCCGCGCGGCCTGATTGCCCGCCGCGCCGCCCGCTACGCCCGCACCCTCCTGGACACCGGCGCGCACTCCTTCCACGTGGTCGGCTACTGCATGGGCGGCCTCCTGGCCACCGAGGTCGCCAGAAACCTCACCGAGGCCGGCGCCGACGTCAGCGCCCTCACCGTGGTCAGCAGCTACACGCTGCCCCGGACCATCGAGGACGACCTCGTGGCCGAGTACGTCTTCGCCAAGGTCATGGGCGTGGACCCGGCGGCGGCCGGCTACCCCGCCGACGAGGAGCTGATGGCGAAGGTCTTCGCCGCCCTGCTGCGCGAGGACCCCGGCCGCGTGCCCGCAGGCTCGGTCACCGCGCTGACCGGCGAACTCGCCCCCGCCGCCGAAGCCTTCCGCGCCCAGGCCGCCCGCCCACAGGCCGAACGGCTGGCCGCGATCGGCCACGCCGCCACCTCCGGCGCCGCCGGCCCCGACGTCGAGCGGCACATCGCCACCTCCTTCCAGGTGGTACGGCACAGCCTCCTGGCCGTCGCCGCCCACGAGCCGGAACCGTACGCGGGCGACATCTCCTTCCTGCGCCAGCGCGGCGGCACGAGCTTCCTGCCCTGGCTGCGCGACGACATGACCGGCTTCTGGCGGGAGCTGTGCCTGGGCGAGCTGACCGTCACCGACGTTCCAGGCGACCACTTCACCTGCCTGCGCCCGCCCCACGTGGACGAGGTCGCCGCCCTGCTGGAGGAGTCATGACCATCGGCGTGAGCGGATGCCACGGCGCAGTCGGCCGGGCGCTGACCCGCCGGCTGCCCGGCCCGCTGCGGCTCGGCGGCCGGGACCCCGCCCGCGTGCGCGCCCAGGCCGGGCCCGGCGACGAGCCCGTCACCCTGGACCTGGACGACGCCGCCGCGCTGGCCCGGTTCTGCGCCGGATGCGAGGTGGTGGTCAACTGCGCGGGGCCGTCCTCGACCATCCTCGACACCGTGGCCAGGGCGGCGCTGGCCGCGGGAGCGCACTACGTGGACGTCGCGGGCGACCGGCTCGACCTCGCCCTCCTCACGGACCTGGCGCTGCGGGCGCCCGGCGGCCCGCGCGGCGCCGTGCTGGCGGCGGGCATGATGCCGGGACTGTCCGCGCTGCTGCCGCGGGCGATGGCGGGGCCCGAGCCGCACCGCCTCGTCGCCCACGTCGGCGGTCTCGACCTCTTCACGAAGGCCGCCGCCCTCGACTACATCGCCTCCCTGACCGGCGAGTACGCCACCCCGCAGGCCGCCTGGCGCGGCCACCGGCAGGTCCGCGGCGCGCTGCGCCCGCTCGACGGCGTCCGCCTGCCGCACTTCCCCGGCCGGGTCAGCGCCTACCCCTACCTCAGCCGCGAGAGCGCCCGCCTGGCCCGCGCGCTCGGGCTGGCCGAGGTCGAGTGGTGGGGCGTCTTCGACGGCGAACGCGCCCCGCGCGCCCTGGCCGGCGCCGCGGACAGGGATCCCGGGCAGGCGGCCCGGGACCTGGAGCTGGCCGCCCGGCTCGACGCGGTGGGGCGGGAGCCGTACTTCCAGCTCGTCTTCGACCTCGACGGCAGGACGCTGATCACGCGCGCCGCCGACAGCTACGAGCTGACCGCCGCGGTGGCCGCGAGCGCCGTCAGGGCGCTCGTGGCGGGACGGGTGCCGCCGGGCGCGCACGAGGCCGCCTGGGTGCTCGATCCGGAGCGCGTGCTCACCGACCTGCGCGCGGACCCGGCCGTGCGGGTCACCTCCCCGCTGGATACGGGGGAGAGCGTGGCTGTTGAGGAGGGTGCGCTGTGAGTGGCCCGCCGCGCGTGCTCGTCTGCGGGACCGGCTTCGGCCGGATCCACCTGGCCGCGATCGCCGCGCCCGGTTCCGGGTTCCGGCTCGCGGGCATCCTCGCCAAGGGCGGCGAACGCTCTCACGCCTGCGCGCGAGCGGCGCGGGTGCCGCTCTGGACCCGCGTGGAGGACGTGCCGGACGGCGTCGACCTGGCCTGCGTCGTGCTGCTCGGCGCGGTGAACGGCGGCCCGGCCAGTGAGGTCGCCGCCGAGCTGACGGCCCGCGGCGTGCATGTGCTGCAGGAAGGGCCGCTGCTGCGCGACGAACTGGCCGGGCTGCTGCGCGCCGCCCGCGAGCACCGCACCGTGTACCAGGTCAACAGCCACTACGTGCACCTGTCGCCGGTGCGGCGTTTCATCGCCGCCGCCCGCGCGCTGCGCCCCCTCTACGTCGAGGCGGCCTGCGGCGTGCAAGTCTCCTACCACCTGTTCGACATCCTGGGCCGGGCGCTCGGCGGGCTGCGTCCCTTCGACCTGCCCGCGCCCACCGGCTCCGGTCCGTTCCGCACGATCGACGGCACCCTCGCCGGGGTGCCGTTCACGCTGCGGGTGCAGAACCAGCTGCACCCCGCCGACCCCGACAACCACGCCCACCTGCTGCACCGGATCACCGTCGGCGCGGACGGCGGCACGCTCACGCTGGCCGGCACCCACGGCCCCGTCCTGTGGTCGCCGCGCCCGCACCTGCCGGAAGAGGCGAGGAAGACCATCCGATTCGCCGACGCCGCCGACCCCGGCCTCGACCTGCCCGCCACCACCGTCATCGGCCCAGCTCAGACGCCCAGCTACCGCGAGATCCTGGCGACCCACTGGCCCGCGGCGGCCCACCGCGCGATCAGCGGTCTGTGGAAAGCCGCCGGTGACAGGATCGATCCGCTGCGCGAGGGGCAGTACTACCTGTCGGTCAGCGGGATCTGGCAGGCGATGGCCGCCTCCCTGGGATTCCCCGAGCGGCTGTCCGGGCCGCCGCCCCGCCCGATGCCCGCCGCCGAGCTGATCGCGGCCGCCCGTACCGAACTGGAGGACTCACCGGCATGACCACGACGACCACCCGGCAGCGCGAGCGGTGGCTGCGGCCCCTGCGCGTCCAGGAGGTGCCCAGGCTGCGCCTGGTCTGCTTCCCGCACGCCGGCGGCGCCGCCGGGTTCTTCCGCACCTGGGCCGCGCGCCTTCCCGAAGGCGTCGAGCTGTACGGCGTGCAGTACCCCGGCCGCCAGGACCGCCTGCGCGAACCCCACGCCGCGAGCGTGGACGAGCTGGCCGGACCGGTCGCGGCCGCCCTCGCCCCGATGAGCGAGGTGCCGCTGGCCCTGTTCGGCCACAGCATGGGCGCCGCCGTCGCGCACGAGACGGCCCGCCGCCTGGAGAGCCTGCTCGGCGGCCCGATCGCGGGCCTGGTCGTCTCAGGACGCCCCGCGCCGCACCTGGCCCGCCCGGCACAGGTGCACCTCGGCGGCGAGCGGGCCCTGCTGAAGGACCTGCGCAGGCTCGGTGGCACCAGCGACGAGGTCCTCGACGACCCCGCGCTGCGCGAGCTGATCCTGCCCACGCTCGAAGCCGACTACCGGCTGATCGAGACCTACCGGCCGCGCGAGACGGCGCCGATCGCGACCCCGATCTGCGCCGCCGTCGGCGCGGCCGACCCCGAGGCGGACCACAACGAGGCCGCCGCCTGGAAGGGCTGCACGACGGGCCCGTTCCGGCTCAGGGACTTCCCCGGCGGCCACTTCTACCTCGTCCCCCAGGAGAGCGAGCTGGTCGAGCAGGTGCTGCAGTTCTGCGGCCTGCCCGGCAGCTGGCCCTCGACCCCGTAACCGAACAAGATCCCGTAACCGAACTCGGTCCGGAAAACCCGAAGGTGAGGAGACACCGAGCATGAGCGTCGAGAAGGAACTGCGAGAGCTTGAGGAGCAGGGCTGGGCTGCCATCTCGGTCGGCAACGGCGACTTCTACCGCGAGCTGGTCACCGACCGCACGATCTGCGTCGAGCCCGACGGCCCGCAGACCGGCGCGGAGCTGGCCGCCGACATCGAGGCCAACAAGGCGCCCTTCGACGACTACACGCTGGAGGACGTCAAGGTGCTGGAGCTCAGCGGCGACGCGGCGCTGATCACCTACCGCGCCACCGTCCGGCTGAAGGAGGCCGGGTTCGCCTTCCAGCTCTACATGACCAGCGTCTACGAGCGCGGCGGCAACGACTGGAAGCTCGTCTTCCACCAGCAGACGCCGGTGAAGCAGGACGGCTGACGGCCACCCACATCGAGGAGATGAGCGGCATGAACGGAGGGGGAGTCGAGGTCGAGGGCCTGCGCAAGGTCTTCGGCGACAAGACGGCCGTGGACGAGGTGTCGTTCACCGTCGAGCCGGGCGCGGTGGTGGGCCTGCTGGGCCCCAACGGCGCCGGCAAGACCACGGTGATCAACTGCCTGAGCACACTCCTGCCGCTCGACGGCGGCAGGGCGTCGGTCGCCGGGCACGACGTGGCGGGCGACCCGTCGGGCGTACGCGCGTCCATCGCGCTGACCGGCCAGTTCGCCGCGGTCGACGACGTGCTGACCGGACGGCAGAACCTCGTGCTGTTCGGCAGGCTGCTCAAGCTCGGCAAGGCGGCGGCCGCGGACCGCGCAGGGGAGCTGCTGACCGGGTTCGGCCTGGCGGACGCCGCCGACCAGCCGGTCAAGTCCTACTCCGGCGGCATGCGCCGCCGCCTGGACCTGGCCGCCAGCTTGGTGGTCAGCCGCCCGGTGATCTTCCTGGACGAGCCCACCACCGGGCTGGACCCCGTGGGCCGCCAGGAGATGTGGGACGTGGTCGCCTCGCTGCGCGACAAGGGCGTCACGCTGCTGCTGACCACCCAGTACCTGGAGGAGGCCGACCGCCTGGCCGACCGGCTCGTGCTCATCGACGGCGGCAAGGTGATCGCCGAGGGCACACCCGGGGAGCTCAAGAAGCAGGTCGGCGGACAGGTCTGTGAAGTGCGCGCCGAACCGTCCGAGGACGCCCTGCGCGCGCTGCGCGGCAAGGTGGACAACGTCGAGGAGTCCGGCGGCCTGGTCATCGTCCGCGACGCCGACGGTGGCACGCTCGCCGAGGTCGTCGCGGCCCTGCGCGAGCGGGGCGTCGAGGCCGACGACATCCGGCTGCGCCGTCCCACGCTCGACGAGGCGTTCTTCGCGCTCACCGGGCACGAGCCGTCACGT